>NZ_CAMZNA010000004.1:0-378335 GCF_947311885.1 Vibrio sp. St2 | reverse complement strand
AATGGTGCCGACTACCGGAATCGAACTGGTGACCTACTGATTACAAGTCAGTTGCTCTACCTACTGAGCTAAGTCGGCACACTTTATTCTTTAACTATTGTTCGTGCTAAGCACCAACAATTAATAAATTGTGGTGCCCGGAGGCGGAATCGAACCACCGACACGAGGATTTTCAATCCTCTGCTCTACCGACTGAGCTATCCGGGCGACGAGGTGTATTAAAAGGCTTTTCGCCTTGGAGGTCAACATTAAATTGCAAAAAAAATATCGTTTGTTGTTTTTCTATACTTAATGGGCTGTTTTTGCTCATTTCGGATAAGAAATGTATAGCCAGCAACAGAAGTTATAGCCGAGAGAGTAGGGAATAATGGATTTAGATAGCAAAAAAACACCCCTTAAAGAGTGCTTTTCAGTTGTTTAAGCGTCGAATCAGTGCCTAATCCCAAACTGGTTCAGCCTGTTTTCCTAAGCATTAGCAAATCGAGCTACGCTTTTTGCGCGTTTTTGACGGGTTACAGCTGCCTGAATAAATGCTGTATTTCTACATAAAGAATGAGATTACGGATTTATATTGTTTGCGGATCTATGAGATAAAAATCTAAGTGGGGTAGAAAGTCGATATCTGGATGAGAAAGAGGAAAACTGAGCTCTGTGAGTGATTAGATTACTTGAGAGTAGGATTCTTTGCGGAGGGGCGGCTCTGTGCTGAGACATTTCTTTGGAACAAAGCAGGAGCATTAAATACGAAAAATGCCTCACCGTGTGATGAGGCTTTTTCTAATTATGGCCTCTCTGTCGGGACTCAACGCAGGCGGCCAGCTCTGAGACATTTACTTGGAACAAGTAAGTCGCAGTTAAAAACGAAAAAAGCCAAGTCTTTCGACTTGGCTTCTTGAAAGTGGCTCCCCCTGCGGGACTCGAACCTGCGACATACGGATTAACAGTCCGCCGTTCTACCAACTGAACTAAGGGGGAATTATTTGTGTCATCTTTTCAGATAAGCACCAAATAATGGTGCCTCGAGGCGGAATCGAACCACCGACACGAGGATTTTCAATCCTCTGCTCTACCGACTGAGCTATCGAGGCAAAAGAATGGTGCCGACTACCGGAATCGAACTGGTGACCTACTGATTACAAGTCAGTTGCTCTACCTACTGAGCTAAGTCGGCACACTTTATTCTTTTACTAATTGTTCGTGCTAAGCACCAACAATAAAGAAATTGTGGTGCCCGGAGGCGGAATCGAACCACCGACACGAGGATTTTCAATCCTCTGCTCTACCGACTGAGCTATCCGGGCAACGGAGCGCTATTAAACGGATTTTCCGTCTTGCCGTCAACTTGTTTTTAGAAAAAAATTCAAAAAAGTGGTTGAGTGCCGATAATTTAGGCGTTTTTAGCGCTTATGATTTACCAGCGTTAAAATCCTTTTTGAATTTTGTTACTTTTTCGAGATAACGGCGCGCTTCCGCGTTTGGGTGTTTTTTCGTCAACGCCCAATAAACTTGATTTGGTTGCAGAGAGTTAAGGTCGCGCATTGCTCGTTTTCTGTCATTGCGATTGAAAGTATTGAGCACGCCGCCAGTCCCACCGTTGTAAGCAGAGATCATGCTGTATTCGAGAGAAGTAGGATGGCGAACATCTTTTAGATAACGATTTTTCAGAATGTAGAAATAAGCGGTACCGGTATCTATGTTGTTTTCTGGATTAAATAGATATTCAGGGGATGGTTGACCAGATTTCTTCTTCACCAGCTTAAATACATCACGCCCTGCGGTTTTAGGTACAACCTGCATAAGCCCGTAGGCGTTGGCCCAGCTTACTGCATATGGGTTAAAGCTACTTTCTGTTTTGATAATCGCATAAATCAGATCTTCAGGAATACCGTAACGGCGTGAAGCTCGCTGAACGATATCAGCATACTTATAGCTGCGTATCTCAAATTGTTCCTCAACCATAGGAATTTCAACGTAATAGGCTTTTTTGAAGTCGACGTTTTTGACTTTGAGCTTATTGGCAATCAGGTAATCGGCAAATCGGTTTGCTCGCCACGACCACTGAATAGGCTTGTTATCTTGGTCGACGACCTGACGATAAAGAAACGGCTGGCCTTCAAGCTTGATGTCTTTGGAAGAGAATAAGTCGACGTTTGCTGGATCGTCGGGGGTCAGCAGTGTGGTTACAATCGCGTTTTTCAGATGCCCCTTTGGATCGGTTGGCGAAACGGTTTCGATAACAATGGTGCCCTTATCAAAATTGACTTCTGAACGACTGAGATAGTTGTCGATGTATTTGACGTAGTTGCTCTTGCCGGCGAACTTGATTTCCCCGCGTCCCCAACGCTTTTCAATGTTGCCTGAGAAGCTACTGATCAAGGCATCAAGTGCCGCTGTATCTTTCTGAAACTGGCCGGGTAGTCCGGCTAAGTTTTTGGCAAATCGGTTGGTTGGTTCGTAGTTCACATCATAGATGTTTTCAATGAACTCACGACTACAACCCGTGAGCGTCATTGTCAGCAAAAAGTAAGCTAACTTCTTCATATCTATCCTAAAAAAATGACATCAAAGCAACGCAGTGATGTCATTCTCTCTATCCTTAACCTAAAGGGCAAATCTTATTCGCTTGGCGGCGTGTAGCCTTCGATATGGACATCTTTGCCTTCAAATAGGAAGTTGACCATCTCAGTTTCGATCAGTTTACGGTGCTCAGGATCCATCATGTTGAGCTTTTTCTCGTTGATCAGCATGGTTTGCTTGTGTTGCCACTCTGCCCAAGCTTGTTTAGAAATGTTGTCAAAAATACGCTTACCTAGTTCACCAGGGTACAGTTGAAAGTCCAGACCTTCTGCGTCTTTTTGTAGTCGAGCACAAAATACAGTGCGGCTCATAACGACTCCTTAGAGTTAATCAATATTGAAGCTCGAAAGGCAGGCTTTCCAGTAGTTGTTTTACTGGAGCGGCCAAACCTATCTCTTCAGGTTGCGATAAGTTATACCAAAGACCTTTGTTTGCTTCCATCACCACATCAGGTTGCTTTGATAGGTCTACCAAAATTGGTGTGATATCGAGGTGGTAATGACTAAAGGTGTGGCGAAAAGCAATCAACTGATCGCGACGTTGAATGTCCTTATCAAGGACACCACGCATTGTCAGTTGATGATCGAGTTGTGCTTCAGAGTGTTCTGGAAAGCAGAATAGTCCGCCCCAGATCCCCGATTGTGGGCGTTGTTCCAGCCATACATGCCCTTGGTGATGCAGCATAATGAACCAGGTCTCTTTGACTGGCTTTTCTTTTTTCGGCTTTTTGCCAGGGTAGTCGAGAGGGTTGCCTTGTTTGTACGCGGCGCAAAAAGAAGACACTGGGCACAGTGTACATTTTGGCTTGCTGCGAGTGCACACCATGGCACCCATATCCATCATTGCCTGATTGTACTTATCGACATCGGTGTCGGGAGTGTGTTCTTCAGCATGCTGCCAAAGCTGATTCTCGACTTTCTTTTGCCCCGGCCAGCCCTCAACAGCAAAGCTACGCGCCAGTGTACGCTTCACATTGCCGTCTAAAATGGCGTGTGGCTGTTTATAGACAGAAGACAATACAGCCGCTGCGGTAGAACGACCTATACCCGGTAGGGCGTTCATCTGCTCAATATCGAGAGGGAATTCGCCCTGATATTGCTCTGCCACAATCTTCGCAGCTTTATGTAAATTACGCGCTCGTGCGTAATAGCCGAGCCCTGTCCATAGGTGAAGCACTTCATCTTGCTCTGCATTGGCAAGATCTACGACAGTCGGGAAGCGTTCGAGAAAGCGTTGGTAATAAGGTATCACGGTAGTGACCTGAGTCTGCTGAAGCATAATTTCAGACAGCCAGACACTATACGCAGTTTTATTTTGTTGCCACGGAAGGCTTTTTCTTCCGTAGTCTTCGTACCATTCTAGGATGGCGTTTGCAAAAGGAGTCACGACTTGCTCTGTAATTTTATATTTATTGAGTTAGCTAAAATTGCACCATAGAAACTGTCTAAAGTACAACCGATAAAGAGTAGGGGTTTATTCTGCGAGAAATGACCTAAAATACTTGCACCAATGTCGATTCTTTGGATAATCACAATCCCTTTAAGTCGAGAGCAATTTTTAGACAGGCAGAATCATGAGTGAAGTGACCACTAACGAATACAATGAAGACGGTAAACTGATACGCAAAGTGCGCAGCTTTGTGCGTCGTGAAGGCCGTTTGACCAAAGGTCAGGAAAGCGCAATGAATGAATGCTGGCCGACAATGGGTATTGATTACCAAGAAAAGCTTCTTGATTGGAAAGAAGTGTTTGGTAACGATAACCCTGTGGTACTGGAAATTGGTTTCGGTATGGGGGCATCTCTGGTCGAAATGGCGAAAAATGCGCCTGAGAAAAACTTCCTTGGTATTGAAGTTCACAGCCCAGGTGTGGGCGCGTGTCTTGCGGATGCACGCGAAGCTGGCCTAACCAACTTACGAGTGATGTGTCACGATGCTGTGGAAGTGTTTGCTAACATGATCCCAGACAGCAGCCTAGCAACACTGCAATTATTCTTCCCAGACCCATGGCACAAGAAGCGCCACCACAAGCGCCGTATTGTACAGCTAGATTTTGCTGAAATGGTGCGCCAAAAACTTTCAGTTGGTGAAGGCATCTTCCACATGGCGACAGACTGGGAAAATTACGCAGAACATATGATTGAGGTGATGAATCAAGCGCCTGGATATGAGAACATCGCCGAGGATGGTGACTTTGTTCCACGTCCGGAAGATCGTCCTCTGACCAAGTTTGAAGCACGTGGTCACCGTTTAGGTCACGGAGTGTGGGACATTAAGTTTAAGCGTGTTAGCTAAGTCACCCGCGAAATAAAAGCGAATGAGAAAGCCAACATTTTGATGTTGGCTTTTTTGACCCTACAAGAAAAATAATAAGCCTTTGAAATATAGGTAAGTAATGAAACCGACAAAAGAAATTTTAGCCGACATCCTGCAAGAGGTCAGGCCGCTTATCGGTCAGGGAAAAGTAGCCGATTATATTCCTGCGCTGGCAAAAGTTCCGGCTAATAAACTGGCAATTGCTGTCTTCACCAATAAGGGAGAAGTAATCAAAGCTGGTGACGCCGATGAACCTTTTTCAATTCAGTCCATTTCTAAAGCGTTAAGTTTAACGTTAGCAATGGGGTTATATACTCCTGATGAGATTTGGGCTCGGGTAGGCAAGGAGCCTTCTGGTCAGGCATTTAACTCTCTGATTCAGCTTGAAATGGAGCAGGGAATTCCACGTAACCCTTTCATTAATGCCGGGGCAATAGTTGTTGCCGATTTGCTGCAAAGCCGCCTGTCTGCGCCGAGACAACGCTTGCTGGAATTTGTCCGTCAACTGTCGGGCGATACTCATATCTGTTACGACAAGATAGTTGCAGCATCAGAGATGATGCACAGTGACCGCAATGCGGCGATTGCGTATCTTATGCGCTCTTTTGGCAACTTTGACAATGATGTAATCCCTGTTCTGAATAACTACTTCCATGCGTGTGCTTTGAAGATGAGCTGTGTCGATTTAGCGAAAACATTCAGCTATCTGGCTAATAAAGGCACTTCAGTACAAACAGGCAAGCCTGTGGTGACACCTACTCAAACTAAGCAGCTTAACGCTTTGCTGGCAACATGTGGCTTGTATGATGGTGCTGGGGAATTTGCATACCGAGTCGGTATGCCAGGGAAATCTGGTGTTGGTGGCGGGATCATCGCTATCGTACCGGGGGAGATGACGATTGCGGTTTGGTCTCCAGAGCTGGACCCTTCAGGCAACTCTCTCGCCGGGACCAGAGCACTAGAGCTACTCGCTGAGCGAATTGGCCGCTCGATATTCTAAACTTCGCTCCGAGACAGCGGAGACAAGTTTTGAACGATGAAAAACAAAAAGGGTTGACCATATCGTCAACCCTTTCAAATTTGTTCCAGCCCCTCTAATCCTCTTCCGCCATAAACGCTTCGAGCAAATCGTTAAGGAACAGCTTTCCTTTTTCTGTGATTTGCCAATGCGTATCAGACTCGCTGAGGTATTGCATCTCTTTCGCCCAGTCGATGGTTTCCTGAATTGATTCAAAACCCAAGCCAGTTGTATCTAAGAAGTCTTGCTTAGGGCAGGCTTCCATCAAACGGAATCGGTTCATAAAGAACTCGAAAGGACGATCTTCGCTAGCGACATCGGCTTCACTATCTAGGTAGGGTTTTACCATATTCTGATACGCTGCCAGATAGCCTCTCGGGTGCTTGACCTTAGTCGTACGGATGATACGCCCGTCAGCGAAACTGAGTTTGCCATGCGAGCCACAGCCAATGCCGAGATAGTCGCCAAAACGCCAATAGTTGAGATTATGCTGGCATTGATACTCTGGCTTACTGTAGCCGGAAATTTCGTACTGAACGTAGCCCGCTTCAGTCAGCTTTTGGTGGCCGAGTTCAAAAATGTCCCACAAGTCATCGTCATCGGGCAGAACAGGCGGCTTGTAGTGGAACATAGTATTGGGCTCAATAGTGAGCTGATACCACGAAAGATGTGGTGGGTTAAGCTCAATCGCCTTTTCCAGATCCGCGAGGGCTTGCTCTACGGTTTGGTCTGGCAGACCGTGCATTAAATCAAGATTAAAGCTATTTAAACCAATCTTGTGAGCCAGTTTCGCGGCATTGACGGCTTCATCCTGACCATGGATTCGCCCAAGACGTTCGAGCTTCTGCTGTTCGAAGCTCTGCACACCAATCGAAATTCTCGTCACTCCAGCTTTGCGATACCCCGCGAAGCGCTCCGCTTCAATCGTGCCTGGATTCGCTTCCATGGTGATTTCAATGTCGTCTTTAAACGCGACTCTTTTTTCTATGCCAGCAAGTAAATCAGCGATTCCTTGCGCTGAGATGAGACTTGGCGTCCCTCCACCGATAAATATGGAGTGGAGTGCCCGTAGGTTGGTTTTAAGCTGATAACGCTCGATATCAGTATCAAGGTCCTCCAGCAGAGCAGCTATGTACTCTTGCTCTGGGATGTCGGCTTTTAACGCGTGCGAGTTAAAATCGCAATAAGGGCATTTTTGTACACACCAAGGGATGTGGACATAAAGACTCAGCGCTGGTGGAATCAATTGGCTCATTATTGCTGCTCAGAAAGTGTCGCAAACAACTGCTTAAGCGCTTTACCACGGTGAGAAAGTTGCTTTTTACGTGTTGGTTCAAGCTCTGCTGAAGCACAGTTATCTTCTGGAACGAAGAAAACCGGATCGTAACCAAAACCATTGTCGCCCTGAGCTTCAGTCAGAATACGGCCTTCCCACTTACCGTGGCAGACGATCGGCGTTGGATCTAATTCGTGACGCATTAGCACTAATACACAATGGAAGCGTGCAGTACGTTGCTCCTGCGGAACGCCTTGCATTGCATCGAGCAGCTTCTCTAGATTTTGCTGGTCACTCGCGCCTTCTCCGGCATAACGTGCAGAGTATATGCCCGGCGCTCCTTTTAGGAAGTCGACTTCAAGGCCTGAATCGTCGGCAATGGCCGCCAATCCGGTTTCTTTCGCTGCATGACGCGCCTTGATGATGGCGTTTTCAATAAATGTTGTGCCAGTTTCAGCAACTTCTGAGACATTAAATTCGCTTTGTGCCACGACATCGAAACCGAAATCTGCCAGCAGATCGGCCATCTCACGAACCTTGCCCTGGTTACCTGTCGCTAGGACAATTTTTTGTGCATTCATAATCTTGTTTGTGCCTATATTGGGAAGGGTGTTTAGTCGTTACTCTTCCACATAAAATTTCTGGGTGAACTTTAATCTGCCCGTGCCTTTATTACCAGCATTAACATCGATATTGAATGTTAGGTTTTCCTCGTCCGAAATAGGGAATTCAGCGAGGTAATAAATCGCAGAGCCTTCTTTTATTTCGCGGAACTCAAGTGTCTTAGTTTGGCCGATTAAGTTTTTCGCGCTGCCACTAACTTTCGCGGTGATGGCAGGCTTACCAGCCTGATAATTGTCTAACACACTGATATTAATTATTGCTGAGTAGCCGTTTCGTTTTAGCTCATAGCTACGCGCGACTTGCGGAGTTAGGAATGTGGAGTTAAATGCGGAGTAGTGAACTTCGACATCTTTGATGGTTTTAAACTGACCCGCCCACGTGGGTAGGGCTAAAAGACTGGCCAGCGCTAACGTGATCCATTTTTTCATGATGCTTCCTTAATGGCTTACTACAGAGGAAAAGAGCAGCGTAAATGATACGACTACATGCTTATTATTTTTACGCCTGATCATACGTTTGGATCCTCACTCTGTGAAGGTTTTTAGATTACCAAGGGCGAATTATGCTGTGCTTTTTATGTGAAATATTGAGAGTGCGCCTTTTGTGATTCGAATTAAAAAAGGCCATCACAAGATGGCCTTTATTGTTTCGGGGATATGAGCTGGGGACTGGATTCTGACTTGTTTATGTCGCCCGAGTTCCCCTTTCTCTATGGTGATTAGCCCTTTTGCTACTTTGAACTGTTTGGACAGGTATTTACTTAAGTGAGCGTTGGCTTTTCCGTCCACAGGCGGGGCGGTAATTGCGATTTTGATTTCATCACCATGCAGACCAATCAGCTTATCTCTGCTTGCCTTGGGCTGAATGTAGAGCCTGAGTAGGAGGTCATCACCTTCTAACCAAGCGGCTTTTGCCATTATAGCTGGAACCAGACAGGGCCAATCATGTCACCCATCAGGAAGTTCGCGAACTGAAGGGCAATAAATAGGACCAGTACGCTAAGATCGAACCCACCCATTGCCGGAATTACGCGGCGGATAGGCGCCAACATAGGTTCTGTAAGCTGATGGAAGACATATTCAATCGGGCTGCGACCCTGGCTGACCCAGCTCAGGATGGCGCGGATAAGAAGTACCCAGAACAGCAAGCCACCAGCTGCTTTAATCAGCGATAGTAGACCAAGGAAGAAGAACTCTGCACTGAATGACACAGAGCCGCCGGAGGCAACCAGAATCAGAGCGACAAACTTCAGCACACACAGCACGTAAGCAAACAGTACTGTCGCTAAATCGATACTGCCGATCGAAGGGACAACCCTGCGCAGTGGTGCAATCACTGGCTGAGTCGCTTTGACGATAAATTGTGAGAATGGGTTGTAGAAGTCTGCACGCGCAGCTTGCAGCCAAATCCGCAAGATCACCACCATGATGTAGAGATCAAACAGGGTGGAAATCAGAAAACTCATTGAATTCATAGGTTACCCTTACTTCGTAGAGCCAAGGCTCAATCTAATTAAAACTGTTTTTCCATTTCTTCAGCACGAGCTACAGCGGCTTGCATTGCTTTCGCTACTATATCTGAAAGTTGGTGTTCGTTGAATGTGCGTAACGCTTCCGCCGTAGTGCCGCCTTTTGAGGTGACGTTTTCGCGCAGTGTCGATAGTTCTGTCTCTGGGTTGCCAACGACCATGCTTGCAGCGCCTAAGGCTGATTGTTGCACTAAAAGGCGAGCCGTCTCTTTATCAAAACCTTGGGCAATGGCTTCAGCTTGCATCGCTTCCATAAAGCGGAAGAAGTAAGCCGGAGCGCTGCCAGCAGCTGCAATGATGCTGTTGATGCCGGATTCTTGTTCTACCCAACAAACTTTGCCGCATGACTCCATAAGTTCAGCTGCAAAGGCTTTATCTTGCTGTGAAACGTGCGATGGAGCATACAGACCACTCATTCCCAAACCAAGCTGAGAGGGAGTGTTTGGCATAACACGAACGATGTTTAGGTTGTGATTCAGCATTTCACATAGGCGTTGGCTACTGATACCTGCGGCAATCGAAATGACCAGTTTGCCTGACCAGTCGATGGATTGAAGTGGTTTACATACCTCTTCCATCATTTGCGGTTTCACAGAAAGGACGACCACGTCAGCCTCGCTGGCTGCGGCTATATTGTCGCTGGTGGTCTTAATGGAATAGTCTTGCTCCAACGGCAGGCGTCGAGTCTCAGATGGGGCTGTCGCTGTGATCATGGCAGCAGGATAACCGCCTGATACTAGACCAGAGACGATAGCCTTGACCATGTTACCTGCGCCGATAAAGGCAATTTTCTTGTGTTCCATTGATTGTGTTCTTCCTGTTATTGCTGATTAAGCTTTATTGCTGTAGTCGCGAGCACCGAAAATAGCGGTGCCAATTCGGACCATAGTCGTTCCCGCTTCAATTGCGGCTTCCATATCGCCACTCATGCCCATCGAAAGCGTATCGAGATTGAGCTCTGGGTAACGTTGCGCCAATCGGTTTTTCAGCTCTGCCAAATGGCTAAATGCCGCAAGCTGAGACTGATAGTCTGAAACGTTGGCCGGGATTGACATCAATCCTCTTAACGTGAGGTTTGGCAAAGAAGAAATCAACTCTGCCAAAGCAAAGATTTCGTCATCACTGGCGCCAGATTTAGAGCTTTCACTGCTGGTATTGACCTGAATGAGAACTTGCAACGGCGCCATTTCTTGCGGCCTTTGATCATTTAATCGCTGGGCAATCTTAGCGCGGTCAACGGTATGCACCCAGGCAAAGCTCTCCGCAACATAGCGTGTTTTGTTGGACTGAATTGGACCAATAAAGTGCCATTCTAGAGTCAATTCAGGGTGGTTTTCAGCGAAATACGCAACTTTATCAACGCCTTCCTGTACGTAATTCTCGCCAAAAGCGACTTGACCGGCGCGAGCTGCTTCTAAAATCGCGTCGAACGGTTTGGTTTTACTCACCGCCAGAAGTTGCACTGAGCCTAGAGGGCGTCCACACTTTTGTTGTGCCGCTTCAATCTGTGAGGTGATCTGTTCAATGTTTTGTTGAATACTACTCATAGCTAACTTTATTAAGGATTTTAAATGGATATCGCTGAATTACTGGATTTTAGTGTAAAGCATAATGCTTCAGATCTACATCTTTCTGCTGGTGTATCTCCCATGGTACGCATTGATGGTGAAGTAAGAAAGCTTGGCGTACCAGCGTTCAACCATTCCGAAGTGCATCGTTTGGTGTTTGAAATTATGAACGATGCTCAGCGTAGCGAATTTGAAGAACGTCTTGAAGTCGACTTTTCTTTTGCACTTCCGGACGTTGGCCGTTTTAGGGTCAACGCTTTTAACCAATCCCGTGGCTGTGCGGCCGTATTTCGTACCATTCCAACTGATATCCCGACTTTAGAGCAGCTAGAAGCGCCATCGATCTTTGAAAACATCGCCAATATGGAGAAAGGATTAATCTTAGTCACTGGGCCAACGGGCTCAGGTAAATCGACCACTTTGGCTGCAATGGTGGATCATATTAATCGTCACCACAATAAGCATATCCTGACTATTGAAGATCCGATTGAGTTTGTGCACACCAATAACAAATGTCTGATCAACCAGCGTGAAGTTCACAATGATACCCATAGTTTTAATAACGCGCTGCGCAGTGCATTGCGTGAAGATCCCGATGTCATTTTAGTTGGTGAGCTACGCGATCAGGAAACGATCAGTCTAGCGTTGACCGCGGCTGAAACCGGCCACTTAGTATTTGGTACTTTGCACACCAGTTCGGCGGCGAAAACTATCGACCGTATCATTGATGTTTTCCCAGGTAGCGACAAAGGCATGGTGCGTTCCATGCTCTCTGAGTCTCTGCGTGCGGTGATTGCGCAGAAATTACTCAAGCGCATTGGCGGTGGGAGAACCGCTTGTCATGAAATCATGATGGCAACACCTGCTATTCGTAATCTGATCCGCGAAGACAAAGTCGCGCAAATGCAGTCTGTGATTCAGACTGGTGCGGCGCATGGTATGCAAACCATGGAGCAGCACTCCAAACAGTTGATTGCTCAAGGTCTGGTTGATGCAGAAGAAGTGTCGAAGAAAATTGAAGTTGAGCAAGGTCTGTTCTGAGAGAGGTCATGATGGATATCAATGCTTATCTGCAAGGCATGCTGACTGAGAAAGCGTCAGACTTATACATCACTGTTGGTGCGCCGGTACTTTATCGTGTTGATGGTGAGTTGAAGCCGCATGGAGAGAGCTTATCGGAAGCCGAAGTGCTGACGCTACTCCACAGCACCATGGATGAAGAGCGCCAGAGTGACTATAGCCACAGTCGAGAAGCGAACTTTGCCGTAGTGCGGGATTTTGGTCGCTTTCGTGTGTCCGCTTTCTACCAGCGAGAGTTACCCGGTGCGGTGATTCGTAGAATCGAAACCACCATACCCACATTTGATGACTTAAAACTGCCCGAAACTCTGAAAGACCTTTCCATTGCCAAGCGTGGTTTGGTGTTAGTTGTGGGTGCCACGGGTTCTGGTAAATCCACAACAATGGCAGCGATGACCGGCTATCGAAATACTGAGCGCAGCGGCCATATTCTGACAGTTGAAGACCCGATTGAGTTTGTCCACGAACATCAGAAATGCATCGTCACGCAACGTGAGGTTGGCTTAGACACAGAAAGTTATGAAGTCGCGCTGAAGAACTCTTTGCGTCAGGCTCCTGATATGATCTTGATCGGTGAGATCCGCTCGCGAGAGACCATGGAGTACGCGATGACATTCGCTGAGACGGGGCATCTGTGTATGGCGACGTTGCACGCTAACAATGCTAACCAAGCTTTGGAAAGGATCCTGCACCTTGTACCGAAAGAGCAAAAAGAGCAGTTCCTGTTTGATCTCTCCATGAACCTTAAAGGTGTTATCGGCCAGCAGTTGATTCGAGATAAAAACGGCCAAGGTCGTCATGGCGTTTTTGAAATTCTACTCAACAGTCCACGAGTATCGGATCTCATTCGTCGCGGGGACTTGCATGAACTCAAGTCAACCATGGCAAAATCTCAGGAAATTGGTATGCAGACGTTTGATCAGGCACTCTACCAATTGGTAGTGAATGACAAAATTACTGAAGAAGATGCGCTGCACAGTGCGGATTCAGCCAATGACCTGCGTATCATGCTTAAAACTCAACGAGGTGAAAGCTTCGGTGGTGGTGCGCTAGCAGATGTGAAGATTGATATGGATTAGAGATTGCTCTTCGCCGTTTGGGGCGTGTGAATATTTTCTATCGTGCTCTATTTGTGGCACTGAAATATAAGGGGTTGGCGCGATGTGCCAACCCTTTCAGTTTTCTCGCTTAGCCGTATTGAGCTTCAAACCAGCTTTCAAGGATAACGACCGCTGATTGGCAGTCGACATTCCCTTTGCTGAGCGCCTTGTAGCCGCCCATACTGAACAGCTCTGAGCGAGCTTCTGTAGTGGATAAGCGCTCATCGTGCAGCTCGACAGGAAGGCCGAAACGGCCGTGAAGACGATTAGCAAACTTTTTCGCTCTAGGAGTAATCGTTTCCAAATCTTTGCCGTGAAGGTCCGTTGGCAGGCCGACAACCAGTAGGTTTGGTTGCCATTCTTTGATCTGCTTTTCAATATCGTCCCAGTTGGGAATGCCATCGTTGGCTTTAAAGGCTTTCAGCGGTGATGCCGTGCCTGTAATCTCCTGACCAATGGCACTGCCAATACTTTTAGTGCCGAAGTCAAAAGCCATAATTGTTCTAGACATAAATTTTAATGGGGAGGTTATGCATGACCAATATCACTGGACAGTTGAGACGCGTCGATGCCAAGCATCTGCACGGCTTTTTGCCAACGTTCATTGATCGGTGTGTTAAACATGACATCAGGGTCGGCTTCAATCGTTAGCCAAGAGTTTTCAGAAAGCTCAATCTCTAATTGGCCCGCTTCCCAACCAGAATAACCTAATGCAACAATGTACTCTGGTGGTTCGGCTTCTGTACCGAGAACCGCGAGTATGTCCTTCGAAGTCGTGACGGAGATACAGTCAGTCATCTGAATGCTGGATTCATAATGATCTTTTGGTTGGTGAAGAATAAACCCTCGATCTCCTGAAACTGGGCCGCCATTGAGTACCGGTTTCTCAAGGCTACCGACTTTGAGTTGGGGTTGAGTCGCTTCAACGTCGACCTGCTTGAGCATTTTACCTACTGTGATGTCGATTGGAGCATTAATCATTAAACCCATCGCGCCATCATCATTGTGTTCACATACGTAGATAACGCTGCGTTGGAAGTAGGGATCTTTCATCCCCGGCATAGCAACTAAAAAGTGGTTGGTTAAATTCATAGTTACTCCAGCGTAAAGTGGGCGACAAGTTATCGCCCAATGATCATGTGAGTAAATTACTGCTTGTTGAGGCGACGCTCTATCGCATCCATCAATTTACCCGTAATTGAGATATCAAATGCAGCCTCGATTTCGCGAATACAGGTTGGGCTGGTTACATTTATCTCAGTTAACTTGTCACCAATGACGTCCAAGCCTACAAAGATCAAACCTTTTTCCTTAAGTGTAGGCGCTACAGCCGCTGCGATCTGTTTATCTGTTTCGCTCAGTGGTCGGGCTTCACCTGTACCACCTGCCGCAAGGTTGCCGCGAGTTTCACCTTTTGCCGGAATACGTGCCAGGCAGTAAGGCATCGCTTCGCCGTCCACGACCAGAATTCGCTTGTCGCCGTTGCTGATGTCAGGAACGAATGTTTGTGCCATCGCATAGTTTTGGCCGTGGTTAGTCAGGGTTTCGATAATCACAGAAACATTTGGATCGTTCTCTTTGACTCGGAAAATAGATGCACCACCCATGCCATCTAGCGGTTTTAAGATCACATCTCCGTGCTGTTCGCGGAATTGTTTAATCTTCTCTGCTTTGCGGGTCACGATTGTGGTTGGGGTGAGTTCTGGGAACCAGGCTGTGAACAGCTTTTCGTTACAGTCACGCAGGCTCTGAGGTTTGTTGACGATTAACGTGCCTTTCTCTTCTGCTCGTTCAAGAATGTAGGTCGCGTAGATATACTCAGTATCGAACGGAGGATCTTTACGCATCAATACCGCATCAAGCTCTGACAGCTCAATAGTTTGCTCTGACTTAAACTGGAACCAGCCTGTTGGATCTTCTTTGAGTTCCACCACTTTGGTGTCTGCAACAGCGACACCTTGGTCTAAGTGCAGATCATGCATTTCCATGTAGTGGATTTCGTAGCCGCGGCGCTGCGCTTCAAGCATCATGGCAAAGCTAGAGTCTTTCTTGATGTTGATGGACTCGATAGGGTCCATCACGATACCTAATTTGATCATGGTTTTTCTCCGTTTAACCAAGGTCGCCAAAGCGAACTTGAAGGGCAGTAATTGCGGTAAGAGCTGCTGTCTCTGTGCGTAATACGCGTGGGCCTAGCAGAGTCTCTTCAAATTGATATTCTCGGGTTTTCTCGATCTCTTCTGCGGACAAGCCACCTTCGGGGCCGATCAACAGACGAACTTTTTCGACCGGCGCTGGCAGCGTATTGATTGAGTATTTTGCTCTGGGGTGAAGGTTGAGTTTAAGGCCATCATAATCTTCTGCACACCACTCATCCAACTGCATGATAGGGCGAATCTGCGGAACGATATTGCGTCCACTTTGCTCGCAAGCGCTGATGGCAACTTTCTGCCATTGGGCGAGCTTTTTCTCAAAACGTTTTTGATCTAGCTTGACGCCACAACGCTCAGAAATCAGTGGGGTAATGGTATTAACGCCCAGCTCTACAGACTTCTGAATGGTGAACTCCATCTTTTCCCCGCGAGAAATGACCTGACCTAAATGCAGGTCCAGCGGTGACTCGCTGCTGCGTTCAACACGTTTAGTGATATTCACGGTGACGGACTTTTTGCTGACTTCTTCAATTACGGCTGGAAACTCGGCCCCATAGCCATCAAAAAGCAACACTTCTTGTCCAACCTTCATCCGCAAGACTCTTCCTACATGGCCGGCTGCATCTTCGCTAAGCGCTAAACTGCCAAGTTGGGTTATAGGTTCAGGGTGATAAATTCGAGGAATTCGCATCAGCTTTGTATCCGGCCAGATAATTGAGAATGAACTCCTAACATGGATGCTTTATGCCTAAAAAACAAGGGGCAGGCTGTACATATCGCTACAATTCATAAGGGTCAATTACAGCGCCTGGCATGCCTTGAAAACGAAAGGGTTATGATTGCCCTGAATCTTGAAGATTCGACGCTCACGTTCACATTCCCATGTGTCGACCGGATAGAGCTTATTCCAAGCTGTCATGAGTTGGTTTTGTTGCTTCGATAGCTTGAATCCGTATTCCTGACTCATGTACAGATAGGTTCGGGCAATGGAACCTTTGGCGCGGTCTGGTGGCATGACTCTCCGTTGCTTAAAGTTGACCTGCATTTCGCATTGGCCATACGTCACGCCATCCATCCCATTCCACTGGCTGAAGTTGTAATTCGAGCGATCGCCGTTCACTTCACCGATAGCGGGGGTGAGGTTATGTAGATCGGCTTCCATTGAGCGAAATACGGTGTCATTTTTGGTGCAGTTTTTTCGTCCTCCAGACTGCCAACATTGTCGTTGGTGGCCAAACTGCCAAGCCGGAACAACATGCTCCCATTCGATTCTTGAAGCACGTTTTTGCTGTTTTCTCACGGCGTAACCACATGACTTTAAATCGGGAATACCTTTTTTTCCCTGCCAGGTGATATCACATCCACAGTAAAAGCTGGTGGGGTGATCGGAATATATCTTTAGTGCTTCTTTCTTGGCTTTCGAAAATGAAGAGGGAGGCGCAGAGAGCACCTGAAATGAACTAATAAGTACAGTGAAGCAAATAAAAAATGCACGAAGTTTCATGTCGATAAGTATTAGAAAAGTATGACTTATCGCAGTCTAGCACGCATTTGTCAGTGAAACTTATTAATGGCTCACTGAGTTATGAGAGCTGCTTACCTGTAAACACGAGGGTTTGCTGACAGCTCTGGCATCGGTAGCTGCTTTGATGACGTAGGACTTTATTGTGACGTCTGATTGTCAGCGGATAGAGCTGGCATCCGCAGCGGTATTCGAAGGTTTTCCCTTGTACGGAAGTAATTTCAAAACTGTGCGTAGTACGAGCAGGGACGCCAAATACGCATTCCATGATCGATTGCCACTCTTTACCGTGGGGTCTGACCCGACCATAGACCTGATAAGTGATCAAATGTGCGATTTCATGCGGGATGACTTCATCGAAAAACGCTTGCTGATTTTCGAAAAATAAAACGGGATTGAGGCGAATCTCATTAAGCTGGAGGTAGGCTTTGCCTGCCGCTTTACCTCTCAGTTTGTAGCTGATAGAAGGGAAAGAAAATGAACGCTGAAAAGCATGTTGAGCCGTTATGATATAGCGAGCGACCACTTGTTGTACGCGATAGCTAAGCTCTGTATCCAAATTCATCTCCAAAAAATTCGCCCCTTAGATAAGGGGCGAATCATATACCGGATTAGACGTTGGTGCTAATGGTGCTTTTTCTTGATGGTTTCATGATAAGCGTGCCAAGTACCGTAGCCAAGAATTGGCATAGTAAACAACATGCCGATTCCGTAAGTCGCAAAGCCAATTAAGATACCGCCACAGATCACGGCTGCCCATACTATCATCGCTGGAATATTTGATTTGACGGCGTTAAAGCTGGTAAACACAGCGGTCATCATATCAACGCGTCGCTCCATCATAAGTGGGATGGAGAAAGCAGAAATACTAAACACAATTGCAGCCAGTACCATGCCGACCAAAGAGCCGATAACAAGGAATGGAAGGAAATCTGTTATTGGGGCGCCCTGAACCGAAGGGTATAACGCATGAAGTAACGCAGCGATACGCATCCAGAAAATCATACACACGGCGAGCATGACAGCAAACGCCCATTGTGATGAAGAGTTACGCCCAATGGCTTTCATTGAGTGAAGTAAGCTGGCGTGATGGCCCTTTTCCCGCTCCCAACTGGCATCATAAAGCCCTAGCGCTAAGAAGGGACCAATTAGCATATAGACGACTAAACTTGGCATGACGACTAAGTGTGTGCCTTGCCATTGAACTAGCAGCACAATACCAATAGCTGCCGCCATGAAACACAAACCGTAAAAGGCACTGATCAACGGCATACGCACAAAGTCGTGCAAGCCGAGTGATAGCCAATGAAACGGCGCGGATAAGCTGACATGATTGCACGGTATAGTACGTGCGTATTCGTTATCTGGGACTTCCTTTCGTTTGTCGTTGAAGTCTTGTGGATTCACCGTACGAGGCATACATCCTCCTTGATCGACTCTGTAATAAGTCACCCATAGATTCATGGGTGGCGTCTTGGAACTCGATGCCCGGCTTTGCGACTGCCCTAATAAGCTGCGCATCTGACTTGGTCTGTTAAAAAGCAATTTTTGGCGAAGAATTAGCCTTTTAACATATTGTTAACTATTGACCCCATGACAAAAAAATACAAATTTGTTGTTTGATTTTTGCGCACAAAAGCAAAGGGCTTCTGGTTACCCAGAAGCCCTTGAATAGCAAATTAGTGCGGTAATTTAAATTACTTAAGACCAGCGAAGTCGCGTAGAAGTGCAGCCTTATCAGTCGCTTCCCATGGGAACTCTTCACGACCGAAGTGGCCGTATGCGGCTGTTTTCTTGTAGATTGGCTGAAGTAGGTTCAACATTTCTTGTAGGCCGTATGGGCGCAGATCGAAGTGTTGGCGTACCGCTTCAACAATGATGTCTTGAGATACTTTTTCAGTACCAAATGTTTCCACCATGATAGATGTTGGATCTGCAACACCGATTGCGTAAGAAAGCTGAATCTCACAACGGTCAGCAAGGCCAGCCGCAACGATGTTTTTCGCAACGTAACGTGCAGCGTAAGCCGCAGAACGGTCAACTTTTGATGGATCTTTACCGGAGAATGCACCACCACCATGACGAGCAGCACCACCGTATGTATCAACGATGATCTTACGACCAGTCAGACCACAGTCACCCATTGGGCCACCGATAACAAAACGGCCAGTTGGGTTGATGAAGAAGTTAGTGTCTTTGTTTAGCCACTCTGATGGTAGAACTGGCTTGATGATCTCTTCCATAACCGCTTCACGTAGGTCTGGCGTAGAGATTGAGTCACAGTGCTGAGTCGAAAGAACGACAGCATCAATACCAACGATTTTTCCTTGGTCGTACTGGAACGTTACCTGTGATTTTGCATCAGGACGTAGCCAAGGTAGTGTGCCGTTTTTACGTACTTCTGCTTGTTTTTGAACAAGTAGGTGAGAATACGTAATTGGAGCTGGCATTAGTACGTCTGTCTCGTTAGTCGCGTAGCCAAACATGATGCCTTGGTCACCAGCACCTTGCTCTTTTGGATCCGCTTTATCAACGCCTTGGTTGATATCTGGAGACTGTTTACCAATGGTGTTCAGTACCGCACAAGAGTTTGCGTCGAAGCCCATTTCAGAGTTTACGTAGCCAATATCGCGAACGGTTTGGCGAGTTAGCTCTTCAATGTCTACCCATGCTGAAGTGGTGATCTCACCACCAACCATTACCATGCCTGTTTTTACGTACGTTTCACACGCAACACGGGCTTTCGGGTCTTGTTCAAGAATCGCATCAAGTACTGCGTCAGAAATCTGATCTGCAATTTTATCTGGATGACCTTCTGATACTGACTCAGAAGTAAACAGGTGCTTAGCCATGTTAGCTCCACTTTAATCTGGTTTAGTTCAGTGAATGTGTTTAATCACTGACATTGAGTAATACTAATAATTGTAGGTGTATCTACATCTAGACGTCTATTCTAATTTTCACTGTTCGAATTACAAGCTCTTTTTTAATTTAATACATATCCAAACGTTTGCTTCTAAAGAGTTAAATATTACTAACTTGGATAGAAATGGCAGAAAATAAGCGAGAATCCCCTGTATTCAGACTGTAAAACGTTTGCACAGCTTAGGCGCCTTTGAGAGAATAATCGCCCATCAAAATTAGTTTTCGCTTAACGCACTCAGGAGCAGACATGTCTTCCCGCAAACATCTAGCTAATGCTATCCGTGCCCTTAGCATGGACGGCGTACAACAAGCCAACTCTGGTCACCCAGGCGCACCTATGGGTATGGCTGACATCGCTGAAGTTCTTTGGCGCTCTCACCTAAACCACAACCCAGCAAACCCAGAATGGGCTGACCGCGACCGTTTCGTACTATCAAACGGCCACGGCTCTATGCTGATTTACTCCCTGCTTCACCTTGCGGGTTACGAGCTGTCTATCGATGACCTGAAAAACTTCCGTCAACTGCACTCTAAGACGCCAGGTCACCCAGAGTACGGTTACGCACCGGGTATCGAAACGACGACTGGCCCACTAGGCCAAGGTATCACTAACGCGGTAGGTATGGCGCTGGCTGAGAAAACTCTAGCAGCACAATTCAACAAAGAAGGCCATGACATCGTTGACCACTTCACTTATGCATTCATGGGTGACGGCTGTCTGATGGAAGGTATCTCTCATGAAGCGTGTTCTCTAGCGGGTACGCTAGGCCTTGGCAAGCTTATTGCGTTCTGGGATGACAACGGCATCTCTATTGATGGTGAAGTGGAAGGTTGGTTCTCTGACGATACGCCTAAGCGTTTTGAAGCGTACGGCTGGCATGTTATCCCTGCAGTAGACGGTCACGATCCAGAAGCAATCAATGCTGCGATTATCGCTGCGAAAGCGGACCCACGCCCTACGCTAATCTGTACTAAGACCATCATCGGTTTTGGTTCTCCAAACAAATCTGGCTCACACGACTGTCACGGTGCTCCACTGGGCGCTGACGAAATTGCAGCAACTCGTAAAGCGCTAGGTTGGGAACACGGTCCTTTTGAAATCCCAGCTGACGTTTACGCTGAGTGGGATGCAAAAGAAGCAGGCGCAGCGAAAGAAGCAGCGTGGAATGCGAAGTTTGACTTGTACGCAGCAGCGTACCCTGCAGAAGCCGCAGAACTTAAGCGTCGTCTAAACGGTGAATTGCCAGCTGAGTGGGAAGAGAAAGCAACACAAATCATTGCTGACCTTCAAGCAAACCCTGCAAACATCGCATCACGTAAAGCGTCTCAAAACGCATTAGAAGCGTTTGGTCAAATGCTACCTGAATTCTTAGGCGGCTCTGCTGACCTTGCACCTTCTAACCTAACTATGTGGTCTGGTTCTAAGTCGGTATCGGCTGAAGATGCGTCTGGTAACTACATCCACTACGGTGTTCGTGAGTTCGGTATGACGGCTATCATGAACGGTATTGCTCTGCACGGTGGTTTCGTACCATACGGCGCAACTTTCCTAATGTTCATGGAGTACGCACGTAATGCAATGCGTATGGCGGCTCTGATGAAAGTGCAGAACATCCAAGTTTACACGCACGACTCTATCGGCCTTGGCGAAGATGGCCCAACTCACCAACCGGTTGAGCAAATGGCTTCTCTACGTCTGACGCCAAACATGAGCACATGGCGCCCATGTGACCAAGTGGAATCAGCAGTGGCTTGGAAACTGGCTATCGAGCGTAAAGATGCACCGACTTCACTTATCTTCTCTCGTCAGAACCTTGCACAGCAAGAGCGTGACGCTGAGCAACTAGCGAACATTGCTAAGGGTGGTTACATCCTGAAAGATTGCGCAGGCAAGCCAGAGCTTATCCTTATCGCAACCGGCTCTGAAGTTGAGCTAGCGGTTAACGCTGCGGCTGAACTAACAGCTGAAGGCAAGCAAGTACGTGTTGTTTCAATGCCATCAACGGATGCATTCGACAAGCAAGATGCAGCATACCGTGAAGCGGTTCTGCCATCTGACGTGACGGCACGTATCGCGGTAGAAGCAGGTATTGCTGACTTCTGGTACAAGTACGTTGGTTTCGACGGCCGTATCATCGGTATGACCACCTTCGGTGAATCTGCGCCAGCAGGTGAGCTATTCAAGATGTTCGGCTTCACAACTGAAAACGTTGTGAACACAGCGAAAGAGCTTTTAGCTTAATTGTTAATTGCTTTGAAAGCCGGGTCCTTGTGACTCGGCTTTTTTGTTTTTACCCGATACGATGAACTAGATGCGATTTATAAATCTATCAGGTAGTATTTGTGACACGAAAAAGATGTAGAGCGATGGAATCATGCTAAAAGTTGCGATCAACGGATTTGGACGTATTGGACGTAATGTTTTGCGGGCAGTATATGAAAGTGGCAAAAGCCAAGATATCAAGGTGGTAGCCGTTAATGAACTAGCGCAGCCCGATGCGATGGCACACTTGCTTCAATATGATACTAGCCACGGTCGATTTGGTAAGAAGATTACCAACGATCAGGAGCATATTTACGTTCACCATGAGAGCGGAGAATTTGATTCCATCCGTATTCTTCATCTGGCAGAAATCGATCTTCTACCATGGCGAGATCTGGAAGTGGATCTGGTGCTGGATTGCACCGGTGTGTTTGGCTCTCAAGCTGATGGCCAAGAACACATCAAAGCGGGAGCGAAGAAAGTCCTGTTTTCTCACCCGGGCGCTAGCGATCTCGACAATACCATTATCTACGGCGTTAACCACGATACACTAACAGCAGATCACAATGTGGTATCCAATGGTTCGTGTACGACCAATTGTATCGTCCCTATTATCAAAGCTCTTGATGAAGCTTTTGGTATCGATTCAGGTACTATCACTACTATCCACTCTTCGATGAATGATCAGCAGGTCATCGACGCCTACCATTCTGATCTCAGACGTACTCGTGCAGCCAGCCAATCGATCATACCCGTAGACACTAAGTTGCATAAGGGTATTGAAAGAATCTTCCCGAAATTTTCTAACAAATTTGAAGCAATTTCAGTACGAGTGCCTACTGTAAACGTCACAGCCATGGATTTAAGCGTCACAATTAATACAAATGTGAAAGTTAATGACGTAAATCAAACCATTGTTAACGCTTCTCAGTGTACATTACAGGGCATTGTTGACTATACTGAAGCTCCGCTCGTTTCCATCGATTTTAATCATGATCCTCATAGTGCGATCGTCGATGGCACGCAAACCCGAGTTAGTAATGGCCATTTGGTTAAGATGTTGGTTTGGTGTGATAACGAATGGGGATTTGCGAATCGTATGTTAGATACGGCACTCGCAATGCAAGCCGCTCCCCGTCAAGTTTGACGCTGCAATGACACTTTTTAGAGGAAATGCAGATTAGCGGTGATGGAGAAATGTTTATTTCTAGCCTTGAAATAAATAATGATAAACTCCATATCTAAATCAGTTTGAAGAATTATTGGGCTTGGCAGGGTCGCCGGGTCTTAAAAACTTTACTTTTTGAATATTTGAGAGGACACATCATGTCTGTAATCAAGATGACTGACCTGGATCTTGCAGGTAAACGTGTATTTATCCGTGCGGACCTAAACGTACCTGTAAAAGAAGGCAAAGTAACTTCTGATGCACGTATCCTAGCATCTCTACCAACTATCAAGCACTGCCTAGAAGCTGGTGCTAAAGTTATGGTTACTTCTCACCTAGGTCGTCCTACTGAAGGTGAATACGCAGAAGAGTTCTCTCTACAACCTGTTGTTAACTACCTAAACGACGCCCTAGATTGCGACGTTAAACTGGCTAAAGATTACCTAGATGGCCTAGAGCTAAACACAGGTGAGCTAGTTGTTCTTGAAAACGTTCGCTTTAACAAAGGCGAGAAGAAGAATGAAGAAGAGCTATCTAAGAAATACGCTGCACTTTGTGACATCTTCGTAATGGATGCATTTGGTACGGCTCACCGTGCACAAGCATCTACTCACGGTGTTGGTATGAACGCGCCAGTAGCGTGTGCTGGCCCTCTACTAGCAGCTGAACTTGAAGCACTAGGTAAAGCAATGGACAACCCAGAGCGTCCACTAGTTGCTATCGTTGGTGGTTCTAAAGTTTCTACTAAGCTAACGGTTCTTGAGTCTCTATCTAAAGTTGCTGACCAACTTGTTGTTGGTGGTGGTATCGCGAACACATTTATCGCTGCAGATGGCCACAACGTAGGTAAGTCTCTATACGAAGCAGACCTAGTTGAAACGGCTCAAAAGCTAATGAAAGAGTGCTCTATCCCAGTTGCGACTGACGTTGCATGTGCCAAAGCATTCGATGAAAACGCAGAAGCTGAAATCAAGCACGTTTCAGAAGTGGCTGACGATGACATGATCTTCGATCTTGGTCCAGAATCAACAGCGGCTCTAGCTGAAATCATCGGCAACGCGAAAACTATCCTATGGAACGGTCCTGTAGGTGTATTTGAGTTCAAGAACTTCGAAGCGGGTACAAAAGGTATCTCTGAAGCAATCGCTCAGTCTGCAGGTTTCTCTGTAGCAGGTGGTGGTGACACGCTAGCAGCTATCGATAAGTTCGGTATTAAAGCTGACGTTTCTTACATCTCTACTGGCGGCGGTGCATTCCTTGAATTCGTTGAAGGTAAAGTACTACCAGCAGTTGCGATGCTTGAAGAGCGCGCTAAGTAATTAAACGAAAGCGGGCGGAGTGATTCTCCCGCTTTCTTGTTTGCTGCAAGTCACATTGTTCTTTGCTAGAATGACGCACGTTGTGAGCAAACGTTTGCAAGAATTTAAACTTAACAAGTTTTATTTTTAAAACGACAGATAAATAGGATTACATCCATGTCTAAGATCTTCGATTTCGTAAAACCAGGCGTTATCTCTGGTGATGACGTACAGAAAGTTTTTGAAGTAGCAAAAGAGAACAACTTTGCTCTTCCGGCAGTAAACGTTGTAGGTACTGACTCAGTAAACGCAGTACTTGAAGCAGCAGCGAAAGTGAAAGCTCCAGTTGTTGTTCAGTTCTCTAACGGTGGCGCAGCTTTCTTCGCTGGTAAAGGCATTAAACTTGAAGGTCAAGGTGCACAAATCCTTGGCGCTGTAGCAGGTGCTAAATACGTTCACGCAGTTGCTGAATCTTACGGTGTTCCAGTAATCCTACACACTGACCACGCAGCTAAGAAACTACTACCATGGATCGACGGTCTTCTAGACGCTGGTGAAGAGTTCTTCGCACAAACTGGTAAGCCACTATTCTCTTCTCACATGATTGATCTTTCTGAAGAGTCTCTAGAAGAGAACATCGAAATCTGTGCTAAGTACCTAGAGCGCATGGCTAAGATGGACATGACTCTAGAAATCGAACTAGGTTGTACTGGTGGTGAAGAAGACGGCGTTGATAACTCTGACATGGACGCTTCTGAGCTTTACACTTCACCTGAAGATGTTGCTTACGCATACGAGAAACTAAACGCTGTTTCACATCGTTTCACTATCGCAGCTTCTTTCGGTAACGTACACGGTGTATACAAGCCAGGTAACGTAGTTCTAACTCCAACAATCCTACGTGATTCTCAAGCATACTGTGCTGAGAAGTTCGGTATCGCTCCTAACGCTCTAAACTTCGTATTCCACGGTGGTTCAGGTTCTACTGAAGCTGAAATCCAAGAGTCTATCGGCTACGGTGTTATCAAGATGAACATCGATACAGATACTCAATGGGCAACTTGGGATGGTATCCGTAAGTATGAAGCTGAGAACCGTGATTACCTACAAGGTCAAATCGGTAACCCAACTGGTGAAGATGCGCCAAACAAGAAGTACTACGACCCACGTGTATGGCTACGTGCAGGCCAGTCTTCAATGGTGACTCGCCTAGAGAAAGCGTTCGCTGACCTAAACGCAGTAGACGTACTATAATTCTCCTGAATTCAGTACTCTGTTAATTTTGCAAAACCCGCTCAATGAGCGGGTTTTTTGTGTCTCGTGTATTTGTTTTATGAATGGGCTATTCCTCACCTAAAAGGGTGGCGAAAATGAAAACCATTGCGTAATCTGTAACGAGCCGATATCAGTTTTTTCTGATAACTCTTTGTTTTTGCGTTCTTTGCATAAACGTCACTTTATGAATCGTCAAAATTGATATATCGTGCCAAAAATCTGACATAGTTTCAGGTTATCTATGGAGACGACATCGTCTATCAATCATAAAAAAGTCGTGTGATTTATAGGATCGCCACACATTTTAGAGGGTATATATTATGGCAGGAGAGTCGGTGGAGATTGAAACTCCATTAGTGGATGGCCTAGCGCAGGCTGAATCGTGGATTACCAATAATTCTGATTTACTGATCCAGTATGGTGTGAATGTCCTTTCAGCCATTCTGATTCTATTCATCGGTAACATCTTCGTTAAGATGGTGGCGAACAGTGTCGCCAAGATGCTGAAAAAGAAAAATATGGATAAAGCGGTTATTGAGTTTATCCATGGTTTAGTACGCTACTTATTGTTTGTGATTGTACTGATTGCGGCATTGAGCCGGATTGGGGTGCAAACCGCGTCTGTTGTTGCTGTTATCGGTGCGGCAGGCTTAGCGGTTGGTTTAGCGTTGCAAGGGTCACTGTCAAACTTTGCAGCGGGCGTGCTGATTGTTGCTTTCCGTCCGTTTAAATCTGGCGATTACGTCGAAATTGGTGGCGTAGCAGGCAGTGTGGAGTCTATCCAAATCTTCCAAACGGTTCTGACGACTCCGGATAACAAGATGGTTGTCGTGCCAAATGGTAGCGTTATCGGCGGTCCTATCACGAATTATTCTCGTCATGAAACTCGTCGCATCGACTTGATGATCGGTGTGTCTTACAGTGCGGATCTGCAGAAAACCAAAGCGCTTTTAACCAAGATCTGTGAATCTGACGAGCGTATCCTTAAAGATCCGGCGGTTCAGGTTGGCGTGCATACGCTGGCGGATTCTTCAGTTAATTTTGTAGTGCGCCCATGGGTTAAGACATCTGATTACTGGGGAGTGTACTTCGATCTAATGCAAGCGATTAAAGAAGGCTTAGATAATGAAGGCATTGAAATTCCATTCCCGCAAATGGATGTTCACCTCAACAAGGTTGAATCCTGATCGGAAAAGCGAGGCCTAGCCTCGCTTTTTTACATCTCAATTACCGAGTTGGGAATAGCTTGCAATAGTTTGGGCAAGGAAGGGCCTGCAATCCCTATGGTCAGTTCAGGGTGACCGGGTGTGTAGAGGATTTCCGGATGCTGGTATAAGGCACTATCCACGACGATCTCAATATGCTCAGGCATACCGAAAGGACAGACCGCACCTGGAACACAGCCTAACAGCGCTATCATTTCTTCATCGCTGCAAATGGAAGGTCGCTTCCCCAAGACTTGCTTCATGGCTTTACTATCGAGGCGTGCATCTTTGTGGGTCAGATACAGCACATGCCCGCCCCCTTTCAGTTTCAGAAACAGACTCTTGCTATGGGTACCCGTCCATCCAAGCTGCTCAGCGACACGCACATCAGTGGCGAAATCGAGAATAGGTTCATGACGCCATTCTTTAAAGCTAACTTCAAGCTGTTGAAGAAGATCTATGTTGTACTGATAGATTTGCTCTAATCGTTCCATGTAATTATCCGTGTTTATTTACCAGTTCGTTTATTAGCATCAAGGCAATCGTGAACATCATTATAGCGACCACAATATCAATCCCTTGTTTTACTCTTGGTCTTGATAAGGTTGGGCCAAGCTTCGCAGCACCGATCGACAAGGTGTAAAACCAAACAAAAGAGGCCATGATCGTACCTAATGCAAACGAAATTCGATCTTGTCCTTCAAACTGTCCGCCAATGGAACCGAGGATCACCACAGTATCAAGGTAGAGGTGAGGGTTAAGCACGGTAACTGCCAGAGCCCCGAGAATCACAGCTCGACGACCACGTTCTACGACTTGACGCTTGGACTCCGACGCCTTATTCGTTTGCACGGCGCTTTTGAGTGACAGTAAGCCATAGAAGGTCAGAAAGGCAATACCGCCTAAAGTGACAACCGTGAGCAGGGTTTCATTTTGTGACAAGACTGCACCACCACCAAATATGCCTAGCGAGATAAAAATGACATCGAGAACGCTACAGATGGTGGCGGTCGTCAAGTGATGGTTTCTCTTAATGCCTTGGTTGAGAACATAGGCATTTTGCGCCCCAATCGGAATAATCATGCTGGCACCCAGACCAAAGCCCTGTAATAACACCCATAGATTCACGTTTTTCTCTCCAATGAATTGCGAATATGAGCGTTGAGAATAGAGTCAGTATCTTGATAAGTATAATTAATGATTTTAATCTATTATCAGTTTTTCTTATTTTGGTGGCGCTATGCGTGGGTTGGATTACAAATGGATAGAGGCTTTGGAGTCAGTCGTGACTCAAGGCAGCTTTGAACGTGCAGCTGAGGCGCTATACATCTCGCAGTCTGCGGTTTCGCAACGTATAAAGCAGTTGGAAAAGTTTCTCGCTCAGCCCGTGCTTGTTCGTGAGCAACCACCTAGAGCGACCATGGTGGGTAAAAAGCTGCTGGGCCTTTACCACAGGGTGCAATTACTAGAAAGTGAGCTGGTGCCTGAATTAACCAATAGTGATTCAGAGCGCCCGCTGGCGATTTCTATCGCCACCAATGCCGATAGCTTGGCAACTTGGCTGTTGCCTTCCCTACAGCAGGTACTGAAAACACGGAACATTGAGCTGAGACTGGCGGTATTGAATGAAGTCAGGGCGATAGAAAAGCTTAAAAGTGGCGAGGTGACAGGAGCAATTAGCTTGGAATCACGACCTATTCCCGGTTGTCAGGCGGACTATCTGGGCCGAGTTGATTATGTTTGCGTGGCGAATCCGCAATTCGTTGAGCGTTATTTCCCCAACGGCGTCAACTATGACTCCTTACTGCGAGCCCCCGCTGTGGCGTACGACCAGCATGACGATCAACATCAACTGTTTTTAAAAGAGCATTTTAATATTCTGCCAGATAATGTCCGGACTCACCGCGTCGCCAGTTCAGAAGCGTTTGTCAAAATGGCTCTGGCAGGAGTCGCGTATTGTTTGATCCCTAGCTTTCAGATCAAAAAAGAGTTGGCGCAAGGGAGCTTAGTCGACATCTTGCCTGGGTTCTTAAGCTCATACCGCATTTATTGGCATCACTGGCAGCTCGAATCGGGCGTATTGGAAGAAGTGACTCAATCCATTGTTAATTATGCGAGAAATGTGCTGTCGAGCTAGCACTTGGTTAAAGTTCTGTCAGAACATCGAACTAGACTCCTCATGCAGCATCTAAACGCTATGATGTATGTGATTAGTTAAATAAGGTGAACAATAATGAAGATAGTTTCTAGCCTGGCAATTGCCGTTTCAGGCCTGGTCAGTATTGGTGCATACGCTGATACGCCTAGCTTCCCACACCTAGCTACGACCGGATATGGTGAAGTTGTCGCAAAGCCTGATATGGCAAAGTTTACGGTTCGTGTAGTCGAAACCACCATGACGGCAGAACAAGCCAAGCAGACAGTCGACAAAGTAGTGACAGACTTTCTGACTGAACTGAAAGAGCAGGGAATGAGTGCTGACAACATCACTAGTTCCAATCTTTATATCTCTCCTCAATACCATTACCCGAAAAATGGTAAACCTGAGCTAGTGGGTTACCGTGCTTCTCGCACCGTTAATGTTACTGTCGATGAATTGGCGAACTTGAATCAGTATCTGGATATTGCACTGAATTCGGGCATCAACCAGGTCGAAAACATTCAGCTTAAAGTGAAAGATCAGGCTAAATATCAGGAGCAAGCACGCCAAGCTGCCATCAAGGATGCCAATAGTAAAGCAGAGTCACTAGCCTCTGGTTTTGGTAAAGACATCAATGGTGTCTGGAGAATTGATTACAATATGCCGAGCAGCCAACCGGTACTGATGCGTTCAATGGCGATGGATGCAAAAACGGAATCCAACACCTATCAGGACTCGACAATCGTGATACGTGATCGAGTTGACGTCATTTACCAGTTAGATTAACCATAAAGAGCGCCTTTTTTAGTTGTAACTAAGGCGTTTTTATAAAATTATCAATTGCCCCTAGGGTTATTCTTAACCACTTTTTTATTCGGTGATATACTGCCCCGCCTTCGATTTGGGAGCCGTGGCAGTGAGACAACGAAAAAACATCTTTTGGCACTTGTGTATTACCACAGTGGTGTTGGTGTCGATCGCGTTTGCTTACTATGCTCAGCAATACCAGAACCTTGAAGAAGAAACGGTAGAGTTAACGGCCAAACAGGCTATGCATCAACTCGCCTACAGTGAACGTGAATACCAGAGTGTTCGCAGCCAGCTTGTTTCTATCATCGAATTACTTTCCCACAGCCGAAGCCTTTACGATTATATTCTTTCTCCCAACACTGAAAATCGTGAGGTTGTTGAGGAAGTGTGGTCTTCAATGGCCATCAATCAGAAATGGTATAGCCAGATTCGCTTTATTGATAACGCGGGTAAAGAACAGTTGCGTCTTAATTATTTGCTGAGCGGTAATCGTGTTCAGATGGCAGAGCAATTGCAGGATAAATCTCATCGCGGCTATTTCCGCTACGCCAAACTGCTTCGTGATGAACAAATCGGTGCGTGGGGGATAGATCTTGAAATGGAAAACGGTGAGCTGGTATTTCCATATAAACCTGCACTGCGCTTAATTACTCCCGTTGAAGTACAAGGCCAGCGTGCTGGTTATTTAATACTCAATATTGATATTTGGTATCTGACCTCCCGTCTTAATTATTCCCCCGACAAATCATTTCGCCCAGAATTGGTTGGTGAAACAGGCTTTTACATGATCAGTGATGATCCGAGTAAATTGTTTGGCCATCTGCTAGCGAGCCGCAGTCAACATAACCTAGCGCGCTACTACCCAGAAACTTGGCAGATGATGCAAGAGCAGAAGTCGGGTTACCATTTAGAAAAAGATCATCTGATTGTGTTCAATCAGATCTATATGGAAGGTCGGCAAAAGCTCTATTTGGTCATCGATCTTAGTCAGGAAGAACTGAAAGTACGCTCTGAGCGAGATTATCAAATACTACTTAAAGAAGCTTCAATCGTCTTATTGATGGTGCTGGCTTTCACCGTTCCAGCGACTAGCGGGGTTGTGTACTACCGCAAGCGAAGTTTAGAGAGTCAACTTGCAAGAGCAGCGTTAAGCGGTATGTCCGCGGTGGTTATTTCGGATAAAAAGCATCATGCAGTTTTAGTCAATGATGAGTTTGAGAGACTCACAGGCTATCGCCAGAAAGACATTGCGTCTCAGAACATGATCAAAGCATTGGTGGGCGAAGAACAGTTTGCGACGACCTTACAACTGTTTGAAGCTCTGTCGTCCAATCAGATCTGGGAAGGTGAGATAACCATCCATAATCAGAAAACTCACACTGAAGTCACCGCGATTATGCGTGTGCAATGCGTGTTGGCTAAGGGGCGGAAAGTCAGTTATTACATCACGTCGCTGGTGGATATCTCTGAACGTAAAGAGTTGGAAGAGCGACTGAGAATTTTAAGTGAAAAAGATGAGCTGACGCAGTTGTGGAACCGACGCAAGTTTGAGCTGGAACTGCGTCACATTGCCAAATTGAGTGGGCGTTATCCTGAGAGGCATGACACTTGCCTTGCGCTGCTTGATATTGATTTCTTCAAGCGGGTAAATGATGAACTGGGTCATGATGAAGGTGACCGAGTTATCAGTCGAGTAGGTGCCATTATTACTGAGGCGTTGCGTGAGACAGATTTTATCGCCCGTATTGGTGGTGAGGAGTTTGCGATCATTATGCCGCACACCAGTATTGAAGAAGCAGAACAAGCGCTAAATCGGGTGCGAATCGCGGTTGAAATGGCAGCAGACGTTCCTATTACGGTGAGTGTGGGGCTGACTGATTTAACTTCGAATAGCACGCGTTGCTACAAGTGTGCGGACATTGCCTTGTACGAGTCCAAAACCTTGGGACGCAACCGAGTCTCTGTTTGCCAGAGCTGTGATGAAATTGCCTAAAAAAATCGAGCCTAAGCTCGATTTTTTATGTCTCTAATTATGCGGCCTGCTCAATGGTGATTTGGATTTGTTCCATTGAACGATGCAGATGGCGATCAAACTCTTCGGCGGCTTCATCGGTGTCTTTCGCCAGAACTAGTTTCATGATCTTCTCATATTCGTCAATTTCGAATTGGCGTGGGTCTAAGCCGTTGTGTCTTGCAAAATAGCGATAGCGTTTGATTTGATTGATCAAATCAGTGAAGAATTCAAACATATTCCTAGAGTTAGAACCTTCTAATAGTGCGATGTGGAATTGGTGCTGGCGCTCTTCCCACTCTTTCCAGTCAAAATTGTCGTTAGTCAGGTTGATACGTGACAGTTTGTGGAATGAAGTGAGTACTTCCAACTCCCAATCTTCGCCGCCAGATTTGATCGACTTTTTTAGTAGTACGGCTGCAACAGTGCGTAAGCTCTCATAGAGATCTTCCAGTTCTTCGACGCATACTGGTGATACCCAACAGCCTTTTTGTGGTTCTAAACTGACATACTTCGTCCATGAGAGTTGCACTAGTGCTTCTCTGATTGGTGAGGCCCCTACGTGGTATCGGCTTTTTAGATCTGCAACTACTAGCTTTTGACTCGGTTTGAGCTCTCCGCTTAAGATGTCTTGGTAGATCATTTTCGAGACTTTGTCAGTCAACGTTGGGCTAGACACTATCCTTTCCTCATATGCATAAATACAGCGTTATATAAAACGGTCGTGAATTTAATAGTACGCAATACTTTGATTGATAATACAGCGTACCAAATAGTGAGACAAGAGGAAGGGATAAAAAAAGAGGGCCGAAGCCCTCTTTAAAAAGTGAATATTTATTCGGTTCTTATAGAACGTGAACAGAAGCTGTGTTTGTTGTACCAGAAGCGACTAGAGCGCCAGATACCATAACAACGATGTCACCTTTGTTGCCTAGACCAGATTCAAGTGCTAGCTCTTTACCTAGTACGTAGAATGCGTCAGTGCTGTCGATTGAATCAACCAACACAGGGCGAACACCTTTTGTTAGCACAAGCTGAGCTGCTGTTTTTGCATTGTTAGTCAGTGCAAGGATGTTTGCTGTTGGGAAGTACTTACGTACTGAACGAGCTGATTTACCACCTTCAGTTGCAACAACGATCAGTGGAGCCGCTAGTTTTTCAGCTGTGTCTACAGCACCTTTACATACTGCTTCTGTGATACGTAGACGAGGGCTGTCTAGGCGAGAACCTAGTTCAGCTTTTAGTGCTGCATCTGTGCGGTTTGCGATTTGAGCCATGATAGTTACCGCTTCAACTGGGTACTTACCTTTGGCTGTTTCACCAGAAAGCATTACAGCATCAGTACCGTCCATCACTGCGTTCGCAACGTCACCAGCTTCTGCACGAGTAGGACGTGGGTTGTTGATCATAGAATCAAGCATCTGAGTTGCTGTGATAACCATCTTACGTGCACGGTTACATTTCTCGATCATCATCTTCTGAGCGAAGATCACTTCTTCCGCTGGGATTTCAACACCTAGGTCACCACGAGCAACCATGATACCGTCAGACAGCTCTAGGATCTCATCGAAGTTATCAACACCTTCTTGGTTTTCGATCTTAGAGATGATGTGGATGTTTTCACCGCCGTTAGCCGCAAGTACTTCGCGAATTTCTTTCACGTCAGATGCTTTACGGATGAAAGAGGCTGCAACGAAGTCAACGCCTTGCTCACAACCAAACTTAAGGTCGTTCTTATCTTTTTCGGATAGAGCAGGTAGGTTTACTGAAACGCCAGGTAGGTTAACACCTTTGTTTTCGCCTAGTGCGCCGTTGTTTAGTACCTTACATTTCACTTCAGTTTCTGAAGTAGCAAGTACTTCCATTTCGATCAGACCGTCGTCCACTAGGATAGTGTTACCAACGTTAAGGTCTGCTGCGAAACCTGCGTAAGTTACCGCTACTTTGTCTTTGTCGCCCACAACTGAAGTGTCAGTTGTGAAAGTGAACTCCTGACCAGCAACCAGATCAACATCGTCGCCATTTTCTAGCTTGATAGTACGGATCTCTGGACCTTTAGTATCTAAAAGGATAGCCAGTTGCTTACCAGACTCTTCCATTACTTTACGGAAGTTCGCAATACGAGTGCCGTGCTCTTGGTAGTCACCGTGAGAGAAGTTTAGGCGCATTACGTTCATGCCTGCATTTACGAGTTCAGTTAGCTTCTCTACAGATTCAGTTTTAGGGCCAATCGTACATACGATTTTGGTCTTTTTCATGGAAGATATTCTCCGGTCAATAATAGTTACAATCTGAAAGTCATTTATCTCGCTGAAGTCGAGGGTTCCCGCCTGGCATTTCGTGCCTTCTATATACAAGAGAACATCAATGTTGTCGTCGACTTCAGAACTGAAAGTCTTTCAACAAGTTTAGTCATTTTATGACCAAACTGTCTGGATAATACTCAGCATTTCTGTGACTAACCTAGGATATATGCGGTTAGTTGCAAAAAAATAACGGTCAATTCTGTAATTTTTTTTCTTTTCGGTGGCGAATTCTACCACTGATTCACGCCAATATCACTGTTTAAGAATTGTCTTAGGACAAGGTTTTGCCGCTATTTTTTATTTTTTGGTTCGAAATAAATGGACTTTAAAGTTTCGGTTTGACTATAATTTCTTTCACAACGAAACTTATTGAATGAAATTAAGATGTCGAAACGAAACACGCAACTAAGAAGACACGCAATTTCTAATTTGGTAAATGAAAAAGGTGAGGTCAGTGTTGAGGCTTTGTCTCTCCAATTTGAGACTTCTGAAGTCACAATTCGAAAGGATCTCGCCTCTTTAGAGAAAAATGGCCAATTATTGCGTCGCTATGGTGGTGCTATCGCATTACCAAAAGAAGTCGTCAGCGATGAATTGAGCGAAAATGTTTCGATTCGTAAGAATGAGCTCGCCCAAGCGGCCGCCAAGCTGATCCGCGAGCACAATCGCATTGTGATCGACAGTGGCAGTACAACCGCTTCATTGATCAAGCAACTGGATGGTATGCGTGGTTTGGTTGTGATGACCAACTCACTCAATGTGGCGAACGCGCTTAATGAGCTTGAAAGTGAGCCTACGTTATTGATGACGGGCGGGACTTGGGATGCACATTCTGAGTCTTTTCAAGGACAAGTGGCTGAGTCGGTACTACGCTCATATGACTTTGACCAGCTATTTATTGGTGCTGATGGCGTTGACTTAGAGCGAGGTACGACAACATTTAATGAATTGGTCGGCCTAAGTAAAGTGATGGCTGAAGTGTCACGTGAAGTCATTGTGATGGTCGAATCTGAAAAAATTGGTCGTAAGATTCCAAACCTCGAACTGGCTTGGACTTCCATCGATATCTTAATTACTAACAAAGACTTGAATCCTGAGTTCAAACAGCAAATTGAATCTCAAGATGTGAAAGTTATTTGCGTATAAAGCTATTTAAAACAATGTAATCAATTTAATCCCGTCAATTTGGCTTTTTTGCTTGCTGTCTAGATTGCGTACCTCGGATGAGGAAGGGATACCAAAACGGAGATACAAATATGTGTGGAATCGTCGGTGCAGTAGCACAACGAGATGTGGCTGAAATTCTGGTGGAAGGCTTACGCCGCCTTGAATACCGTGGTTATGACTCTGCAGGTGTTGCTGTAGTTGATGGTGATTCTAATCTGACTCGCCTTCGTCGTCTGGGTAAAGTTCAGGAACTGGCGGACGCTGTGGACGCAGCAGAAGTGGTCGGTGGGACAGGTATCGCACACACGCGTTGGGCAACCCACGGTGAGCCTTCAGAGGCTAACGCACACCCGCACATGTCAGGTGATATTGCTGTTGTGCATAATGGTATCATTGAAAATCATGAAGAGCTGCGTGAGCTGCTAAAGTCTCGTGGCTATGTATTTGACTCCCAAACGGACACTGAAGTTATTGCTCATATGGTTGAGTGGGAGCTACGCACTGCTGACTCATTACTTGAGGCGGTTCAGAAAACAGCCAAGCAACTTGAAGGCGCTTACGGTACAGTTGCTGTTGATCGCAAAGATCCTTCACGCATTGTTGTTGCTCGCTCTGGCAGCCCGATCGTCATTGGTTTTGGTGTCGGTGAAAACTTCCTCGCTTCAGATCAGCTTGCATTGCTAAATGTGACCCGTCGCTTTATGTATCTGGAAGAAGGCGATGTGGCTGAAATTACTCGTCGTGAAGTGAACGTGTTTGATCTTTTTGGTGAGCGTGTTGAGCGTGAAATCATTGAGTCAAATGCAGAGCACGATGCGGGTGACAAAGGTAAGTACCGTCACTTCATGCAAAAAGAAATCTACGAACAACCAACGGCTTTAATTAACACAATGGAAGGCCGCCTAACATCGGATTCAGTCGTCACCGAAGCTATTGGTGTTAATGCGGCAGAAATCTTGAGTAAAGTTGAGCATGTACAGATTGTCGCATGCGGCACGTCTTATAATGCGGGAATGACTGCGCGCTACTGGTTTGAAGATATTGCAGGCGTGAGTTGTGATGTGGAAATTGCGTCTGAATTCCGATACCGCAAATTTGTGACTCGTCCAAATAGCCTGCTGATCACTTTATCTCAATCAGGTGAAACGGCTGATACTTTGGCAGCGCTTCGCCTTGCTAAAGAGAAAGGCTACATGGCGGCAATGACGATTTGTAACGTTGCAGGCTCTTCGTTAGTTCGTGAGTCTGATTTTGCTTTCATGACACGTGCTGGCGTAGAAATCGGCGTTGCATCAACTAAAGCCTTCACAACTCAGCTTTCAGCACTGCTAATGCTAGTGACGGCACTTGGTAAGCAGCAAAACCGTGTAAGCAAAGAGAAAGAAAAAGAGATCGTTGAAGCACTGCATGCATTGCCAAAACAGCTCAACTCTGCACTATCGTTTGAGAAAGATATTGAAGCCCTAGCGGAAGATTTTGCAGATAAACACCACACCTTGTTCCTTGGCCGCGGTGAATTTTACCCGATTGCTATGGAAGCTTCGTTGAAGCTGAAAGAGATATCTTACATTCACGCAGAAGCTTATGCTGCGGGTGAATTGAAGCATGGTCCTCTTGCGCTGATTGATGCTGATATGCCAGTGGTTGTCGTCGCACCGAGTAATGAACTGCTTGAAAAACTTAAGTCGAACATTGAAGAAGTGCGTGCGCGTGGTGGCTTGCTGTATGTCTTCGCTGATGCAGAGGCGGGCTTTGAAGCCGATGAGACGATGAAGATCATCACTATGCCTCACGTCAGCGACATCACTGCGCCAATCTACTACACGATTCCAATGCAGTTGCTGTCTTACTATGTGGCGCTGATCAAAGGTACGGATGTGGATCAACCACGCAATTTGGCCAAAGCAGTAACGGTAGAGTAAGCCACGCAAGATGTAATTACATTTGTTGATAATGTGCTATACAACTAGCGAAAGCCTAAAGCGAAGTCATATGACTTCGCTTTTTTATATCTGCCTTAATGCTAATGGAATATCCCGTCAATGCTCACTCGCAAACTGAGCAATAGGTGTTCATTGGTTTTGTACAACGGTTATGGATCTAATCGCTCTGGGGTGTATGACAAAAATGTCATCTTCGAGATAGGTTGATGTCAGGTGTGTTGTTGAATAATGAAGTCATTGAAAACAAACGTACTCAAAGGTCATCAATATGAAAGCACTGAAAACCGCTCTCCTTGTAACAACACTAGCAATCACTAGCGCATCAGTATTTGCTCAACCTACTTTCAATGGTGGTAGATACATTAACCGAGAAGAGATGAAGACCATTTCTGTAGAGCCAGCCGCAACGTCAGATACTGCCTATCAACAAGCTTTGGTTGAGCTAAACGCTTTAAAAGGTATGTCGTCTCGCGAGCTCGATAAAAAGCTGAACATCAGCCTCTTGAGTTTCGATGTTGCGAACAATAGTACACGCCTTCAAGATGGCGGCTTTGTCACAGTACAAGAGCGCATGAATGAAAACGGTCAATTGGAATATTTGGGCATTGTGAATGTCAAAGTGAACTACGCAGAGCGCGATAGCAATCGATAACAAGCTTCAATGAGAAGAGTATGATGTCATCGACATCGTACTCTTTTTACGCTTGTCGGCGCTGTGCGCAACTCACTGAGATAGAGGGTAGACATTGAAATTACTGATTGTAGAAGATGAAGTGAAAGCGGGGGAATACTTGCAAAAAGGGCTGGTGGAGTCTGGCTACGTGGTTGACTGGGTACGAGATGGTGTTGATGGGCTGTATCACGCAACCAGTGAACTCTATGACCTGATTCTTCTCGACATCATGTTACCCAAACTGGACGGTTGGCAAGTGCTAAATACTTTACGCAGTAGTGATATTCATACCCCAGTCATTATGCTGACGGCCAAAGAGCAGATTGAAGATCGAGTTCGCGGTTTTGAGCTCGGTGCCAATGATTATGTGGTTAAACCCTACGCGTTTGCTGAACTGTTAGCGCGAATACAAAACGTATTTCGTCATCATACTTCCTCTCGAGTGCTAACCTCGCCGCAAACACTTCAAATTGCCGATCTAAAGCTGGATATGATCAAGCGAGTCGCGACGCGAAGTGGGCAATCCATGACGTTAACAGCGAAAGAGTACGCTCTACTTGAACTTCTAATGCGTAAAGAGGGGCAAATTCTCTCACGCACTACTATTGCTTCATTGGTGTGGGATATGAATTTTGACAGTGACACCAATGTTATCGACGTTGCCATTAAGCGATTGCGCCAAAAGGTGGACAAACCGTTTGAGACGTCTTTGATTCATACCGTTAGAGGAATGGGCTATAAGTTGGAAGCACTTGATGCTTAAATTACCCGCCAGCTTATCCATGCAAAACAAACTTGTACTGATGTTCGTTGGTACGACATTGTTGGTGTATCTCGCATTAGCATTTATTCTCTATTACACCATCGAGCGTCATTTCTTTAATCAAGATTACAGCGACATCGTGACCAAATATAACGCGATAGAAAAGACGATGCTGGTCTCACCTGAGTCTGCTTACCTCATTATCGACAATAGCTCTGCTTATATGTGGGCATATAAAGATAAAAACCTGACTTATAAGAATTCGACACTCTCTATCCCCGATGGCTTATCTTTAACGCTGAGTTCTCCGCAGATCTTAGATCGAAACAATGCCATCGAGTGGCGTGAAAACTCATTAGATATTCGAGCTTTTGCGTTTAAAAACAAAGACGCCATTGTTGTGATCGGCATGAGCATCAACCATCATCGGCTGTTCTTAAGTAAACTTGGCTGGATCTTATTCTGGTCTTTAGGCTTTGCATTTATCGCGTCTACATTGTTTAGCCGAGTAATAGTAAACCGAGGCTTGAAGCCGATTGTGGCCTTAAATAAACACATTCAACATATCACACCAGAGCAATTGGATATTCGTATTGATCCTGAGAGTCTGCCAGTCGAGCTGCATGAACTGGCCGCTAAGCACAATGCGATGTTGGATCGTTTGCAAATGGGCTTCCATCGTTTGAGTGAATTTTCTTCTGATATTGCCCATGAACTTAAAACGCCTCTGACCAATATTACGACCCAAAACCAAGTGATATTAGGCGCGTGCCGTACGTCGGAGGAATATCAAGAAGCCATCGCCTCTACGCTTGAAGAGTTAAACCGCATTACCAAAACCATCAATGATTTGTTGTACATCGCGAAAGCGGAGAACAAGCTCATCCATCGGCACAATGAAACCTTTGCTGTTGAGGAGCAGATTGAGCGCATAATCGAGTACTTTGACATCTGGGCGGAAGACTCTGCCTTGACCATCACCACTTCGGGTCAAGCTATGTTGTTTATGGATCGCAATATGTTTGAGCGGGCAGTGGGAAATGTGCTCTCGAACGCGATTCGACATGCGTATGACGAGACTGTGATCTCTATTAAGGTCGCACAAGGGGAAGGGCAAGTGAGCATTACGGTCACGAACGCAGGAGAGACGATACCTAGCCCCTATTTGCCGTATTTGTTTGAGCGTTTTTATCGGGTTGATAAGTCACGTCAAAATACAGGTAGTGTTGGGGCTGGGCTGGGTTTATCGATCACGCAATCAATCGTAGGTGCTTATGATGGTCAGATTAGTGTGGCTTCAGAGAACAACCAAACTCAATTTTGCATTATGCTCCCAGCCATTCATGCTGATCAAGCAGCGGAATTACGTTCTTTAGAGACGTTTTGAGCGTTATTTTGCTTTCCGGTTCTGGCAGAGGTGGGAGTAAATCAGAACTCATGACTGCGTGACATTTTCTGATTCTAGTCTTTTGGAACAAGGTACATGCTCTCGAAGGAGTAGTCGGTAAAGAGGGAATGGCAGAGACTTGGAGCCTCTGCCAAGAAGTTGCTTAGTTTGAATCTAGGTAGGCCTTGGCTGAAATTTCAGTCCACGCTCGGACTTTGGCTAAATATTGGCGCTGAGATTCGATGATCTGTTTTGCCAGTGGATCGTTACTCGCTTGTTCCTCAAGCAACTCTTGTGTGGCTTTCTGCATTGCCTCGAGGACTTGCGGTGGGAAGTCTCGAACCTTGATATCAGGATATTCTTGAGTCATGGTTGCCCAGCTGTTGGCATTAGCATCGAGTGCCTGTGTGTACATATCAAATGCCGCTACCCTGAAAGCTGTTTCTAGGATCGATTGAAGATCTTTAGGTAGCCTGTCCCACGTTTTCCTGTTGACCAGGAATTGAGTCTCAGAGCCAGGTTCGTGCCACGCGGTATAGTAATAAGGGGCGATTTTTTGAAAGCCCATCCGCAGATCGAAAGCAGGGCCTACCCATTCAAGCGCATCAATTGTGCCTCGTTCAAGTGAGGTATACAGTTCGCCAGGAGCTATGTTGGTTGGTTTTGCTCCAACCTTGGCCATCACTTCACCGGCAAATCCAGGAATACGAATTTTTAAACCTTTTAGGTCTTCAACGGAATTGATCTCTTTTTTAAACCAGCCGCCCATCTGAATATCGGAGTTGCCACCAGGGAAGGAAAGTAAGTTATGCGGAGCGTAGACTTTTTCCATCAACTCCATACCACCACCACGATAAAACCAAGCGTATTGCTCGGTCGTGATCATCCCGAAAGGCATGGAAGAGAAATACAGTGTGTTAGGTACTTTACCTTTCCAATAATACGAACTGGAGTGCCCAAGGTCGTACTGACCTGACTTGACCATATCGAAAATGCCCAATGGCGCTTTGTGCTTATTGGCAGAATCAATGCGAATTTGAAAGCGACCGTTAGACATCTCTTCTGCTAATTGAGCCATGTTCTTAGTGGCATCACCTAGAATTGGAGTATTTGGTCCCCAAGTTTCAGCTAGCTTGAGTCGATAGACTTTTTCTGCGGCGAAACTGGTGACAGACGCTAAACCTAATAGCAACGCGATGGCGCCAGTAACTGTAGAGCGAATGGTTTTATGAGATGGCATCATGATGGAGGTTACTTCCTTGTTATTGTGATTATCGTTACCCCTAGATTTCAGTTAGATGATAGTTCCGTCAATGGATTTTTGATTGGCATAATCTTGGTCAATCAATATAAAAGTCGGTTTTTTAGCAGCAATGAAAGATTGTTGCTTTGTTACTGAGTTACGGTGTGAAAGATCGCTTTGAAATTTATTTTAAATCAAGTGAATTCTCTGGATAGCAAAAGTGCTGCGTAAGTCACGCAGCATTTTCGTTGTTGTTCAACCAAGTTAAGGGGTGTGATGCGCTAGGTACTGCTGGGCTTGAGAAGTGCCCATGTAACGGGCTAGTGTTTTGACCGGTACTTGCTGAAGATCAACCATGATCAACCCATCTAATGTATTGTTAAAAGAAGGATCGACATTGAACGACACTAATTTACCATTCAGGCCCAAATATTGACGCAACAATACGGGAACCCCTTTGCCGTCATCAATACGAGCAATTACTCGCGACAATAGCTGGAGATCGCCCAACGCGGTCAGCATGCTAGTATTCCAATTTTTAGGTTGAACTGGCAGAGGGTTCGATGGTGTCACGTATTCGGCTTTCTCTGAGTCGTAATGATGGAGAGTCATGGTATCGGCAAGCAGTTGTCTTGCTTGCTCACTGTAATCGTTACTGATACTGACAGGGCCAAACAAATGCGTATAGCTTGGGTTGCGGTGGACGAAAGTGGCGATCCCTTTCCAGAGCAATAGCAGAGCGCCCATACTTTTCTGATAACGTTCATCAATCACCGAGCGACCCATTTCAATCGATTTGCCCATGGTGTTGAGAAAGTCTTCGCCATAATGAAAAAGGGTTCTCGAATAAAGGCCGGACAGCCCCTTGTTCTGCATAAGCTTATCGATTAACCCAAGACGATAGGCGCCAACTAGGCATTCATTATCTCTGTCCCAGATAAACAAATGCTTGTAGTAACGATCAAATTCGTCGATGTCTAAAGCGAGGCCTGTGCCTTCACCCACTTTGCGAAAGTTACTCTCTCTCAGCCTGCCTATTTCATGCAGTAATGAAGGAATATGCTCGGCGTCAGTGCAATAGACGTCAAACTCACCACTGGTCAATAAGTGATGTTCAACTGGTAGCTTGGCAAGGTCAGTTTTAAGATCTTGAACAGGTAAAGCTTGCGCGACAGGTAAAGGGTTAGACTCTAACTCTTCGCTGTGCCCACCAGTTAACGTTTTGTTTTGTAATAAGTAGGTATTCAGGCGAAGGTAGTTAACAATTTGCGCATCTGTTAGGCCGTTGACTTCTTTAAATTTGATTGCCGACCCGATAGATATATTGATCGGCTGTTGGGTTTTATTGAGTAGTTCGCGGCCAAGCATCAAGGTTCTTAGTAGAGGGTGCACTTTGCCAGCCATATAGAAGCGCTTGGAGTTTTGACCATCGATAAACATTGGTATGGTACTCGCTTTGGCCTTACGCACTAAGCTGCTCACCGAACGGCTCCATTCCTTATCCTCGATACGTTGAGTCTTACGATCAACCAGCTGGGAGACTTCCCCTGCAGGGAAAAGGAGCAATAGCCCACCTTGATCTAAATGATGGTGAGCCTGTCGAAGCGCTTTAAGGTTCGCTTTGTGGGCGTTCTGGCCTTCAAATACGTCGACACCGATAAACAGCTTATCCAGCTCAGGGACAGTTTTTAAATACTGGTTTGCCAATATCTGTACATCGTCTCTGACATGCAGCAGTAGCTCTGCCAGTATCACCCCTTCAACGCAGCCAAGAGGATGGTTGGCCACGACCACTGTTGCTCCTTGGGTAGGAATATGCGTCAAAGAGCCTTTAATTACCTGATAATCAATACCGAGAATCTCTAGAGTAAATCGAAGAAATGCTTTGCTATCACAGCCTACTGGCCTTTGCGCGTAATATTGGTCAAGCTTATGTAGACCAGTGGCCCACTCGGCTAAGTTTTCTCCTAAACCAAAAGGTGTCTTACGTGGTAAACGAAAAGGGCTCGAAACTTCCATATTGTCCTCGGTTCTACGATTTTCAAACCGAGATTAGGTCGGTTTGATTGCAGTTTGAGGTCAGTGGAGTGAGAGATTTATGAACGAGCGATGACGCTTTCGTGATCCAATAATAAATGGCAGCGTGATGCTAATTTCGGGTGTAACAGTGGCAACTTGCTTGAACGAACAATACGATTGGTCGCAAAATGTACGGAATGCTTGCCCGTGTTGGTCATTTACTGCTAGGTTGAAAGAGCGGGGAAGACTTATTACTAACAAAAGTGCGGCATTAGACTTAGCTCGGAGTTAGTAATAGCAGAGTCAATAGACCTTCGATTTGCTGGGCTGGAACCAACGGGAACTTTAGGGTTCCCGTTGTTACATATGAAGTTATTTTGAGCGATGTACTGACATATGTGCCAGTGTTACGAGAGCTTCCTTATAAGGAGACTCGCTTAGGACAGATAATTCTGCAATTGCTTTATCCGCTTCTTGATACGCTTTTTGGCGGGTATATTCTAAGGAACCTGTCTGCTCCATGGCTTCCATAATGGAATCGAGCTTCTCCATACCGTTGGCTTTTTCAATCGCCTCACGAATCATCTGGGTTTGCTCGGGTGTACCGTGTTGCATCGCATAGAGCAGCGGCAGCGTTGGTTTACCTTCGGCAAGATCATCACCAACATTTTTACCCATTTCATCGCCATCAGATGTATAGTCCATGACATCATCGATCAACTGGAATGCGGTACCCAAATATTTACCATAGTTTTGCAGAGCGGTTTCTACTTCCGATGGAGCATCATTAAGAATAGCGCCAATTTGAGTAGCGGCCTCGAACAGACGTGCAGTCTTAGAGTAGATAACCTGCATGTAGCTTTCTTCAGTGGTATCTGGGTCATTACAGTTCATTAACTGTTGAACTTCACCTTCAGCGATGATGTTGACCGCATCACTCATCAATTTAAGGATCTTCATGGATCCTAGCTCTGTCATCATCTGAAAAGAGCGCGTATAGATAAAGTCACCAACCAATACGCTGGCCGCATTACCAAAAGCGGCATTGGCGGTTGCTTTTCCGCGACGCATATCGGATTCGTCGACAACATCATCGTGTAGCAGTGTAGCTGTGTGAATAAATTCAATAAACGCTGCTGCTGTGGTGTGCGCCTGACCCTGGTAGCCCAGAGCACGAGCTGACAGCACAGCTAAAAGGGGACGTATGCGCTTACCACCACCACTAATGATGTAAAAACCTAATTGGTTGATTAAAGATACGTCTGAGTTGAGTTGAGCATGAATTGTTTCATTCACTTTTGCCATGTCATCGGCAGTTAGCGCTTGGATAGCTTTAAAATCCATTGTAAATCCGGCTGAAGTTAGAACTAGTAAGGTCTTCTTATCTGATTTAATTAGTGAATAATACACTAAAAAACGTTGATTAATACATGGCTAAAGGGCATGATTGCCGCACTTTTATCTGGCGATTAGCTTTTCGCCAATTTTTTCAAAATATGGCTTGTCATAGGGACATCTCTTCTGTAGAATCTGCGCCCTATTGATGATTAGTTTAGCGCACACCCATGATGCTCATTAAATAAGCATAAGGCTGTGCGGAAAAAGCGGAGTAAGATATGTACGCTGTTTTCCAATCTGGTGGTAAACAACACCGTGTAAGCGAAGGTCAAACTCTTCGTTTAGAGAAATTAGACGTAGAAACTGGTGCAACTGTTGAATTTGATAAAGTTCTTCTTGTTGCTAACGGCGAAGACGTTCAAGTTGGCGCTCCTCTAGTAGAGGGCGGCAAAGTAGTTGCTGAAGTTGTACAACACGGTCGTGGCGACAAAGTTAAAGTCGTTAAGTTCCGTCGTCGTAAGCACTCTCGTAAGCAACAGGGTCACCGTCAGTGGTTCACTGAAGTGAAGATCACTGGTATCAACGCTTAATTTATTAGGAGAGTTTAACAATGGCACACAAAAAAGCTGGTGGTTCTACTCGTAACGGCCGCGATTCAGAAAGTAAACGTCTGGGTGTTAAGCGTTTCGGTGGTGAATCTGTTCTTGCAGGTAACATCATCGTTCGTCAACGTGGTACTAAGTTCCACGCTGGTACTAACGTTGGTATCGGTAAAGACCACACTCTATTCGCTCTTACTGAAGGTAAAGTGAAGTTCGAAGTGAAAGGTCCTAAGAACCGTAAATTCGTAAGCATCGAAGCTGAGTAATTCTCGCTGAGATTAAGAATTTAGGCTTCTAGCTGAATTCAAAAGCCCTGCCGATTCGGCGGGGTTTTTTATTTGTAGCGAGATGGAATCGATACTAAGGCACTTTGTAAAAAGTCCCTCATTATATATTCCTGAGTAGCAGAACGATCTGGGATTTTAGGTGATCGATCTGAAATTGGGATCTGCTAGAATTTATATCATTCACTTGCCGAAACACGGTCAGTGAGATGATATTTGCAACGCAGCTACGTGATGTAGCAATTGGGCGGAGTAAGAGATGAAATTCGTTGATGAAGCGGTAGTTAAAGTTCAGGCCGGAGACGGCGGTAACGGTGTAGTGAGTTTCTGGCGAGAGAAATTCGTTGCGAAAGGCGGTCCGGACGGTGGTGACGGTGGTGATGGCGGCGATGTTTACATCCAAGCTGATGAAAACCTTAACACGCTAATTGATTATCGCTTCCAGCGCTTCTATGAAGCAGAACGTGGTGAAAATGGCCGTGGCGGTAACTGTACTGGAAAACGTGGTAAAGACAAAGTTCTACGTGTGCCTGTTGGTACTCGCGCTGTGGATATTCACACCAATGAAATCGTGGCGGAAGTTGCAGAGCATGGCAAAAAAATCATGGTCGCAAAAGGTGGCTGGCACGGTTTAGGTAACACGCGTTTTAAGTCGTCAGTCAACCGTGCACCACGTCAAAAGACGTTGGGTACCAAAGGCGAAATCCGTGAAGTTCGCTTAGAGTTACTACTGCTTGCTGATGTGGGTATGCTTGGTTTGCCGAATGCAGGTAAATCAACCTTTATTCGCTCGGTATCAGCGGCTAAGCCAAAAGTAGCTGACTATCCATTTACGACTTTGATCCCTAGCTTGGGTGTAGTCAGTGTCGTACCTGAAAAGAGCTTTGTTGTCGCGGATATTCCTGGATTGATCGAAGGCGCTGCGGATGGTGCTGGCCTTGGTATTCGCTTCTTGAAGCATTTAGAGCGTTGTCGAGTTCTACTGCATATGATCGACATCATGCCGATTGATCAAAGTGATCCTGTGCAGAATGCGTTAACCATCATTGATGAGCTTGAGCAGTACAGTGAGAAGTTAGCAGACAAGCCGCGTTGGCTGATCTTCAACAAGGTTGATTTGATGCCTGAAGAAGAAGCGAACGAAGTGATCCAAAATATTCTCGATGCTCTAGGTTGGGAAGAGGATTACTACAAGATCTCCGCGGTGAATAAGCAAGGAACCAAAGAGCTTTGTTACAAGTTGGCTGACTTTATGGAGAATCTACCTCGTGAAGAAGAAGAGATCTCTGAAGAAGAGAAAGTTGACTTCATGTGGGATGATTACCATAAAGACGCAATGTCAGGCAAAGACGTCATTACTGAAGACGACGATGACTGGGATGATTGGGACGATGAAGAAGACGACGGGCATGTCGTTTATGTCCGCGAATAATCCTTAAGTTGATTGAAAGCCGCAATGTTTAAAGCATTGCGGCTTTTTTGTATTTAAATCAAATCAATCGTCGGCGTGATTCGCCACAATAGCAGGATTCTAAAGGAGTAGGATTGATTTATGGTTTCAAAACAACGCAGTGTTTCTCGCCTTATTGCTCAAGCCGGGCAAATGCTGCTTGCGCATGGAGCAGAGAGCACTTTAGTAGGGGACATTACCCGACGCATTGGACTTGCGAGTGGCATGGATGAGGTGGAAGTTTCTTTGTCTGCCAGTTCGTTAGTAGTGACGACTGTTTATCAGGAGCACTGTATTACCACTGCACGCCGCAGCCCTGATCGCGGAATCAACATGAGGGTCATCACCCAGATACAACGGATTTGTATCATGCTTGAAAGGGGAATCATAGATCATGCCTTGGCTCAGCATAAACTGGAAAGAATTAGTCCCGAACGTTATAACAGATGGCTAGTTGTAGGTATGATCGGCTTATCTTGCGCTGCATTTAGTCGACTAGCGGGAGGGGATTGGGTGGTCTTTGCTATGACATTCATCGCTTCTTCGATCGGGATGATAGTCAGGCAAGAAATCGGCCATCGCCACTTTAACCCCTTGATGAACTTTGCCGCGACAGCGTTTGTTACAACCGTTGTGTCAGCGCAAGCGGTAATTTATGGGCTAGGTAATTCGCCGTTTTTGGTTATGGCCTCTTCGGTACTTATGCTGGTGCCAGGGTTCCCGCTAATTAATGCTGTCGCTGATATGCTCAAAGGCTATATCAATATGGGCATTGCTCGCTTTGTTATGGCAAGCTTGCTTACCTTGGCAACCTGCCTTGGTATCGTCGCGGCCATGAGCCTAGTTGGTGTCTGGGGGTGGGTGTTGTGATGTGGTTTGATTTATTGGTTGCTTTGCTCAACGACATGCTGTTTGCCGCGATTCCCGCTGTGGGGTTTGCTTTAGTCTTTAATGTTCCCCAAAAAGCCTTGGTCTATTGTGCAATCGGGGGGGCAATTGGTCATGGTTCACGTTATTTGATGATGCATTTTGGTATCCCTATCGAATGGGCCACCTTTTTTGCCGCGATGTTGGTTAGTATCGTTGGTATCCATTGGTCTCATCGCTTTCTCGCTCATCCGAAAGTGTTCACCGTAGCGGCGTTGATTCCTATGGTTCCAGGTGTATTTGCGTTTAAGGCAATGATAGCCTTAGTGGAGCTTAATCATAGAGGATACAGCCATGAGTTAGTGGCGATGTTGGCGGAAAACTTCCTTAAAGCAATGTTTATAATTGCGGGATTAGCGGTTGGCTTAGCGATGCCGGGATTGCTATTCTATCGCCGGAAATCGATAGTCTGAGACGTTTAAAGGAGCATCAGCAATGATCATCAGCATGATCGCCGCCATGGCAAAAGATCGAGTAATTGGTAAAGACAATCAAATGCCGTGGCATCTGCCCGCAGATTTTGCTTGGTTCAAACGTTGTACTATGGGCAAGCCTGTTGTTATGGGGCGTAAGACGTACGAGTCGATTGGTCGACCACTTCCAGGTCGTCAGAATATTGTGATCAGTCGTGATGCTAACTTAGCCATTGAAGACGTCACGACAGTGACCTCGATTGAGCAGGCTTTAGAGGCTGCTGGTGAGGTAGACGAAGTGATGATCATCGGTGGTGGTGCGATTTACAAAGCCTGCCTTCCTCAAGCTGACAAGCTCTACGTGACTTATATCGATGCCCAAATAGAAGGCGATACCCAATTTCCGTCTTGGGGAGATATGTTTAAAGAAAGCCATTCTGAAAACTACGCAGCGGATGAGAAAAATGCGTACGATATGCGATTTGTTGTTTTAGAGCGACAGGGCTAGCAGATTAGTTAACAGTTTATGAGCTGGAGTAGCTGATTGTTGTCGGCTCTCTAGCTTTCTAGCGAATTTTGTGTAAAAAACGTCTTATCTTCCCATCTCAACATCGTCAAGCTGCCACCCCATACGCAGCCGGTATCTAATCCAATGACATCCTTGCCGGTATAACCTTCCAATGCAGCCCAGTGGCCAAACAACACTGTCTTATTCAGCGGAATACGATTGTTAAGTTCAAACCATGGCGTTAAATGACTATCTTGGACGTCTTTTGGTGGACGCTTACAAGCCATGTCTAACCTTCCATCGGAAAAGCAGAAGCGCATTCGCGTGAAGGCGTTAATGATGTAACGGTAGCGCTCAATGCCTTCGAGCTTGTCAGACCATGAGTCGGGTTGATTATCGTACATGTTTTTGATCAGCCAATGCCATTCGTTGCTCTGTAAAACGGTTTCGACTTCTCTGGCACTGTTTCTAGCGACATCAAGCGACCACTGCGGTGAAATGCCCGCATGGCACATCACGAACTCATCATGTTCAGCGAGAAGGGGTAGCTGCCGGAGCCAATTGAGTAGCTCTTCTTTGTCGTCAGCCTCAAAGATAGGAGCCGTCTTATCTTTGTTCTTAACTTTGTGTATACCCATTGAGACGGCGAGCAAATGCAGGTCATGATTACCTAAAACTACTTTAGCTGATTGACCTAGATCTTTAATAAAGCGCAGTGTCTCTAGAGATTTTGGCCCTCGGGCAACCAGATCACCAGCGACCCAGAGCGTATCAGATTGAGGGTTGAAGCTCGCTTGTTTGAGCAACAGCTTGAGCTCATCAAAGCAGCCTTGAATATCACCGACGATGTAATTAGACACAAAAGTTCCTGTGTTGGGTATTAGTTGAGAATATTCGGTAGAGCGAGCCTGAAAGGTTCTATTTCGGTGATAAACTCTCGGCCTTTTTCATCGAGGAGAATATATTGGCCTTGCATCACACCGACTGGTGTTTCTAGAGCGGTACCGCTGCTGTAAGTATACTCATCACTTCCCGGAATGAAAGGCTGCTGGCCAACCACACCATCACCTTCCACGGTCATCTGTTTGCCGTTGGCGTCAGTAATTAGCCAGCGACGACTAATGAGTTGGACGGTTTGATTGCTGAGGTTTTTTATTGTGATGACGTAGGCGAAGACGTAACGTTCTGAATCAGGCTGAGACTGCTCTGAGATGTACTTGGTATGAACTTGAACTTTAATACAAGGGTTAGCTTCCATGTAGACTCCTGCGTACAAGTCAAAAAAATTAGAGTTGTAGACCAATAGGTTACAACTCTAATTATATGAAGATTATTTGTGGTTTGTGTCTAACCAGTTAGCTAAGTCGACAAATTGCTCCAATGTTAAGTTCTCTGGGCGCATTCCTGGGTTGATGCCCAGTTGTTCTAGAGTCTCAGCATTGACCAAAGATTTATAACAATTTCGGACTGTCTTACGTCTTTGGTTGAAGCCGTCACGACATACGCGATCTAACCAGTTAAGGCTTGTCGCTGGATAAGGTAACGTCTCGTAAGGGACCAGACGAACAACAGCAGAATCGACTTTTGGTGGTGGAACGAATGCCGTCGGTGGGACTTCCAGCACAGGAACTACCTTACAATAGTATTGCGCCATAACTGTTAGACGGCCGTAAGCTTTTGTGCCTGGACCTGCTGCTAAACGGTTAACCACTTCTTTCTGCAGCATAAAGTGCATATCTTGAATATCTTTATGGTATTCAAAGAGGTGGAACATCAACGGAGTAGAGATGTTGTATGGCAGGTTACCAAAAATGCGTAATCTATTGTTAGGCTTCACCAATTGAGTGAAGTCGAAACGCATGGCATCGCCTTCGTGAATGGTTAGCTTTTCGGCTAATTCTGGGTGAGTTCTTAAGCGTTCAGCCAAATCACGGTCAAGTTCAATCACAGTGAACTTATCCACTTCTCGACCAACTGGCTCTGTAATTGCACCTAGGCCGGGACCAATCTCAACCAAGTTTTGACCTGGCTTAGGATTGATCGCAGAGACAATACCATCAATGATGTATGGATCGTTTAAGAAGTTTTGACCAAAGCGTTTACGTGCTTTGTGCCCTAAATGGACATCGTTTCTCATAGTGTTCTCAAGTTAACTGGTTTTCTTATCGACAAGCTCAATAGCGTGAGTCAATGCCGTTGTAAAACTTCCTGTGTCTGCATCACCTGTCCCTGCAAGGTCTAATGCAGTGCCGTGATCCACGGATGTCCTGATAAATGGTAGGCCCAGAGTTATGTTCACTGAGCGACCGAAACCTTTGTATTTTAGCACTGGAAGCACCTGGTCGTGGTACATGCCTAATACGGCATCTGCCTCATTGAGATACTTTTCGTTAAAAATCGTATCGGCAGGGAGTGGCCCGACAAGATCAATACCGCCTTTCTGACGCAGCTTCTCCAGTGTTGGCGTGATGGTGTCAATTTCTTCCCGACCCAGACAGCCATCTTCTCCTGCATGTGGATTCAATCCACAGACATATATTTTAGGTGATGAAATAGCAAACTTCTCAACCAAATCCTGATGGAGAATATTCACTATTTTCTTTAGCCTATCTTCGGTTACTGCTTTAGAAACGTAAGCCAATGGAATATGAGTCGTCACCAAAGCAACTCTGAGTCCTTCGGTAGCCAGCATCATCACCACCAGTGGCGTATTTGATTTGTCAGCAAAGAACTCAGTATGACCACTAAACGCGACGCCAGCACGATTAATTACGCCTTTGTGCACAGGGCCGGTGACAATAGCATCAAACTCACCATTCATACAGCCCAAAGCGGCTCTTTCTAGTGTTTCTAGTACATAGTGGCCATTTTTCTCATCGAGCTGACCCGCATTCGCAGGGACATTAAGCGCAATATGATCGACAACTAAAGAGCCGGCTTGCTGAGGAGTAGGAAGAGCAGCTGCATCATAATCAATAAGTTGTACGTCGATATCGAGTTGCTTAGCGCGTTGCTCCAGCAAACCCTTATCCGCACTAACCACAATTTGGTGTGGCCAGCTTTGCTTAGAAAGAGCTAGGACCAGATCTGGGCCGATACCCGCGGGTTCGCCCGCGGTTACAACGATGCGCTTAATTGTCATCCTGTTCTTCCTTGACCACTTCAACAAATGCACTGGCGCGAATTTCCTGCAACCAAGCACTGGCTTCTTCGTTGAATTTACGGTTAAAGATAATTCGATACGCTTTGTTCTTTAGTGCTGAATCAGTACGGTCGACCTCACGTCTATCCATCACCTCAACAATATGCCAACCGTGTACGGTTTTGAATGGCTCACTGATTTGACCGACAGGTAGTGTGTCGACCTGATGTTTGAATTCAGGTACATAAAGATCAGAAGTTTGGTAACCTAGCTCACCTTGTTGGGCTGCAGAGCCAGGGTCTTGGCTGTATTGCTGAGCCATTTCTGCAAAGGTAGCCTTACCTGATTGAATACGTTGAGTAATGTCTAGAAGCTCTTTTTGTACGCCTTCATCACTAAGGATCACGGTTGGTTTAATCAGAATATGACGGGCATTCACCTCAGTGACCGCAACCGTCTCTAGCCCCTTCACATCTTCAATTTTTAGGATATGAAAACCGACACCGCTGCGAAATGGGCCGATAATACTGCCTTTATTCTGCAAATTGATTTGATCGGCAAAGATGGTTGGCATTTCTTCTTTGCGCATCCATCCCCAATCGCCGCCTTGTAAAGCTTTAGGACCTTTTGAGTAGGTGTAAGCCATGGTGCTGAAATCAGAGCCTTGGTTGAGCTCTTTAACGATTTGATTGGCTTTTTCTTCGATGGCGGCTTTGTCATCACCATCATTTACGCGTAGCTGGATGTGGCCAATTTTGTATTGCACGGTCGCGTTGGTTTCTTTGGCTAGAATGTTAGCAAGATTATCGACTTCAGCAGGCAAAATATTAATACGACGACGAACTAACGCATTACGCGCTTCATTTGCGGCAATTTCTTTACGTACTTGTTCACGAAATTGAGCGTAGCTTAGCCCTTCTTCTGTAATCGAGGTGTTCAACTGCTCAAGTGTTTGGTTGTTGTTTTTAGCTATCTCGTCAATCGCTTCGTTTAGACGGTTGTCGTCTATGCGAACACCAATTCGTTCCGCTTCTTGCTGCTGGATGGTGTCGACAATCAGTTTTTCTGTGACTTGCTCACGTAGAGTCGCTTCATCTGGAAGGGACTGGTTGTTCTTTTTCGCATTCGCACGAATGGTTTTAAGCGAAGTCTCGATATCACTTTGCAATACCACGCCGCTATTAACAATAACCGCTACCTTATCCAGTTCGACAGGCTCGGCTTGTACAAAAGAAAGCTGGCTGGCTGCAATCAGTCCAAGCAAGGTTTGCTTCCAAAGTTTCATTAAATTTCCTGTGAGAATATCTAGTCTGTGGTGTTAGACCACAAGCTTTTTAAATTAGTTGTTTAAGAAGAACGGACGCCCGTAGCCAAGGGAGTTACTTGCTCCAGCTACCCCTGTAACACCCGAGCTAGATCCTAAATTAGTACCGAAGCCAATAATACCAAAGTTAAAGCTGAAGTTATTTTCGTATAACGGCTGTGGTGGCTCAGAAAGCAAGCCACTTTGCAACTGTTTGCTATATGAAAAGCCAATGTACCAACAATCAGATCTGTAACTTAAGTTTGCTAACCATTCTAAAGCTTCTTCAGAAGTTAAATCGTAAAAATACTGTGCATTGGCATACCAATTTCGTGTCAGCTGGTAGCCCGCAAGCAAGCCTGCTTGCGAAATACCATCTTCCGTTATGGTATTTAGGTCTCCAATGCTATCTCCTAAAGTACTTTCTATGTAACTACGAGTTACATAGCGGTAATTGCCCTGAATATAACCATCTGAGAATCGATATTCTAGAGTACTGTTACCTAACTGTACTTCACTGGTATCGATATCATACTGAATACCGCCATGATAAAAGAGATAATCATCGTAGTTGAAGTCCATCTCCACTGCCCAAGCCGAATAGTTGGACTTATTGTCTTGGTTATCTAGGGCTGAATTCTTGGTATCTTTATCTAGGTAGAAGATTTGACCGAATGAGATATTCAGGCGCTCTTTGTACTGCTCATCAAAGAAGCGTGTTGAGGCACCATAGCTGAATTGGTTAGCTGCGGCAATACGATCGACGCCACTATATTTACGACTACGAAATAGCCCGTAATAGTCGGTTTGTAGCAGCGTTGTATCATAGAGGTAGATTTCACTTTGATCTTCTTCTGGAACATACAGATATTGGATCTGCGGTTCCAGCGTCTGAGTGTAGTTATCAAACAGAACGGTATCTCTTTCAAGAACCACGCCAGCATGAGTTCTAAACTCTGGAATCACTCGAGAAGTGGACTCCTTTAGGTTGTAACCATCGTTGCTAAAGGCAGCAAGGTTAAGACCATCTAAGTCTTGTTGATAGTAGGTGCCTAGTACTCGAGCCTCTGTTGTCCAAGTCCCCCAAGTGGTACCAACTGGGATTTTTATACCGGGCTCAACATGCACTCGTGTAGCCGATGGCTTATCTGGATCGTCAGTGTCAAATTGAGAAACATGGCTGATTACATCAAAATCAAGATAGCGCATTAGCTCAGGAGCGTAGTAGTTAAACTCTACTTGGGGCAAAAGTCGGTATGGAGTATTGCTACTAGTTGTTAATACTTGGAAATCTCGAGTTAAGATTGTGGCATCCCAAGCTGATGAACGATAAGTAGCTTGCGCTTCTTGCAGAAGTTGACCATCTGATTGATTCCCCAAGCTTGAGTCGACATTAGAAAAGTAGCTGATGTCACTGACTTTGGAATAATCTATTTCGAATTTCCAGCTTTCTTGGAAAATACCGTTGTGTTGCCATTGAAATCCCCATCGGTCTCCTTGTTCTGGGTATTTTTTATCATCAGGTAGGTATTCAGATTTCAATGTACTATAGCCGAGATCTGACAGGTAACGAAACTCACTGTTTAGCTGAGTACCTCGTTCTTGCATGTACTTTAGTGTGGTTTCTAAATCATAGTTGGGTGCCAAGTTCCAGTAAATCGGCACTTCCATTTCAAAGCCATCACTGGAGCCATAAGATACCGTTGGGTACAAGAATCCTGTTTTACGTGTATCACCAATCGGAACTGTTAAAAACGGCAGATAAAAAACAGGCACGTTGAGGATTTCAAAGCGTGGATTATAGAAGGTAGCTTCTTCTTCGTTCTGGTCGATATCGATACTTGATGCTTTCATTCGCCAAGACTTATCGCCTTCTGGACAAGATGTAATCGTCCCATCTTCTATCTCATAAACAGCCTTGCCCGTTTTAGAGACATAGACGGCTTCACCACGACCAGGCTCACATAAAAACTTATAGTTAGTGTTCTCTAGTGTCACTTCTTCAGTATTGAGTTTGTTGACAGCTTTATCTGATATAGTTTTCAGTTCGCCATCACTGAATGTCACGTTACCTTCTGCCACCACAATGTTATCTTGCTGATGCAAGGTAACATTGTCTGCTTTCATACGTTTCTTGCCTTGAACGACAGTAACATTGCCACTGTAGGTGGCTTTGTCACCATTGATGGCTTCTAAACTGTCGGCTTCAACGTTAATTGGCAGTTGATTTGCGTTTTCAGGCTCCTCTTCATTGACCAGACATTGGTCAATAAGGTCTAATGTTTGGCATTCGCCAATGAAAGGCATTTCTTGTGAAGTATCGAGAGGGATGTCTTCAGCCTGAGCTTGGGGCATAAGAAACGCGGCACTAATAGAAGTGGCTAACAAGGTGCGAGAAAAACGTGGCATCGAGTTTTACTATCCTGTTGAACTTGATATATCCGGTGAATAGATGACCGAATGTAAAATAAAACGGTCCTTATAATAAAGGAATTTGTCGCTTACGGCACTATCAGACCGCTTTACTAAGAAAAAATTCAGAGATTGAGAGCACATAATGCATATTTTCGGCAAAATACTCGGCACTTTTTTTGGCTTTCTGATGGGAGGACCATTTGGTGCGATATTCGGTCTATTTTTAGGTCACCAGTTCGATAAAGCCCGCCGTCTACGCCAAGCTGGATTTAATTCGGGCTTTGGCGGCGGACCTAGTCAAGCTGAGCGGCAAGAAGAGTTTTTCAAAGCTGCGTTTGCGGTAATGGGGCATGTAGCGAAAGCTAAAGGCCAGGTCACTCGTGAAGAAATTCAGCTGGCGACCACCATGATGGAACGAATGAATCTACATGGAGAGTTACGCCGCGCCGCACAGAATGCTTTTCGTGAGGGTAAAGACGCCGACTTCCCATTAGACACTGTTTTAGAGCGAGTTCGTATTTCATCCGGTGGTCGATTTGATTTAATGCAGTTCTTTTTAGAACTGCAAATCTCGGCAGCGTTTGCGGATGGTGATATTCATCCAAGCGAACGCAGTGTGTTACATAAGGTAGCGAAAGGGCTAGGCTTTTCTTCTGACCAACTAGAGCAGCGCTTGCGTATGCAGGAAGCGGCGTTCCGCTTTCAACAAGGAGGCTTCGGAGGGCATTCAGGCAGTGGACATTCCCATCAGTCTGGCAGTTGGCAACAAGCCTCGACTGCGGATCAATTAAGTGATGCATACAAGTTACTGGGGGTCGATAGTAGTGCTGATACAAAAACAGTTAAACGTGCTTACCGTAAGCTGATGAATGAGCATCACCCCGATAAGCTAATGGCAAAAGGTTTACCACCAGAAATGATGAATGTGGCCAAAGAAAAAGCACAAGAGATTCAAAATGCCTACGACTTGATCAAAAAGGCCAAAGGTTTCTGAGGCAATCGAAATCGAAAAAGCAAAAAGCCTGATGAGTTTCTTCATCAGGCTTTTTTGTATTTGGTGGCCCCTCGCAGACTTGAACTGCGGACCAATCGATTATGAGTCGACTGCTCTAACCACTGAGCTAAGGGGCCGTTAGGAGGAGGATTATAGGGGATGCAGATCGGGCTGTCTAGATACTTGATAGGGTAAATGCGCTCAGATTTTATTCACTTAAATCATTTGGATACAAAAAAGGCGAGCTAATGCTCGCCTTTTAATCAATTTGCTTAGTTATTCATCCAAGAAGCTGCGCAGAGTTTCTGAGCGGCTAGGGTGGCGAAGCTTACGTAGTGCTTTCGCTTCAATCTGACGAATACGTTCACGTGTTACGTCAAATTGTTTACCAACCTCTTCTAATGTGTGGTCAGTATTCATATCGATACCGAAACGCATACGTAGGACTTTCGCTTCACGAGGTGTTAAGCCAGCCAAAACGTCTTTCGTTGCCACTTTTAGACTTGTAGAAGTCGCCGAATCAAGAGGCAGCTCAAGCGTTGTATCTTCAATGAAGTCACCTAGATGTGAATCTTCGTCATCACCGATTGGTGTTTCCATTGAGATTGGCTCTTTGGCAATCTTCAGAACTTTACGGATTTTGTCTTCCGGCATTTGCATGCGTTCTGCAAGTTCTTCCGGCAACGGCTCGCGACCCATCTCCTGAAGCATTTGACGAGAGATACGGTTAAGTTTGTTGATCGTCTCGATCATATGAACCGGGATACGGATAGTTCGTGCTTGGTCAGCAATCGAACGAGTGATCGCCTGACGAATCCACCAAGTCGCGTAAGTCGAGAACTTGTAACCACGACGGTATTCAAACTTATCTACTGCTTTCATCAGACCGATGTTACCTTCCTGGATCAGATCCAAGAATTGTAGGCCACGGTTGGTGTATTTCTTCGCAATAGAAATTACCAGACGTAAGTTTGCTTCAACCATCTCTTTCTTAGCACGGCGAGCTTTCGCTTCACCGATAGACATGCGGCGACTGATGTCTTTGATGTTTTGAACCGTAAGCGACGTTTCTTCTTCAATCACTTTTAGTTTCATGATTGAACGGCGAATATCATCTTCGCTGCGACGGATTTTTTCCGCGTACGGTTTATCTGAAGAGAGAATCTCGTCTAACCAAGCTTCGCTAGACTCATTGCCCGTGAAGAGGGTAATGAACGATTTCTTTGGCATCTTGCCATACTCAACAGAGGCTTTCATGATCAGGCGTTCTTGAGTACGAACACGCTCCATTGAGGTGCGTAGCTCTTCAACTAGGTAGTCAAACTGTTTAGGTGTTAGACGGAACTCTTTGAAGACGTCGATAACCATTTCATGCGCAAGTGTCGCTTTCGGGCTCTCGTTGCCATACTCGTTACAAGCAAGCTGATAGTTCTGGAAAGTGTTACGTAAAGCCGTGAACTTCTCTAGAGCAAGCTCAGGATCAATGCCTGTATCTTCCTCTTCTTCATCGTCTTCAGACTCTTCCGCGTCTTCTTCTTCAGCATCTTCATCTTCAAGATCTGATTCTGCAAGTTCAGAACCGATATGCGTAGCTGTTGGTGCCGCCGTTTCATCTGCGTCTGGATCCACGAAGCCCGTGATAAGGTCGGTTAGGCGAAGTTCTTCTGCCTGAACCTTATCAAACTGCTCAAGAATATAAGGGATGGTTCCTGGATACTCAGCAACGGCATTTTGAACTTGGTTGATACCATCTTCAATACGCTTTGCAATATCGATCTCACCTTCGCGAGTCAGCAGTTCTACGGTACCCATTTCGCGCATGTACATGCGCACTGGGTCAGTGGTGCGGCCGATTTCATTCTCTACGCTTGATAGCGCAGCAGCAGCAGCTTCGGCTGCGTCTTCATCGGTGATTGTATCGTCATCATTCAGTGCAAGATCATCAGCATCCGGAGCGGTTTCCACTACTCGAATGCCCATGTCGTTGATCATCTGAATGATATCTTCGACCTGCTCGGAATCTACGATTTCTGCTGGCAGGTGGTCGTTTACTTCTGCGTAGGTCAGATAGCCTTGTTCCTTGCCTTTAATGACAAGTTGTTTTAGCTGTGACTGCGGATTTTGATCCATAGACGGTATCCAACTTAGTATCTGGTGAAGGAATTAGTATGCGAGTGCAAACCACACATATTAACAAATTAATTTGTTGCTGACTATTCGAACAGGGTTACGCTTTTAAATCTAGCATTAGTGCTAGTAGCTCCCTTCTTTCTTCGGTTGATAAACCGACACTTCTTTCTTTGGCCTGCAGATTCTCAATTTGCTTTTCGACGCACTGAGCCAGTATTTTGTCCAGCGAGTCTAAAAATATATCTTGTTCGTTGTCTTCGTCGAGCGGGATTTCCCATCCGGCTAAGCGAGACAGTAGAGCGTCATGGCTCGTATTTCGCCAGTGTTCGGTCAACTGGCCTGTGTTTACATTGGGGTGGTGATGACAATATTCAAGCACCTCAACAAATAAACTTAATCCCGGTACCGATAAGCCTTTCACGCTTGAGAGGTCAGGTACCATTTGAGCATAGCTCGGATTTTGAATAAGCAAAGCGATAACCTCACGCATTGGAGTGCGCTTGAGCTCCTTATGTGGCTGAGGTCTGGTTTCATTTGTCTTTCTGCGCGGTTGGCGCAGTCGGTTATCAAACCCTGTACGTTCATCAAGTAACTTTTCCAGTAACTCTTGGAAATAAGGATCTGGAATTTTGTTAATTAAGCTACTTGCATGGGCTCTTAACGCCGACTTACCTTCATTGCTTCCTAAGTTGAGCTGATGAATCTCGATTAAATTTTCAAATAGGTAGCGTGAAAGCGGAATGGCTTGATGCATTTGCTGCTCAAAGGCATCTTTGCCGTATTTTCGGATATAGCTATCTGGGTCTTCACCATCAGGAAGAAACAAAAACTTCAGAGTATTACCTGTTTTCAGGTATTGCAGCGCATTCTCTAGCGCACGCCAAGCCGCCTCTTTACCCGCGCGGTCGCCATCATAGCAACATACAACGGTATTGGTTTGACGAAACAGCAGTTGAATATGATCACCGGTCGTAGACGTACCAAGTGAGGCCACTGAATAATCGACACCATATTGCGCTAGCGCGACTACATCCATATAGCCTTCGACGACAAGAATCTGAGGAGGCTCGCGGTATGCTTGGGTTACTTCGTATAGCCCGTAAAGCTCTTTACCTTTGTGGAAAATAGGTGTTTCAGGAGAGTTAAGGTATTTTGGTGTACCATCTCCAATAACTCGTCCACCAAAACCAATCACTCGACCTCGACGATCACGGATTGGGAACATTACCCGGCCGCGAAAGCGGTCATAGCGGTTGCCTTTGTCGTTCTCAATCAGCATCCCACCTGATACAAGCATATCTTGCGCTTGTTTCTGCTGACCAAAGTTTTTCCGCACCAGATCCCATTCATCAGCGACATATCCGATGCCAAACTTCTGAACGATTTCACCAGATAAACCACGCTCTTTGAGGTAGTCAATTGCGACCTTACTGGTAGAAAGTTTGAGCTGGTCTCGATAGAACTGCGCAATCCCAGTCATCAAATCGTAGAGGTTACGTTTTTGCTCGGTATTTGCTTGAGGCTGATTGGAAGGAAAGCGGCCACCCTGACGCTGCTCTCTTGGCACATCAATCCCAAGATAAGAGGCGAGTTCTTCAATGGCTTCAGGGAATTCAAGGCGCTCATATTCCATCATGAAGTCGATGGCATTGCCGTGTGCCCCACAGCCGAAACAGTGATAAAACTGCTTTTCTTGGCTAACACTAAAGGAAGGTGTTTTTTCGTTGTGGAAAGGGCAGCATGCGCCGTAGTTTTTGCCTTTTTTCTTAAGTTTTACCCGAGCATCAATGATATCGACGATATCCAGTCGAGCCAGTAGGTCATCAATAAAACTGCGGGGGATGTGTCCTGCCATAAAACCTAACAAAGAAAGAAAAGACTAATCTAGATACAAACAAGCCGTGCGTTCCAGAGGATAGCACGGCTTGCTGCAATTTGGGTTGGGTAATTAACCTAGTTTAGCGCGAACTAAACCGCTTACTTTACCCATATCTGCACGCCCTTGAATTTGAGGCTTAAGCACGCCCATTACTTTACCCATGTCTTGCATGCCCGCAGCACCTGAATCAGCAATAGCACTCTCAATAAGTGCCGCCACTTCTTCATCAGTTAGCGGTTGAGGCATAAAGTCCTCAAGTACAGCAATCTCAGCTTGCTCAGCGTCAGCCAGATCTTGTCGACCTGCTGATTCGAATTGAGCGACAGAGTCGCGACGTTGTTTAACCATTTTCGTCAGCACAGCGAGAATATCGTCGTCGCCCAGAGTAATCTGTTCGTCAACTTCACGTTGCTTAATGGCGGAAAGAGCTAAACGAATAGTGCCAAGGCGAAGTTTGTCCTTGGCTTTCATCGCTAATTTTTGCTCTTCTTTGAGAGTATCAATCAGAGCCATAACTAGAATCCTTTTGGACTTAGCTATTAGTACAGGCGAACGCGACGAGCGTTTTCGCGAGCTAGCTTCTTAGCGTGACGCTTTTGAGCCGCTGCTTTAGCGCGTTTGCGAACTGTAGTTGGCTTTTCGTAGTGCTCACGACGACGCACTTCAGAAAGGATACCTGCTTTTTCGCAAGAGCGTTTGAAACGACGTAGAGCAACGTCGAACGGTTCGTTTTCACGTACTTTAACTACTGGCATATGCCTTTCACCTCAGGGGTTATTCGTTAATGCTGATTTCACAGTACCGAGCTTTAATGCTGGGTCTACAATCAGCTTGATCAAAAATGGTGCGGAATTTTAATCCGATCACATAGGCTTTGTAAAGCCCTTTGTAGTCTATTCAGTATACAAAATTTGTTTGCGAAGCCAAGCCGAGGTAAGATTGCGCCAATTTTGAATCAGAGATTAAGACACCTAGGTTAAACCATGCGCATTATTGGTATTGAAACCTCATGTGATGAAACAGGCATCGCGATTTACGACGATGAGAAAGGGCTGCTTTCTCATAAGCTATATAGTCAGGTTAAGCTCCATGCCGATTATGGTGGTGTGGTACCTGAACTTGCCTCACGAGATCATGTAAAGAAGACGATCCCATTGATCAAAGCCGCAATGGCCGAAGCGAATCTGACGCCAAAGGATATTGATGGAGTGGCGTATACCGCAGGCCCAGGCTTGGTTGGGGCGTTGCTTGTTGGTGCAACAATCGGTCGTAGCTTGGCGTATGCTTGGGGGGTGCCTGCTGTGCCTGTCCATCATATGGAAGGTCACCTTCTTGCGCCTATGCTCGAAGATAATCCCCCTCCCTTCCCATTTGTCGCAGTCTTGGTTTCTGGTGGTCACTCAATGATGGTCGAAGTGAACGGCATTGGTGAATATAAGATTCTCGGTGAGTCGATTGATGACGCCGCAGGGGAAGCATTTGATAAAACAGCTAAACTGATGGGTTTGGATTATCCAGGTGGTCCGCTGCTTTCTAAGTTAGCTGAAAAAGGCACGCCAGGGCGCTTCAAATTCCCTCGTCCAATGACAGATAGACCGGGCTTAGATATGAGCTTCTCTGGGCTGAAAACATTCACTGCTAATACCATTGCAGCGAATGGTGACGACGAACAAACGCGTGCTGATATAGCTTTGGCTTTTGAAGAAGCGGTGTGCGCTACACTAACGATTAAATGTAAGCGAGCGCTAGAACAAACGGGTTTTAAACGCATCGTAATAGCGGGTGGCGTGAGTGCTAATCGTCGATTACGAGCTGACCTAGAACAACTTGCGCAGAAAATTGGCGGTGAGGTTTATTACCCTCGTACCGAGTTTTGTACCGACAATGGTGCAATGATCGCGTATGCAGGTATGCAACGATTGAAAAATGGTGAGCTGGCAGATTTATCGGTTCAGGCAACGCCACGTTGGCCTATCGATCAGCTTGAACCTATCGCATAGATTGCTTGTTATAAGGCCGCTCTTGATAGTCGGCCTTTTTTCTTTTTATCGGATAAAGTGAAAACATCCGAGGTGTTAACTTTGTCATTAATGATACTCTTGGATTTTATAAATATTACCAATGGAAAAAACTGTGAATAAATTTGCTGTAGATGGCCATCAAATGGCGTATCAAGATGTTGGCCAAGGCCCAGTTATCGTTTTTGGTCACAGCTATCTGTGGGACAGCGAAATGTGGGTGCCTCAAATTGAAGTATTGAGTCAAAACTATCGCTGCGTAGTGCCGGATTTTTGGGCTCATGGTCACTCTGAGTTTGCTCCGGCTTCAACTACCTCATTGGTGGATTATGCTCAGCAGATTATAGCGTTAATGGACCATCTGGAAGTTGAGCAGTTTTCGATTATCGGGCTTTCTGTTGGTGGTATGTGGGGCAGTGAAGTGGTGAATCTAGCACCTGAGCGTGTCAAATCTCTGGTTATGATGGATACGTTTGTCGGTTTAGAACCAGAAGTGACCCACAAAAAATACTTCACTATGTTGGAAACTATTTCGGCCGCACAAATGGTGCCAGAGCCTATCGTTGATATTGTTACTCCGATGTTTTTTGCGCGAAATGCAGAGCAAGAGTCACCTGATTTAGTGGCTGGGTTTCGAGAGAAGTTATCTAATCTGAAAGGTCAGCAAGCTGCGGAAGTCGCACGTATGGGGCGAATGGTGTTTGGCCGTCGAGACCAAATCGAAGATATTGAGAAGTTCGCGTTACCTGTGCTGATCGCTGTAGGGCAAGAAGACATTCCTCGTCCCGTTCTGGAATCGTATTTAATGAACGATTGCATTACGGGCTCAGAACTTATTCAGGTGCCGAAAGCTGGTCACATTGCTAACCTAGAGCAACCGGAATTTGTTACTGCAATGCTGCAGAATTTCCTTTCTAAGGTATACAGTTAAACAATAATGAGGCCTCTTCATGAGGCCTTATTGAGCCCTTTCTTTTTCTCGCCGACTTTGGGCTCCGTTCCCTCAAACAAGCGTCTGATATTTTGGTGGTGTCTGAACACTATCAGGCAACATAGCATAGCGACAGGTAATGTGTATTGAGGTTTGATCATCCACGTATATAAAGGGGCTAACAGTACAGTGACGATGGCAGCCAGAGATGAATAACGAAAAATCAATACAACCAACAACCATGTCGCAATGATCATTGCTGTTAAGTCTAGCCCTATTGGGGCTATGGCGCCTAGGGCAGTAGCAACGCCTTTACCACCTTTAAAATGAAAGAAGATCGGATACATATGGCCTAAACAGGCTGCGATCGCAATTACGCCAAGAATGATCGGGTCGATACTCAGGAAGTAACCACTCCAGACGGGAATAGTCCCTTTGAGCATATCGCACAGCAGCACTGCCGCAGCTGCCTTTTTGCCTCCAATTCTTAACACGTTGGTTGCCCCCGGATTGTGAGAGCCGACTCCACGAGGGTCAGGAAGTCTGAGTACGCGACAGATCAAAACTGCACTCGAGATCGAGCCCAATAGATAGGCAAAGATGATCATGACAAGTGCTAGTGGCGTCATAGTAAAGTTACTCGTTATAAAGAGATGTTAGCTAGGCAAGTAATTGATATCATATCGCGCTTAGAATACTCAAACTACCAACTGCGTGGCGTTTGAGATAAAAATAGTACGACTTTTTACCTGATTTGGGTATCCGACCTCTAAAGGAAGCAAAGCGCATGGATAAAGTATTTATCGAGCAGTTAGAAGTGATCACCACTATCGGCGTTTACGATTGGGAACAGGAAATCAAACAAAAGCTGGTTTTGGATATTGAAATGGCTCATGACAACCAACCAGCAGGTAAAAGTGATGATGTGGTTGATGCGCTTGACTACGCGCAAGTCAGCTCAGCAGTGTTATCTCATATTGAATCTGGCCGTTTTTTACTTGTCGAGCGTGTGGCTGAAGAAGTGGCTCAACTGATCATGACACAATTCAGTGTGCCATGGGTCAAGATTCGCCTCACCAAACCTGGTGCGGTACCGCAAGCTTCGGGTGTTGGAGTTATCATTGAACGAGGCGTGGCATGAACACCACATACATTGGAGTAGGATCCAATGTAGAAAGGCGCAAACATATTGAAGCCGCGATAGTTGAGTTGTCTGAGCTAGGTCAGGATCTTCGATTGTCCACGATTTACGAGTGTGAAGCGGTTGGGTTCGAGGGGGATACCTTCTATAACCTTGTCGTAGAAATGAAAACGCCGTTAAGTTTAACGGAATTTTCACGACAACTGCGTCATATTGAGCTCAAATGGGGGCGCGAAGAATATGCGCAGAAGTTTCAGCCGCGAACCGTTGATCTGGACATCATCTTATTTGGTCATCATGTCTCTGAACAGGCTCCAGAATTGCCTCGTAGCGATATCTATAAATACGGTTTTGTTATTGAGCCACTTAATGAGTTGTGCGCTGAACTTTGTGTGCCAGGTGATGGTCGAACCATACGCCAAATCTGGCGCGAATCGTCTTATCCAGAAACCTTAAACAAAGTCGACCTCTGGTTTGATTACCAAACATAATTGAGTATCTAATGAGTTATTTTGAAGCGTTTATTCTGGCCTTAATACAAGGTCTTACTGAGTTTTTGCCTATTTCCAGCTCGGCGCACTTAATCCTGCCTTCAGCAGTATTGGGCTGGGAAGATCAAGGTTTAGCGTTCGATGTGGCAGTGCATGTTGGTACGTTGGCAGCCGTCATGATCTATTTCCGTAGTGAAGTAGTGTCGTTACTGTCGGCCTTTTTCGCGTCTATTTTTAAGGGTGATCGCAGTAAAGAAGCAAAACTGGCGTGGATGATCATTTTAGCAACCATACCTGCGTGTGTGTTTGGTTTGCTAATGAAAGACTTTATAGAGTTGTATCTACGTAGTGCTTGGGTGATTGCGACCACAACCATCGTTTTTGGCTTATTGCTGTGGTATGTCGATAAAAATTCAAGCCTCGCGGATGATGAGTATCAGGCAGATTGGAAGAAAGCATTGTTTATCGGTGTTGCTCAGGCACTAGCCATGATTCCAGGCACTTCTCGTTCTGGCGCGACAATCACGGCAGCATTGTACTTAGGCTTTACCCGTGAAGCAGCCGCAAGATTTTCCTTCCTTATGTCTATCCCTATTATTCTATTGGCTGGTGGTTACTTAGGTCTGAAATTGGTGAGCAGTGGCGACCCTATTCATCTAGGTGTTTTGCTGACAGGGATCGTAACCTCGTTTATCAGCGCCTACGTATGTATTCATTTCTTCCTGAAATTGATCTCTAGGATGGGGATGACACCTTTCGTGATTTACCGATTGATCCTCGGCTTCGGTTTGTTTGCATTCTTACTAATGCAGTAAGCGCATAAGTTAATCAATATCTTTGTAAAGACCACATGCGTCAATCTCGCTTGAAAAGAGACATTATGATATATATGTGGTCTTTCTATATCTCTCATTCTTAGAATATTTTATGCGAATTTTTGCCCTAACTTTACTCTTGTTATTAGGCTGGCTGCAGTACACCTTGTGGCTGGGCAAAAATGGCATTTCTGAGTTTCAGTCGGTCAATGCTGAAATTGAAGTTCAGCATCAGGTTAATGGTAACCTGCAGAATCGAAACAATGAAATGTTTGCTGAAATTGATGACCTTCGCCAAGGGCTAGACGCTATCGAAGAGCGTGCTCGCCATGAATTGGGAATGGTCAAAGAAGGTGAGACGTTTTACCGCATTGTCGGAGATGACAACTAAGCATGACGCAAGTGAACCCTTCCATTGTTGCTATAGTCCCTGCTGCTGGTGTTGGCAGCCGTATGCAGGCAGATCGCCCAAAGCAGTACCTCTCTATTAACGATAAGGCCGTCCTTGAGCATACAGTCGAGAAACTACTGCAACACCCTAAAATAGATAAAGTCATCGTATCGATTACCGACGGTGATCCATACTTTCCGCTGCTATCTATTGCTCAAAACCCGCAAGTAGTAAAAGTGGATGGAGGAAAGGAGCGAGCAGATTCCGTCTTGTCTGGGCTGAAGTTCGTTTGTGACCATCAGCTTGCCGATTGGGTGATGGTGCACGATGCCGCTAGGCCATGTGTAAAAAAGCAAGATTTAGATAAGCTTATTGAGGTGTCATTACAGCATGAGGTTGGAGGCATTCTCGCTTCGCCCGTCAGAGACACAATGAAAAGAGCAAACAGAGGTCAAAATATTGATCATACTGTAGATAGAGAAGCACTGTGGCACGCACTGACTCCACAAATGTTTAAAACTGAGCAACTGACCACGGCCCTGAGTGAGGCGCTTTTGAAAGGTATTACTATTACTGACGAAGCGTCTGCGATGGAGTGGTCTGGGCAATCTCCAGCTCTGGTACAGGGTTCGGCGGATAATATAAAAATTACTCAGCCCGAAGATTTAGCGCTCGCAGAGTTTTATCTTAATCGTAATAAAGGATAAATCATGATTCGTATTGGTCACGGCTTCGATGTACACAAGTTTGGTGGCGAAGGCCCGGTAATTATAGGTGGTGTTTCTGTGCCGTATGAGCAGGGGCTGATCGCTCACTCAGATGGTGATGTTGCTCTGCATGCTCTATGTGACGCGTTACTCGGAGCCATTGCAGCGGGTGATATTGGTCGTCACTTTCCTGATACCGATGATAAATGGAAAGGAGCGGACAGCCGGGATTTACTGCGCGACGTGTACCGCAGAGTGAAAGAACAAGGTTATGTACTGGGAAATGCGGACGTCACCATTATGGCTCAAGCGCCCAAAATGGCCCCGCATATCGCGGCGATGTGTGAAGTGATTGCGCAAGATCTTGAAACGGATATTGGCAATGTGAATGTCAAAGCGACAACGACGGAGCGCCTTGGTTTCACTGGCCGCAAAGAAGGTATCGCGACCGAAGCGGTCGTATTAATAATAAAACAACAATAAAAACTACGCCTTGGCGACTATCGCAGAAAGGGGTAACGGTAACATTATGACTGACATTTTATCTTCACTTGCCTATTTGAATGGAAAACCTCAAGCCACGGGGAAGTTGAAAGCCCAGCCGCAGCATTTTCAGGTTAACGAGGATCTTGGTTTTGCCTTTACTGGCGAAGGAGAGCATCTGATGGTGCGTATCCGTAAGACGGGAGAGAATACCAGCTTCGTTGCAAATGAGCTGGCTAAAGCCTGTGGCGTGAAATCGAAAGATGTCAGCTGGGCTGGTTTAAAAGATCGTCATGCTGTGACTGAGCAGTGGTTAAGTGTTCATCTGCCTAAAGGGAACACTCCTGATTTCAGAGCATTTCTTAGCCAACACCCAAGTATTGAGATTGTTGAAACCAGCCGCCACAACAAAAAACTACGCCCGGGTGACTTAATCGGAAATGAATTCATCATCACGTTGACAGAAGTAAGTGATGTCGAAGATGTACTTGTGCGACTGGAATCAGTCCGCCAACACGGTGTTCCAAATTATTTTGGTAGTCAGCGTTTCGGGAACAAAGGTAACAATCTCAATGAAGCAAGACGTTGGGGGCGTGAGAATGTGCGCACTCGAAATCAAAACAAAAGAAGCTTGTATCTTTCGGCAGCACGCTCGTGGATCTTCAACAACATAGTGTCACAGCGCATTGAACAAGACGTGTTTAATCTGGCTGTAGAAGGTGATTGTATTCACACATCTGAGGGAGTTGTTATTGCTGAATCAGAAGCACTGGCAGAACTTAACGAGGCCATTAAGCAAGGCGATGCTCAGATCACGGCAGCGATGGCGGGTGATAATGCTTTGCCCACTAAAGAGAAGGCTCTGGCATTGGAACAGCCTCATCTGGATGCGGAACCTGATTTGATGGCTCTTATCCGCGGAAATCGCATGCGCCATGATCGTCGTCCTGTAGCGCTAAAACCTCAGGATCTTTCTTGGAGTGTTGAGCAGGACACAATAACATTGCGATTCTCTTTGGATGCTGGCTGCTTCGCCACAGCAATCATTCGTGAGCTTATTCAGGAACAGGAAGTGGAGCGCAGCTACGAATGAGTGACAAAGCACTGAAAATATTATTAAGTAACGATGATGGAGTGCATGCTGAGGGGATTCATGCTTTGGCTGAAGCATTGAGCGACCTTGCCGACATTACCATTGTTGCACCTGACCGAAATCGTTCTGGTGCATCAAACTCGCTCACGCTTGAACAGCCTCTGCGTGTCAAAGAGTTATCGGCAGGTATATATTCTGTTCAGGGAACACCTACCGATTGTGTGCACTTTGCATTAAATGAGCTGATGAAAGATGACCTTCCGGATTTGGTACTGACGGGTATTAATCATGGTGCTAACTTGGGTGATGATGTGCTTTATTCCGGTACGGTGGCTGCTGCGATGGAAGGGCATTTCCTTGGGGTTCAGTCGATAGCCTTTTCTTTGGTAGGTAAAACTCACTTTGCAACGGCTGCTCATATCGCAAGAGACATTGTCGAGCAGCACCTTACGGCTCCGATTCCAACCAATCGATTATTAAATATCAATATTCCCGATCTGCCATCGGATGCGCTGAAAGGTATCAGTGTCACTAGGTTAGGTGCGCGCCATCACGCGGAAGCGATGATCAAGCAGCAAGATCCGCGAGGTCATGATATTTATTGGTTAGGGCCTCCGGGTAAGGAACAGGACGCCGGAGAAGGTACGGATTTCTATGCCATCGAGCAGGGTTTTGTTTCACTTACCCCGCTACAAGTAGACCTGACGGCTCATGAGTCGTTACGCAGTATGGATAACTGGTTGAAGGACAAGTAAGAATGACGAATCCACATGCCGATAGATTGATCGACTTTCTGGTCGCCAGCGGCATTCAGGATCAAAACGTGATCAACGCAATTTATGCTTTGCCGCGAGAACGGTTTGTTTCTCAGGCGATGGTACATCAAGCGTATGACAACAACGCATTACCTATCGGCCAGGGGCAGACCATATCTCAGCCCTATATTGTTGCTAAGATGACCGAAATGCTTGAACTTCGCTCGACAAGCAAAGTCTTAGAAGTGGGGACCGGCTCTGGTTATCAGACGGCTGTACTAGCTCAGTTGGTGGATCATGTTTATTCGATAGAGCGCATCAAGTCTCTCCAGTGGGAGGCAAAGCGTCGCCTTAAGCAACTGGATATTTATAATGTATCGACGAAGCATGGAGATGGTTGGCAAGGCTGGGCAGTCAAAGGACCATTTGACGCAATTATTGTCACCGCTGCAGCAGCTTCCGTTCCTCCTGTACTGCTTGAACAGCTCTCGGATGGAGGCATTCTGGTGATTCCGGTCGGAGAAGATGTCCAGCAATTGCTAAAAATAACCCGTCAGGGCGATGAGTTTTTATCCCAAATTATCGAAGATGTGCGTTTTGTTCCCCTGATTGCTGGTGAACTTGCTTAACTATGAAGTGTTGGTCTAAGTTTATTCCTGTTGTGGCCTTAAGTAGCATACTGATTGGATGTGCTGCTCATTCCCCTGCGCCAGTTTCAGGTCTCAACAAAGATTACAGTTCTATCTCACGTGGTAGCTATCGAGGCAGTTACTATCAGGTCAAGAAAGGTGACACGCTTTACTTTATTGCGTACGTCACAGATAAAGATGTAAAAGATATCATTCGTTACAATGGCTTAACGGCGCCATACACCATCTTTCCTGGTCAAAAACTAAAACTTTGGCAACCTGCCTATAACCCTCCAGCGTACGGTGGTACAGGCGCTGGTGCGGTATCTGCACCTGTTGTTGTCGCAGTGGCATCAACACCATCTATAAAATCGAGTAAAAACTCGAATCAATCGGTTAGCTCTAAAAGCACGCAAAGCAAACAAAAGGTGGTTAAAAAAGATCCAGTTAAGAAGGTTGATCAATCAAAATCAAAGGAGTATGTTGGTTCTAAAAGTAAACAAAACGTTAACAAATCGGTCAGTAGCTCTAAACCAAAGAATGAGAAAATCTCTAAATGGTTATGGCCAACCAAAGGGAGGGTAATCAAAAACTTCTCAGCTGGAGACCAAGGGAATAAAGGCATCGACATTGCAGGGCAGCGAGGTCAGCCGATAACGTCTACAGCTAATGGCACCGTTGTTTATTCGGGTAACGCGCTGCGCGGTTATGGTAATCTCGTGATTATCAAACATAACGATAACTACCTCAGTGCTTATGCGCATAATGAACGGTTGCTCGTACACGAAGGACAAAGTGTAAAAGCAGGCCAGAAAATCGCAACAATGGGCAGTTCTGGAACCAACAGTGTTCGTCTACACTTTGAAATTCGCTATCAAGGTAAGTCAGTGAATCCAAAACGCTACTTACCCTAATACTTAATAGGTAAATAGCGACATTAGAAGTAGTAATGTCTTGCTAGCTCGCCAGGGGGAGGCGCTATGAGTATCAGCAATACAGCAACGAAAGTCGAAGAGTTCGAGCTTGAACCAACAATGGAATCGATTCAGGCAAACGGGCTTACTACCGCCAACCGCACCCAAGCAGAGGACGCCAAAGAGGAGTTTGACGCTTCCACAAAAAGCTTGGATGCCACTCAACTTTACTTGGGAGAAATTGGTTTCTCTCCACTACTCACCGCAGAAGAAGAAGTTTTGTACGCTCGCCGTGCCCTAAGAGGTGATGAAGCTGCGCGTAAACGAATGATTGAAAGTAATCTTCGCTTAGTGGTGAAAATTTCCCGTCGATACAGCAACCGTGGGCTTGCTCTGCTTGATCTGATTGAAGAAGGTAACTTAGGCTTGATTCGCGCGGTTGAAAAGTTTGACCCAGAGAGAGGGTTCCGATTCTCGACCTATGCTACATGGTGGATTCGCCAAACGATTGAACGTGCTTTGATGAATCAAACTCGCACCATACGTTTGCCTATTCATGTGGTCAAGGAACTGAATATCTATCTGCGTACTGCTCGTGAGTTATCACAGAAGCTGGACCATGAACCAACGGCAGAAGAGATTGCTACACAACTCGACAAGCCAGTCGACGATGTCAGCAAGATGCTACGCCTCAACGAACGCATTAGTTCTGTAGACACCCCTATCGGTGGTGATGGTGAAAAAGCACTGCTAGATATTATTCCTGATGTGAACAACTCTGACCCTGAAGTGTCCACACAAGACGATGATATCAAATCTTCATTGATCCATTGGTTGGATGAACTGAATCCTAAGCAGAAAGAAGTTTTAGCACGTCGTTTTGGATTGCTGGGTTACGAGCCGTCAACACTGGAAGAAGTAGGACGTGAAATTAACCTAACTCGTGAACGTGTTCGTCAGATTCAGGTTGAAGGCCTACGCCGTTTAAGAGAGATCCTGATCAAACAAGGTCTGAACATGGAAAGCCTGTTCAGCATGAACGAAGAGTAAATTCTTCTTAAGTAAAGAAAAAGCCTTGGCATTGCCAAGGCTTTATTATTTTTCGCTCTGCTATTTATTAACTTTCTTTAGCGTTACTTGGGAACACTTTTACCAGCTTAATACGGTTCTCTTCTAACTCGACGATTTCCATTGGGTGACCCGACACTTGAACGCTCAGGTGGCTTTCAGGAATGTCCTCTAAATGCTCAAGGATCAAACCATTCAATGTACGAGGGCCGTCAGTTGGTAGCTTCCACATTAACCCTTTGTTGATATCGCGAATATTCGCACTGCCTTCAATTAAGAAGCTGCCATCACCCTGTGGGGTGATTTCTTCAGACAGACTTGGTGCAATCGAAGTGGTGAACTCGCCAACAATTTCTTCCAGAATATCTTCTAGTGTAATCAAGCCAATGATGTCACCGTATTCGTTGACGATAAGTCCGATACGTTCTTTATTTCGCTGAAACTTCAACAGCTGAATATTGAGCGGAGTGCCTTCAGGAATAAAGTAAACTTCGTCTGCGGCTCTGAGCAGAGTCTCTTTGTTAAATTCGTTTTTTTCCAGCATCAGGCGGTAAGACTCACGCAAGCGCAGCATACCGACGACTTCGTCAATCTGGTCGCGGTATAGCACGACGCGACCATGAGGAGAATGGGTTAGCTGGCGAACAATAGATTTCCAGTCATCATTAATATCGATGCCTGTGATTTCGTTTCTAGGCACCATGATGTCATTAACAGTGACATGCTCTAGATCTAGGATGGAAATCAACATATCTTGGTGGCGTCTTGGGATCAGGCTTCCGGCTTCGTTAACGACAGTACGCAGTTCTTCTGAGCTTAGATGATCATCACCGCCGTGATTAGCCCGAATGCCAAGTAAGCGTATAAAACCATTAGTAATGAAGTTAACCAGCATCACTAGTGGTGACAGTAACTTCATCAAGATGCTGAGAAGGATACTGCTCGCGTAGGAAACACGTTCGGGGTAGAGTGCTGCGAGCGTTTTTGGTGTTACTTCTGCGAAAACAAGGACCACCATAGTTAACGCACCCGTTGCGATGGCAACTCCGATGTCACCGTATAAGCGCATTCCAAGAATAGTCGCGATTGCTGAGGCGAGAATATTGACGAGGTTATTGCCAATTAAAATCAAACCAATCAAACGATCTGGACGATCCAATAGCTTTTCGACGCGTTTCGCGCCTTTATGCCCATTATTCGCAAGGTGTTTGAGACGGTAGCGATTCAGAGCCATCATGCCGGTTTCTGAACCTGAGAAATATCCTGAAATAACAATCAGACACGCAAGTAGCGCAAACAAGAGACCCGTTGATATGTCGTCCAAAACTTATCTTTTCCTTTTGATGTTTGATTAATTTATGACCTAACAAAAGCGCTAAGTCAATCTCAGGTATCGGGCGAAGTATTGTAAAAGAAAGGTGCAATCTATGCACCTTTGAATATTAATTAGTTAAGAATGATCTCGCGAACAAAGCGGCTGCCAAAATAAGCCAGTGTCAGCAAAGTCGCTCCGGCAACGGCAAACCAAGTCACTTTTCGACCACGCCATCCTTTCTGATAGTGACCCCAGAGCAGAATGGAGTAGACCACCCAAGCAATAAAAGACAAGATGCCTTTGTGTGCTTTTCCTTGAGCAAACATATCTTGCACAAAAATAAAGCCAGTGAGCAGGGTGCCGGTTAGCAGCAGGTTACCAACCAAGATGATCTTAAAGAGCTGTCGCTCGACCATTAGCAATGGTGGTAGGTTCGGGTTAATCACTAAGGCTTTTTTGGTTTTTAATTTGTGATCTAACCAAGCCAGTTGCAGAGCATAAAGAGCACCAATGGTGAGCGTTGAGTATGAGAAAAGCGCCAGAGAAATGTGAATCAGCAGTTTTGGATCTTGCTCTAAATGAGTAATAAACGTACTGGGTAAGAAAGCGGCTGCAGATAAGTTTATTGCCGCAAAACTATATACCACGGGCAGAAGAAACCACAGACGTGTTCGTAGCATCGCCAGACTTAAAACCAGAGAAATAATAAAACTAATCAAGGAAGCGACATTGAGGATACTCAAGTTCTGCCCTGATCCTTCAATAATCAAATCACTTAATAACCAGGCATGAAAAGCGAGCGCTAAGAAAGCACTGATCAAGACAGTTTTGGCTCGGATACCTGTTTGATGTACAAGCCCCGGTACTATAGTTGCTATTGCTAAGAAATAGAGTATTGCAGCAGCAACGGCGATTAAGTTGTCCATTCTTCTCTAAGATCTGGTGGATTTTTAACAAATTATACCTTGCATCAACAGCTTGGGCTATGACTTATCTCCCTGATTTGTGTCACGGGAGAGATCAAATGTTATCGCGGCAGTGCAAAGCGAGGACTGGCTAAGGTATACTCACAGTAATTTGTCGTCATTTTAGGGCGACTACACTGTGAGTCGCTCAGGTAAAGAGACTAAGATGTTTGAGAATTTAACGGATCGATTATCCAAAACGCTGAAGAATATCAGCGGTAAAGGTCGTTTGACCGAAGACAATATAAAAGACACTTTGCGTGAAGTGCGCATGGCGCTGCTTGAAGCCGACGTCGCTCTTCCGGTTGTACGTGATTTTGTCAAACGCGTAAAAGAAGGCGCCGTGGGCGTAGAGGTTTCTAAGTCTCTAACCCCTGGTCAAGAGTTCATTAAGATTGTTCAATCTGAACTTGAAGCCGTGATGGGTGAGTCCAATGAGGCTCTAAACCTTGCTGCACAGCCGCCAGCTGTGATCCTAATGGCAGGTTTGCAAGGTGCCGGTAAAACCACCTCGGTTGGAAAGCTTTCTAAGTTGTTAAAAGAGAGAGACAAGAAGAAAGTCTTGGTTGTCTCTGCGGACGTCTATCGCCCAGCGGCGATCAAACAGCTAGAAACGCTGGCTTCAGACATTGGTGTCGATTTCTTCCCATCTTCGCCTGATCAAAAGCCGATTGATATTGCCAATGCTGCAATAGACCATGCGAAGAAGAAATTCTATGACGTTCTTCTTGTCGATACAGCGGGTCGCCTAGCGATTGATGAGCAGATGATGGGTGAGATCCAAGAGCTTCACTCTGCGATTGATCCTGTTGAGACTCTGTTTGTTGTCGATGCAATGACAGGTCAGGATGCCGCAAACACAGCGAAAGCGTTTGGCGATGCGTTACCACTGACGGGTGTGATCCTAACCAAGGTCGATGGTGATGCGCGTGGTGGTGCAGCACTTTCGGTTCGTCATATCACAGGTAAACCAATTAAATTCTTGGGTGTCGGTGAGAAAACCGATGCACTAGAACCATTCCACCCTGATCGCGTTGCTTCACGTATTCTTGGTATGGGTGACGTACTGTCGCTTATCGAAGATCTACAACGTAATGTTGATACTGAGAAAGCAGAGAAGCTGGCTAAGAAGTTTAAAGAGAAGAAAGGCTTCGACCTTGAAGACTTCCGTGAACAACTTGGTCAGATGCAGAACATGGGCGGCATGATGGGCATGATGGATAAGCTGCCAGGCATGAGCAATTTGCCAGACAACGTCAAAGATAAAGTCGATGACAAGATGTTTAAGCAAATGGAAGCCATCATCAATTCCATGACCATGAAAGAACGTCAACGTCCTGAGTTGATTAAAGGCTCGCGTAAAAAACGTATTGCTGCGGGTTCTGGTACTCAGGTTCAGGATGTTAACCGCCTGCTCAAGCAATTCACTCAGATGCAGAAGATGATGAAGAAAATGCAGAAGGGTGGAATGAAAGGCATGATGCGCAACATGCAAGGCATGATGGGTGGCATGGGCGGTATGGGTGGTATGGGTGGTATGGGTGGAGGCGGAGGCTTCAACCCATTTGGGCGTTAAAATTCCCCTGCGATAAAAATTTCAAGGTGTTAGCTAGGTCACAAACTTAGATCTCGTTTTATGTTGGTGAAAAAGTAGCTAAATACCTTGCATTGCTCCGGAATAAGAGTAAAATTCCGGAGCTTTATTTTGGCACGAGACCCCAAACTGTTTTTCATTAAGCGGTTCCTGGGGTTAATTTTATTTTTGAGAAAGCAAAGAGGACGACATGGTAACCATTCGTTTGGCACGTCACGGCGCTAAGAAGCGTCCATTTTATCAAATCGTAGTAGCGGACAGCCGCAATGCTGCAACTGGCCGTTTCATCGAGAAAGTTGGTTTCTTCAACCCAACGGCTAAAGGTCAAGAAGAAGGTCTACGTCTAGACCTAGATCGCGTTAACCACTGGGTTGGTCAAGGCGCATCTCTATCTGACCGCGTAGCTAAGCTAGTTAAAGACGCTCAAAAAGCGGCTTAATTCTTAATTTAAGAAGTAGTAATTAGCTTATGTCGATGAAAGGTAATGAAACAATGAGCAGCGAGAAGATTGTTGTAGGTAAGTTTGGTGCTACTTACGGCATTCGTGGCTGGCTTAAAGTTTTTTCCTACACAGACAATACCGAAAGCATATTTGATTACGCACCTTGGTTTATTAACCAGAAAGGTGAGTGGGTTGAGCGAAAAGTAGAAAGCTGGAAGCGCCATAACAAAGGTTTGGTGGTAAAGCTGGAAGGTCTGGACGTGCGCGAAGAAGCGCAATTACTGACTAACTTTGAAATCGCAATTGACCCTGCGGTACTGCCGGAATTGCCAGAAGATGAGTTCTACTGGCGTGATTTGATTGGAATGCAGGTTGTAACTGATAAAGGTTATGACTTAGGCACTGTCTCTGACATGCTTGAAACGGGTTCCAACGATGTTTTGGTGGTTAAAGCAAATTTGAAAGATGCTTTTGGGCAAAAGGAACGATTAATTCCGTTCCTTGAAGAGCAAGTGATCAAGTTGATTGATCGTGAAGCTCAACGGATCGAAGTTGACTGGGATCCTGGATTCTAAACTCCAAATTATCAGAGCGAGATAAACATGTGGGTTGGCGTAATTAGCCTATTTCCTGAAATGTTCCGTTCTGTTACTGATTTTGGAGTAACAGGTCAAGCGGTTAAGAAAGGTCTCTTGTCGATTGAGACTTGGAATCCTCGTGATTTCACTCACGACAAGCATCGAACTGTCGATGACAGACCATACGGTGGTGGCCCTGGTATGCTTATGATGGTTCAGCCTTTGCGTGATGCTATCCATACCGCTAAACAAGCCTCACCGGGTAAGACGAAAGTTATTTACCTATCACCTCAAGGTCGTAAACTCGACCAGCAAGGGGTAGAAGAGCTGGCAACAAATGAGAATTTACTTCTGATTTGCGGCCGCTACGAAGGGGTAGATGAGCGTATCATCCAATCTGAGGTTGACGAAGAATGGTCAATCGGAGATTTCGTGATGACGGGTGGAGAGATTCCAGCCATGACGCTAATCGACTCGGTATCTCGGTTTATACCGGGAGTGCTGGGAGATTTTGCGTCAGCAGAAGAAGATTCTTTTGCCAATGGTTTATTGGACTGTCCGCACTATACGCGTCCGGAAGTGTTAGATGGAGAAGAGGTACCTACGGTACTGAAATCCGGTAACCATAAGGACATTCGTCGCTGGCGACTCAAGCAGTCGTTAGGCCGTACCTGGATAAGAAGACCAGAGCTCCTGGAAAACCTAGCTCTGACTGACGAACAGGAATTATTACTCGCTGAGTTCATTAAAGAACATAACGCGAAGTAACCTATTAAATTTAGTATCAGTTTATTCTAGGAATATTGAAAATGAGTAACATCATCAAGGCTCTTGAAGAAGAGCAAATGAAAAAAGACCTACCTAACTTTGCACCTGGTGACACAGTTGTTGTTCAAGTTAAGGTAAAAGAAGGTGACCGTGAGCGTCTACAGGCTTTTGAAGGCGTTGTAATCGGTGTTCGTAACCGTGGTCTACATTCTGCATTCACTGTACGTAAGATTTCTAACGGTGAAGGTGTAGAGCGTACGTTCCAAACTCACTCTCCAATGGTTGATAGCATTGAAGTTAAACGCCGCGGTGCAGTACGTCGTGCCAAACTGTACTACCTACGTGAGCGTTCTGGTAAGTCAGCTCGTATTAAAGAGAAGCTTGCTAAGAAGTAATGCTATAACTAGCGTTCTCATAGTATTAGCGGAGGCCCTTAGGCCTCCGCTTTTTTATTCGCTGCTTATAACTTCCTTTCTGCCGTTGCTATCGGCGCTTGTTTTATAGCCAAACTCTAGACAGAAAGATATCTACGTCCTGAGCTAAAAGTAGCTTTATAAATCAACCTGAGCGTTACATTAGATAATAAAAGAGCCGATGTTCTCACATCAGCCCTCTATGCCTGAGTAAATGACACGCCTCAGTTAATATTGCTCCTCAGACCATCCATCAGAATCGGACATATCCGGTGCGCCTGGAATACTGTTCTCTTCATCGGCCCATTCACCAAAGTCGATCATTTGGCATTGTTTACTGCAGAATGGACGGTAAGGGCTTTGTTCTCCCCACTCGACGTCTGTACCGCATTTTGGGCAAGGTACGATGGTAATTTTGGACATGAGATTATCTCTGAAAATGTTGAACTCTGGTCGAGTATAGCGCTATCTCAGTTAGCTACATACTGCCAGACGGAATTGAATGTTATCAACGGAAGCTTGTCCTGAAGCAAAGTTGATGAATTTAATCGCAAAACGGTTTTTATGGCCGGAAATCATAGGGAACACACCGTATTGCATTGGAATTTCGAGGCGTAGAATATTGGCATCCTCTGCATCACTTTGGTAGAAACCAGCGGCGGCTTCTTGTGGTTGGAAGTGGCCTGTTTCACGAGTTAGGCGCAACCAAAGTTTGAGTGCATCTGTCAGGGGCTGAAGTGTATCCAGCCAGAGGTTGGTGTCTCTGGTTTTCTGCTCTACAGGTAAGTGAAGCCAATGGTGTAAAGCTGGTAGGTCAAAGCAGCATGATCCGCCGGGTAAGTTGAACCTTTGACGTATAGCACTGAGAAAACGATCTTCTTTCAGGCTTTGACCAAAACGTTCTGCAGCCATCAACTTACTGTGCACATTATCGACTTCAGCCAGGATGTTACTTAGCATGTCCTGATCGACCCCTTCGACATCAAGCCATGAGCGATAGGTTAAGCGCTGTTTCTCAATGTCTTTAGCCAGTTCACTTTTTAACTGTATTTGCTCGAAGATTTCTAATAGATCAAACAAGGAACGAAAGAACAACAAGTGCTGCATGTCATCACTAAATTGAGAAGAAACACTTAACTGATTCAGCAAAGCTTCTACGCGTAGATATATGCGAGTTTTCTCATTTAATGGATGTTCAAAAAAGTGCGTTGTCATTACATGCGGCCTTAGATTCTTCTTCCTTTATTCTCACCGATTTTCCCTACATATTTCTAGGTACTTTTGATGTAATTCTGTGATTTGAGGCAAAAGTTCTTGGTTTGTTGCATTATTTTTAATCACATCATCTGCGATCGCCAGCCGTTGTGTACGACTAGCTTGCGCAGCTAAGATTGACTCCACTTGCTCCAGTGGAACACCGTCTCTTTCCACTGTTCTCCGCATTTGGGTTTGTTTGTCTACATCAACTACCAAGACTCTATCTGCCAAGCTTTGCAGGTTGTTTTCGACCATTAACGGAATCACCAACAAACCGTAGGGTGATGTAACCTTCGCGATATCAGCCTGCATTTTTTCGCGAATCATGGGGTGAAGCAATCCATTGATCCAAGCTTTTTCCTCTTCATTAGCAAAGATGACTTCTCTAAGCTTAGCTCGGTTTAATGTTCCGTCATGTAATAAGATACCTGACCCCCAACGCTCCTCAATGGCTTTTAAGCCTTCACTTCCGGGTTCAACCACTTCCCTAGCCACGACATCAGCGTCAACAATCTCAATGCCAAATTGGCATTGAAAAAGGTTTGCTACGGTGGTTTTTCCACTGGCAATGCCGCCAGTCAATCCGACAACAAAAGGCATATCAGATCCCCAAGATTTGTGTGAAGTACCAATTTATGATGTTCTCTCCCCACATGGCACTGACCCATCCCGCAATAGCGAGATAAGGGCCGAATGGAAAAGCTTTATCTATACCTTGCTTTTGTAGTCGCAGTTGAATAATGCCAAAGACTAGGCCTACTAATGAGGAAAGTAACACGATAACAGGCAAGTACTGCCAACCTAACCAAGCGCCTAGTGCGGCAAGAAGTTTGAAATCTCCATAGCCCATGCCTTCTTTACCAGTGGGTAACTTGAAGCCCCAGTAGACAGACCAGAAACATAAATAACCCGCCATAGCCCCAATAACAGAATCTTGCAGGGAAACCGGGCTGAAGTCTAATAAGGCAAGAGCAATACCTGACCAAATTAGCGGAAAGGTAAGCTGGTCTGGCAGCAGCATGGTATCAAAATCAATGAATGTTGCCGCAATCAGGACGAAGGTAAAAAATAGCAGGGCGATGGCAAAAGCGCTCAGTTCAAACTGATAAGCAATAGCAAAGCTCATTGCACCTGACAGCAACTCAACCAACGGATAGCGAGGGCTAATTTTGGCCTGACAGGCACGACATTTACCACGCAAAAGTAGCCAGCTAATAACCGGGATATTGTCGAGATTACGGATTTGCGTTTTACAGCTTGGGCAGGTGGAGCGAGGAATACTGAGGTTATAGGTACCGTGTGGAGGAGCGATACCGTATTCTGGGAAGCTTTCAGCACACTCGCGTCGCCACTCTCGCTCCATCATTTGTGGTAAACGGTGGATTACTACGTTGAGAAAACTGCCAATGATCAGGCCAAAAATAGTGGCAAGTGTGGGAAACAACCACGGGTAATAGTTAAACAGATCCATAAATGATTCAGCTGGTTGTGCACGTCGTATTTGAGTTATGGCGGATATACTATCCCATAATGTTCATTAAGTTAAAGATAGGCAGATACATAGCGATCACCAAACTTCCCACCAACCCGCCAAGTAGCAGGATGAGCATGGGCTCGATAGCTTTGCCCAGATTCTCGATGACAGACTCAACCTCTGCTTCATATTGATTGGCGATTTGGTTGAGCATCTTGTCAAGTTGACCGGATTCTTCCCCTATAATGATCATTTGCAATAGAAGCTCGGGAATATTGCCTGACCTACGCATTGCCGCATTCAATGCAACTCCAGTGCTTACCTGCTGTGTGACTTGTTCGATGATTCGCTGATAGTGACGGTTATCAGTGGTACGTGCCGCGATATTTAAGCTTGAAATGATGGGTAATCCAGAGTTTAGGCTAATAGCAAGCGTATGACTGAAGCGAGCTAATGAAGCTTTCACTAGCACATTGCCAACAATCGGTAAGTGGGTTTGGATTTCATCAAGCCAAAAGCGAAAGCGACTCGAACAGCGATAACCAAGCGTAATGCTCAGGGCTGCGAGAAGAATGCCTGTCGTGAGATGGATGCTGTGATGTTGCGTTGTCTGAGATAAAGCCAGCACTTGCTGAGTGAACCAAGGCAGCTGTGCCCCGTATCCGCCAAACATGCTCTCAAATTCAGGAATAACTTGGGTGAGCATTAAGAATGCGACAATTAACGCCGTCATGACCACTATGCTGGGGTATATAGCAGCACGCAGAACTTTGGCCTTGAGCTGTTCTGACTTTTCTCGATAGCTCGCAATCCGTTCCAGAGATTCGGAAAGGCGACCTGTCTGTTCTCCCACTCGAACAATATCTAGGTAAAGACAATCAAAATATCGAGATGATTGCTTGAGCGACTGCGAAACAGATTGACCAGATTGGAGCTGTTGCTGAATAAGCCACAGGACGGATGTCATTTCAGCGCAATGAGTGTTTTTCGCAATCAGTTTGAGCGATGTAGTAATGTTCAAGCCGGACATCAGCATAGTTGACCATTGACGAGTGAATCGGGTTATGTCACTGGCTTTTATGCGGTGATTCATTCGCTGATAGCTGGAAGGAGAACGATGCTGAATGAGACGTACTTGAACGTTGTGCTCATTAAGTTGGTCAATCACCTGCGCCTCACATATTGCCAGCATTTTCCCTCTAACTCGAACACCTGATGTGTTGATACCTTGCCATTTATACAGTCTCAATTTGGCTTTGAAATGAGAGTCTTCGGCTTTCATACGGGTTACTAAATTAGCACTCGCTGCAGTTCTGCCTGGCTAGTGATACCTTGGGACAGCTTTTCTAAGCCCGAATGCGGTAATGTTTGCATGCCTTGTTGTATCGCTAAGTCCTCAATCTGGTGAGCTGTGGCGCCGTCGTTAATAGCTTGCGCAATTTCAGGTGTCACTGTGAGTACTTCATAAATACCAGTTCGTCCTGAGTAGCCTTGGTTGCAGTCCTGACAACCTTCAGAAGAAGCCTCATATTGACCTGTCCGGGCTCTCGTAGGGCGCTTGCATTGAGTGCATAGGCATCTGACTAAACGCTGGGCAATGATGAGGCTAAGAGAAGCAGCAAGGTTGAAAGCTTCTATTCCCATATTCTGGAGGCGAAGAATAGCTTCTGCTGCTGAGTTGGTATGGAGTGTTGAAAGGACTAAATGGCCTGTTTGAGCCGCTTTGGTGGTTATCTCGGCAGTTTCTCGATCGCGAATTTCACCCACCATAACCACATCGGGATCCTGACGTAGAAAGGCTCTGAGTGCCTGAGCGAAATCAAAGCCGATTTGAGGTTGAATTTGCACCTGATTGATTCCAGTTAGGTGAATCTCTACGGGATCTTCTGCCGTCGCGATGTTGATCTCATTCTGATTGATGATGTTAAGTCCACTGTATAAAGACAGAGTCTTACCGCTTCCCGTGGGGCCAGTGATTAGAATGAGTCCCTGAGGCTTGGTCAGCGCCTGACGATAGCTTTCGTTTTGAATGTGATTGTAGCCAAGGCTGCTTAAGTCAAAGCTGGTCATTCTGTTGTCGAGCAATCTAAGGACAATTTTTTCACCCCATATGGTGGGCAGAGTCGATACACGTATGTCGATAGAATCAGTTTGAGTCACATTGAGAGTGATACGGCCATCTTGCGGGAGTCTGCGCTCGGCGATGTCCAGCTTAGCGAGGATTTTGAGTCTGGCGGTTAACCTTTGGCATAAGTGCTGAGGAGGTCGCTGCACTTCAACAAGCAAGCCATCACAACGAAACCTGACGCGAAACCATGATTCATGAGGTTCAAAATGGATATCAGAAGCTTGCTTACGTACGGCATCCAGCAGTATCTGCTGGATATAGCGACTGATTGGCGAGCTATCGTGATTGAGATCCTCACTGTCTATTAATTCATGTTCTTCAGCTTCGACTAACTGTTCAAGGTCTAGGGCGCTAAGCTCTTTGTAGCCTAAAGAGTCACTGGCGCTTTGAGCTCCATATAGGTTGTTTATCGCACGGGCTAAAGTCGGTAACTCGGCCAATACGAGTTTGATTGCTAGGCCAGTTGCAAAATGAAATTCTTGTTCTATCTCGGAAATGGAAGGATCGGCGAGCGCTAGAGTAAGATGTTGTCGCTCTACTTCTAGTGGCAGTGCCGTGTGGCTGCGAATTAAGTCGCCAATGCCGAGCTGCTCGCAACAAGTTCGATAATCGAAGTCATCTAACGACAAGATAGGGAGAGCATAGAGTTCACTGATAGCTGCTGTCAGCTGTTTGGATGTCAGGTCACTAATCTCTAGCAGAGCAGAATACGCCTCAATTTGTCGGGTTTCTATAGCTGATATTGCTTGCAGGGCTTGTTCTTCAGTAATTTTATTGGCTTTTTTCAGCAAGAAGGGCAGTTCACTCATGGCTAGTGACTCGGGCACCAGTTTTGGCTGTCTGTACCGCTGCAACTGACAGTCCACGATAGCCCGCTGTTGGAAGCATCAGGAGTCAGACTTACGCTGGCGTTACTCGGCAGTGATCCTTTCGCTCCAGACAACGCGGCTTTGATGATGCTGATAGCTCCGCTTACCTGAGCTGAAACGTAGAAACCGTTGAAATTTTGCTGAGAGGGTATGCCGTTACTGCCCGAAGTGCAGCTAGCGGTTAAAGCATTATTTGACAAGCATATCCCCACAGCTGTCTTCATTGAAGAAGTGGCACTTAGCATATCGCTTGCGTGGGCACGCATGGTGTAGTTTTGGTAGGCAGGTACGGCAAAAGCAGACAATATGCCGATGATCGCTACAACGATCATTAGTTCTATCAGGGTAAATCCTCTTGATGTATTGACTCTGGATAAAGTCATGTTGCTCTCCAACGCTGTTCGATTTGAGTCGCTGAAGAGTAATTGTTAGAGAAAGATTGAGAATACTTTGGTGAAGTGGGGAGTCGAGTAGGTAAGTGGTGATTAGTTAGTATTTCACATGCGAGTTTCACGTGAAGTCGATCTGAGACACTTTATGCTTGGGAGAGGGACGGCTTTCAAAACGAAAAAAGAGAGGCATCGCCTCCCTTTTTCTCTATTTCATCGGACTATTTAAAGCGCATCGACAAGTCCATGGCTTTGACGTGCTTGGTGAGAGCGCCAACAGAAATGTAGTCGACCCCCGTTTCAGCGTATTCACGCAGGGTTTCTAGAGTGACATTACCTGAGTTTTCTAGCGCAGCGCGACCAGCATTAATTCTTACCGCTTCACGCATCATGTCGGTAGTGAAGTTATCAAGCATGATGATGTCAGCCCCGGCCTCAATGGCCTCAGTCAGTTCTTCTAAGCTTTCTGTTTCAACTTCAACAGGTTTACCCGGATTCAACTGCTTAGCGTTCTTAATCGTTTGAGCGATGCCGCCGTTGGCAATAATGTGATTTTCTTTAATTAGATAGGCATCGAAAACACCGATACGGTGATTGAAACCACCGCCACACGCAACAGCGTACTTTAGTGCGCTACGTAGGCCTGGGATGGTTTTGCGGGTATCCAGCAGTCGGCAATTTGTGCCTTCGAGGTGCTTTGCGTACTCTGCAGTAATAGTGGCACAACCTGATAGGGTTTGGATAAAGTTCATCGCATTACGTTCGCCGGTTAGTAACGCGCGTGAAGGACCAGAAAGGTGACAAAGTACCTGATTAGGTTCAACTGCATCGCCATCTTGCACGTGCCATTCAATCTTTACTTCACCACCCAGTTGCTTGAACACCTCATCAGCCCATGCTTGACCACAAAATACGCCGTGTTCACGGGTAATGATGGTGGCTTCGTTGTGAGCATCAGCGGGGATTAGACTTGCGGTGATATCAGCGGCTGGATCTAAAGTACCACCGAGATCTTCTTTTATGGTTTCGGTAACGGAGCGAGAGATTTCCAGAGGTAAATGCTGCTTCAAATATTCAAGACGTTCTTGGCTATTGTGGGTTTCTTTCATTGCAAATCTAATAGGCAGTTGAACATAAGGTGCGCATGATACGATGACTGCGAGGGAAATTCAGCCATTATTCTGGTATTTCACCATTGAAAGTCTAAAATCAAGAGCTTAGTAAGCAAAAGGAGACAAACATGATTGATGAAAGCGGTTGGTATCAAGGTGCCAGACATGTTCCGTCTCCCTTTTTTGATCAACGAACCGATGTAACAGATATCTCCTTGCTGGTGGTACATAACATCAGCTTGCCACCAGGCCAATTCGGCGGGCCATACATCGAGCAGTTTTTTACTGGGCAACTGAATGCTGAAGAACATCCGTTTTTTAAGGTTATTCATCAGATGGGCGTTTCTGCGCATTGTCTGATAAGGCGTGATGGTGAAGTGGTGCAGTTTGTGCCGTTTACAGCAAGAGCGTGGCATGCGGGTGTATCAAGTTTTGCGGGGCGAGAAAAGTGCAACGACTACTCAATTGGTATTGAATTGGAAGGTTGTGATTACATCGCGTATACCGATGAGCAATATCAAGCCCTCAGTGAACTGACACAATCGATACAACGTCAGTACCCTAAAATCACCTTACCCAGAATCACAGGTCATCAATATATTGCCCCATTGCGCAAAACTGATCCGGGTTTGGTGTTTGATTGGGTGAGGTATCGAAACGCGCTACGTTCTTAGCAATAACAACGAACTTCGTCCTTCGGGAACGAGCTGCAGGAAAACTGGAGTTGAGCCCCCAATTAAAGTGGGCAAGTTTAGTTTATCCACTTATCTGAAGAGCGAAGCCCGTTCCCGCATCCCGCTTTTATAGCGTTTCCTGATATTCCACTAAGACTTGTTCAATCCAAGTCGCAATGCGCTCGTCGCTTAACTCATACTGAGAATCTTCGTCTAGAGCGAGGCCGACAAATTGGCTGCCATCTTCCGTCAGCGCCTTTGATGCTTCAAACTCGTAGCTTTCGTCGTTTGGCCAGTAACCAATCAGGTTAGCGCCTGTCTTCTTCAGTTCGTCGTGCAACATGCCCATTGCATCCAGATACCATTCGCCATAGCCTTCTTGATCGCCTAAGCCGAACAATGCGACGGTCTTGCCATTTAGTGATACGCCATCGATTTGATCCCATATCTCATTCCAGTCTTCTTGAATTTCGCCGAAATCCCAAGTTGAAATGCCTAAAATCAGAAAGTCATAATCAGCCATCTCTGCCAGAGGCGTTTCTTTGACATTGCGGATATCCACCAGTTCTTCACCTATGATGGTACGCATTTTCTCCGCTGCCATTTCTGTGTAGCAAGTCGTAGAACCGTAAAACAGACCAATTTTCATCACTTTCTTTTTCATTATTTTGAATCAATAGCGAATTCTAAACACAAAATGGCGAGCTTTGCAGCGAATATCCATATCGAATGGCAATTTTAATGGCTTTATTGCTGCGTGGCACTTACATTGAGCGCATATCATAAAGTTGAGGATTACTGTGTCAGAAGTGATGTCGGCCGATCAGGGGATGGTGGAGCAGTTCCTGGATGCGATGTGGTTGGAGCGAGGGTTGTCGGAAAATACGCTGGCATCTTATCGCAATGATCTATCCAAACTACTTCAGTGGATGACTGAAAATAACTACAGGCTCGATTTTATTAGCCTGTCTGGTTTACAGGACTACCAAAGTTGGTTAATGGATCAGGGATACAAGCAGACCTCACGAGCCCGTATGCTGTCTGCAATTCGTCGCTTATTTCAGTATCTGCATCGAGAAAAAGTGCGAGCGGATGATCCTAGTGCTTTATTGGTCAGCCCTAAGTTACCTAAGAGGCTACCCAAAGACCTGAGCGAAGAGCAGGTTGAAGCGCTGCTGAATGCGCCGGATCCAAACGATGCGATGGAACTGCGTGATAAAGCCATGTTGGAATTACTCTATGCGACAGGCTTGCGTGTGACCGAATTGGTCAGCTTGACGATGGAAAACGTCAGCCTTCGTCAGGGCGTTGTTCGTGTTACAGGTAAGGGCGGTAAAGAGCGTTTGGTACCAATGGGTGAAAATGCAGTTGATTGGATTGAAACTTTTATCCAACAAGGCAGGTCTGAGTTACTTGGGGAAACTACATCTGATGTCGTCTTTCCGAGTAAACGAGCACGCCAGATGACTCGACAGACATTCTGGTACCGTATTAAGCACTATGCGGTTTTGGCTGGTATCGATACCGAAATGTTATCGCCTCACGTATTGCGCCATGCTTTTGCGACGCACTTGCTCAACTACGGCGCCGACCTGCGCGTAGTGCAGATGTTACTCGGGCACAGCGACTTGTCGACGACACAAATTTATACTCATGTAGCGACAGAACGGCTAAAACAGCTACACAGTGAACATCATCCAAGAGCATAAGGAATTATCTCTTATCATATTAAAAATAAGGTGAATTGAATGAGCGTACTACGCCGAATGACTCTACTTACGTTACCGCTGCTTGTGGCAGCACAGGCAGTATCTGCAGCGGAAGTAAAATTTGATAAAGCTCAGCTTGAAGAGCGTTTTGGCAAGCTAGGACTAGAAGTGAAACAAGTCGCTCCTGCAGAGATCGATGGTTTAGTCGAAGTGCAGACCAGTGGCGGAATTCTTTTCGCTTCGCCAGACGGTGAATACTTTTTAGCGGGCACACTTTATAAGCTTGATGGTAATGGTCAGTATGAAGATGTGCTGGCGAAACGTCAGGCACCGATCAATGCGGCTAAAATTGAAACCTTCAAAGACAGCATGATCGAGTTTAAGGCCAAAGACGAGAAGTACGTTATCACTGTCTTCACGGATATTACTTGTGGTTACTGTGTACGTCTTCATAGCCAAATGAAAGACTACAACGACTTGGGTATTACTATTCGTTACATGGCTTACCCACGCCAGGGAGCAACGGGTTCTGTTGCGGATCAAATGGCAACGATTTGGGGTTCAGATGATCCTCAAGCAGCCATGCATAATGGCAAGGTAAAACGTGAATTCCCTGAGAAGAGCAAAGACTTCGCCAAGTATCAGGAAATCATCAAAGAGCATTATGCTCTTGGACGTGAGTTAGGTATCAGCGGTACGCCAGCGATTTTCCTACCAAACGGTGAAATGGTTGGTGGCTATTTACCACCAGAACAGATGCTGCAACGCCTACAACAAACACAAAAATCGTAACTCAACCTCCAGACTCACGTTTTGAGCGCCTGAGAAGCGACCCTGTGATGAGAATCCTATGTCATGAATTAGTTTGATATAAGATTCTCATCTGTTAACTTGTTCGCTAATCAGGCGTCCTGCCCAAGAACAAGGCTCAATCCAATCTATGATCGAAATCCAACGCCGGCCTGAGGTTGATCTCAGTCTGCTTTCCACCGACATTGCTCCACTTCTTAAGCGCATTTATATCTCACGCGGTATCACCAGTGCCCAGCAGTTAGAAACGACGGCGCGTGCATTGCACTCTTATCAAAAACTGCACGGTATTGACGCCGCGGTCGAGCTGCTATTTGAAGCCATTCAGGGTAATAAACGCATTATCGTTGTCGGAGATTTCGACGCCGATGGGGCAACCAGTTCGGCCTTGTCGGTGATTGCATTACGAATGCTAGGTTCCAATAACGTCGATTATTTGGTGCCGAATCGTTTTGAAGATGGTTATGGCCTTAGCCCAGAAGTCGTTGATCAGGCGATTGAAATTGGCGCTGAAGTGATCATGACGGTCGATAATGGTGTCTCTTCAATTGATGGTGTGCGATACGCCAAGGAGCAAGGGCTAAAGGTATTAGTTACTGACCACCACCTGCCGGGCCATGAATTACCTAACGTCGATGCGATGGTCAACCCAAATCTCGAAGAGTGCGCTTTTCCTTCGAAAGCGTTGGCTGGCGTGGGAGTGGCGTTTTATCTCATGATGGCGTTGTGTGTTCATATGAGAAAGCACGGATGGTTTGCCGAGCAGGGCATGGCTGAACCAAAACTGATGGAGCTAATTGATTTGGTTGCTTTGGGTACTGTTGCTGACGTTGTACCACTAGATGAAAACAATCGCATTCTGGTTCACCAAGGCCTGCAGCGTATTCGTGCCGGCAAAGCACGACCTGGTATTCAAGCATTGATTGAAGTCGCAAAGCGAGATGCGCGTCGATTGGTCGCTGCCGATTTCGGTTTTGCACTAGGTCCGCGTATCAACGCAGCTGGTCGTTTGGATGATATGTCGTTTGGCGTTGAGCTTTTGATGGCTAACAACATCCATGCTGCACGTCGTATGGCGAGTGAGCTGGATGGTCTGAACCAAACGCGTAAAGAAATTGAAGAAGGTATGAAGCAGGAAGCGATGGCTTTTTGTGAGCGTCTTCAGTTTGGTGACAAGGATATGCCTCATGGATTGGTGCTCTTTCAACGTGACTGGCACCAAGGTGTGATTGGCATTTTAGCATCTCGAATCAAAGAGAAGTTTCATCGTCCTGTGATTGCCTTCGCGGATGGTGGTGAAGGGAGCATTAAGGGCTCATGCCGTTCGATACCAGGCCTGCATATGCGTGACACTCTCGATCGTATTGATACTCAAAATCCCGGTCTGATCCTCAAGTTTGGTGGTCACGCCATGGCGGCTGGCCTGACGATTATGGAAAAAGACTTCGAACGATTTGCTCAGTTGTTTGATGAGGCTGTGAAACAAGAGTTGGACGACGCCGTACTCAAAGGTGTGATTTTGTCTGACGGTGAATTGAAGCCAGAAGAGTTTTCAATGCACATCGCAGAGATGCTTCGTGCTGGTGGACCATGGGGGCAAGCGTTTCCAGAGCCCTTGTTTGATGGTGAGTTTAAAGTACTGCATCAGAAGCTGGTGGGAGATAAACACCTGAAGCTGATGCTGGAGCCTTTACATAAAGGTCACCCGACCAACATCATGATTGATGGGATTGCTTTTAATGTCGATCTGCGTCGCTGGCCAGATGCGTCAGTGAAAACCGTACGTTTGGCTTACAAGCTTGATATCAACGAGTTCCGAGGTAATCAGTCGTTACAATTGATGATTGACCATATCGAAGCGAAATAAAGGCCTGGACAGCGCTCTGTGAATAACGGGAGCGCTTTGTTGCTGGAAGCGGGAACAGGTTCGTCTTACCGAATGGGAGTTGAGAACGAATTACGCCCTAATGCATTCTAATTTGAAGGGAAGACAGTGCTTTGTCCTTTTAGAGTAAGGTGCCGTAGGTTTATCGGAAGTGGTTGACGGCACTTTTCACTAAGGGGATAGAATAATCCCGCATCCCGCATCCCGCATCCCGCATCCCGCATCCCGCATCCCGCATCCCGCATCCCGCATCCCGCATCCCGCAACTTCCCATCTTTTCACGACATATTCCGTTCATATTTTTTTAAAACTGACCAATTAAAGTGTGATTGCTAGCACGATTTATTCCCATCTGTTTATATTTTGTAATTGGTCTGACCAATTTGATTGCTGTTTTAATCAGCTAATGTTATCAAAGTGTTGATGCATGGCTTGTTCTATGATGTGGGTCAATTTTTGACTGGAACTTGCGTTTTAATTATGTTAATTTCGTCGCCAACTTAAAATTGGTAATACCAATTGACTGCAAAGAGTAGAAGAACAACAACTATGGCTTATCAAAGGATTCGTCAGCCAAAACTCTCTGATGTAATTGAACAAGAGTTAGAACGGCTGATTGTGGAAGGAACATTGTCTCCGGGGCAGCAGTTGCCACCAGAGCGAGAACTGGCAAAGCAGTTTGATGTGTCTCGTCCTTCAATCCGTGAAGCAATTCAACGCCTCGAAGCTAAACGTCTTCTTACTCGTCGCCAGGGTGGTGGCACATTTGTTAGCGAGAATATCTGGACGAGTTTTTCAGATCCTCTGCTAAATTTATTGTCTAGCCATTCGGAAACACAGCTGGATTTACTGGAAACGCGCCATGCGATGGAAGGTATCTCTGCTTATTTTGCAGCAGTTCGTGGCACCGATGAGGACTTTGCCCGTATTCAGGCTTGCCTGAAAAACATCAGCGAAGAGCAAACGAAGAAAAACGTCGAAGCGGAAGCGGCTGCAGTCATGCAGTTTTTGATCGCTTTGACTGAAGCGGCGCACAACGTTGTCCTGCTTCATATTGTTCGCAGTTTGGCCCCTTTGCTGGAGCAAAACGTCCTTCAAAATCTTAAGCTCTTACACCGCCGCGATGAAGTGGTGGAAAAAGTAAGTAAACACCGAGCTAATATCGTTGATGCGATCGTTTCTGGTCAGCCAGAAAAGGCGCGTGAAATGTCGCACTCACACTTAGCTTATATTGAAGAAACATTGTTGGATTTGAGTCGTGAAGAGTCTCGCCGTGAGCGATCTTTGCGTCGAATTCAGCAGGGTAACGACTCGTAAGAGCGTTACTTAAATAAGTAGATCCAACCAACAGAAGGATAGATCGCCATGTCTGATATGAAGCATGACGTAGACGCACTGGAAACTCAAGAATGGCTACAAGCCCTTGAGTCAGTTGTACGTGAAGAAGGTGTAGAGCGTGCTCAGTTCCTACTAGAGCAAGTTCTGGACAAAGCACGTCTAGACGGTGTTGACATGCCAACTGGAATCACAACCAACTACATCAACACGATTCCTGCAGATCAAGAACCAGCTTACCCAGGTGACACAACACTTGAGCGCCGTATTCGTTCCATCATCCGCTGGAACGCAATCATGATCGTTCTACGTGCATCTAAGAAAGACCTAGAGCTAGGCGGCCACATGGCGTCTTTCCAGTCTTCTGCTGCATTCTACGAAGTATGTTTCAACCACTTCTTCCGCGCTCCAAATGAGACGGACGGTGGCGATCTAGTGTACTACCAAGGTCACATCTCACCAGGTATCTACTCTCGTGCATTCGTTGAAGGTCGTCTAACTGAAGAGCAGCTAGACAACTTCCGTCAAGAAGTAGACGGCAAAGGTATCCCATCATACCCGCACCCTAAACTGATGCCTGAGTTCTGGCAGTTCCCAACGGTATCTATGGGTCTAGGCCCAATCTCTGCGATCTACCAAGCGCGTTTCCTCAAGTACCTTGACGGTCGTGGTCTGAAAGATACGACAGCTCAACGCGTATACGCGTTCCTAGGTGACGGTGAGATGGATGAGCCAGAATCACGTGGTTCACTATCTTTCGCTGCGCGTGAGAAACTAGACAACCTATGTTTCCTAGTTAACTGTAACCTACAGCGTCTAGACGGCCCTGTAATGGGTAACGGTAGCATCATCCAAGAGCTAGAAGGCCTATTCAAAGGTGCTGGCTGGAACGTTGTTAAAGTCATCTGGGGTAGCAACTGGGATGCACTACTTGCTAAAGATACGTCTGGCAAGCTTCTACAGCTAATGAACGAAACTGTAGATGGTGACTACCAAACATTTAAATCTAAAGATGGCGCATACGTACGTGAGCACTTCTTTGGTAAATACCCAGAGACAGCTGCACTAGTTGCAGACATGACAGACGACGAAATCTTCGCACTTAAGCGTGGTGGTCACGAGTCTTCTAAACTGTACGCAGCATACAAAAACGCGGCAGAGACTAAAGGTCGTCCAACAGTAATCCTAGCGAAGACTGTTAAAGGCTACGGCATGGGTGAAGCGGCTGAAGGTAAGAACATCGCGCACCAAGTTAAGAAGATGGACATGACTCACGTATTACACCTACGTGATCGTCTAGGTCTTCAAGACATCCTAACTGACGAAGCGGTTAAAGAACTTCCGTACCTGAAACTTGAAGAAGGTTCTGCGGAATACGAATACCTACACGCTCGTCGTAAAGAGCTAAAAGGTTACACGCCACAGCGTCTGCCTAACTTTACTCAAGAATTTAAAGTACCTGAGCTAGAAGAATTCGCGCCGCTACTAAGCGAGCAGAAGCGTGATATCTCTACAACTATGGCTTATGTACGTACGCTTAACATCCTGCTTAAGAACAAGAACATTGGTAAGAACATCGTTCCTATCATCTGTGACGAAGCACGTACGTTTGGTATGGAAGGCCTATTCCGTCAGATCGGTATCTACAACCCGCACGGTCAGGAATACACGCCAGAAGATAAAGGCATCGTTTCTTACTACAAAGAAGCGACATCTGGTCAGGTTCTACAAGAAGGTATCAACGAGCTAGGCTCAATGGCTTCTTGGGTTGCTGCTGCGACATCTTACAGCACCAATGATCTGCCAATGATTCCATTCTACATCTACTACTCAATGTTTGGTTTCCAACGTGTAGGCGATATGGCATGGATGGCGGGTGACCAACAAGCTCGTGGCTTCCTACTAGGTGCTACTGCTGGTCGTACAACGCTAAACGGTGAAGGTCTACAGCACGAAGACGGTCACTCACACATCATGGCGAACACAGTTCCTAACTGTATCTCTTACGACCCAACATTCGCGTACGAAGTTGCGGTAATCATGCAAGACGGTATCCGTCGCATGTACGGTGAGAACCAAGAGAACGTGTTCTACTACCTAACGGTAATGAACGAAAACTACGCAATGCCAGCAATGCCAGAAGGCGCTGAAGAAGGCATCCGTAAGGGTATCTACAAGCTTGAGTCTTACGCAGGTGACAAGTCTAAAGTTCAGCTAATGGGCTCTGGTACTATCATGAACGAAGTACGTAAAGCAGCGACTATCCTAAGCGAAGAGTACGGCATCGCGTCTGACGTGTTCTCTGTAACGTCATTCAACGAACTGACTCGCGACGGCCAAGCGGTAGAGCGTGACAACATGCTACACCCAGAAGCTGACGCAAAAGTGCCTTACATCGCAGAAGTGATGGGCAGCGAGCCAGCAATCGCAGCGACTGACTACATGAAGAACTACGCCGAACAAGTTCGTGCGTTCATGCCTTCTGAGTCTTATAAAGTACTGGGTACTGATGGCTTTGGTCGTTCAGACAGCCGCGAAAACCTACGTCGTCACTTCGAAGTGAACGCAGGTTACGTTGTTGTAGCAGCGCTAAGTGAACTGGCTAAGCGTGGTGATGTTGAGAAGTCAGTAGTCGTAGAAGCGATTGCTAAGTTCGACATCGACACAGAAAAAACTAACCCGCTATACGCTTAATTGAGAAGGTAAATAAGAAATGGCAATCGAAATTAATGTACCAGACATCGGTGCGGATGAGGTTGAAGTTACTGAAATTCTTGTAAGCGTTGGCGACAAGGTTGAAGAAGAGCAGTCTCTGATCACAGTTGAAGGCGATAAAGCTTCTATGGAAGTTCCTGCATCTCAAGCGGGTATCGTTAAAGAAATCAAAGTTGCTGAAGGTGACTCAGTTTCTACTGGTTCTCTAATCATGATTTTCGAAGCCGAGGGTGCAGCAGCTGCTGCACCTGCTCCTGCAGCAGAAGCGGCTCCAGCAGCGGCTCCAGCTCCAGCAGCAGCGGCAGAACTGAAAGAAGTTCACGTTCCAGATATCGGTGGCGATGAAGTTGAAGTCACTGAAATCATGGTTGCAGTTGGCGACAGCATCGAAGAAGAGCAATCTCTAATCACTGTAGAAGGCGATAAAGCATCTATGGAAGTACCAGCACCATTTGCTGGTACGCTGAAAGAGATCAAAGTTGCAGCAGGCGATAAAGTATCGACTGGCTCACTTATCATGGTATTCGAAACAGCAGGCTCTGGCGCTCCAGCGGCACCTGTTGCAGCAGAAGCTCCAGTAGCAGCGGCTCCAGCGGCGTCTGCAGCGAAAGAAGTGAACGTTCCAGATATCGGTGGCGATGAAGTTGAAGTGACTGAAATCATGGTTGCAGTTGGCGATACAGTGGAAGAAGAGCAATCTCTAATCACTGTTGAAGGCGACAAAGCTTCAATGGAAGTTCCAGCACCATTTGCGGGTACGGTTAAAGAAATCAAGATTGCAGCTGGCGACAAAGTGTCTACTGGCTCACTAATCATGGTCTTCGAAGTGGCGGGTGCAGCACCTGCTCCTGCAGCGGCTCCAGCTCAAGCGGCGGCACCTGCAGCAGCTCCTAAAGCAGAAGCTCCAGCGGCAGCAGCTCCAGCAACGACTGGCGATTTCCAAGAGAACAACGAGTACGCACACGCATCTCCAGTTGTTCGCCGTCTAGCGCGTGAGTTTGGTGTTAACCTGTCCAAAGTTAAAGGTTCTGGCCGTAAGAGTCGTATCCTGAAAGAAGACGTTCAAGCCTACGTGAAAGACGCACTTAAGCGTCTTGAGTCTGGCGCAGGTGCAGCAGCATCTGGTAAAGGCGATGGCGCAGCGCTTGGTCTACTACCATGGCCGAAAGTTGATTTCAGCAAGTTCGGTGAAACTGAAGTTCAGAAGCTTTCTAAGATCAAGAAGATCTCGGGTGCAAACCTACACCGTAACTGGGTGATGATCCCTCACGTTACACAGTGGGACAACGCTGATATCACTGAGCTAGAAGCGTTCCGTAAAGAGCAGAACGCTATCGAAGCGAAGAAAGACACGGGCATGAAGATCACACCACTTGTGTTCATCATGAAAGCTGCTGCTAAAGCGCTTGAAGCGTTCCCAGCGTTCAACTCTTCTCTGTCTGAAGATGGCGAAAGCATCATTCTGAAGAAATACGTGAACATCGGTATCGCAGTAGATACGCCAAACGGTCTAGTTGTTCCTGTCTTTAAAGACGTGAACAAGAAAGGCATCTACGAGCTATCTGAAGAGCTAATGGCTGTTTCTAAGAAAGCACGTGCAGGTAAGCTAACTGCGGCTGACATGCAAGGTGGCTGTTTCACTATCTCAAGCCTAGGTGGCATCGGCGGTACTGCGTTCACGCCAATTGTAAACGCACCAGAAGTCGGCATCCTTGGCGTGTCTAAGTCTGAAATGAAACCTGTATGGAACGGTAAAGAATTCGAACCTCGCCTACAGCTTCCACTGTCTCTATCATACGACCACCGTGTGATCGATGGTGCTGAAGGTGCGCGCTTCATTACCTTCCTAAACGGTGCACTATCAGATATCCGTCGTCTGGTTCTTTAATTGAACTGAGATGATTGAGAGGCGGCCTTTTTAGCCGCCTCTGTTAATAGAAACATCTGACAATTGGGTGAAGGAGAACGTTTTCCTTACTTAATTGTTGGCTAGCTCACAGGCTAAATGGAATTGCTTTTCACACCATTAACATCTCTGTAAACTGTTGGCGGTCTGAAAATAACTGTTTAAAACCAACCACTCTTAAACAAAAGAATCAATACCCACTCAGCCTGTTAGGGATAATGACTACAAGAGGTCAAAATGAGCAAAGAAATTAAAGCCCAAGTTGTTGTACTTGGTTCTGGTCCTGCTGGTTACTCCGCTGCCTTCCGTTGTGCAGACTTAGGTCTTGAAACTGTACTAATCGAGCGCTATAGCACTCTTGGCGGTGTATGTCTAAACGTGGGTTGTATCCCATCTAAAGCACTTCTTCACGTATCTAAAGTAATTGAAGAAGCGAAAGCTATGGCAGATCACGGCGTTGTGTTCGGTGAGCCGCAAACTGACATCAGCAAAATTCGTATCTGGAAAGAGAAAGTTGTTAATCAACTGACTGGCGGTCTTAGCGGTATGGCTAAGATGCGTAATGTGACTGTTGTTAACGGTTACGGCAAATTTACTGGCCCTAACTCTATCCTTGTTGAAGGCGAAGGTGAGACAACAACAGTAAACTTCGATAACGCTATCGTTGCTGCGGGTTCTCGTCCTATCAAACTGCCATTCATCCCACATGAAGACCCACGTATTTGGGACTCTACTGATGCTCTAGAGCTGAAAGAAGTTCCTGGAAAACTACTTATCATGGGCGGTGGTATCATCGGTCTAGAAATGGGTACAGTTTACCAGTCATTAGGTTCTAAAGTTGACGTTGTTGAGATGTTCGACCAGGTTATCCCTGCGGCAGATAAAGATATCGTTAAAGTTTACACTAAGCGTGTGAAGAACAAGTTCAACCTAATGCTAGAAACGAAAGTGACAGCAGTTGAAGCGAAAGAAGACGGTATCTACGTGTCAATGGAAGGCAAGAAAGCACCTGCTGAAGCAGAGCGCTATGATGCAGTTCTAGTGGCTATCGGTCGTGTACCAAATGGTAAACTTATTGATGGTGAGAAAGCAGGTCTAGAAATTGATGAGCGTGGCTTCATCAATGTAGACAAGCAGCTTCGTACAAACGTACCTCATATCTTTGCTATCGGTGATATCGTTGGTCAACCAATGCTTGCGCACAAAGGTGTGCATGAAGGCCACGTTGCTGCTGAAGTTATTGCTGGTAAGAAGCACTACTTCGATCCTAAAGTTATTCCTTCAATCGCTTACACTGAGCCAGAAGTTGCATGGGTTGGTAAGACTGAGAAAGAAGCGAAGGAAGAAGGCATCAAGTACGAAGTGGCTACTTTCCCTTGGGCTGCATCAGGTCGTGCAATCGCATCTGACTGTGCAGACGGTATGACTAAGCTTATCTTCGACAAAGAGACTCACCGTGTTATTGGTGGTGCGATCGTTGGTACTAACGGTGGTGAACTACTAGGTGAAATCGGTCTAGCTATCGAGATGGGTTGTGATGCAGAAGATATCGCGCTGACTATCCACGCTCACCCAACTCTACATGAGTCTGTCGGCCTAGCTGCTGAAGTATTCGAAGGTTCTATCACTGACCTTCCAAACAAAAAAGCAGTCAAAAAGAAAAAATAATTTCTCTGAAGACTGAATAACAAAAGCCGCTGAGTAATCAGCGGCTTTTTTCATTTTAGGTTTTTTGCAGACACAAAAAAGCCGGGTGAACCCGGCTTTACGATGACACTGGTTAATCTACTTGTAGATGCAAAGCATATCTAGGTAGCTTTGTGTCAGGCGGTTTACAGACTCATCATCTTGAGTACGGTTAGCCTGCACAAACAGTGAGTAGCAGATGCCGTGGAATAGTGTCGCTAGGTCTGCTGGGTCGTGATCATCACATACTTCACCGCGCTCGATTGCTTTGATAAACATGTTCTGAACTAGAAGCTGGTTGGTGCGGTTTGTGGTAACAAACAGCGGCCATACTTCATCTCGTGTCGATGCACTCCACTCGAACCAAACTTTAAGCCAGTGGCAGTCATTGACAACAAGGTCAACCATTGCCGAAGTTAGGTTGCGTAGGTTTTCTTTTGCATGAATATCAAGATCGATATTATCTGATAGGAAGTTTGAGAACTGACGAACTACGTAGTTAAGTACATCATCAACCAAGTCTTCGCGGGTTGGGAAGTAGTTAAAAACAGTAGCAACAGAAACCTGAGCGATTTCTGCAATGTCAGCATGACCACCACGACCAATACCACGACGAGCAAACACCTCTAATGCGATTTCCATCAGTTGTTGTTTACGTTTTTGTGGTGAAAGACGCGTACGCGGTCTCTTAGCTATAGAATCCATAGTTATATTTCCTTGCCAATTGAGTTGTATATGTGGGCTTTTGCCCTAATTAGTATTTTATTATTGCTTTCGCAGTAATGAGTGTAATGGTGCATATGAATTAGGTCAACGATTTCAGTTCATTTAATAATCATTTTTATTAATACCGTGCTAATGATCATGTAGTTGCATATGTTTATTGCAGCCTTTAATCAAGCAAACGTTTCTCCTGCTGCATAGTGGTGTTAAACTACGCGCTTAAAATCATCTGGCGGTATATAAACTAGTATTTAGTGAGTATTCGCTAATGCAGAAAATGAGATTGGTATGAAACATACAGTAGAAGTAATGATTTCTGAGCAAGAAGTTCAGGAACGCGTAAGTGAATTAGGTAAAGAGATTACCGCTCACTACCAAGGCAGCGAAGATTTGGTGCTGGTTGGCCTGCTACGTGGCTCATTTGTCTTTATGGCAGACTTGGCTCGAAAGATTGAATTGACTCACCAAGTTGATTTCATGACTGCTTCTAGTTACGGCAATACGATGGAAAGTTCGCGAGATGTGCGCATTCTGAAAGATCTGGATGATGACATTAAAGGCAAAGATGTGCTGATCATTGAAGACATCATTGATACGGGCAACACGTTAAATAAAATCAAAGAGATCCTGACTCTGCGTGAACCTAAGTCAATTGCGATTTGTACTCTGCTTGATAAGCCGTCTCGTCGTGAGGTGGAAGTTCCGGTCGATTGGGTTGGCTTTGCTATCCCAGATGAGTTTGTTGTTGGTGTGGGTATTGATTACGCGCAGAAATACCGTCACCTACCTTACATTGGTAAAGTGGTTCCTCAGGAATAAATGGAAGCCATCTAATACGAATGTAAAAAGACCCGCCTTGTGCGGGTCTTTTGTTATCTAACCTAGTACAGGTGAAGATAGGATTTTATCTAAGGCTTCCTGATGACTGCTTTCTAACGTTTCTCTACTTGAGCATCGCACACCTAAATCTTGCAGCTTGCCATTGCCGATACCGTAAACAACCCCGTGGATTTGAATCTCCTGGCCGCGTTCCCAAGCTCCCTGCAAAATCGTTGAGTTGCCAAGGTTGTATACCTGTTCAGCAACGTTAATTTCGCACAGTTTGTCGCCCCACTGCTCACGTGGCAACGACTCGATTTCTGTTTTGTATTTGAGGTAGTTATCACGAATGTGCAGCAGCCAGTTATTGATCAGCCCTAACTGAGGGTTATCGATTGCTGCGTTCACTCCTCCACAGCCATAGTGACCGCAGATGATGATGTGTTTTACTTTCAGTACATCCACTGCATACTGAACAACAGATAAACAGTTCAGATCCGTATGGACAACTTGGTTTGCGACATTTCGGTGAACGAATAGCTCGCCTGAATACAGGCCGGTTAGGCGCTCAGCAGGCACTCGGCTGTCAGAGCAACCGATCCAAAGGAATCCAGGGTTCTGGCCTTCTTCAAGTTTTGCAAAGTACTCTGGTCGTTCAGCCTTAATGGATTCAGACCACTTTGAGTTGTTTTCAAAAAGCTGTTTTATTTCCGGCATCTTACAATCAATCCTTAACAATTCTTTCGCTACTATACACAATGTTACAATTTCGTTCCTGTCAAAACTGTGTAAAAAGGTACTCATCTGACGTGTTCTATCGTTAAAAACCATAAACTTAGTAGCGAACCTAACAAAGAGTTATAACGTGTGCCTGTTGGAACTAGAATGGCACTAACTTTGACCTAGGGTATTTGCTAGAATTTAATTTTCGATGGTGTTTCTCAGAAGATGGCGTCAATGTTTGCCCAAATTAACTACTTTTGGTGGGGTTATTCGGAAGGCCGTCTATTTTATGAGTAGCTCTCATTACCGAGTATCAAAGTAGCATTAATTAAGCAGTGGGGCTGAATTGTGTTTGGAAGTCGTTTTGAAGATATCAATATAAAAGGGGATGTCTTTGGTGGTGTCACCACCGCGATCATTTCTCTGCCATTGGCATTGGCGTTTGGTGTTGCCTCTGGTGCTGGCGCTGAAGCTGGCTTATGGGGCGCTATCTTGGTCGGATTGTTTGCCTCTTTATTTGGTGGTTCCAATTCGCTGATTTCCGAGCCTACAGGTCCAATGACGGTGATAATGACAGCCGTCCTTACCAGTATGATGGCCAAATATCCTGAGACAGGGATGGCGATGACGTTCACGGTTGTGATGATGGCCGGTGCGTTTCAGATATTACTTGGAACATTGAAGCTCGGAAAGTATGTTACCTTGATGCCGTATAGCGTGATTTCTGGCTTTATGTCAGGAATCGGCGTCATCCTGATTATCCTACAGCTATCTCCACTACTTGGTCATGCTGCTCCTTCAGGTGGTGTATTAGGAACCTTATCCGCGCTCCCTGACACCGTTGCCAACATGAAGTTTAGCGAGCTATTTCTTGGCCTGCTGACCTTAGGGATCTTGTTCTTCTTCCCGAAAAAATACCGTAAATACGTTCCGGCTCAGCTAGTGGCATTAATTACCGTTACTTTGCTATCCGTTATTATCTTTGATACTGAGGCTATCCGTCGCATTGGCGAGATACCTGCAGGTTTGCCGTCACTAGTGATTCCGCATATCGATGCTTCGATGTTTACCGAGATGGTTATTGATGCGCTAGTGTTGGGAACACTTGGGTGTATTGATACTCTGTTGACCGCCGTTATCGGAGATTCACTGACGCGTAAAGAGCATAACTCGGATAAAGAACTGCGTGGTCAAGGCTTGGCGAATATGATCTCTGGCCTTTTTGGTGCACTGCCGGGGGCTGGTGCAACCATGGGGACTGTAACTAACATTCAGGTCGGCGCTCGTTCCCCTCTGTCTGGTGTGATTCGTGCGCTAATGCTGGCGCTGGTGGTGTTGGTCGCTGGTGGCCTAACAGAGCCGATTCCAATGGCAGTTTTGGCTGGTATCGCCGTTTACGTTGGCTTCAACATCCTAGACTGGAGTTTCATCCAGCGCGCGCACAAAGTCAGCTTTGCCGGTATGGCTATTATGTATGGTGTGATGCTGCTGACGGTGTTTGTCGACCTGATTGTGGCGGTTGGACTTGGGGTCTTCATTTCAAACATCATTATCATTGAGCGTTTGAGCCGTGAGCAAGCGCGTCAGGTCAAAGCCATCAGTGATGCTGACGAAGATGACGTCCCTCTTACGGATAGTGAACGAGGCTTACTGGATAGAGCGAATGATAAAGTGCTGTTCTTCTATTTGTCTGGGCCGATGATTTTTAGCGTTTCAAAAGCGATCTCACGCCAGCATAGCAGTATTTCCGATTATGAAGTGATGATACTCGACCTGACGGATGTGCCTATGATTGATGTAACTGTCGGACTAGCGCTGGAAAATGCGATTAAAGATGCTCTTGAAGCGAATTGCCAAGTTTATCTTCTGTGTCCAAATGAAAGCACTCGTCAGCAATTAGAAAAATTCCATGTTATTGATTTAGTCCCTGAAGAAAACACCTACAGGTTCCGCTACGAGGCTCTCAAAGCGGCGTTGAAACACGTCGAGAGCGATGAGCATCAGTTTCAAGCTGTTTAAATTGATAAATACCTACCCACGCCGCTGACTCTCAGCGGCGTTTTTGCAACAAGGTTACAGCACTTCATATTTCCAAATAAATCGAATCGTGTAATTGTATTCATCGTTATTCAACGATAAACTGAATTACATTCGCGGCACTCTAACGGCATACGCACGTTACCCACATCCGCACAAAACCAACAATTACACTGAAAACTATGTACGCATTAGAAATTGAACAACTCCGCAAAACCTATGCGGGGGGATTTGAGGCGCTGAAGGGTATTAGCCTCAACGTCGCCAAAGGCGACTTTTATGCCTTATTGGGGCCTAATGGTGCCGGTAAGTCGACGACCATTGGGGTGATCTCCTCTCTGGTCAACAAAACGTCTGGTAAGGTCAAAGTGTTTGGTTACGACATTGATCAGAACTTGGAGCTGGCCAAGCAGAATTTAGGTTTAGTACCTCAGGAGTTCAACTTCAATCAGTTTGAAACGGTTGAACAAATCGTGCTACAGCAGGCAGGGTACTATGGCGTATCCCGCACTTTGGCGAAACAAAGAGCCGAAAAGTATTTAACCAAGCTCGATTTGTGGGAAAAACGTAACGAACGTGCACGAAACTTATCTGGCGGAATGAAGCGTCGCCTGATGATCGCTCGTGCTTTGGTCCACGAGCCTAAGTTGTTGATTCTGGATGAGCCGACTGCTGGAGTCGACATTGAACTGCGTCGTTCTATGTGGGAGTTTCTTAAGGAAATTAACCAAGAAGGCATCACGATTATTTTGACGACTCATTACCTTGAAGAAGCTGAAATGCTATGTCGCAACATAGGGATCATCAGTAAAGGTGAGCTGATAGAAAACACCACAATGAAAGCATTGTTGAACAAACTTCATGTGGAAACCTTCATTCTTGATTTGGAAGATGGAGTGGAAGTGCCTCCTCTGAAAGGCGTGAATAGCCAGAGTGTCGTCAACGGTTCACTGGAAATTGAAATCGAGAAGAGTGAAGGGCTCAATGCCATTTTTAGTCAATTGACGGAGCAGGGCATCAAAGTGCTGTCGATGCGTAATAAGGCCAATCGATTAGAAGAGCTGTTTGTGAATATTGTCCGCGAAGGAGGCCAGTAAAATGTACCGTATTTATTGGACTGCTTTTTGTAGCCTATTGACCAAAGAGGTTAATCGTTTTACTCGAATCTGGGTTCAGACACTAGTGCCACCGGCGATCACTATGACTCTGTACTTCATTATTTTTGGTAGCCTGATCGGTTCTCGAATTGGTGAAATGAACGGCTTTAGCTATATGGAATATATAGTGCCGGGCTTGATCATGATGTCTGTCATCACCAACTCATATTCCAATGTGGCTTCGTCCTTTTTCAGTGCTAAATTTCAGAAAAATATTGAAGAGCTATTGGTGGCTCCTGTCCCTAATTATGTGATCATTTGGGGATTTGTCATGGGCGGAGTAGTACGTGGTTTACTGGTCGGTACTATTGTGACTTTTGTGTCGCTGTTCTTTGTTGATCTGCAAGTAGATCACTGGGGCATTATCATCGCAACAGTCTTTATGACGTCAGTGGTGTTCTCATTAGGTGGCTTGATCAATGCGGTTTACGCGAAGACGTTCGATGATATTTCGATCATCCCCACTTTTGTGCTGACTCCGCTCACTTATCTCGGTGGTGTCTTCTATTCGATTAGTCTGTTGCCTGAATTCTGGCAAGGCGTGTCGAAAATCAACCCGATTGTCTATATGGTCAATGCGTTCCGTTATGGTTTCTTGGGTGTTTCGGATGTTGGGATTGTGACCTCATTCGGTGTGCTTGGTGTATTTGTCGTTGCCTTATATGCAGTAGCCCACTACTTGGTGACTAAAGGCATTGGTCTGCGAAGCTAATTGTCAAATCGCTTATTGAACCAAAAAGAAAAGGGTTGACGCTTTAACGTCAACCCTTTTTTGTGCTTGCTTCTCGCTATTCAGCGCTTTCTGACGAGGCTTCAGTGTTTTCCTCTTCCTTCGCCTCTACCACCATTTCAACGACTTGATTATCGATCAAACGGGCTTTGCCTAAGAAAGCGGACATTAAGATCACCGCTTGAGTCGTCTCTGCTGTGACGGCTTGGAGAGTGCGTGCATCGCGAATAAAAATCTCATCCGGCTGTAACCCAGCAGCACGAAGCTGATCGCTGGCATCTTCAATCACAGAAGCGTAATCATCACGTCCACCACGTATAGCGCTGCTGATCCAACGCATTGTACGTGCGAGTACCGGCGCACGTTGTCGTTCATCAATCGTCAGCAGGCCGTTGCGTGAGCTCATCGCTAGACCATCCATTTCACGTACCGTAGTGACGCCAACGATATTAATGTCCATTGCCAAATCTTCAGTCATTTTGCGAATGACAGCCAGCTGTTGGAAGTCTTTCTCACCGAAGCAAGCGGCGTCGGGTTGGACAATATTAAATAGCTTGGTTACCACTGTCGCAACACCACGGAAATGACCGGGGCGCGAGGCACCTTCAAGGATATTCGACAACCCAGTGACTTCGATTGAAGTTTGTTTGTCTAGACCCTCTGGATAAATTACTTCTGGGGTTGGTGTGAAAACAATCTCAACGCCTTCACCACTCAGTTTGCTGAGGTCATCTTCCAGGGTACGTGGGTAGTTGTTAAGGTCATCACTGCGGTCAAACTGCATCGGGTTGACAAAAATGCTTACCACGACGACGTCAGCGTGCTCACGCGCTTTACGAACTAGAGTGAGGTGACCTTCATGCAGGTTCCCCATTGTCGGAACAAAGGCGATTTTGCGGCCGTCACGCTTATACTGTTTGATTTGCTCGCGAAGAGCGGCAATTTCAGCAAAAGTTTGCATCAGTCAAATCCTTACGCAATTGTGTGGGCTTCACCTGGGAATGCGCCACTTTCAACTTCGTCTTTGTACATAGCTACAGCTTTACGCATGTCGCCCGTTTCAGCAAGGAAGTTCTTTGAGAACTTCGGCATGTAATTGGCTGAAATTCCAAACATATCATGCATGACTAAGATCTGGCCGTCGGTGGCATTGCCAGCACCGATACCGATGACAGGTACGTCACATACTTCAGTAATGCGCGCTGCAAGATCACGTGGTACACACTCAAGCAAGATCACCTGCGCACCCGCTTCTTGGAGTGCCAATGCGTCGCGAACCATACGGTCTGCTTTGTCTTGATCACGCCCTTGAACTTTAAAACCACCAAAGATATTGACCGATTGTGGCGTCAGACCTAAGTGAGCACACACAGGTACGGCACGCTCGGTTAGCATTTTGACTGTATCGACTAGCCAATCGCCGCCTTCAATTTTGACCATGTTTGCACCAGCTCGCATGATCTGAGCGGCACTTTCGCACGCTTGCTCAGGTGTCGCGTAGCTCATGAATGGCATATCAGCCATCAGCAGGCAGTTAGGGCTGCCAGCACGCACACAGCGAGTATGGTAAGCAATCTCTTCCACTGTCACTGGGAGTGTGTCACGTGTGCCTTGCAGAACCATGCCCAGTGAATCGCCAACCAGTAGTACTGGCATTTCTTCACTTTCGAAGAGTTGAGCGAAGCTCGCGTCATAAGCTGTAGAAGTAGCAAATTTACGACCTTCCTGCTTCCAGTTCATTAGGTCGTTTATGGTGATTTTTTTCATGATTTTTCCTTTTAAGGAGTTGGCTATGATTGCCAAATACGCAGACCGTTTTGCTCAACGACTTTTAATAGGTCTTCCAGTCTGGTCCCACATGGGAGGGTTAAATTTGGTGCGATTTCCGCGAGCGGGTAGAGCACGAATTCGCGCTCCTTCATTCCATAGTGAGGAACAGTCAGACGCTCGGAATCCATCACCTCATTGCCGTAAAGAACAATATCTAAGTCCAGGGTTCTTGGGCCCCATCGCTCATCTTTACGGACACGCCCTTGCTCTTGCTCGATAGCTTGAGTGCAATCGAGCAGTTCAAGTGGCGTTAATTCAGTTGTGATTTCGACCACCGCATTGATGTAATCCGGTTGGTCTTGCGGCCCCATTGGGGTACTGCTATACAAGTTTGAGCTTTGCTTAAACTGGGATTTTGGCAGTTGCTTAAGCGCTTCGATAGCATCATTCGCCTGTGTAACGGGATCAGCAAGATTACTGCCCACCGCAATAAAAACAGTGCTCATGATGTTGAAGCCTTGGTTTTTTTCTTGCGAAATGGTTTACGACGACGCTTTTTGCCCTGCTCAGGAGACTCTGCGTCCAAATCTGCCACCATGGACTGACGCATGTTGCGCCCTGCGTTTTGGAAGGTTTCCCACCATTTGGCTAATTGTTCAGTTTCACCACCTTCAATTTCACCGCGCATTTCAAGAAAATCAAAGCCAGCACGGAACTTGTTAAGTTCCATTAAGCGGAAAGCGCGTTTGCCATTACGACGTGGCATGCGAAGTTGCAATTGCCAGATTTCGCGAATCGTTGCGGTATGGCGGCGAGGGATGGCAATAGTACGAACCTGCTCATCAAGGATGTAATTACTGGCTTCCATGATGGCATCATAGGCAGAGAGCTTACGCTTCTCCATCAGTAATTCTGCACGGGCTTGCAGTGGGTACCACAACATAGCCGCGAACATGAAAGCAGGATTAATTCGTTTGCCTTCTTCAATGCGTTGATCAGTAGAATCTAAAACGAGATCCAGCATCTGCTCGGTTTTTGAGGAGTATTCCTCTGTGAAGTCTTCAGAGATGACAGGGAAGAGTTGCTGGAATAGGTTGTACTCACGCATCAGGTGGTAGGTTTCTAAACCATAACCTGATTGCAGCATCTTGAGTGATTCTTCGTACAGGCGTGCCGATGGAATATCACGTAGCAGTGGTGACATTTCTTCAATAGGTGCTGCTGTATCTTCCTCGATATCGAAGTCTAGCTTTACGGCAAAACGAATGGCACGCAGCATGCGAACTGGATCTTCACGATAACGCGTTTCAGGGTCGCCAATCAGGCGCACTAATCTGTCTTCTAAGTCTTCATTACCGCCAGCATAGTCATGAATCGCATAATCACCGATGTTGTAGTACATCGCATTGATGGTGAAATCACGGCGTTCCGCGTCTTCGTCAATGGTGCCATAGACGTTATCGCGCAACAGCATGCCTTCTTTCGATTGCTGAGAAATATTTTTGCTGGTTTCTTGATGGTGACCGCGGAAAGTCGCTACTTCAATAATATCGCGGCCAAACATGATATGCGCTAGACGAAAACGGCGGCCAATCAGGCGGCAGTTCTTGAACAACTGGCGAATTTGCTCAGGTGTGGCATTGGTTGCGATATCGAAATCTTTTGGGTTCTGTGCAAGCAGCAGATCGCGCACGCCTCCACCGACAAGGAAGGCATCAAAGCCTGCACCATGAAGTCGGTATAGCACCTTCAATGCATTGTCGCTGATTTGCTTGCGAGAGATATTATGCTCTTGGCGAGTAATAATGTTCAGAGATAACTCTGGATAACTGTCTTTTTCGCTTGGTGTATAGTCGTTTTTAGTCATGTGCATCTGTTACTCATTAGCGAGGCATGTCTTGAAATACCTAGTGTTGAGTATGCCTGTATAGGACTTGCTGATGATTCCGTTTATGCCCTTGGGGCGAATTTGCGGCTAATAATAGCTTACAGTGAGCGGTTTGAGAATCTTGCTTTGATTTCAGTCGTGTCAGGTAACTGGTTGATATGCCAGTTTTTGACTCCCCACTCTATGATATCTTCTATATCAGCCTGTTCAATTTCCCTATTAATATCAAAACCTAAGAAGCGCATGGCTTCAATCAAAGCGGGTTTTGGGTTGCCATTATCAATCGCTGGCGCATGGTTCTGCTTGGATAATTTATGACCATGCTCATCAAGTGCCAAAGGCAGGTGCAGATAACGAATGGGTATTTTCCCCAGTATCTGATAGAGACTGAGTTGTCTCCCCGTTGGCTCGATCAAATCGGCGCCACGGACGACTTCAGTCACACCTTGCTCAATATCATCCAATACTACTGCAAGGTTATACGCAAATAATCCGTCTCGGCGCTTTATAATAAAATCTTCATCTGCCAGTTGCGAGGGAATGTTGAGTCGGCCGTGTTTGCGATCATCAAAATAGTAGACTGGATATGTCATCTTGAGGCGAATCGCACACTCAGAATGATTCGTCAGTGTGAGCTGACGGCAGGTTCCGTTGTAAAAGCCACCCATTGCTTTGACTTGCTTACGCGTGCATTTGCAGTAATACGCTTGCTGTGCGTTTAGCCATCGCTCTATCTGTTCTTGATACAAAGCGTGTCGCTGGCTTTGATAGACCACTTCACCGTCCCAGTGAAGGTGATAGGCGTCGAGCGTTTTGAGGATTAAGTCGGAAGCTCCGGGCATTTCTCTCGGTGGATCAAGGTCTTCGATTCGAACCAACCATTGTCCTTGTTGAGATTTGGCCTGTAAGTAACTGCCTAGCGCGGCAACCAAAGAGCCGAAATGAAGCGGGCCTGAAGGTGACGGGGCAAAGCGTCCTATATAACTCATACACTTTTTGTCGCAATAAAACTAAAAAGGGAGCATACGCTCCCTTGATTCTTTGGTCAAAAGCAGTGGTTTAGCCTTGCATCTGCTTTTCTTTGATCTCGGCCAGTGTCTTACAATCAATACACAGATCTGCGGTTGGGCGAGCTTCCAGACGACGAATACCAATCTCGATACCACAAGAGTCACAGAAGCCAAACTCATCTTCTTCGATTTTGTTCAACGTTTTCTCGATCTTCTTGATTAGGCGACGTTCGCGGTCACGGTTGCGCAGCTCTAGGCTGAATTCTTCTTCCTGAGACGCACGGTCAACTGGATCTGGGAAATTTGCCGCTTCGTCCTGCATATGGTGAACGGTGCGATCAACTTCTTCCCTGAGCTGGTTGCGCCATGCTGTCAAAATTTTCGTGAAATGAGCCAGTTGCTCTGGTGACATGTACTCTTCACCAGCTTTCTCTGTGTATGGCTCAACCCCTGCAATGGCTAGGATGCCTAGCGCTTTTTTCTTCGATTCTGGCATGCAGCATCTCCTACTAACACCTAGTCAACTGCGCTCGCAGTTAAATTTTAAGGCGGCTATCTATAGCAAAAAGAACAATTCGAGGCAAACTCTAGAGAGTAAACTTGCTGCCTATGTGAAGGCGACATCATTTTTTCTCTCAATAGGTGAAATTGATACGTTCCACCAGCTTCATCTCGGTGTTTGAAAGCTCCGCTTTGTAGCACAAAACTTCCACCCCTTGTTCCTGTGCGCTTTTCAACAATTGTGAATATTTTGCGTCTATATGGTGTGCTGGAGAGACTTTTTCAATCCCTGAATGTAAAACAGTGAACAAAAGTACTGCTCTGCTTCCATTTTGCGCCATTTCTGTGAGCTCTCTCAGGTGCTTTTGACCACGGGTGGTCACAGCATCGGGAAAGTAGCCTTGTCCTTGTTTTTCCTCATCAAGTAGCGTAACGCTTTTCACCTCTATATAGCACGTTGGTTGGTGTTGTGATTTGAGCAAGATATCAATCCGGCTATTTTCACTACCGTATTTGACCTCTGTTTTGAGCTGCTCGTAACCTTGTAATTCTTTAATAACACCCGCTTCAATTGCTTCAACCGCCAATTGATTGGCACGTGCAGTGTTGATGCAAATACGATGCCCATTCGAAGTTTGTGTCAGCTCCCAACTATTGGGGTATTTGCGTTTAGGGTTATCGGATGTGGAGTACCAAACGGTGTTGCCGGCAGTCGCACAACCGGTCATTGCCCCTGTGTTGGCACAGTGAATGGTACGTTCGCTGTCATCTGGCAAGGTAATATCAGCCAGAAAGCGCTTGTAGCGCTTAATTAAGATTGCAGATTCGAGTGGGGGATCAAACTTCATTTAGAACTGGATTTATGTACAATATTCACATCATTACACCATAAGGTTTTTCCATTGTCACAGCTGCCTATCGAGAGCGTGATGCATGAGCTACTCTCAAGCGTGCGAACTCGTTCTCAAGTTATCCTCAAAGCTGCGCCCGGTGCCGGTAAATCCACCTACTTTCCTCTGCAATTGCTTCGTGAGAATGTTGTTGAAGGGAAAATCATCATGCTTGAACCCAGACGTCTTGCTGCGCGTAATATCGCTCGTTATTTGGCTCAGCAACTGGGAGAAAATGTCGGTCAGCAGGTGGGCTATAGAGTGCGGGGAGAAACCAAAGTAGGCCCAGATACTAAGTTGGAGATTGTGACTGAGGGCATTATGACCCGAATGATCCAGTCAGATCCTGAACTCGATGGTATCTCACTGCTAATTTTTGATGAATTTCATGAACGTAGCATTCATGCCGATACCGCATTGGCATTCAGCCTCGAGATTCAAGAAGCATTTCGTGAGGATCTAAAACTGGTGGTGATGTCGGCAACACTTGATCAACGGGCGTTGAGCCAACTGATGCCGGATGCGACATACATTGAGTCTCAAGGTCGCAGTTTTCCTGTTGAATATCGCTATCAGCCGCTAAAACCGAATGAGCGATTGGAAGAGGTGATGGCAAAGCAAATTGCTTCGCTGCTCAGCAAAGAATCTGGCTCTGTTTTGGCTTTTTTACCTGGTGTTGCGGCAATAAAGCGTGTGGCTGAGATAATGGGTGACCTGCCAGATAACGTCGAAGTATGCCCTTTGTACGGACAACTTAGTTTTGCTCAGCAACAAACGGCAATTCAGCCAGCACCCAAGGGTAAACGTAAGGTGGTGCTGGCGACTAATATTGCTGAAACGTCATTAACGATCGAAGGCATTCGTTTGGTTGTGGATGCAGGGTTAGAGCGAGTGGCGAAGTTTGATTTAAAAAGCGGTGTGACAAAACTGGATCAAAGTAGAATTGCGCAATCTTCAGCCGAGCAACGTGCAGGGCGTGCCGGGCGTATTGAGCCGGGGATTTGCCTGCGTCTGTACAGTGAAAGCCAGTTGAATCAGCAACCAGAAGTACCTTCGGCGGAAATTCTTCACTCAGATTTGGCTGCATTAACATTAGAGTTAGCACAGTGGGGCGCAGCGGCTGTCACTGAGCTGAAATGGCTTGATATCCCTCCTCAGAGTAGCCTGAATCAATCTCGCCGTTTACTGAACAAACTGGGGCTTTTAGATGACAACCACCAGTTAACCGAACATGGTCGGCTGGCAAGCGAGCTTGGTGTTGAGCCGCGAATCGCTGCGATGTTGATGCACTCTGAGCAACAGTGCTGGAAAAATACCGCCTCAGCGGTGGCTGCTTTAATAGAAGAGCCTGAGCGCAACGTGCTTGATTTCATGCACAGTATTGATCGCTTTAAGCGCGGCCTTCACAGCAAACAGAAAATCGTGCTGCAGCGTGGACAAGCTTTGGCGCGTAAGTTATCTGTGAACTTTTCGCTTCAAGACGTTGATGAGTTTCTAGTCGCAGTGATTTTGGCAACGGCTTTTCCGGACCGTATTGGCCAACTGAGAAAAGGGCAGGCGGGTAAGTTCTTATTGGCGAACGGTCATGGGGCTGAAATGGCCGATGACGAACGCCTCGCGACCGCTGAGTATTTGGTGGTGGCGGATTTGATGCGTAGCCACTCTGATGCCTCAAGAGTTTTTCTCGCCGCGGAACTGGACATCACTGCAATCGAGAAATGGCTTCCTCATTTGATTGAGGAGAAAGAAAGTGTCGATTGGGACGACAACAAAGGGCGATTGATAGCAGAACATCAACGTAACCTTGGGCGATTGGTGATTGAACGTCGTCCACTCCCTGAGCCAGATAAACAAAAAATTACTCAGGCTTTACTCAACTGTGTCCGTCGAAAAGGCTTGGGCGTATTAAACTGGTCAACAAGCAGTCTAGAAACCTTAGAGCGTATTCGCTGCGCAGCTGAATGGTTACCAGAACATCAATGGCCCGGTGTTTCTGATGCAGAATTGTTGGATAATCTAGAACAATGGTTAGAGCCTTATCTAGTTGGAGTAAGTTCACTTAAAGCGCTAGCTAAAGTGGATTTGGAGCCTGCCCTAATGGCTTATATTGCTTGGCCACTCAGTCAGGAAATCGACCAATGGTTACCGACGCACTACATCGTACCAACAGGTTCGAAGAAGAAGATACGTTATCAATTTGGTCAAGAGCCGGTACTTTCGGTGCGAATGCAGGAAATGTTTGGCGAACAGAGGTCGCCTCACATTGCTGAGGGGCGTAAAACCTTAGTGGTGGAATTACTATCCCCAGCACAGCGACCGCTGCAAGTAACGCAGGATTTAGCTAGCTTTTGGGCGGGAGCATACAAAGAAGTGCAAAAAGAAATGAAAGGGCGTTATCCCAAGCACGTTTGGCCAGACGATCCGGCTAACCATATGGCAACGACCAAAACTAAGCGACAACTGAAATAATGACCAAGAAAAAAACACCGGCGAGCAGCAAAACTAAAACAACCAAGAAACCTGCTCGCAAACGGGCGACAGCGAGACGCAAGCCAACCCCAAAAGGCCAACGTAGCTGGTTGAAAATTGTATGGGGAGTGACCTGGAAGCTTGGTCTTGCTGGGTTTGCCTTACTGCTGTTTGTCGGTATTTACCTAGACAGTGTGGTTAAACAGCGTTTCGAAGGTCAGCTGTTTGATCTGCCGACCGTGGTTTACGCTCGCATTCTTAACCTTTCTCCGGGCGATTCGATTTCGATTCAGGAAGTTCGCAACGAACTCGATGTGCTCAACTACCGTAAAGTACGCCAGCCTCGTTATCCTGGTGAGTATTCGTCGTCGTCAACCAAAATTGAACTGATTCGCCGTCCGTTTGAGTTTACTGATGGGCCGGAGCCTGATCGTCATGTGATGCTGCATTTTGACCGTTCTGGCTTACTTCGTATTCAGTCGCTCGAATCCTCCGGTGATCTGGGCTATTTGCGGATCGAGCCGAAGATGTTGGGCATGCTGGAGAAGAATCATGATGAGCAGCGTCTGTTCTTGAGGCGTGATCAGTTTCCTGAAGTCATGGTTGATGCATTACTGGCTACTGAAGACAGAGACTTTTATCAGCATGATGGAGTATCCCCGTTTGCGATTGCCCGAGCATTAGTTGCCAATGTCAAAGCGGGTCGTACGGTGCAAGGGGGGAGTACCCTGACTCAGCAGCTCGCGAAGAACATCTTTCTCTCCAGTGATCGAACGCTTTGGCGTAAGATCCGTGAAGCCTACATCGCATTGATCATTGATTATCGCTACAGCAAAGATCGTATTCTGGAAGGTTATCTGAATGAAGTGTATTTAGGACAAAGTCGCGGAGAAGCCATTCACGGCTTTGGATTAGCTTCCCGCTTATACTTTGGGCAGCCGATTCAAGAACTGCGCATTGACCAGCTCGCATTACTGGTGGGTATGGTAAAGGGGCCATCCTATTACAACCCGGTACGCTTTCCTGAGCGAGCCAAAGAGCGTCGAGATTTAGTGCTTCGTCTGATGATGCAGCAGGGGATCCTGAGTGCTAACCAGTACGATATGGCAGCTAGTCGCCCACTGGACATTCAGGATAATCCTCGTATTGCTAGCCGCCAGCCGGCTTACTTTCAGCAGTTGAAGATTGAGCTGAAAGAGAAAGTTGGTGATGCGTTTCAGTCGGACATTGGCCTCAGGGTGTTTACATCTCTCGATCCGGTTTCTCAACAAGAGTTGGAACAGGCTATTGCCAAGAAAATACCTCAGCTTAGCAAAGTCGCAGGCAAGTCACTTGAAGGAGCTGCAATCGCCGTTGACCGCCATACCGGAGAAATACGCGCTATGGTCGGAGGTAAACGGACAGGCTATGATGGATTCAATCGTGCGCTGAATGCCAGTCGTCAGATAGGCTCGTTAGCTAAACCAGCAGTCTATCTCACCGCTTTGGAGCAGCCTGACAAATATAATCTGGCTACGACTTTGCACGATAAACCGATCAGCCTTAAGGGTTCAAAAGGCAGTGTTTGGTCGCCGCGCAACTATGACCGTAAGTTTCGAGGGGATGTGCCTTTGTACATTGCATTGGCAAAATCTCTCAACGTACCGACTGTGCAGCTAGGTATGCAGCTCGGCATTCCAAATGTTGTCAATACTTTGGAGAAGTTGGGTGTTGACAGAAATGAAATTCGTCCTGTGCCATCAATGTTCCTTGGTTCCTTCACATTAACGCCATTCCAGGTCGCTCAAATGTATCAGACGTTGACCAATTCAGGTAAGCGCGCTCCGTTGTCTGCACTGCGCTCGGTGGTCGATTTAGAAGGTAATGCGCTATATCAGTCACTGCCGCGAATGTCTCAAACTATCGACCAGCAAGCAGCTTGGCTGACGACCTACGCTATGAAACGCGGCGTCTTAGAAGGCACTGGCCGTTATCTCAACAGCCAGTTTGGCTGGGCGGCGTTAGCTGGAAAAACGGGAACCAGTAACGATACGCGTGACAGCTGGTTTGTTGGTGTCGATGGACGCGAAGTAACAACTATCTGGCTTGGTCGAGATGATAATAAGCCAACAAAACTTACGGGTTCCAGCGGTGCGTTACGAGTCTATGCAGAATATCTCAACCACCGCATACCGGAAAAACTGACGTTACCTTGGCCAAAGGGAATCAGTACTCTTGGTTTTTCTCATACTGAACAAGGCAGCCTGCAACTGGACTGCGATAACCAGTTTAAGCTGCCAGTTTGGGACACAAACAATGTGCTCAAGCAGCAGTGTGACAGCAAACCCACTCAATGGATTAAGAAAATATTTAGTTGGTAAACAGTTGGTTGTGTCAATAATATAAAGCTATCGGCTTCTGTACGTTTGCGAATGAGACGGGAACTCTAGAGTGAAAAAACTAGTCTGGCTTCTATTTATATCTGCGGTTGTGTTACCACGCATGGCGTTTTCTGATACAGGAGAGCATGTTGCATCAGAACGGCCAAAAATCGCGGTGGTTCTAGCAGGTGGTGGTGCCAAGGGGGCGGCACACATCGGTGTTTTGAAAGCGCTTGAAGAGCTCAGAATTCCTGTCGACTATATCACGGGTACCAGCATGGGGGCCTACGTGGGCGGCTTGTACGCAACAGGCATGAGTGCGGATGAAATTGAAAGCCTGACTGAGACCATAGATTGGAACAGTGGCTACCGCGATCGGGTTGATCGTAGCCAACGTCGTGTACGCGACAAAGAATACGAAGACCGATTCCAGCTGACGACAGATTTAGGCCTCGGCTGGAATGGAGTGCGTGCCGCGCGCGGTATTGTGCAAGGGCAGGGAATGCTCAGAATTCTGCGTGAATCGTCTGGCAACCTTCCACCGTTTGAGTCTTTCGATGAACTTGCCATTCCTTATCGCTCAGTCGCAACCGACATTCTGGAGCTCAAACCTGTTGTTATAAAAAACGGCTACCTCGTTGATGCAATGATGGCCAGTATGTCGGTTCCGGGGGCGTTACCGCCTTACGAACTCAATGGTCAGCTTCTGGTGGATGGCGGTGTAACCAACAACATGCCTGTCAATGTTGCACGAGATCTAGGTGCAGATATCGTTATTGCGGTTGATATTAGTACCGATTACAAAGACGAAGAAGACTTCACAACCTTGTTCACCGTAGCGGATCAACTGTCGAATTATTTAGTGCGTAGCACGACTAATCGTCAAGCCAAAACGCTGACGGAAGACGATGTTTTCCTTAAGCCTCAAGTTGGCGATATGGAAACGACAGAGTTTGACAAGATGCCCGAAGCGTTTAAAAAGGGTTATCAAATTGCCATTCAAAACCAAGAATTACTCAAACGCTACAGCGTGTCTTCATCTGAGTATCAGGATTACGTTGATCACAAAGAGGATGTACGCAGAAAACTGAGATATGGCGATGAAATTAAGGTCGATAAAGTCGTTATCCATAACCACACTCATTACAGTGATGATGTACTAAAAAAGCACTTGGGTCTTGATTCGGGTCATCGCTATAAAACGTCCGAAGTCGAGCAGGGTGTTCAGAACCTTTACGCGCTGGATCGTTTTGAATTGATCACTTATCGCTATGACAAAATTGATGATCAAGATGCCTTGATTGTTAACGTCAAAGAAAAGTCTTGGGGGCCGAACTATGTGAACTTCCGTTTCTTCCTTGAAGATGACTTTGACACTGACAGCCAGTACGCGATAGGGATATCGACCAATTTTACTGATCTGAATGAATACGGTGCAGAGTTTACCCTCAATGTTGAAATGGGCACGGATAAACTCTTAGAAGGTGAGCTTTATAGTCCGTTATTTTCCAGTTCAGATCTCTTTACCACTTTGGGTATTACTTTTAGCAATGAGAAGGTTAATGTGCCACCAGATGGGGGCGACATACCGTCACTAAAAGCGACTCAAGATTTTATCCCGATATCTTTCACTGAATGGGAGTCTGAGTGGGCTATTGGTTACCAAGATACCTTGTGGCGCCGATTTAAAGTCGGTGTCAGATACACCGATGGTTCTGGAGAACTCGCGTCGCTGCCATCACTAGGCGATGTGTCATTTAAGAGATTAGGCGCATTTGCCAATTATCGCATCGACACCTTAGATAACTACAGTTTGCCAAGTAGGGGTTTGTACCTGAATCTGGATTACTTAGTGTCGCATGATGAAAGCGTCGGCAGTCCAGGCAGTGTCTTCGATGGTCATGATGAAGATACGGCTTATGAATATGGCGCTAAGATCATCTACGCCAATAGCTTTTCTCGCCATACTTTGGTCGCAAACCTCGACGTTGGGGTGGTAGAAAGTAAAAACTCCTCTCTTATTATCGACCCCAAAGAGCTCGGCGGTTTTCTCAATTTATCAGGTATTCCACGTAACAGCTTGATTGGTCAGAACAAAGCATTTGGTAGTTTAGTGTACCGTTATCGCTGGTTCGACAATGATTTTGGTCTGTTCTCTTCCCCGTTTTATTTAGGGGCATCGTTTGAATACGGCGGTGTGTGGTCAGATCCAAGCGTCAAACTTGATACCGCACCACTATATGCTGCGGGCTCAGTGTTTGCGGGGGTTGACTCCCCCGTTGGGCCAGTCATGTTTGGTTATGGTCGAACAGAACAAAATTTCGATTCTATCTACCTGATTATAGGGACGAGCTTTAAATAGTTATTCAATAATTTATTTCGTCAATCTCCCATTCTCAAAGCAGGGAATTGACGGAATTAAGCAAGGAAAATCATAGAACTTTAGTCTTAAGTTGCTATGTTGGTCAAAATGATGAGATTTTAATTTATCGTTAAATTTGCTATTCTACCGCCCACAGTTTGGCCTCTCTGGCACTGTTTCTCACTCAAAATGAATGAAAAATATGGCAAAAGGAGAGCCAAGTTTCCAAGGATGTTCACTTCGTTACGTTGAATAATAGTAATAATAACGGAGGAACCGCAATGAGAGGAAAAAGTCGTGCTTGAAGCCTACCGTAAACACGTCGCAGAGCGTGCTGCTGAAGGAGTTGTTCCTAAACCACTAGACGCCGAGCAAGTTGCTGGTCTTGTCGAACTTCTGAAAAATCCCCCTCAAGGTGAAGAAGCTGTAATTCTTGACCTACTAGAGAATCGTATCCCACCTGGCGTAGATGAAGCTGCATATGTCAAAGCAGGTTTTCTGACGGCTATTACCAAAGGCGAAGTGGAATCACCGCTGGTAAGTCGTGAAAAAGCAGCTGAGCTGTTGGGTACGATGCAGGGCGGCTACAATATTGCTCCGCTAGTTGACCTTCTTGATGATGACGCTTTGGCATCTATTGCTGCAAAAGCACTGTCTCACACTCTACTTATGTTTGATGCTTTCTACGACGTAGAAGAGAAAGCGAAAGCAGGTAACACTTACGCACAGCAAGTACTGCAATCTTGGGCTGATGCTGAGTGGTTTACCTCTAAAGAAAAAGTAGCAGAAAAAATTACCGTTAAAGTATTCAAAGTCACTGGTGAAACTAACACTGATGACTTGTCTCCGGCGCCTGATGCATGGTCACGTCCAGATATCCCAGTGCACGCGAAAGCGATGCTTAAAATGGAGCGTGACGGTATCAACCCAGATCAACCGGGTAGCGTTGGTCCAATTAATCAAATTGAAGAACTGCAAAAAGATGGTATTCCATTGGCTTACGTCGGTGATGTCGTGGGTACAGGTTCTTCACGTAAGTCGGCTACGAACTCTGTGCTTTGGTTCATGGGTGAAGATATCCCTTACGTTCCAAACAAGCGTACAGGCGGTATCTGTTTAGGCGGTAAGATTGCACCAATCTTCTACAATACGATGGAAGATTCTGGTGCGCTTCCAATCGAACTGAACGTACAAGACATGAACATGGGTGATGTGATTGAAATTTACCCATATGAAGGTGTTGTGCGTAAAGATGGCGCAGAAATCTCAAACTTTGAGCTGAGCAAGGTACTTCTTGATGAAGTGCGTGCTGGTGGTCGTATCCCGCTGATCATTGGTCGTGGTCTAACAAGCCGTGCTCGTACTTCACTAGGTCTTGAAGAGACAGATCTGTTTGCTAAGCCTGTAGACCCGTCGGCTTCTAACAAAGGTTATACACTGGCTCAGAAAATGGTCGGTAAAGCATGTGGCGTTGAAGGTGTTCGCGCTGGTCAATACTGCGAGCCTAAGATGACGACTGTAGGCTCTCAAGATACAACAGGCCCTATGACGCGTGATGAGCTAAAAGACCTTGCGTGTCTTGGCTTCTCGGCTGATCTAGTGATGCAGTCTTTCTGTCATACTTCTGCGTATCCAAAACCAGTTGACGTAAACACGCACCACACACTACCTGATTTCATCATGAACCGTGGTGGTGTCTCTCTTCGTCCAGGCGATGGCGTTATCCACTCATGGCTAAACCGTATGCTTCTTCCTGATACTGTTGGTACAGGTGGCGATTCGCATACTCGTTTCCCTCTGGGTATTTCATTCCCTGCAGGTTCCGGTCTAGTTGCATTTGCAGCGGCAACAGGTGTTATGCCTCTGGATATGCCTGAATCAATCTTGGTTCGTTTTAAAGGCGAAATGCAGCCAGGTATCACACTACGTGACTTGGTTCATGCGATTCCTTACTACGCAATTCAGCAAGGTCTATTGACGGTTGAGAAAGCAGGTAAGATCAACGAATTCTCTGGTCGTGTACTTGAAATCGAAGGTGTTGAACACCTAACCGTAGAGCAGGCATTTGAGCTCTCAGATGCTTCTGCAGAGCGTTCAGCGGCAGGTTGTACAGTTAAGCTGTCTCAAGAGTCGATTGAAGAGTACCTAAACTCGAACATCACCATGCTTAAATGGATGATTTCTGAAGGTTACGGTGACCGTCGTACTATTGAGCGTCGTATCACGGCAATGGAAGAGTGGTTGGCAAATCCTGAGTTGATGGAAGCAGACGCAGACGCAGAATACGCTCACATCATTGAAATCGATCTAGCAGAAATTGATCAGCCAATTCTGTGTGCTCCAAACGATCCGGATGATGCCCGTCTACTCTCTGAAGTTCAGGGTACAAACATCGATGAAGTCTTCATCGGTTCTTGTATGACTAACATCGGTCACTTCCGTGCTGCAGGTAAGCTGCTAGAGCAATTCGGTGGTCAGTTGGATACTCGCTTATGGGTTGCGCCACCAACGAAGATGGACCGCGATCAGCTAACTGAAGAAGGTTACTACGGTATATACGGCCGTGCTGGTGTTCGTATTGAAACGCCAGGGTGTTCACTATGTATGGGTAACCAGGCACGTGTGGCAGATAAAGCGACAGTAATGTCGACTTCGACACGTAACTTCCCGAACCGTTTAGGTACTGGTGCTAACGTTTATCTTGCTTCTGCTGAGCTTTCGGCGGTTGGTGCGATTCTAGGTAAGATTCCAACTAAGGAAGAGTACCTAGAGTATGCAAAACAAATCGATGCGACAGCAGCAGACACATACCGTTACTTGAACTTCCATAAGATGGATCAGTACACCAAGAAAGCGGATTCAGTGATTTTCCAAGAGCCTGCATAAGCGCTTAAAAAAGGATGATGAAAGCGTCTGCCTCGGCAGGCGCTTTTTTTGTGCTTTTAGGATTGTCTCTATATACTCTGCGCTCCGTTTTCATGAGGCAGCACGATGGAATTTGAATTTATCCGCAATACATTGATGGGCGAATACTACGTTAAGTCAAGTATGGGCCATGAAATTGTTGGTCGCTGGTTGCAGGAAGAGATCGGTAAGGATTGGCAGAAGATAGAGCAGGTCGAGTCTATGCTAGTCGCTGTACACCAGTCTCCACTTCAGGAACACACTATGCTGGGTACTGAGATTTCCATCTCTATTCATGGTGATGAAGTCACCATTCAGGAGAATGTGTTGGCGCATGGAGAAGCGATGGCAGAAGACAGCGAGTTTGATTTTTATGACAGTGAGAGTACGGCCAGTTGTGGTTTAGATGACTTTGAGCTGCTAATTGAACAATGGAAAGAGTTTCTGACCACCAAATAGATCTGCACTGATATAGTGAAGAATGAAATCATTGCCTCATTATTGTGATAAAGGCGCACCATAACGGTGCGCCTTTTTGCGTATTCGGCGTCTTGTAATGAATAAATCATTATTTATCAGTCTCTTAATAAGTTGGCATGTCACTTGGATTATAAAAATAAAAAGGATGACAGCTTCAGAGAGGATGCGATGAAACTTATTAATGCGATTATCAAACCATTCAAATTAGACGATGTTCGAGAAGCACTTGCTGATGTCGGTATCGAAGGTATGACGGTATCAGAGGTGAAAGGATTTGGGCGTCAGAAAGGCCATACCGAGCTTTATCGTGGTGCAGAGTACCAAGTGGATTTCTTACCCAAGGTAAAACTAGAAATCGCGACACAAGCTGAAAATGTAGATCGCGTGATTGAAGCTGTATCTAAAGCGGCGCACACCGGAAAAATCGGTGACGGAAAAATCTTTGTCTACGACCTGAGCCAGGCAGTGCGTATTCGTACTGGCGAAATGGACGCTGAGGCACTTTAAGAATTCAAAGGACTGGAGACATTAAAATGGAATTAACAACTACAGTAACGGAATTACGTTACGCACTGGACACTTTTTTCTTCCTCATTTCAGGTGCGTTGGTAATGTGGATGGCAGCCGGTTTTGCCATGCTTGAGGCGGGATTGGTTCGCTCAAAGAACACCACTGAAATCCTAACTAAAAACGTTTGTCTATACGCGATCGCATGTACCATGTACTTGGTGGTTGGTTACAACATCATGTATGTCGACAATGGCGAAGGCGGCTGGCTACCTTCATTTGGTGCACTGATTGGAACACAAGGGGAAGGTGCAGACCACTCATTAGAATCTGACTTCTTCTTCCAGGTGGTGTTTGTTGCAACTGCTATGTCTGTTGTGTCTGGTGCAGTCGCAGAGCGGATGAAACTGTGGTCATTCCTTATTTTCTCAATGGTACTTACGGCATTTATCTACCCAATGGAAGGTTACTGGACTTGGGGTGGAGGCTTCCTGTCAGAAGCGGGCTTCAGTGACTTTGCTGGCTCAGGTATTGTACACATGGCGGGTGCAGCCGCGGCATTAGCAGGCGTATTACTACTAGGCGCTCGTAAAGGCAAATACGGTAAAAATGGTGAGATTTACCCGATTCCGGGTTCGAACATGCCTCTTGCAACACTGGGTACTTTTATCCTTTGGTTCGGTTGGTTTGGTTTCAACGGTGGCTCTCAGTTGATGGTTTCTGACTTTGAGAATGCAACGGCAGTAGGTCAAATCTTCCTCAACACAAATGCAGCAGCAGCGGCTGGCGCAATTGCAGCACTTCTCGTGTGTAAAACTACGTGGGGTAAAGCAGACCTGACGATGATCCTCAACGGTGCACTGGCTGGTCTGGTTGCAATCACTGCGGACCCATTGTCTCCATCTCCTATCTATGCAGTAGCTATTGGTGCAGTATCAGGTGCGCTAGTTGTGTTCAGCATCATTGCTCTTGATAAGCTTAAGATTGACGATCCAGTGGGTGCGATTTCGGTGCACGGTGTGTGTGGTTTCTTCGGCCTGATGGTTGTGCCACTGAGTAATGGTGATGCAACGTTTGGTGCTCAGCTATTGGGTGCGGCGGTTATATTTGCTTGGGTATTCGGTGCAAGTCTTGCTGTATGGGCTGTTCTGAAAGCAACTATCGGAATCCGAGTGTCTGAAGATGAAGAATTGGAAGGTATGGACATGCACGATTGTGGTGTTGGTGCATATCCTGAATTTGTGACTGTGAAGTAAGTCAGAGCAAGACATAAACTGTTACAAATAAAATACTCAAAAACCTGCTCTACTGGGCAGGTTTTTTTGTTTTGTGTCATTGTTTTCTAAATCATCATGAATATAATAACGCAACTGATAAACGTTATCATTACGAAGTTAAAGGACTGAACCAATGAAAAAACTGCTGACTCTTTCTGCTTTAGCATGTGCAACATTAGCACCGACTGCGATGGCTGCTGAAGAAGTGAACGTCTACTCTTACCGTCAACCTTTCCTAGTTGAACCTATGTTCAACGAGTTCACTAAAGAAACAGGCATCAAAGTAAACGTTAAGTTCGCAAAGAAAGGCCTAGCAGAGAAACTAGCTCAAGAAGGCGAGTACAGCCCAGCTGACGTGATTCTTACCGTAGACATCAGCCGCTTGTCTGAGCTAACTAAGCAAGGTTTGGTTCAGTCTGTAGAAAGCGCTGTTCTTGAAAAGAACATTCCAGCTCAGTACCAAGATGCTGACAATGAGTGGTTTGCTCTAACAACTCGTACTCGTAGCGTTTACTCTTCACGTGACCGTGTTGGTAAGCTAGGTGATGATTTCACGTACGCTGATCTTGCTAAGCCTGAATTCAAAGGCAAAATCTGTACTCGTAGTGGTAAGCACCCTTACAACGTTTCTCTAGTCTCCTCTATGATTGCTCATAAAGGCGAAGCGGAAACTAAAGCGTGGCTAGAAGGCGTTAAAGCTAACCTAGCGCGTAAACCTCAAGGTAACGACCGTGCACAGGTTAAAGCGATCAAAGAAGGTCTATGTGACGTTTCTCTGGGTAACAGCTACTACCTAGGTAAGATGGTTAACGATAAAGAGCAGAAAGCGTGGGCTGATGCTGTTTACATTAACTTCCCTAACCAGAACACAACTGGTACTCACGTAAACATCTCTGGTATGGCAATGGCTAAGTTCTCTCCAAACAAAGAGAACGCACTTAAGCTGATGGAATTCCTAGCTGGTGATAAAGCACAAAGCATGTACGCTGAAGTGAACTACGAATACCCAGTGAAAGAAGGCGTTAAGCGTTCTGATCTAGTTGCGTCTTGGGGCGACTTCAAAGCTGATACGATTTCTCTAGATGAAATTGCTGACCACCATGCAGCAGCAATCAAGCTTCTTGACGAAGTGAAGTTCGACCTGTAATCGTTCGACGCTTTATATACAGCCTCAAGTCGCTCTTTTACAAGGGTAACTTGAGGTTGTTTGTTTATAAGGGTATAACAGACCCTTAAGCGTATTAAAGGTATATGAGATGTATTAGCAAGTGCATTTGAGTGATGTATACCTGTGATTGTTAGGCGATGAAAGAAAATAATTATTTATGGAAAACCAGTAGTGGGACGTTAGCCCTGCTACTGGTTTTGCCGATCTTAGCGATATTCCTTACCTCTATCGGCGAGACGGATGACCTGTTCTCGCATCTGATGTCGACGGTAATGCCAACCTATACCTTTAATACGGTAGTCTTGGCCGCAGGTACGATGGCTTTGTCCCTAGTTTTTGGTATTCCTTCGGCTTGGATTATGGCCATGTGTCGGTTACCCAGCGAGCGGATTCTGCAATGGGCCTTGGTGTTGCCTCTGGCCATGCCGGGCTACATCGTTGGTTACATCTTTACTGATTGGCTCGACTTTGCCGGACCAGTGCAAATCTTGCTGCGTGATTTAACAGGTTGGGGCCCCGGAGATTATTGGTTTCCTGATATCAGAACCTTGACTGGCGCTATCATCGTGCTGGCATTGGTGCTTTACCCTTACGTTTATCTGTTGTGTCGTGCTGCATTTATGGAGCAGAACGTCTCTTTGCTGCAATCAGCGCGCTTGTTGAAATGCTCTCCTTGGGAAAGTTTCCGTCGTATCTCGCTTCCACTCGTTCGCCCTTCAATCGCCGTTGGCCTCTCACTGGTCGCAATGGAAACCATTGGTGACTTTGGTACGGTGAGCTATTTTGCCGTCAACACGCTGACTACGGCGGTTTACGATACCTGGCTTGGTTACTCAAGCTTGACTGCGGCCGCTAAAATTTCCGCCATTATGTTGGTGTTTGTGATTCTCCTGCTTAGCGCAGAGCGTTACAGCCGCCGTAAACAAAAACTATTCCAGAATCAGTTCAGTAGCCGAGAAGACTTTCGCTACGAGTTAACTGGCTGGAAGAAGTGGCTGGCGCTGACTTGGTGCTGGGGACTGGTCGCGATTGCATTCTTGTTCCCGTTGATGCAACTGGTGATCTACGCTTATAAGTATTTTGCACAGAGCTGGACACCGGAATTTCGAGAGTATGCGCTCAATAGCCTCTACGTTTCGCTATCGGCGGCCGTCATTGGTGTGATTGTCGCGGTTATTGTGAATTTTTATAATCGCTTATCAACCAACCGTCAGGGGCTGACGTTCATGCGCTTGTCTTCGATGGGGTATGCGGTACCGGGGACCGTGTTGGCGATCGGGGTAATGGTCCCGGTTTTGTTTATGGACCACTTGGTCAATGACATTGCCAAATTTATGCAATGGGGTAGGCCGGGGCTGGTTTTTTCAGGCTCAATGTTTGCGCTTATTTTTGCCTTGGTCGTTCGATTCTCAGCGGTTGCAATCGGCAGTATTGAAAGCAGCTTAAATAAGGTTTCGCCCTCTCTGGATATGGCTTCCCGCACTATGGGGTGCAATTCCAATCAGATGTTGTGGCGAGTGCATTTCCCTTTGATTCGCCGTGGTGCCTTAATTGCTGGTTTGTTGGTTTTTATCGAATCAATGAAAGAGCTGAATGCCGCGTTGCTGCTTAGGCCTTTCAACTTCGAAACATTGGCAACCTATGTCTACAACTTTGCCTCTGACGAACAACTCGAATTGGCAGCCTTACCTGCGGTGCTGCTGGTATTAGTCGGATTGATTCCCTTAGTTATGGTTAACCGTTCACTGGAGCATACACACTGATGAGCTGTGCATTATCAATCAATAACTTAACTTGTAAGTACGATGAACAGACCACCGTATTGGAATCTCTTTCGCTAGAGGTGGAACACGGTGAGATTGTTTGCTTACTGGGCGCGAGTGGCTGCGGGAAGACCACTTTACTTAAAGCGATTGCGGGCTTATTACCGCTCAGTTCTGGCTCAATGAGTTTGAACTGCATGACAATTGATGACGGTAAACACTGGCTGCCGCCTGAGCAGCGTAATATTGGTATGATTTTTCAGGATTACGCTCTTTTTCCGCACTTAACCGTTGAGGAAAATGTGGCGTTTGGTCTGAAGGCATTGGCTAATGGTGACAGAAAAGCCAAAGTGGCAGAAATGCTTGAGCTGGTTCACCTGACAGGGTTCGAAGAGCGCTATCCACATCAGTTGTCCGGTGGACAACAGCAGCGTGTTGCTATTGCTCGTTCATTGGCATACAAGCCTGACTTACTGCTGTTAGATGAACCTTTCTCTAACATTGATACTCAGGTTCGCCACGAGTTGATTGCTGAAATCCGTAAGATCTTCAAGAAACATGGCGTCACGGCGATCTTTGTCACTCACAGTCGGGAAGAGGCGTTTGCCTTCGCCGATAAGATGGCCGTGATGAACCACGGTGTGATTGAACAATACGGTACGGCGAGTGAGCTTTATTATCAGCCTTCGAGCAAATTTGTTGCGGATTTCTTGGGTGGTGGCAGTTACCTGATTGCTAAGCGTGTGTCTGAGTCTGAGTTTGAAACTGAGTTGGGCTTGGTTGAGGCGCAAGCTCAGCAAGAAATTCAGCTACAAGCAGAATGTGAGCTGTTGCTGCGTCCACAGCATGTTCAGATCAGTGCGACTGAGGAGAGCAGTGTGACGGTCTTGGAGCAACAGTTTATGGGGGACCATTGCCGTTATGTGATTGATGCCAGCGGTAGCCGATTGTTGGCCAGCTCAGCGGAGCCACTGTCGATAGGTCAACCTGTCTCGGTTAAAGTTGAAACGCAAGGCGTATTGGCTTTTTAAACAACAAAACACCCAGCAAATCGCTGGGTGTTTTGATCTCTAGGCTAGTTATAGTTGTAAGAATATTTTGAACTGCTCAACGATGCCTTCTGCGGTCTCCTTGTCCGCCATCTCTGCAAAGATACGCAGAAGAGGTTCGGTACCAGAGAAGCGGGCAATTACCCAGCCGCCATTTTTGAAATAGACTTTAGCGCCATCTTCGTAGCTCACACGTTCAATTTCAAACTCAAACTGTGGTAGTTGCTTCTCGACATATATCTTGTGATGCAGTGCCTGCTTTTGTCCTGCTTTAAAGCTACAATCTCCTTCAGCTGTATAGGCGTATCCGTATTTGGTATAGATTTCATCAAGAAGCTCAGAGAGCTTTTTGCCTGTCACTGAAATCATCTCAACCAAAAGACTGGAGGCAAACACGCCATCTTTACCTTTGATATGGCCGCGAATGGTCAAACCGCCCGAGCTTTCACCACCGATCAACGAATCATCGGCTTCCATTTGCGAGCTGATGTGTTTAAAGCCGACGGGTACTTCAAAGCTTTTCTCACCGTGGTCTGCTGCTATTTTGTCGAGGATATGGGTGGTCGCAATGTTACGAACTACGGAGCCAGACCAGCCTTTGTACTCAAGCAAGTAGTAGTAAAGCAGGATCAGCACTTCATTAGGGTGAATAAAGTGGCCTTTTTCGTCGATGATGCCGAGGCGATCAGCATCGCCATCGGTACCAATGCCGATGTCGTAACCTTGCTCTGCAACAAGATGTTTTAGACGATATAACGTGGCAGCGCTGGGAGAGGGCATCAAGCCGCCAAAATCGGGGTTTTTGCCATCGTTAATCACATCGACGTCACAGCGGCCATTGATCAATACTGTTTGCAGCGCGTTTTTAGCCACACCAAACATAGGATCAATCAATACACGTAAATTGGCTTTTTTGATCGCTTCTATGTCGATAAAGTCGATGATCGAGTCAACGAATTCGTTCATTGGGTTAATGATCGTAATCAGTTTATCTTCAACCGCCTGATCAAACTCTACGCTTTGCACTTTATCGCCAGTTAAAGCTGCAATTTGAGTTTCGATCTTTTCAGTGATTATCTCATCCGCATCACGGCCCCCTTCAATAAAGACTTTAATGCCGTTGTAATCTGCCGGGTTGTGGGACGCGGTAATGCATGCCGAGTAGGCACAGCCCATCGATTTGGCTTTAAACATCACAATTGGAGTCGGAACAAATTTGTCGATGAAGCTGACGGGAATATTGTTAGCGGCAAGCACCTCGGCGAACCAGCGACCCGCTTTATCAGATAAAAAACGACGGTCGTAACCAATAATGAACCCTTTGTCGGCGACTTTCTCATGGCTGATGATGTTTGCCAGCGCTTGGGCAACCAAGCGAACATTGTCTTTGGTAAACTCTTCACCGATAAATGCGCGCCAGCCACCAGTACCAAACTTAATCATTGCTTTAATCCTTTATTCAACAAAAGAGCCTCTGCGAGAGAGGCTCATTGGGTAGTTAACCAAGTACAACGACGACGTCGTTTACGCTGCCTTTTGGCTGTACGGGGATCGCGGAGCCAGACACTTCTTCTCCATTGATTAGGATCGATTTGACCCCTTTACTCACTGAGTCTGGGTTCTCTACTTTGATGTTGTACGTTGCCTCTAGCCATTGACGAGTCACTTCGAAACCCGGCCAGTTGGTTGGGATACACGGATCAATAGTCAGTCCGTCAAAACCTGTACGTACGCCAAGAATAAAGTTGGTTACTGCAAAGTATGCCCAACCCGATGTGCCAGTTAGCCATGGATGATTTGCACGACCGTGATCTTGGTGGTCACGACCCATAATGAACTGCACGTAGGAGTAAGGTTCTGCAATCCGTTTTTCGATGATGTCGTTTTGGTTGTACGGGTTGAGTGCATCGTAAAATTTCATTGCACGGTCACCACGACCCAATTTCGCTTCTGCAACCCAAGCCCATGGGTTTGGATGTGAGAAGATAGCGCCGTTTTCTTTCACGCCTTGATAAACGCGAGTCACGAAGCCGATGTCATCGTTAGGAGTGGCGAAAGACGGCGAGTTGAGGTGTAAGCCATATTCAGAGAAGAGGTTCTCATCTACGGCATCCATTGCTTTCTCGCCGCGTTCTTGAGATACCGCGCCAGAGAGTACGGCTAAGGTGTTTGACTCAAGGTGGACACGACCTTCTGCTTGTTGCGCTGTACCGATTTTGTCACCGCTCTTGGTGAGACCACGGATGTACCAACCGCCTTCATCATCCCAAAGGTGTGCTTCACACGCTTCGCGGACATTTGCCGCCATTTCGGTGTATTTCTCAACATCAGCGTCTTTACCTAGGTACTTAGCTAGGTCGATGAACTCTTGTAAAGCCCAGAAATGGAGGAACGACACCATTGAAGATTCGCCACCACCTAGGTTTAGACAGTCATTCCAGTCTGCGCGTAGACCTTTACAGATACCGGTTTGACCTACGTATTCAGCAGAGAAGTCTAATGCTGCTTTCATGTGGTCATAAACGCTGGCATCGCCACCATCTGCGTAAGGGATCACTTCGTCGAAGAAGCTGTGCTCGCCGGTTTCCATCACGTACTTACAGATGGTCGGAACTAACCATAGGTGGTCATCCGAACAGGTGTCTTCAATGCCGTGGATCTTATCTTCGTCGGATGGCGTAGGAACAACCGTTGGTGACTTAGACGGTTTCACGTCTGCTTTCTCTGGATCGAACCAGTCTGGATCGAATAGGTGCAGACCATAACCTGCTTTCACCTGACCACGCAGTAGATCAACGATACGCTTGCGTGTCATTGCAGGGTTGGCATGAGGGACTGAAATTGCGTCTTGTGCGGTATCGCGATAACCAAGGCCAGTACGACCACCCACTTCGATAAAGGATGCAAAACGAGACCACACGACACAGGTTTCAGCTTGGTATAGTGTCCAAGCATTAATCATGGTATCTAGACCTTGGTTTGGCGATTTCACTTGGAACTTGCCACAACGCTCATCCCAGTGGGCTTTGATATCAGCGAAGGCGTTATCGACTTCTGCTAGGTCTTGGTATTTAGCACGCAGGCGCTCACCGTTGCCTTTGCCGATACCTAGAATGTAAGCAAAGCGAACTTCTTCACCCGGTTGGATGGTGAATTGCTTGTGCAGAGAGCCACAGTGGTTATAACAAGTCTGAGCCGTGTTGGAGCATTGGCCTTTTTCGACGGCGATTGGGTTAGCTTCGTCGCGGTAAAGACCTAGGAAGCTGTCACGCTGACCATCGTAAGAATCTGGAGAAAACGTCGAAGCAAGGTAGTAGAAACCTTCGAAGTCGTTGGTGTTGTAGTACAGGTCGTATTCAATTACGCCTTCATTGTAAGTCGTACCTGCGGAGTACAGAGACATCTGATGGTTTTGGTTATCAGATTGGATATGGCTGAATGAGAATTCAACAAAAGAGAACGCGCTGATGGTACGTGGTTTGTCAGAGGTGTTCTTGATCACCACATCCCAAATTTCTGCGTCTTCGCCTTTAGGGACGAAGAGTGTTTTCGTCGCGGTAATGCCGCTGTATTCACACTTGAACTTAGAGTATGACAAGCCATGACGGACTTCGTAGCTTGCTTCATCTAGGCTTTTGGCCACTGGTTGCCAAGAGATTGACCAGTAATCCCCTGTTTCATCATCACGCAGATAAACGTAATGTCCTGGGCGATCGAAGGTCGCATTCGGGCGGAATTTAGTAACACGGTTGTATTCTGGCGAGTTGTAGAACGAATAGCCCCCCGCATTGTGCGAGATAACCGTACAGAACTTCTCAGTGCCTAGGTAGTTTGTCCATGGCGCAGGTACGTCAGGGCGAGTGATGACGTATTCACGATTCTCGTTATCGAAATAGCCGTATTTCATGTTTTATTCCTTTTCCTACAGCCACTGAGACAGCGGCCTAATGTATTTGCTAGAGAAAACTGCTAAGGGCTATGGCCGTCAGCAAAAGTTATTTCCAAGGGTTGCGATAATTGATGCCTTGTTTATCGAGTAAAGATAAGTGGCCTTTCAGCCTTGCTTGATAGTCGTGCCAGTCGCGATGTTGTTTCATTGTCCAGCAAGCTTCTGCTATTGCTGTCAGGCGAGGGAACACCATGTAGTCCAGCCTTTGCTGGTGGGAGACAAGTTCGCACCATAGAGCGCACTGAATGCCAAGAATACGTTTACGGATTGGGTCTTCTTCTGGAATATCAGCCAGAGGTTCATAGCGATACGCGCTTTCGAGAGGGATGACATTCGCCCAGTCGACGCCAGGTTCTTCCGGGGAATAATCCTGTGCCATATCCAGATAAGTGGATTGGGCCGGTTGTAGGACAACATCGAAACCTTGTTTGGCGCACTTGAGGGCTGCTTCTTCACTCAACCAAGAATAAATCACGGTATCTTTGCTGACTTTATCTCCGTGCTGAGCTTCTTCCCAGCCGACCATGCGCTTGCCCAAAGAGCGTAATTTCTGCTCGGCATATCGCAGCAGGTGCCCCTGAAGTTCTTTGGTATTCTGGTAACCTTCAGATTCCATCAATACTTGGCAATTCGCGCTCTGAAGCCAAACGCCATCAGGCACTTCATCAGCACCGATATGCACCCAAGGGGCTGGAAATAGACTGGCGACCTCTTCAAGCACTTTATCGAGAAACTCATAAGTCCCTGGTATTGCAGGAGAGAGAACATTGTCGGTGTAATGTTGAATACTGCGGTATTCCGATTTGTCGCTCGGGTCGAGAAGCAATTCAGGAAGGGCTTTAATCGCTGCTCGGCAGTGACCCGGTATATCAATTTCAGGAATCACGGTAACGCCTCGCTCTTGAGCATAAGCAATCACTTCTCTTACCTGATGCTGAGAATAATACCCGCCATATACTGGCGAAAGATGACTAAACTGCGGCTTGAGTGCCGACTCTCTTCCCCGAAATGCCCCCACTTGTGTGAGTTGAGGAAAGGCGTTGATCTCCAGTCTCCAGCCTTCATCATCGGTTAAATGCCAGTGAAAAGTATTGAACTTGTAGTGGGCGAGCTGGTTAATTAGCCGTTTGATATCGTCGATTGAATGGAAATGGCGAGCACAGTCGAGCATCATGCCTCGGTATTTAAAGCGAGGCTTATCCACTACTTTGACATAAGGCACTGATAATTGGTCATTATCTTGTGTTATGAGTTGCATTAACGTGGCACTGGCATGTACGAAACCTTCTGCCGATGCCGATTCAATCCTGACACCTGTAGCGGATACGATCAGCTGATACTGACTTTCATCCAGCGTTGGATTATTGCGAAACAGGATTTCGCTTTGACCAATGGCCTTGGCCTGATAGCCGAATAGATTGGTCAGCTCTTCCTCCAGCCAAGTCGCGGCTTTTTCCGCTTGCGCAGTTTGTAGTGTAATCTGGCTGTTGGTCGATAAATGAAAGGTACCACCCTGATAACTGATCTGGTTGGGTGCCGGGATCAGTGAGTGCTCTGCAGCAGGTATCGGGTCAAGTTGGGTGCGCTCTTGATAGGGGGAGGCGAGAGCAATAGGCGTCAACGTCACTGCTAACTCACTTGCACCATTGTCACTGACAATCAAAGCATCTTTGAGGCCGTCAGTGTAAAAGCGCAATGGCGCTGTATTGATGCTAAATTCGCAGTAATAATGCTGATTTGCGTCGAGTGTGTAGCTATCCGGAGTAACAACGCAAAAGCTGCCTGTTTGTTTGATCGAACCATGACTAAAGCTATCAGGAAGGATGTAGCGGTCAATGATGAACTGCAAATGCCAATTGTTTAGTGCTTGATCCGACAGATTGTGCAGCGTCAGACCAAATCGACAGTATTGCTTATGCTCTGACAGAACGGTGAGGTCAATACGATAACTCATGGTATCCCCTTTAATACAGGTTATGCTCTGGTTTGCCAGCAAACATTAATGCCCCTTCAATGGCATCAAACTGGGGTTCAACAATCCACTGTTGAACGGGAGGCGAAAGCCAGTCATGCATACGCTCTGCTATGCTGCCCATTAGGCAGATTCGGTTGGCCCCTTTTTTATGTAAGGCGAGAATGAACATTTCAATGTCGGCTGCAGTTTGCTGAAGCAACGAGATAGCTAATGAATCGGCTTGAGCCGCATGGCGAAAAATCATTGGCGAAAACTGGCCATAGTCACGGGGTAAAGCGTTTTTCGACCAGCTAACAATTTGGTCGACATCGTTGGAGAAGTGGGTCATAACTTCTTGGCATAAAGGTGTTTTTTCACCAATACCATCTTCAACAAGGAGCACTTTTTGAATCAGTGTCAGCCCCATCACGGCGCCACCGCCTTGATCGGAAATAGGAAACTCTCGCCCTCCTACAACGTGCTGCTCATTGCCGGACAAATAAATGCCACAAGATCCTGTTCCAGCAATCATAATCGCTCCACTGTCACCATTGTGAGCGCCTAAGCAAGCCCCATAAGCATCGGTGTTGAGTACGATGGAAGCAAAAGGGTGGGCTTGAGTCATAAATTCATGCCAAGCGGATCTTTGTTCTGCACCAGCCAAGGCTAACCCTAAATGCATGTGCTTTAGTTGAGATGAGTCGAGTCCGGCTTTTTGAGTAGCAGTTGTGACCGCATCGACAATTGACTGAAGTGCCACATCGACCCCTAAAAGAATATTGGCGCTGCCACTTTTACCTTCTCCAAGTTGTTTACCGTGTTGATCCCTGATGCGTGCTCGGCAAGATGTACCTCCACCATCAATTCCGACAAAATACTGAGTCATGTTACTGCCCCTCTACGCGACTGAAATGAGCTTGCTGAGCCATGATGGCAAGTAAGTACCACGCACTATGAGGAATCCATTGCTCGCCCCAGCGCCAGTTTTGTAGCATGTCGTCCCTGTGTCCGGCCGGGTTAAATGCAATATCCTCTGAATCATCGAAGCCTGCCGTTATGCCGTTACAAATCCCTCCTTTGGCATTAAAAAATCCAAGGTGTGGTAAATAGTCGGGGTTGTTGCGTCCGTGCCCATCTAACATGGACATGTCATACGGGTTGAGGCCGAGAATCCAATTGAGAGCATTTTGGGAAAACTGGCTGAGCTTATGTTTTTGCTCGACGTCGCATAGATGTGGCTGAGCGAGGTACGCCATCACGGACAATGACGCTAAACGGGCATTTTCTCCCTGCCACCAATAGCCACTCTCATTATCCTGAGCGATGAAGAAAGCGTCCTGTTTTGCTTGGTTGACGCCTTTTACATACTGACGCGGATAGCCAAAAGGGTTGGCGACTTTCGTGGAGATCGACAGCTCAAATTGACAGGCATGTGTGATGGTGTCGACTGTTGATTGGCGTCGTTGTGGATCATCTTCGATCTCTAAATATAGGCACAGAGCAATGACAGGTAATCCGGCCTCCGCCGCATGATAATAAGGACGTGAGCCGTCTTTATTTGCTGACCAGAATTTCTGGATAAATTCATCCGATTGCTGTCGCTGCGTTAAACGTGCCGTCCAGTAGCGGCTCTCTTCAAGATAAAGATGATTTTGTGTCGTTTTGTACAGTTCAGCGCAGGCCATCAGTGCGCAATACTCATCAATGATATTTTCTTCGCCATCATTGAGGTAGTGACAATTGAGTTCTTTCAGGTGGTGGTAACCAGACTCAGCAGCATCAAGGTATTGCTGAGTGATAAAGTCGCCATGGATATCCAAACGTGCTGCTGCCGCTAATGCTGCGATGGCTATACCTCCGCCTTGACGAAAGCCGGCCTGAAAGTCGTCTGATTTGTGGCCGTCTTGCGTTGCGTAAGAGCATATCTCACGCTGCTCTGGATCTTTCGACCACTTATCAAATACTGTGGTATAGAAAAATCCGGACTCGTGTTGCATTCGGACTAGAAAGTCGGCACCAAACAAAGCTTCTTCTTTGAGACGCAGTTGCGTAAATGCTGCCAGCTTTGAGCTGGTCCCACATAGCTCAAGACCTTTGAGTATATTCCACACCACCATTGGAATTTGTTGTGGGTTCAAGTAGTTGGCATAAGAGAGGTGACTTAAATATTTGCTGACATCACCCGAGGCATCGTACCATCCGCCACGGACGTCCACAGTTTGACTGCTGTTTAATAGCGGTATGTTTTGATCCTGACGATCGTAGATGCCGCTGCTGCGTTGGGATTTAAAATAGTGCAGTACGTCGGACAGTGTGGAGGTGAAGAGCAGATCTTGATCGATCAAAAAAATAGAGGATTGACAACTATTGTATTTGAGGTAGTAGCGTCCTAGCGTTTTCATGTTGGAAAAATCAATGCGAAAAAAATATCCCTGGTGCCAATTTGCGACTCGAGTGCCAGTCTCGACATCCAGTGACGCAACAGTCTGATGACTATCTGCACACACCAAAAGGGCAGTGGAAGATGGTAGGTTGGGTACATCTGCCATCAGAATAGCCTGTTTTGGTCCCAGGGATTCATAACCAATGTGGTTAGTAAGTAGCAGCATTAAAATCTCCGAGTGAATCTGATGAGCCAGCTTCTTAGGCTGGCTTCAGTATGGTTTTAGCTTTGATATAGATAACAACGCACAAAGTGGTTGTCTGACAGTTGAGTGACTTCTGGTAATTGTTCACGGCATTGGCTAGTTGCATGCTGACAGCGTCCAGCAAACGGGCAGCCTAAGGAATTAGGTGTCCAAAGAGGGATCTCACCTTTATTGCCTTTTAGCTGCTCATGGATCGACTTGCCTGGATCCGGTACAGCGGAAACCAGTAACTGAGTGTATGGATGTTGAGGGTTGTGGATGATCTCTTCTGTGTCTCCCCACTCGACCATATGACCGACGTACATTACGGCAAGATCTTCAGCGATGTAGCGCGCAGTTGCGATGTCATGAGTGATGTAGAGCAGTGACATCTGCTTTTCAAATTTCATCTCTTCCATCAGGTTGAGAACGCCAGCTCGAATCGAGACATCCAACATGGACGTCGGCTCATCAGCGAGCACGACCTCTGCACCCACGGCAATATTACGCGCTAGGTTAACCCTTTGGCGCTGGCCGCCGGAAAGTTGATGCGGGAATTTTTGCGCGGTTTCCTTAGGAGGAATAAGCCCCACCTGTTCCAGCAAGTCGTAGACACGCTCTTCCAATTCCTTCTTATTTCCCGGTTTGACCTTTTTATGGATCAGTAATGGGCGGGCAATATGATGGAAAATATTATGGGTTGGGTTTAGAGATCCAAATGGGTCTTGCCAGACCATTTGCACGCCTTCGCGATAGGCCATCAGATCAGAACGAGAGCCAATGGTCTGGATATCACGCCCTTTGTATTCAATGGTGCCGCTGGTTGGGGCATACATCTTTGCGATCATCTTGGCAGTGGTCGATTTGCCTGAGCCTGATTCACCAACCACTGACAGGCCACGGCTTTTGTACATTTTAAAAGATACGTCGTTTATCGCGCGCATCATGGGTTGCTGCAGCGCATTACTGTTAATCGGGAAGTCTTTAACTAGATTTTTCCCTTCCACTAGTAGTTCACCAAATTCTTTGCTCATCATTGTCTCCAGTAATCGTTATGTTTTTGTCTTCCAGCGCTAGAGTTTGGCTTGGGCTATTGGCTCACCATATAGGTGGCAGTTTGAGAAACGACTTGGCTCTATTTGTTTCAGTTGAGTTGGTATCTTGGTACAGGCTTCGTGGACACGATCGCATCGTGCTTGGAATCGACAACCTTGTGGAATTTCCAGCAGGTTGAGTGGGTTGCCAGGAATACCAGTCAACTTCGTTTTTGGACCAGTGAGTGGAGGGAAAGAGCTTCCCAGCCCTTTGGTGTACGGGTGGTAAGGGCTTTCTAAAATTTGCTTCGATGGCGCGACTTCGATCAATTCACCGGAGTACATAATGCCGATGCGATCTGAGAATTCGACCATCAGTGATAGATCGTGAGTAATGAACAAGATAGAGAAACCAAATTCTTCTTTCAGAGCGTAGATCTTCTGAAGTATCTCGCGTTGTACCACAACATCTAAAGCAGTGGTTGGCTCGTCCATAATGATCATTTTAGGATTCAGTGCGAGGGCAATGGCGATGACCAAGCGCTGGCGCATACCACCGGAGAACTGGTGAGGGTAGTCAGTCAAACGGCTCGGGTGAATGTCTACAATCTCCAGTAACCCTTCTGCGCGTTTACGTGCTTGCTCACGCGTCATGTTAGTATGACGCATAATCACATCGCAAAATTGCTCTTCCATTGGCAACACTGGGTTCAGCGCATTCATTGCACTCTGAAACACCATTGACATCTCACTCCAGCGAAAGGCTTGCATTCTTTCATCGCTGTAATTGAGGATGTTCTCGCCATTGAAGATGACTTCTCCACCGGTAATAAATGCTGGCGGCTTGTGCAGTCGCATTAACGAGAACGCGACTGTTGATTTTCCGCAGCCTGATTCGCCCGCTAAGCCAAAGACTTCTCCCGGAGCGATATCAAAGCTGACATTGTTACAGGCGCGCACGTCGCCTGCGGCTGTGATGTAATCAACACATAAGTTACGGATAGAAATGAGTGGTGCTGTCATGATTATTTATCTCCGCTCCAAAGTGCATTTTGTGGTGCCAGTTCTGGCTCACGTTCTTTTTTGTCTTGCTGGGCTAGCTTTTTCCAACGCTTCATCCCTTTGTGCGAGCGCAGCTGCGGGTTAGCAATTTCGTCTACAGCGAAGTTAAGTAATGCCAATCCAGTAACGAGTAGGATAAGGGCGGCACATGGTGCAAACAGTTCCCACCAAGCGCCAATTAGCATTGAGGAGGAGGTCTGAACGTTGTAGAGCATGATGCCCCAGCTGACAGTGTTAGGGTCACCTAATCCAAGGAAGGAAATCGTCGCTTCCATCATGATGGCGTACATCACTGAACCAATGAAACTTGCGCCAACAATTGGGATTAGGTTAGGCAGGATTTCGACAAATATGATGCGCCAAGACGATTCTCCGAGTACTTCTGCGGCTTTAACGAACTCTTTCTCACGTAGAGCTAAAGTTTGTGAGCGAATTACCCGAGCGCCCCAGGCCCAGGCAGTCAGGCCAATGATCAGCGCGATGGTTAATGGCCCAGCTTCGCCAATGAAAGCGGCTAGTACGAATAGTAAAGGGTACTGTGGAATGACCAGCATGATATTCATAGCTGCAGTTAAAAAATCATCGACACGACCACCGAAGTAACCTGCGGAAATACCGATCACAGTCGCAAGGAAACACACGGTAATACCGGCACCAAAACCGACGGCAAGTGATACTCGAGCACCATGGACAAATTGTGACCAGACATCGCGTCCCATGCGGGTGGTGCCAAGTGTGTGATCGGCATTTTTCGACATCAACAGCGTGCGACGGTCTGTCGCTAGGTTTTCTGCTACCCAACCGTCTGGGTTCGCTTGTGCTGATTTCACGATGAACGCTGGGTACTCGTGTGGGTTACCTGTACGCTTGTCCGGTGCGTGTTTAGTGAGCAGAGGTGCTGCAAGTGCAATAAACAAAAAGATGCCGATGATGATGCTACCAATCAAAGCGATTGGATTACCTATGATGAGTTTGATGAATCCCTTCATGATTATTTGCCTCCCTTACGTAGGCGAGGGTCAAGCACGACATAAAGCATGTCAGCCAATAAGTTAAAGAACAGCATGAACAGCGTCATGATCAGTAGCTGGCCCTGAAGAACTTGATAGTCACGAGCTTTAATTGCATTGAAAAGTACTGAGCCTAAACCTGGGTAGTTGAAGATGATTTCGATGATCAGCTGACCACCAATCGCCATACCTAGTGCCATGGATAAGGCGGTTACACTAGGTAGTAAGGCATTTCGTGCTGCGTAATTGAAGACCACACGGTTTTCACTTAAGCCTTTGCCCTTGGCCATTGTGATGTAGTCTTCTGCGAGTAGGTTGATCATGTTGTTACGCATGTTGACAAGGAAGCCTCCGATCTGAACTACAGACGCACAAAAAAGAGGTAGGACGGCGTGATAAGCCACATCTTTAATGAATGCCCAGCTCGTCCAATCTGGAGATGTACCAGCGGTATAAGCGTAGCCAGTCGGGAACCATTTCAAGCCAATCGCGAAAATGAACATGGCAATCATGGCAATAACGACTTGCGGCACGGCTTGGATGATGAGCATGCCCGGTGTAATGAATGCGTCGTATTTGCTACCGCGCTTCCAAGCTGCGTAGATACCTAGAATAGAGCCGATCGAGAAAGACAGAATGACCGCTGTACCCGCAAGGAACAGTGACCAGCCAAAGGCACTGCCTAGCAAGTCATTAACAGCGAGTGGGTAAAACTGGATTGAGGTGCCCAGTTCCCAACTGAGTATATTCTTCATGTAGGCGATGTACTGGACAAAGAGTCCACCATCGACAAAGCCCAGTAGTTCTTTCATGGCGGCAATGCGCTCAGGCGTCACCTGGACAGATGCGTTAGCAAACATCATGGTGACCGGATCACCCGGCATTGCACGCGGAATAATAAAATTAAGTGTCGCGGCAACTAAAAGTGCGACAAAGTAAAATGACAAACGTCTTAAAAAATAACCCATAACTTACACCTTACTCACCCAGATTTTCCCTGTTTCTGGTTTCAGGTCGCTCCTAGCGAAAGTCAAAATTGAGAGCGAACAATCCCCTGACGACTGGCGCCACACTTTAATAGGTCAAAGCTTTTGGGGATAAAGCGGCGTACGGAATGTACGCCGCATAGATAGAACGCTTACTTAACTGGTTTTAGGTCCAGAACGTGAAGTAGACGCTCAGGGATACCAGCCCAAATGTTTGGACGGCCCTTCGGATTTTCTTCATTCCACCAACCAGTGAAGCGAGTTGTGTTGTATTGGTACATGTAAGCACCAGACATCACAGGTACAGTCACTTGATCTGCGGCAATGATTTGCTGGATGCCATGAGCAATTTCTAGCTGCTCGTTTTTATCAGCTGTTTTGTAGAAGCTGTTAAGTAGGCCATCTAGCTGGTCATTTTTGTAGAAGTGCATGGCAAAGCGAGGCATGCCATCACCAGATTGCAATGCTGAGTTGTAAGCACTGTTCCAGTAAGTGTATGGATCCGCGCCGTGGAAGTAGTTGGTGTACGAGACATCGTAGCTACCTTCCAGCATTGCTTGGTTATACACAGAGAAATCTGGTGTACGAGCTTTGGCTTTGATGCCCACTTCAGCGAGCTGTTCTACCGCTAGCTGAACAGTATTGTTGAAGTCTGTCCAACCGTTTGGTGATTGAATCAGAAGCTCAAATGATTTACCTGATGGCGTGTCTACAAAGCCATCTTTATTGACATCTTTGAAGCCCGCTTTGTTTAGCAGCTCTTTTGCACCTTCAACATTGTAGGTGTTGTACGCTTTGTACTTGTTGTGAACATCTTCGTCAGACCAAGCTTCAAATGCGTAGCCAAGACCTGAAGCAAAGTCGTTCACTGTACCGCCACCGTAGTAAGCAATATCAATGATGGTTTGACGATCCAGTGCCATAGAGAACGCGCGACGGAAATCAACATTGTTCAACGCTTCATGCTTAGCTGCATCTGGGTTCTTGAAGTTGATGACGAATGCCTGAGTACCCGCTGGCGGATACCAGTATTGGTGGCTAGGGCTTGAAGCCGCATATGTACGGTCAATATCTGGAATGAAAGATGACGTCCAATCCATTTCGCCGTTAACCACTTTACCTAGGAACTGATCGTTGTTCGCGATTTGAGGCACACGAAGACAATCTACTTCTAAGTTGTCTGCATCCCAGTAGTTCGGGTTACGACACTGAATGTACAGTTGCGCTGTAAAGGTATCGATTTCAGTGAACGGGCCGGAACCTACAGGGTTTTCGTTAGTGAAGGTCGCTGGGTTTTTAACATCCTTCCAAATATGCTCAGGAACAACTGGCACCTTAGCAATTTCGTAAGGAACGTTAGAGTTCGCTTCCGTTAGGCGGAATTTGACTTGGTAGTCGTTCAGTTTTTCAACACCAGCCACCCAAGAGTTGATACCACTTTGGTCCAGTTCTGGCTTCTCTTTTACTAGGTTAAAAGAGTAAACAACGTCATTAGCATCAAAGGTTTCGCCATCTGACCATTTCACGCCTTTACGAATATCGAAAGTAACGCTCATTAAGTCATCAGACATTTTGAAGCTTTCAGCCAAACGGAATACAGGAGTGTTACCATGCATTTCGTTAAACACAACAAGAGGCTCGTATAAGAAGTCTGTTGTTGTGTGAAGGTTAGTGGCACCTAAATACGGGTTAAAGTTACGTACAAAAGTGGTGAATTCTTTAGGGTGTACTGTTAGTTCACTGCGTTCAGCGGCGGTAGCGACAGAAGTAAATCCTGTTGTCGCTGCAGCAATAATTGCTGTTGCTAGTGTTGTTCTTTTAATGTTGGCAAGCATAGCTGTTCCTTACTATTTGCTTTCATTTCACTTATGGAATTGAATGTCATCAACTGATAGACACTCCCTAAAACCTACCTCAAGTATTATTTCACCATGCCGGAGGAGCAGGGGAATTGAGTGGCCTGTAGGCCTTAGGCAAGTTAAGAAAACACCTTTACGTTAAATTTGGCAATTGCCTATCTCGTCAAAAACGTTAAAAGGTACCTTATTGACGTCAATAACGTTAATTAGCCCTTTTTTTAATCAACAATCGAGCTATTCCTAAACTTGAACTCACTCGCACTACCATAGCTATGCCTTATTATTTGTTAGTGTTTACTTACTTTGTTGGCCAATTATATTAGTAGCATTTAGAAACTGTTAGCTATATGAGATCATTATCACTAGTCTTTATCAAGGTTATTTTCTTGCGGAAAATTAATTCTGCCGTCTTGTTGTGATTGTGTTCGCAAAGTGAGTTCTTTTCTTCTAGATAACGCTAAATAGTCGGTTTTTAAGTGGCTTTCCCGATGTAATTAGACCGCCTTAGTGGAGCCCAAATTAGGTTGTTTTCTATTGTGTAAAAACTTTATAAGGCTAAAAAGTGCAGCAGGTTATTGATGGGACAGAGCCATTTATAGAAAGGTAGCGAGAGACAAAATAAAACCCGCTTAAAGCGGGTTTATATGGAATATGGAGACTACTTAGTTGGTTAGGAGGTGTTGCAGCTTATCGCGTAGGCTCTCAATATGAGTGCGCTCTGGGCTCATCTCTTTACAGTGTTCAAGGATGTACTCAAGAGAACTCAGTACCGTTCGCCAGCGCGGTGTTTTTGGTAACGTTTCGACTCGCAGGTATTTGTCCAGAGTCCGAGTCTGTAAGGTGCTACGGTCGAGGTACACACGCCATAACCCGCTTTGCTCTGCGAAAGCAAACTTGCTTTGACCAGTAACGCTTTCCCAATAAGTTAGCGCACTTGTCATTGCATCGACTAAGACTTCACGCATGACTTCTTGCTTGGATTTGCTGTCAGTGGTAGCCCGATCGGCTAAACGCGTAAACTCTCCACCTAACTCTTTTAACTCTTGCAACTTGGCCTTATCCCCTTCAAACGCGTAGCTGGAAAGGGCTTCAACCGCGGTTTCTAGGTTATTGATCCGCGCGGCATTGACACTGCCCCCCACGTTAAAGATGTACATGGATTTGAGTCCAGAGCCTTCTGGAAGTTTGAGAATGTCTGCGGACAAGTGCTGGCGGACATCTTCGACATAAACATCAATGACGCCACAGTAGTGTGGTTGCTCTACGTTAAGGAATTTTGGTGCAATCAATTCATCCGCATTAGAACGGCGTAATTGTTCTGTGGTGCGTTTAAATAGGCGAGACGCAGCATCATTGGTGAAGCGGATTTTATTGTCGTCACGTACACAGATAATCGCTTCTGGGGCTGACTCTAATTGCTCTAATAAACGCCCCTGAGTTTCCAGTAAACTGGCTTCAACCATGGCACGCTGTTTAAGTTCAGTTTGTAGCTGCTGGTTTTCAATCCGACGCTGTTCAGCTTTGCTCGCGGTGAGATGCGCCGTAATCCGTGCGGCGAGCTCTTGTTTGTTAAAAGGTTTTGAAAGGTAGTCATTGGCTCCGGCTTCGAAACCTCGAACTCGGTCATCGGGCTGATTCAATGCTGTGAGCATGATGACGGGGAGCTGAGCATGGTCATAGTCTTTGCGCAAGACTTCACACACCTGGTAGCCGCTCATTCCCGGCATCATGATATCGAGTAGCATCAGTTCTGGTTTTTCATGAATAACGGATTCAACGGCTTCTTCGCCATTTTTCGCGGTGCGTACTCGGTAGCCTTCGAGGCGAAGGAAGCTGTCTAAGACACGCAGATTGACCGGTTCATCATCGACCACTAACAGCAATGGCCCGTCTGGATTTTCCGGTAAATTTGAGCCTTCGATTATTTCTAGGTCATTGTTTTCTGGAGCAATGAAATGCGCGCCTTCGATATGGCTTGCGAGGCCTATCTGCTCGGTTGAGGCGATTGGCAAAGTGAAGCTAAAGGTCGTACCAACCATAGGTTGGCTGCTGACGTAGAGCGTGCCTTGCATCAAATCAATCAACTGACGGCTGATAGATAGACCAAGGCCGGCCCCTTGACGATAACGGCTACTATCACTGCCAGCCTGAATCAGGGGTTCAAAAATGTGTTCAAGCTGCTCAGCAGGGATCCCCTGACCAGTATCTACCACCTGAACGCGGATGTTATCATCGACCTGAGTGGCGGAAATGACGATTTTGCCTTCACTGGTGTATTTGATGGCGTTACCAACGAGGTTGTATAGCACCTGCTCTAAGCGTTGAGGGTCGGCGCATACCCATAGCGGATCGTTAGGAACCTGATTAATGATGCGAATGGGTTTGTTACCCACTAAGTGAGTAGACAGTTCGAGCACCAAGCGTGTTGCACCGGAGATGTCCACTGCTCGGGTTTCAATATCGAGATTACCGTAACGCATTTTGTGGTAATCAAGCAGGTCATCAACCAAGGTGGCCAAGCGCTGGCCGCTACTGATGATGATATCGAGCTGGTACTTGTGATCCGCGGTAATTGGCCCATTGGCTCCGGAGATTAGTGCTTCTGCGATACCTACCATGCCATGGAGTGGAGTTCGCAATTCATGAGAGGTGGTGGCGAGGAACTCATCTTTGAGTTTGTTCGCCAATTGCAGCTCGTCATTTTGCTTTTGGATCAGTTTTAGGTTGCTTTCCAGCTCTTCATTTTGCTGTTTTATGAGCAGTATTTTGTCGCGAATGGAGCGTTGCATGCGCTCAAAGCTGATGGCCAGTCGGCCTATCTCATCTTTTCGCTCTGTATTGATGATGTCTGTATCGAGATCGCCAGCCGAGACTTTTTCTGCCGCCCACGTCAGCTTCAACAAAGGCGCGGTAATAAAATTAGACAAGTAATGGGACGCGGCAACCACCAGTACAATTGCACATAGCATGGCAAATACGAACAGAGTTTCGAGTTGGTGGACGCGTGCAAAAGCTTCTTTTTCTGGCACTTCTACCACAATGGCCCAGTCGACACCTTTAAACGAAATCGGACTGTAAGCCGCGATGGTCGCCTCTCCTAGCGTGTTTGTGTATGTTCCAACATCGGTTTTTCCTTCCAATGCTAAATCAACAACTTCGCGGCTCTTATCGATGTCTTTTTGCTCATAAGCCATGGTTCTTGATTTATGGTCAGCGCCGACCAGCAAGGTTTTCATTGCTGAAGCGTTGTTGGTATCTGCTATTAGCTTAGTGATGCCATTATTTGGTAAACGGAACATGGCATAGCTGTGAAGATAACCTTGCTGAACGATGGGAGCACCGAGCCAAGCGACAGGTTTACCTCTGTCCATCTCAAAGTCTGAAATGATCACCGGTGTGTAATCTTCATTGGATTTACGCTTTTCAGTAACCTGAGTTTTCAGCTTGTGGAAGGTTCTGCCTAGATTGGTATCACGAAAGCGGCCAGTCAGCAGATTGGTGCCGTAGTTGTCGTGTTTAAAGATGGAGTAGGTGACGTTACCTTCTAAATCAACCAGCAAAGCGTCGTCAAAGTCAGAACGTTTGAGCAGTTCCAAATAGGCTCTGTGATAGCGTTTATGCAGCAGTCGATATCGCTCCGTACCGGTATAAACATTGGACTGAGGCAGTATTGAGGTTTTGATTTGATCGCCTGAGCCAGGAATGTAGCGCCGCTGAGCGTACTCGCGCGCCTGAGCCATATCCAGTCCTAAGCTGCGAAACGCATTGACTAAGCCGTAGAAACGCCCGCCACTGGCATAAGCCAGTTCAGAGCGAACAAAGCCCATCACTTCCGATTCTTTGGCGTACATGTAGTCAGTGACTTGTTGCTGTTTACTGTCTCGTACGGAGATTAGGTGTGAAGTACTTTGCTCCTGTAAATCTTTGGTATGAGACTGGAGGAAAAAGATCGCGATGATCGTGAGTGGCGTAATACTCAATACAAGAAATGCCAGCATTAAAGTGTGTTGCAGGCGCTTAAATCTTTGTTTTCGGTACAACTTAAACATGAGCTAACTAGACTTTTCGTAATGAGGGCAGGCAATAACATGCCCAGTAAAAAACGTGACTATCCTAGAATGACAAAATTAACGAGTTTTTTTACTTTGACAAGTAAGTCTGAGTTAAAGCGTGGATGAATGCGCAATTTTTGCGGAAGGAGAGAAGCAGAGCCCGATATGAAGCACTATATCGGGCTGAATGACTATTTTTTTGCGTAGTATATTGCGAACTTATTGGTCTTATTTAGCGTCTCACAATTACCAAATGCTTGCTGAATGATAGGTGGATACTTCAGAAAGCTATTGGCAACGATAAGTAGCTGACCACCCGAGCTTTGGTGTTTTGGTGCTTCGGCTAACAATGTTTCGGTCGCACTGTAGCTGGTATGTAAACCCGCATGAAAAGGTGGGTTACTGATAATAAAGTGATAGTCTTGGCTGGTATCAGAATAAATGTCTGAAGCAAATACTCGTCCTTTTAGACCGTTGGCTGCTAAGGTTGCTTTGCTGGATTCGACCGCCAGTGCGCTGATATCGCACATTTCGAGTTTAATCTCAGCATTGAGCGTCGCCATGACAGAACCAATTACTCCAGCCCCACAGCCAAAATCTAATACTTTACCTGAGAGAGCAGGTAGAGTATCTAGCAGCAATTGACTACCGATATCGAACTGACCATGACTGAATACCCCAGGTAAGCTTTTGATCGTCAGTTCATGCCCTTGGTAGCTGACCTGATAGTGCTTAAACCAATCATTAAGATTAAAGTCTGCAGGTTGCTCAAGGCATTGTCCCCAGTAAAAAGAACAACGTCTTGCGGAGTCGAACTTATTGATTGGCCCGTAGGGTTTAAACATCTTTTCAATGCTTTTTACACCTGAGCGATTTTCACCGACAACGACAACTTCAGTCTCTGGGCCTAGTTTGGCCAACAACATAGCCAGCAAAAACTCGGCTTCGGCTTTTGCTTTTGGCCAGTACAGTAGAATCATGTCGGCTTGAGTCTGCTCAGTAAACTCAGCGCCAAACACAGTTGTTACTTGGGGGTTAGACTCTAACTGACGGTAGTAACCATAGTTGGTGGTAAACACGGTGACAGATTCACAGTGTTTGCTGAGCTCTACTGGGAACAGGTCTTCTGACTCCCCAGCGACAAGAACATGTTTACCTTTAAAGTAGGCGAGTTGTCGTTGTGCAATTTGGCTCGGTGCAATATAGGCAGACATAATGGACTCTAGCTGAAAAAAGACGGGGGATTTTCGCATAATCCCCCGCATTCTTGAAGTTTTCCTGTTCCTTAGATCTTAGTTTTGATCTTGCTCGTCGAGGAAGTCCTGAAACTCTTCTTCATAAATATTAAACAGCACCATAGTGATGGCGAAGATCAAAGGGCCGTAGATCAGGCCAATTAAGCCAAACAGGTGAAGGCCGCCTAATAGAGAGAAGAAGATCATTAGAGTGTTCATTCCTGCACTGCCTTGCATTAACAGTGGTCTGAGCAGGTTATCAATTGACCCAACGACAGCGACACTCCAGATGGTCAGGAAAATCGCCCATGTAGTATCTCCAGTCAAGAATAGGTAGGCCGCCGCAGGTATCCAAATCAATGCGGTGCCGACCACAGGAATAAAGGAGGCGAAGCCCATCATCGTACCCCAGAACAGCCCTGGGAAACCAGCGAGCCACATACCGATACCGCCAGCAAGACCTTGCGCGATTGCGGTTAGAAATGAGCCCATTACGGCAGATTTGGACACTTGCTCAACTTCATCCAGCAATTTGTCTTCTTGGCTGCGAGACAGTGGCAGGATATGACGAATCGCGGCAATGATTTTGTCGTGATCACGAAGTAAGAAGAACAAAACAAACAACATCAGGAAGAAGTTGAGTAGGAAGTTCGTCGCATCGCCAAGAATTTTTGCACTGATACCGACTAAGTTCGAGCCAAATGAGGTGGCGAACTGAGCCACTTTCTGACCGATTTCCTGAGGTTGAATCTCATCAAAAGGTAAGTAGGTATTAATGATAGACAAGCCTTTTACTACCCATGGATGTTCGAACAGGGCTTGGATGCCACCGTGGGTTACCCACTGGTAGACGTTTTGTGAGAATGCTGAACCTTGTTGGACAATGGCGGCGAAAACAAAAAGAAGGGGCAGCACTATGATGACAGTGAGTAAGGTACAAGACAGCAACGACGCGATGTTTCTATGATTCGGCATGCGGTTTTCGATCCATTCATGGATAGGAAACATTAGCAGAGAAATGATAAACGCCATCACAATTGAGTTTATGTAAGGCTCAACTAATAAAAAGCAGGCAAAGCCAGCAGCAAGTAGCGCAACAATCAATACCCAATGGCTGGAAGTTATTTTGAGTTTTTCTGACACGTTTGTTGTCCAATTATTCATCGTGATAGAAGTATAATGGCTGTAAATTACTGAGTCTTCAACGCAAAATCAAAATGTTATTAGCGGAGGAAAAAAACTATGGGATGCTGCAATGATGATAAGTCCTGTTGTGGAAGCGCGAAACCTAAGCGCAAAATTCCTTGGTTTTCCCTGATTCTTGTTCTGCTGGTCGTTTTAGTCGTATTTAACTGGCAATAAAAAAGGCTGCATGCGCAGCCTTTTGTCATTTATTACAACGATGAATTATGCTTCTTTGGCTAGAATTGCAAAGCAGCGATCAGCCGCTTCTAGTGTCGCTTCAATTTCTTTACTGCTGTGTGCTAGCGAAGTGAAACTCGCTTCAAATGCAGAAGGTGCTAAGTACACACCGTGCTCTAGCATTAGGTGGAAGAAGCGTTTAAAGCGTTCGATGTCGCACTTAGTGACGTCTTCGTAACACGTGATTTCTTCTTGTTCAGTAAAGAAGAAACCAAACATGCCACCCACTTGATTGACGACCATTGGAATGCCGTGTTGCTCAGCAAGAGATTTGAAGCCATCAGCCAGTTGCTTGGTCTTTGAAGCAAGGCGCTTTTCGTTACCTTCTTCTTTCAGTAGGCTTAAACAAGCGTAACCCGCAGCCATCGCTACTGGGTTGCCAGACAACGTACCTGCCTGATAAACCGGACCTGTTGGCGCGATGTATTGCATCACGTCTTTACGGCCACCAAAGGCACCCACTGGCATACCACCACCGATGACTTTACCTAGCGTCGTGATATCTGGCTTGATGTTGTAATGACCTTGAGCACCGCCTAAAGCGACACGGAAACCTGTCATGACTTCATCAAAGATCAGCAGTGCGCCTTCTTCATCACAGATTTGACGTAGGCCTTCGTGGAAACCTGCAACCGGTGGGATACAGTTCATATTGCCCGCGACGGGTTCAACGATGATACAAGCGATCTCGCCTTTATTCGCAGCAAACAGCTCGCGAACAGAATCCAAGTCATTAAACGTGGCTGTTAGCGTGTGCTTAGCAAAGTCTGCAGGAACACCTGGAGAGCTCGGCTGACCAAGCGTAAGTGCACCGGAACCTGCTTTTACCAGTAAGCTGTCTGCATGACCGTGGTAGCAGCCTTCAAACTTGATGATTTTGTCTCTGTTGGTAAAACCACGTGCGAGACGAATGGCACTCATAGTAGCTTCTGTACCTGAGCTGACCATTCTGACTTGTTCCATTGATGGCACGAGTTCAGAGACCAGCTCAGCCATTTGGATTTCCATTTCAGTTGGTGCACCAAAGCTTAGACCACGCTGTGCTGCTTCAATCACCGCTTCGCGAATGACTGCGTGGTTATGGCCAAGGATCATCGGGCCCCAAGAGCCAACATAATCAATGTAAGCTTTACCATCAGCATCGAAAATCAACGGGCCATCTGCGCGTTCTACAAAGATAGGTGCACCGCCAACGCCGTTGAAAGCACGTACTGGAGAGTTAACGCCACCAGGAATAGTCTGTTGTGCTTTTTCGTAAAGCTCTGCTGATTTGGTCATGGATATATCCTCTTTTGATTGCTCGGACCAATTTGGCTGGCATTGTACCTGTCGATTCCCGTTCAAGAAAACGCTTTGCGCCACATTATGGGCAGTTTTCCATCAAGAAAGCGGAGTTTTTATGAAAAAAATCTACGAAAGGTGGTGAATACTTGAACGGATAACTCAGGTATTAGATAATGGAGCGATTATAGAAAGATGATTTATCCAAAACTGTGCACAGTGATTGGATTTACATGAGTGAGAGAGGTCATCGTGAGCGAACTAAATATCCCACTAACATTTTCAGATGCAGCGGCACAACGTGTTGGCGCGCTAATCGCTGAAGAAGAAAATCCAAACCTGAAGTTGCGTGTTTACATTACGGGTGGGGGCTGTAGCGGCTTTCAGTATGGCTTCACATTCGATGAGAGTGTCAATGACGGTGATACGACGATTGTAAACAGTGGCGTAACGCTTGTGGTTGATCCAATGAGCTTACAATATCTTGTTGGTGGGCAGGTGGACTACACCGAGGGTTTGGAAGGTTCACGTTTCTTCGTGAATAACCCTAATGCGACAACAACTTGTGGCTGTGGCGCTTCATTTAGCGTCTAAATTAAAAGTCTAATTTGAAGAGCCGCGCTAAGTCGCGGCTTTTTCTTTTCTGCCAAATATCTATGCAACCAGGTCAGAACTGAGACCTCGGCTAAATTACTGTCCAACTGTATTTTATTTTTTATTGGTTAATTTATATCCTGAGCTTATAAGAGTTGGTGCTTTTACTCAGCAAGGGATTGTTATGGGCAGATTTTCACTATTCCGTTTTCTCGCGGTCAGACCCTACATTGTTTCACTCGTTATTATTCTCATTTTATCGATTTGGCTCGGCCTTGGTACACTTAAAGCGGACGATGGTCAGCCTGAGCATCAACAAGAGGTAGTGCCATTAGCGAAAGTGGCCTTTCAGACTTTTGCTGCTCAAAGTACTCATAAATCCATCGACTTATACGGCAGAACCGCACCAGAAAAACAGGCCAAGCTCGGCGCAGAGATCGCGGGGAAAATCGTTGAGTTGAAAGTACGTAAGGGATATAGCGTCAAGCAGGGACAAGTCATTGCTTTGATTGATAAAGGGGATTTGGAGATCCAGCTTGAGCGTGCCAAGGCCATGCTTAAAGTGCGTGAGAAAGAATACAAGGCGGCTCAGTCACTTAAAGATAAAGGATTACAAGGTGAGGTGGCTTTCAGTAATGCGCAGGCAGCCTTAGTTGAAGCCAAAGCAATGGTGAGCAATGCCAAGATTGCTCTGAGAAATACAGCGGTCACGGCACCATTTAGCGGCATTGTCGACAGTTTAGATATCGAACTCGGTGATTTTGTTGGCGTTGGTGATCCGGTCGCTAGTTTGATTGACCTCAGTCAGATAGTGATTGAAGCCGATGTGAGCGAGCGGCATATCCAAGACCTTACGCTAAACCAGCCTGCGTCAGTCAGTTTTATTGGTGGCGAAAAAGTCGAGGGTAAGGTTCGTTACATTTCTCGGATTTCTTCAGCTTCAACCAATACTTTTCCGATAGAAATCATTCTTCCTAATCCACAGCAAAGAATCCCTGCAGGAATCAGTGCCGAAGTGGAACTCAATCTTAAGCAGCAACTGGCGGTGAAAGTGACTCCAGCAATGTTGGCCTTGGACGAATCTGGCAATTTAGGGGTTAAAACGCTTGTTGATGAACGAGTGCACTTTATTCCGATTCAGTTAGTAAAAGCAGAGCAGGACGGCGTGTGGCTGACAGGGTTGGGTGAGGAGGTCAGTATTATCACCACCGGGCAAGGTTTTGTACGAGACGGCGACCAAGTGATCGCTGTCGAGCAGCAATAGTAAGGAGTCATTATGTACGCCTTAATAGATGCGGCCTTATCCCGTACCCGAACCATGCTGGTGCTATTGGTCTTCGTCCTGATAGCTGGTGTTATGACTTATCTGACGGTACCGAAAGAATCCAGCCCGGATATTACCATTCCAATTATCTATGTATCCGTGGGGCATCAGGGGATTTCACCTACCGATGCCGAGCGTCTATTAGTTCGCCCAATCGAGCAAGAGTTGCGCTCGATTGAAGGGGTTAAGGAAATGACCTCAACCGCTTCTGAAGGACATGCTTCTGTGCAGTTGGAATTCAGTGTCGGTGTGGATCTGAATAAAGCCATGGCGGATGTGCGAGAAGCGGTTGATTTAGCGAAGCCCAAATTACCGGAAGACAGTGATGAGCCGACGGTCAATGAGGTAACGTTCGCTTCAGAAGAGCCGGCTTTGACGGTGGTTTTATATGGTACGGTGCCCGAGCGCACCATAGTGCAAATAGCCCGTCAACTCCGAGATAAGCTGGAGAGTTTTCGTCAGATCTTAGAAGTCGATATCGCTGGTGATAGGGAAGACATTGTCGAGATCATTGTTGACCCTTTATTGATGGAAAGCTACGGATTAGACCAAGCGGATATCTATAATCTGATTGCCCTCAATAACCGAGTCGTGGCTGCAGGATTTGTTGACACTGGTTATGGCCGCTTCTCCGTAAAAGTCCCATCCGTATTTGATTCGTTGAAAGATGTTCTTGAGTTGCCAGTTAAGGTTGACGGAAAACAAGTGATCACTTTTGGTGATGTGGCAACGGTGCGCAGGGCGTTTCGCGACCCTGAAAGCTATGCACGCCTTGATGGCAAATCTGCGATTGTTTTGGATGTGAAAAAGCGCGCGGGTGAAAATATTATTGAGACTGTCGCATTGATCAAGCAGGTGATGGAGGAAGGTCAAAAGCGCGCCGACTGGCCGAATAATTTGCAAGTGAAATACACTTGGGATCAGTCTAAAGACGTCAAAATGATGCTCAATGATCTGCAAAACAATATTCTGTCAGCGATCATTCTGGTTGTTGTGGTGATCATCGCTATCTTGGGTGTCCGAACTGCACTATTGGTGGGGATTTCCATTCCCGGATCATTCCTCACGGGGCTATTGGTTCTTTCTGTGTTTGGCCTGACAGTTAATATCGTGGTGCTTTTCTCGATGATCATGGCGGTCGGTATGCTGGTGGATGGGGCGATTGTTGTAACAGAGTTTGCTGATCGCCGCATGCAAGAAGGAACGCCTCGCCGAGATGCATACCGGGATGCCGCTAAACGCATGGCATGGCCGATTACCGCATCTACCGCGACAACCTTGGCGGCATTTGCTCCGCTATTATTTTGGCCAGATATTACTGGCGAGTTTATGAAATACCTGCCTTTGACCCTGATAGCTACATTGGCAGCGTCATTGGCGATGGCATTGTTGTTTGTCCCTGTACTCGGTGGTTTGATTGGTAAGCCGCAGCATGTCACCAAACAACAACGTGAGAAAATGGTCGCTCTGCATGATGGTGATTTTTCCAAAGCCACTGGGTTGACCAAACTCTATCTTGAAACGCTTAACATCGCTTTACGCCATCCACTAAAGATTCTGTTAAGTGCGATTTTACTTGCTGTGGGAGTCGGCTTCACCTACGCCAAAGCAGGCTTAGGTGCAGAGTTTTTCCCTGAGGTAGACCCGCCATTCTTTACTGTCAAAGTACGTTCTTATGGCGATCTGTCGATAAACGAAAAAGACGTCATCATGCGTGATATCGAGTCTGTCATGCTTGGTCATGATGAGTTTGAAAGCGTTTATACCAAAACGGGTGGTGATGATGAAATCGGACAGATTCAGATCACGCCCGTGGATTGGCAGTATCGGCGTAAAGTGAAAACCATTATTGATGAACTAAAGCAAACGACCGACCAATATGCTGGGGTAGAAATCGAGTACAAGTTCCCAGATGCTGGGCCGCCTGTGGAGCATGATCTGGTTATTGAAATGTCGACGCGTATTCCGGGAGAACTAGATCGCGCGGCGAAAATGGTTCGTCACTGGGCAGATGCGTACCCTGCTTTCACCAATATTAGTGATACGTCGAGTAAAGAAGGCATCGACTGGCAGATAGATATTCGTCGTGACGATGCCTCTCGTTTTCTCGCTGACGCAACATTGGTGGGCAATACGGTTCAGTTTGTCACCAATGGCCTCAAATTAGGGGACTACTTACCAGATGATGCCACTGAAGAGGTCGATATTCTGGTGCGTTACCCAGAAGATAAGCGTGATATTGGCCGTTTCGATCAGCTTAAAGTCAAAACCGCCGCGGGTATGGTTCCTATCACCAACTTTGCCAGCATTATTCCAGATCATAAGCAGGACACGATACGGCGTATAGACGGGCATCGAGTGATCAATATTTTTGCCGACATGAAAGAAGGCTACAACTTAGCGCTAGAGCTGCCTAACGTTGAACAAGCACTTGCCGATCTGAACTTGCCTGATGGGGTCGAGTTTAAGATTCGTGGTCAGAATGAAGAACAGGAAAACTCCTCCGCTTTTTTACAGAAGGCATTTTTGATCGCTTTAGTGGTGATGGCGTTAATTCTGATCACCCAGTTTAATAGCTTCTATCAGGCGTTTTTGATCCTCAGTGCGGTGTTGTTCTCCACCGTGGGCGTTTTTGTCGGTTTGTTGATTTTCCAAAAGCCATTTGGCGTCATCATGTCGGGGATTGGCGTGATTGCTTTGGCGGGCATTGTGGTGAATAACAACATCGTTTTGATTGATACCTACAATCAGCTTCTCAAGCGCGGTATGGATAAGCGAGATGCGATTTTAAGGACGGGGATGCAGCGTTTACGTCCAGTTCTGTTAACCACAGTGACGACAATCCTAGGCCTGCTGCCTATGGTACTGGAAATGAACATCGACTTAATTAACCAGAAGGTTGAGTTCGGCGCTCCAAGTACCCAGTGGTGGTCGCAATTGGCAACCGCTGTTGCTGGGGGGCTGGCATTTGCAACAGTGTTAACTTTGGTGTTGACGCCATGCTTGCTGATGTTGGGTCGACAGCACAAGGTTGAAGAAAACGCGAATATCATTGTAGAAGATTAAAAAAGCCCGCAGTAGCGGGCTTTTTCATAAAACAATTTAACGAGTCGCGAGCAGTTCACCGTAGCGATCAAGCTTCTCTAGCCTTAACTTGGCGTTGGCGATAAAGGTGGCTTTATCTTTACCAGTTAATGACTTAGATTGCGGAAGCTTAACGGTTCTTGGGTTCTTGTGAACACCATTGACTAGGAACTCATAATGCAGGTGCGGGCCAGTCACTCGTCCTGTTCCGCCCAAAGTACCAATAGTTTGGCCTTGTTTGACACGCTGACCAGTTTTCACCGTTCGCTTGGTTAAGTGTAAGTATTTGGTGATGTAGGTATTGCTGTGTTTGATGAACACGTAATTACCGTTGAACTGGTTGTAGCTGGATTTTTGCACGATACCATCACCAGCGGCCCAAATTGGTGTTCCTACTGGGGCTGCATAGTCTGTTCCTCTGTGTGCACGTACTTTTCCTGTCACTGGGTGGCGACGGCGAGGATTAAAGTTCGAAGAGACACGGCGGAAATCCAGTGGCGAACGCAAGAAAGCTTTCTTCATTGCACGGCCATTTTCATCGTAGTAATTGCCATTCTTGTCATTAATAATCGCTTTGAAGGTATCGCCTTGGTTGGTAAAAATTGCCGCGATAATTTTGCCACGCCCAACCACTTCTCCCTCTACCACGCGTTCCTGATACAGGATCTCAAAATGATCGCCTTTACGGATGTCGAGCGCGAAATCTATGTCCCAACCAAAAATACCCGCCAACTCCATAATCTGATTGGCAGTGAGACCTGCGCCAACCCCCGCATTCCAGAAATTGGATGTGATGTCTGCTTCTGCGTAGTTGTACTGGTAATGGACATCTTTTTTATCTAGCTGCGAAGTAAAACCAGTTTCAGAGCGGGTAATTAAAAAGGTTTCGTAAGCATTGAGCTGACGTTTTATCTGAACCAGTTGATCATCGGTGTCGAAACCGAACTGAAATGAGTCACCAGGGCGGACACGCGTGAGCTGCTGTTTAATTTCCTTGCTGGTCGTAGTCAGATCATAAAGTAGACGAGAGGAGAGACCTGCGCGTTGAAAAAGCAGAGCCATGCTGTCACCAGAGCCTATGGTGTGTTTCTCCCAGCGCAGTGACGCTGCTGTGTTTTCTGAATCAGAAGAGATCAACGCTTCAGCATTGATAGCAATAGGGTAATGTTCACCAACCTCATAAAGCTTCTCATCCGGTCTGAGATCTTGAGGTGATGGCAGAAACAGTGCGATGACAATCAGTGCACTAAATAAGGCGATACAGGCTCGGTGCATCCATGGAAGTCGAGCGAAAATAGACAACATTTATGTTCGTTCTAAAAAATTCAGTAAAAATAGCTAGCTGTTTAGTCTAACTGGTTTCAAAAAGCATCGCTATTCAAGTAAGATGGGAAATTACCAAATTTTTGCCAAATCTGTGGGAGTGAACAAGAATGGCGAGCATTGAAGCTGCACTGGCCGAGATTAAACGCGGCGTTGAAGAGCTAATTCCAGAAGAAGAGCTGATTGAAAAGCTGAAAGAGAATCGTCCTCTACGTATTAAGTTGGGTGCCGATCCAACCGCTCCAGACATTCACCTGGGTCACACGGTTATTTTCAATAAGCTACGCTTGTTCCAAGAGCTTGGCCATGAAGTGACGTTCCTTATCGGTGATTTCACCGCTATGGTCGGTGACCCAACGGGTAAGAACAGTACTCGTCCACCACTGAGCCGTGAAGATGTACTTCGAAATGCTGAAACTTACAAGGAACAGGTGTTTAAGATCCTTGATCCTGCGAAAACTAAGATTCAGTTCAACTCCGAATGGTTATCTGAGTTAGGCGCAGAAGGTATGATTCGTCTTGCAGCGAACCAAACCGTTGCTCGCATGCTTGAACGTGATGACTTTAAAAAGCGTTACGCTGGCGGTCAGCCAATCGCTATCCATGAGTTTATGTACCCATTGCTGCAAGGTTGGGACTCCGTTGCGATGGAAACTGACGTTGAGCTAGGTGGTACCGATCAGAAGTTTAACCTACTGATGGGCCGCGAGCTGCAAAAAGCCAATGGTCAGAAGCCACAGGCGGTACTAATGATGCCACTTCTTGTTGGTCTAGACGGCGAGAAAAAAATGTCGAAGTCTGCTAACAACTACATCGGTATCAGTGAAGCGCCAAGTGAAATGTTCGGCAAGATCATGTCGATCTCAGACGATTTGATGTGGAGTTACTACGAGTTGCTGTCGTTCCGTCCTTTGGAAGAAATCGAACAGTTCAAAGCAAGTATTGCTGAAGGTAAGAACCCACGTGACATTAAAGTCTTGCTGGCAAAAGAGATCATTGCTCGCTTCCATAGCGAAGCGGATGCAGAGGCTGCAGAGCAAGAGTTCGTTAATCGTTTCGCTAAGAATCAAATTCCAGATGAAATGCCAGAGTTTGAATTTGATGCAGGCCTTCCGGTTAGCAACCTTTTGAAAGAAGCAGGCCTATGTGCGTCAACCTCTGAAGCGATGCGTATGGTCAAGCAGGGTGCTGCGAAGATTGATAGCGAGAAAGTCGCCGATTCTAAGTTTGCACCACAAGCAGGCACGTACGTATTCCAAGTCGGTAAACGTAAATTTGCTCGTATTACGATTAAGTAAGCGTCTGCTGAACATTGATAACAAAAAGCGCCTTAACGGCGCTTTTTTAATACGAGAAATTTGGCTAATAATCAGAGATTTTTTCATTAAATTGACTGTAAAAAAGTCTGTGCTTTGTTATCATGCCCGCGCTGCCAGACTGGCAGTTCATTCGGAGATTTTTATGAACAATACCGACCATCCTCCTAGTATGAAGGGAGAAAAATAAACCGCTTCGGTATTGGCGATCTTCGTCTCTGCCTAAGTGGCAGAGTAACTCTTTTCTAAAGTAATCTCAGATTTTTCTCCTTCCTATCTAGTATTCAGTTACAGACTCATACTCAGTATGCGTTCGACTTGCTGTGCGTGCTGTAGCTGGATGGTCGTTACCTACTGCCAATCGGGAGATTCGCCATGACGGTAATGAACAATACATACATTGAAAACACCCTAAATTTTTCTTCGGAAGAGATTGGGGCAGCTCGTAATGCATTTTTGCAATATGAGCAACACCAGCAGGTTCATTTGTTGACAGTGATGCCTATTGAAGAAGCGGTGGCTATCTTGCACCATTGTTCAGTTGGTTATGTCCAGCAGTTGATTTCTGTGCTGGAAAATGAAGGCCATGACAAACTCGCGCGCCATTACGCGCACCAGTTAGGCCTGATTCATTCAGAGGTGGAAACATCCAACAGTTATCTTAGTACGTCCGTATTGGAGCACGTAAAACAACGCATTGGTTGGATCATTGCCTTGGCGTTGCTGGGTATCGTTTCTGGGCTGATTATTGCCCAGTATGAGGACACCTTGAGTCAGCTGGTATTGTTGGCGGTTTATATGCCTGTCATTGCAGCAGCTGGTGGCAACACTGGTTCTCAAGCTGCGACTTTGGTGATACGAGCCTTAGCTACTGGAGAGCTGAAAAAGCGCCAGTGGTTGGCGGTATTCTGGAAAGAAAGTCGTGTTGCACTGTGTTTGGCTTTGGCTATCGCTTTGGTCATTGTTGGCAGGGTCATGTTGTTCAGTGATGGGGCATCAACGGGCGGCTTTGAGCTGAGCAATATCGCACTGGCGATTGCTGTCGCACTGTTTATTCAGGTGACGATGTCGACAACCTTAGGTGGTTTGCTACCGATACTCGCTCGAGCATTCAAACTGGACCCAGCCGTATTGGTGAGCCCAGTGTTAGCTTCGATTGTCGATATATCCGGTATGTGGATTTACTTCACCGTTGTGAATTATTTCTTAGGTATCGCCTGACTGAACTTTACGATGTCCTGATAGAACAAGGTTTCAAATTGTGTTATAGGAGCGATGGTAGGTTTATCATCGCTCTTTTTCTTTGGCGGCAAATAATCCGCCACGTACTGTACGAACAAGGTGGTAGGCTTCCCTGAGCTATCGAGCCCAAATCCAGCCATATTGTAGCTGCCGTAAAGTGAGCCACTTTTAGCGATGAATGCACCTTTTATCGGTTCTTTACGCATACTTCGGCGATATTTTAGCGTGCCAGATTCACCCGACTTGGGCATCAAATCAATCATCTTCAATGTGCTGTCGTTGATCCAGATATAGCGCAAGATTTTCGACATCGCCTGGCTGGTAAAACGGTTGTTGCGTGACAAACCGGAACCATCGGCCATTGGAGTGGCTTCTAAGTTTATCCCGGTGTTAGAAAAAATGATCTGCTTAATGGCTTCAGTACCATTGCTGAAGCTACCGGGCTGGATATAAAACTTGGCCCCCAGAGTTTTAGTTAGGTTGTCGGCGATCAGGTTATCCGATTTTTTCAGCATGGTTTCAAGTAGCTCTGTGAGTGGTAAGGAGCTGTGAGTGGCTAGTAGAGTCTTTTTGCTTGAGTGATCTGGTCGTCCAATTCGTACCGTTCCTGAAAAAGGCAGATTTAATTGGTTCAACACGCTATTTAACATGCGCTGAGTGTAAAGCTCAGGATCTTGTACCGCGAACTTGAGTGGTAGTGGTTTGCTCCGTTCAGTTAAACAACCTTGAAGCTGATAATGGTTATCTGGAGAAGAGATAAGCTCTAAATCACACTGAGTACTTTCTTGCTGGTCTTTGCTGACACTTGATGCCTGAGTGGTTACGTAGACAGGAAAGTGCTCCGGTACGTAAACGCGTGTGTTGCCATCCTCTTGCGTATAAATAGAAGCTTGGACACAGTTACCGTCAAGCGAAATGGCAGTTGCCGGTGCGCTATAGCAAACGCCCAGTATATCCCACGGCCAGCCGACAGCACGGTCGTATCCAGTAAACGCACTGTTATCTAACCAGATGTCTCCCTCAATTCGGCTAAGCCCATTTCTTTTGGCGACGACAAATAGCTGTTTTAAATCCTCGGTTGCCAGAGTCGGGTCGCCAGAAAAATGGATGACGACATCTTTACCAGTTTGCTCAAGTTCGGTTTCAAAGCGAAAGTTATCACCTAATTCTAGCTTTGCAGCCAATGCCGTGACGAGCTTGAGTGTACTCGCTGGAGGAAAATACTGATCACCATTGTGAGTATCAAGTAAGGAATTTTGCTGGTCGAGTGATTCGACAAGTAGGGCTGCTCGACTGCCATCGGGTAGTTGACCCACGGGCGCATAGGCAAAAGCTGATAGAGAAAATAAAGAGATAAAAAACAACAAAAACAGTTTGGAAAGCTGCATAGCAAAGCGCCGAGAGATCTAAAGACAAGGAAGCAGTATAGCCAGTAAAAAAAACGCCCGCTAGAAGCGGGCGTTTAGAGATAATGACATTAAGTCACAAATTAGAAGTCGTAACGTAGACCTAAAGCTAGCTCGTCTTCTGCTTGTGCTTTAGAGATGTAAGATTTGTCATCGTCTAGCAGGTTAAAGTTGTACGATACGTAGCCACGGAAGTTAGGCTTAAAGTAGTATGTTGCGTCGATAGCGATGTTATCTGCAGCATCTTCTTTAGTTGAACCTGTTTTGTTTTCTAGGTAGTTGTAAGACGTTGTGAATACAGTCTGGCCCATAGTGTACGCTGCTGCTAGCTCGTAACCTGTATTGTCTGTTTTAGTGCTAGAGCCTTTCGCTTGGTCTTCACCATCAACAAATGTACCAGCAAAGTACAGGTCGTTGATTGCGTAAGAAGCCGCTAGCATGTACTGACTGCGTTCAACAGTACCTGTGAAACCTTCAACATCTGTTTGGTTACCATCAGCATAACCAGCACCTAACTTAACGCCTGTTTCGCCGATTGCGTAGATTGCAGATAGAGAGTAACCATCTGCATCATTGTCAGTTGAGCTTGTTGAAGTTGAGGTAGTTGTATCATCTGCAAAACGGTAGCTTGCTTTTACGCCAAGGTCAGCAAATTGGCCTTTGTAAGAGATCATGTTGTCTGAGCGGTCAGCAATTGCGATTTTGTATGCTGCAGAGTTACCGTGGTAAGCCATGATATCAGTGAAGTCAGTGATCACACCTAGTGCGCCGTCGTTCTTACCGTAGGTTACTTCACCGAATGTACCGCCGATACCACCGTATAGGTAACGGTTAGTTAAATCGCTTGAACCGTCATCAGTGCCTTTGCCATCTTCGTTTGTAGTGAACTCACCTTCGTAGAAACCCACACCGTATAGGCTGTCAGTGATCTGAGCTGTACCTAGGAAGTTTAGACGTACGCGAGAGTTGTCTTCTGCTTTACCATCTTTAAGAGCTAGACGTGCTTCCGCGCGACCACCCATTTCGATAGAGTTACCGTCTTGGTTGTAGATTTCCGCCGCGTTTGCGCCAGTTGCCACTGCTGCTGCAGAAACTGCTAGAGCGATCAGAGTTTTGTTCATCTTATAAGTCCTAATTTACTGTCCATAAATAGTTTTTTGAGAAAACGCTCCGCCATGGCTTCGCCTTTCTCTTTCTTCCGTTCTATGATTTCAAGTGCATAATCAATAAGAAACATCACACACATTGAGTGTCATAGAGCATTTGGTGAGCATTGTTGTACCGCCAAAGTTCCTCGATGAGTTAGTAAAATGATATAAATCGGACTAATGAACACTGTTTTATTTAATGTAAAAAATACTCAACTGTTTGTTTTTAAAAGATTCCTGTTGATTTTTTATCGTTTGTTTATGTTTCTATTATTTAGATCTTTTTATTCAATGGGCTAACTATAAAAAGACTTGAGAAGGCTATTTAGTTGATTGAACTATCATATATAAGACGCAAAAATATCGAATATTGAATTCAGATGATTTACTCGCTAACTTTGTTTACACTAAAGGAAATTGATTAGTTAACTCACTACCTAATCCACCGGATTGGGTAGTTTTGTTTTGTCCAAAGATAGCTTTGGCAATGAGGTAAACAATGGAAAAAGTCCCAATGACAGTGCGTGGCGAACAAAAGCTGCGCGAAGAATTAGACCGACTACTAAAGCTTCGCCCACAGATTTCTGAAGCTATTGCGGAAGCGCGTGAATTAGGCGATCTGAAAGAAAATGCTGAATATCATGCCGCACGTGAAGAGCAGGGTATTTGCGAAGCTCAGATCCGTGATATTGAGTACAAGCTGTCTGTAGCTCAGGTTATTGACGTTACTAAGATGGATAATTCAGGCAAGGTCATTTTTGGTTCAACCGTCACTTTGATTGACTGTGATACCGAAGAAGAGAAAACCTACCAAATCGTCGGTGACGATGAAGCGGATATCAAAGCTGGCCGTATTTCTGTTAGCTCACCAATCGCTCGTGGCTTGGTTGGTAAGATGGAAGGCGATGAAGTGGTGATTTCTACACCAGGTGGCGATCGTGACTTTGAAATTGACAGTGTAGAATACGTTTAATCGTAGATTGGCTGTTTGAGAAACCAAAAAGGTCGCATAGTGCGACCTTTTTTATAGCATTGAAACCGAGGTTCGCTTATTTACGTGGCAACTCGATTTTACGCTCTTCAGTCTGACGGTACATAACCAGTGTTTTACCGATCACTTGTACTTTTTCTGCGCCAGTTTCGCGTACGATAGCTTCAATAATCAGGTTTTTCGTTTCGCGATCTTCAGAGGCAACTTTCACTTTAATCAGTTCATGGTGATTAAGAGCGATTTCTATTTCCGCTAGAACAGCCTCAGTTAGTCCATTTGCGCCCATAAGCACAACAGGTTTTAGACTGTGCGCTAGGCCTTTTAGATGCTGCTTTTGTTTGGTGCTTAGGTTCATTACGCGGCCAATTTTCTTTACTATAAGGGTTGAAAAATACCATTTTAACGCCATCTACCCTTGAAGACTATAATTTATTGGGCAAGTTGGTCCCTCTATTAGTTAGGAATCGAATGAGTAAACAAAAACATTCGGCGAGCTCAGGCCGTTGGTTGAAAGAACATTTTGACGATAAGTTCGCCAATGAAGCGCGTAAAAAGGGCTATCGTTCTCGTGCTTACTTCAAGATGGAAGAGATTCAAACCAAAGACAAACTATTGAAACCTGGGATGACTGTCGTCGATTTAGGTGCGGCTCCCGGTGGTTGGTCTCAATATGCTGCTAAGATAGTAGGAGACGAAGGTAAAATCATCGCATGTGATTTACTTCCAATGGATCCTATTGCTGGCGTGAGCTTTCTACAAGGTGACTTCCGTGAAGACGCTGTACTAGAAGCTTTGCTGGATCGAATTCAACCTTCTATGGTGAATGTGGTGATGTCTGATATGGCGCCTAATATTGCAGGTAACAATTCAGTTGATCAGCCACGTGCAATGTATTTGGTTGAATTAGCTTTAGATATGTGTCGACAAGTTCTTGCGCCCAATGGTAGTTTTGTTGTGAAAGTATTTCAGGGCGAAGGCTTCGATCAATACGTAAAAGACGTTCGTGACATGTTCAAAGTCGTGAAAATCCGTAAACCTGACTCTTCAAGGGCTCGTTCCCGAGAAGTTTTTATTGTAGCCACTGGTTACAAAGGTTAACTATTTGCTCAATCGAGCAGCAGTTAACACTGTAGCTACAGTCAAAAAACTGTAGTACCCTACCTTTAATTACAATTAGTTATCGCGAGGCTGACACCTTGAGTGACATGGCAAAAAATTTAATTCTGTGGCTTGTAATCGCCGTAGTCTTGATGTCGGTTTTCCAGAGCTTCGGTCCTGGAGAAAGTAACGGCAGAGCGGTTGATTACACCACGTTTGTACAGGAAGTTGGCCAAGGCCAGATTCAGGAAGCAACATTTAAGGGCGAGGAAATTACTTTCACTCGTCGTGGCGGTGGCTCGCGTTATGTTACTTACATGCCGGTCTATGACCAGAAATTACTGGATGACATGATCAACCAGAATGTGAAAGTGCAAGGTACTCCGCCAGAAGAGCAGAGCTTACTAGGTACTATCTTCATTTCTTGGTTCCCAATGATCTTACTGATTGGTGTATGGATTTTCTTCATGCGTCAAATGCAAGGCGGCGGCGGTAAAGGCGCAATGTCTTTCGGTAAGAGCAAAGCTCGTATGATGAGCGAAGAACAAATCAAAACCACATTCGGTGATGTTGCTGGGTGTGATGAAGCAAAAGAAGACGTAAAAGAACTGGTTGATTACCTGCGTGATCCAAGCCGCTTCCAGAAACTGGGCGGTAAAATCCCAACTGGTGTTCTGATGGTTGGTCCTCCTGGTACGGGTAAAACGCTGCTCGCTAAAGCGATTGCCGGTGAAGCGAAGGTACCCTTCTTTACTATTTCAGGTTCTGACTTCGTTGAAATGTTCGTTGGTGTGGGTGCATCTCGTGTCCGTGACATGTTCGAGCAAGCAAAGAAAGCCGCACCTTGTATTATCTTTATCGATGAGATTGATGCAGTAGGTCGTCAGCGTGGTGCAGGTGTTGGTGGTGGTCACGATGAACGTGAACAAACGCTGAACCAAATGCTCGTTGAGATGGATGGCTTCGAAGGTAACGAAGGTATCATCGTGATTGCGGCAACTAACCGCCCAGATGTTCTTGACCCAGCGCTACTTCGCCCTGGTCGCTTTGACCGTCAGGTTGTGGTTGGTCTACCAGACGTTCGTGGTCGTGAGCAGATTCTTAAAGTTCATATGCGTAAAGTGCCACTAGCCGGTGATGTAGAACCATCTCTAATCGCTCGTGGTACACCAGGCTTCTCTGGTGCTGATTTAGCTAACCTAGTAAACGAAGCGGCATTGTTTGCAGCACGTGGTAACAAGCGCAACGTATCTATGGTTGAGTTTGAATTAGCCAAAGACAAAATCATGATGGGTGCTGAGCGTCGTTCTATGGTGATGTCTGAAGAGACTAAAGAGTCGACGGCTTACCATGAAGCAGGCCACGCAATCGTTGGTCGTCTGGTTCCTGAACATGATCCAGTTTACAAGGTTTCTATCATTCCACGTGGTCGTGCGTTGGGTGTGACGATGTACTTGCCAGAGCAAGACCGTGTGAGCATGTCGCGTCAGCATCTCGAGTCTATGGTCTCGAGCCTGTACGGTGGCCGTCTTGCTGAAGAGCTTATCTACGGTGCAGACAAAGTATCAACTGGTGCTTCTAACGATATCGAACGTGCAACTGATATTGCGCGTAAGATGGTGACTCAATGGGGCTTCTCAGAGAAACTAGGGCCACTTCTTTATGCAGAAGAAGAAGGTGAAGTATTCTTGGGCCGTAGCGTAACTCAGACTAAACACATGTCTGACGATACCGCCAAGCTGATTGATGACGAAGTACGTAAGATCATTGACCGCAACTACGCGCGTGCAAAACAGATCCTTGAAGATAACATGGATATAATGCACGCAATGAAAGATGCGTTGATGAAGTATGAGACCATCGATGCAGGTCAAATTGATGACCTGATGGATCGCAAGTCGGATATTCGTGAGCCAGCGGGTTGGGGTGATAACTCCGACAGCAAGCCGGAAGCTAAGGCAGAGCAACCAGAAGCGAAAGCTGAGCCTGTGAAAGAAGAATCCGCTTCTTCTTCTGAGTCTACAGAAGAGCAGACGACAGAAAAGAAAGATTCTGAATAACGCAAACCAATAAAATAAACCCCGAGGAAACTCGGGGTTTTTGTATTTTTTATGATTATTACAGCAAATAATAAATCCCTCGACTTATCAACGCCTCAAGTTATGGGTATTCTCAACGTCACGCCTGACTCGTTCTCTGATGGTGGAAAATACAATTCACTAGAGAATGCGATGATTCAGGCAGAAAAAATGATTAACGCAGGCGTTAGTATTATCGACATCGGTGGCGAGTCGACTCGCCCTGGTGCACCTGATGTGGCTTTGGAAGAAGAGCTTAGTCGGGTGATCCCGGTGATCAAAGCCATTCGTGAACGCTTTGGCGTATGGATTTCTATTGATACCAGCAAAGCAGAAGTCATGCGTCAGGCCATTGAAGCTGGTGCGGACATTATTAATGATGTTCGGGCACTGCAAGAGCAAGGTGCGCTTGAGGTTGCTGCAGAATCCGGGTTACCGGTGTGTCTTATGCACATGCAAGGACAGCCAAGAACCATGCAGGCAAATCCTCATTACGACGATTTACTTAAAGAAGTCGGTGAATTCCTGCAAGAAAGAGTACAAGCATGTGAAGCCAAAGGGATGAAAAAGAGTCAATTGATTCTTGACCCGGGCTTTGGTTTTGGAAAAACGCTTGAGCACAACTACCACATGTTGGCTCACCTTGAGCAATTTCATCAATTTGGCTTACCGCTTCTGGCTGGTATGTCTCGTAAATCGATGTTGTTTAAGTTGCTGGATAAAGCGCCTGCCGAGTGTGTTGCCGCCAGTGTCAGCTGCGCGACAATTGCTGCAATGAAAGGTGCTCAGATCATCCGAGTTCACGATTTTGAACAAACGCTTGATGCTGTAAAGATTGTCTCTATGGTGCAAAGTAACCACTGAGAAATAGATTATAAAAAGGAATAATTATGTCTGATAAAAGACGTTATTTTGGTACCGACGGTGTACGAGGAAAAGTGGGTCAGTACCCAATTACACCTGATTTCGTACTTAAGCTTGGTTGGGCAGCAGGACGTGTTCTGGCAAAGCAGGGCACCAAAAAAGTAATTATCGGTAAAGATACCCGTATTTCTGGCTACATGCTGGAATCTGCACTTGAGGCAGGCCTTGCTGCCGCTGGCTTGAAAGCTACCTTTACTGGTCCAATGCCAACGCCAGCAGTGGCTTACCTGACCCAGACATTCCGCGCAGAAGCTGGCATTGTGATTTCGGCTTCTCATAACCCTTACTACGATAACGGCATTAAGTTCTTTTCTTCGGAAGGTACTAAGCTTCCTGACGATATCGAACTCGCGATTGAAGCGGAACTTGATAAAGACATTGAATGTGTCGAGTCTTCATTGTTGGGTAAAGCCAGCCGTCTTGATGATGCTGCTGGTCGTTACATTGAGTTTTGTAAAAGCACATACCCTTCTGAGTTGAGCCTTTCTGGATTGAAAATTGTGGTGGACTGTGCGCATGGTGCGACTTACCACATAGCTCCAGCCGTCTTTAGCGAGCTAGGTGCAGATGTCATTGCTATGGGTATCGAGCCTAACGGCACGAATATTAACCACGAAGTGGGTGCTACGGATGTTAAAGCGCTACAGCAACGAGTAGTGGAAGAGCAAGCTCACCTTGGTCTGGCATTCGATGGCGATGGTGATCGCATCATTATGGTCGATCACCTTGGTAATAAAGTCGATGGCGACCAGATTGCTTACATCATCGCTCGTGATGCCTTGCGTCGCGGTGAACTGAAAGGTGGTGTGGTTGGAACCCTGATGACGAACCTGGGTATGGAAAATGGCCTCAAACAATTAGGTATTCCCTTTGTTCGTGCCGCAGTAGGTGACCGTTATGTAATGGAGCAGCTGCTTGAAAAAGGCTGGAAAATCGGTGCGGAAAATTCAGGCCATGTGATCTTACTTGATAAGGTGACAACCGGAGATGCTATTGTGGCAGCGCTGCAAGTTTTAGCTTCAGTGGTTGGCAGTGATATGTCCCTGAATGAACTCTCTCAAGGTATGACGTTATACCCTCAAGTGCTGGAGAATGTCCGTTTTTCTGGTGATTCTAATCCACTAGAAGCTGAAGCGGTAAAAGCCTCTGTCGTTGCAGTTGAAGCGGAACTTGGTGATAAAGGTCGAGTGCTGTTACGTAAATCAGGCACTGAACCGCTCATCCGTGTCATGGTGGAAGGTGAAGACGCTGAGCTAGTAAAATCATCAGCATTAAAAATTGCAGACGCAGTGAAAGCTAGCTTCTAAGGCTTTTCATTTCGTTTAGTCATATAATAGCGGTGCCTGCTTGTGATAGCATGGCACCGTTTTATATTCTAGCAATTTGCAAATTATGTCGACTAGAGAGCTTACATACTTACACGAAATGGGGATTCAAGCCTACGAGCTGACTCACCCAGAGAGATTGCAAGGCTACCGTGCTGAAGGTATTCGTTTGCCTGATGACTGCAAAATGCTCTTGGTTTCGCCTCAAAAACCGGTAGGTGCGACTGCAACTTTGTTTGAGAATATCTTAAAAACGATCAATTTGACGTTGGATCAAACTCGTTACTTAGCCCCTGAACATCTGGTTTTACTCAGCGCTACTAAGGTTGACTGGATCTGGTTCGCAGGCAGTGAAGCCCAGATGGATCTTGGTCTCAAAACGCTTCAATCTCCAAGCCTAAGTGAAATTGACGGCAATCAGCAACACAAACGTGCGCTTTGGCAGCAAATCCAAGCTTTAAAATAGTATGACATTACTTCCTTTAGCAAAAGCTCACCTAGATTCGGTGTATTCAATAGAAACTCAGGCTCATACCCACCCTTGGTCAGAAACGATGATTCGCGATGTAACAAGCAGAGGGGCGTGTCATCATGTGTTGATGGATGACGATAAGGTGGTTGGTTACTTTTATGCTCAGAATATAGTGGGTGAGGTGACTCTTCTGAATATTGCCGTCGACCCCGCTCAGCAAGGTAGAGGATACGGCAAACAACTGATTGAGTCGTTTTTAATTATGTGTGAACAGTTAAAAGCGGAAAGTGCGTGGTTAGAGGTGAGGGAAAGTAATACTCGCGCGGCTAACTTGTATGAGGCGGTAGGCTTTAATGAAGTTGATCGCCGCGTTAACTACTACCCAACGGAGACCGGAAAAGAAGATGCCATTATCATGAGTTACATCTTCTTCTAGATTATTTCTGTACCGCTTTGATGGTAGGAGACCCTTCTACCGGATAGAAATTCGCTTCAAAACGTGAAATTAATTCGGAAGCAGGCAGAGGTTTGTCGAACAGATAGCCTTGGAACTGATCACAACCGAGTTGTTTGAGCGTATTCAATTCGTTGGCATCCTCCACACCTTCCGCGATGACTTCCAGATTGAGCCGTTGTGCGGTCATGATAATGGTATCGACGATCGCTTGGTCACTCTCATCCAAATGAAGTTGGGTGACAAATGAGCGGTCAATTTTAAGTACATCGACTGCTAGGTGTTTTAGATACCTAAGTGAAGAATACCCAGTACCAAAGTCATCGATCGATATTTTGAGGTTGTGCTGCTTAAGCTCACTCATTCTCTGAATTGCACTTTCTACGTTTTCTAAAAGTAAATTCTCAGTGATCTCCAGCTCAATGTGTTCTCCGTCAATGTCTGCCTGAGCGAGGACATCATGAATGTGTTCAACGAAGCTGTTCTGCGAGAATTGCAGCGGGCTGATGTTGATGGCCAAACGGCGGAAGGTATCAGGAAGTACGCCTTGTTTGCGCCAGCGTGAGTATTGGTAGCAGGCCTGCTCGATGATCCAGTTACCAATTTGTAAGATCTGTCCGGTTTCTTCAGCAATTGGCATAAATACGCCGGGAGGCAAAACGCCTTTCTCTGGATGGTTCCAGCGGATCAACGCTTCAACGCCAACGATTTGTTGTGCGCCATTAACCTGAGGCTGGTAATAGAGTTCCAATTGACCTTTATTGAGTGCTTCATGCAAGCCTTTCTCTATCTCTAGGAAAGACTCAACTTGAGCCTGCATTTCAGGCTCATAAAACATGTATTTGTTTCTGCCTGCCACCTTAGCGCGATACAACGCCGTATCCGCCTGACGCAGTACATCAATGTTGGTGCTGTTCACGGATGGGAATATCGAGATACCAACACTGGTTGTGCAGTACAGTAAGTGATCATCAATGGAGTAAGGGTTAGAAATCAAAGCAAGAAGCTGCTGAGCGGTCTCATGAGCTTTATCCGCAGAGATCGAAGGCATCAAGATGGCAAACTCATCGCCGCCGATGCGAGCGGCTGTGTAGTCATCAATGAGCCACGCCTCAATGCGTTTAGAAATCGCTTTTATCAGATGGTCGCCAATCGTGTGACCCAACGAATCGTTAATCGTTTTGAAACGGTCTAAATCGAGGTAGAAAAGCACACCAGATGTATTGGTCTTGTTGGCATTATCGATCGCTTCTTCGAGCATTTGCAGCAGTAAACTACGGTTGGCTAAGCCTGTGAGCGAATCGTAATAAGCCAATTGATTCAGTTTTGCTTCTGCCGCTTCTCTGTCTTTCCATAAATTATGGAATGTTTTCGCCAAGTGTCCGAGTTCATCATCTCGATACAGATTCGGCATTGGAACTTCGGCTTTTTTATCTTGCAGTGAACGAACCCAGTCGATCAACGTCACCAGTGGCTTCGAGAGCTTCTGGTAGAAGAACAACAATAAGATCGTCGTCAGCAAGATATTCCGGAACAGATCAAACAGCAGTATCTGACTGGTCTTGGCGATAAAATCCTTGGCGATATTGGCGCCATTGACCGAGAAACTCAGTGTCCCGACGACAACATGCGAATTGGGTTGATGTAATTCGGTTTTATAGACAGGAGTGGTTGGAGTCAGGTAGCGCGACAGAGCCTCCGTAAACGAACTTTCAAGCGACACACCTCTCTCCCGTTCGGTTAGGGTGTCTCCAAAGTCATCAACGATCGAAACCTGATAGATAGCCCCATCCATCATCAGGCTCGATGCGACCTGCTCAGCGAGTAGCTGATTCAGGTGATAGGCTGCCTGACTGGCATTGGAATAATTTTGTAGCAACTTAAATTGGTAGTGTTCTTCAATCCGCTTTTGCTCCTGATGAAGATCCACCAAAATTTGATACAAGCTGAAAATTATTCCTAGTATCACGGATACTAAAAAAACGGTTTTCGCTTGTCGGAATGCTAATGAATTTATTTTCTTGCTCGCAGGCATAATTTTATATGGTTCCTTCTACTCCTTTAGTTATAGCCCAAATTTATTGATATTTTAATTTGTATCTTGTTTGGATGTGAATTGTTGAGGTTTTATTTGCCTTTGTTGCTCCAAAGAGCAATATAAGGGAGAATACCGCGCAAAACCGAATCAATCTGCCAGCTTATATGTCATGACCAATTTTGGCTACAATCTGGCGTTCATACCGAAGAAGATCCTTTGATGTCAAATACAGCATTTATGGGCGAAGTTTCTAAGCGCAGAACGTTCGCTATCATCTCGCACCCGGATGCGGGTAAGACCACCATTACTGAAAAAGTATTACTTTTTGGACGCGCTATTCAAACCGCAGGTACAGTAAAAGGTCGTGGCTCTGCGCAGCACGCAAAATCTGACTGGATGGAAATGGAAAAAGAGCGTGGTATCTCGGTAACGACCTCGGTGATGCAGTTTCCATACAACGAGTGCCTAGTTAACCTGTTGGATACACCAGGACACGAAGACTTCTCGGAAGATACTTATCGTACCCTAACCGCGGTTGACTCTTGCCTTATGGTCATTGATGCCGCGAAAGGTGTTGAGGATCGTACACGTAAGCTGATGGAAGTTACCCGTCTGCGTGATACGCCAATTGTCACTTTCATGAACAAACTTGACCGTGATATCCGTGATCCAATGGAGCTACTGGACGAGGTTGAAAGTGAGCTAAACATTTCCTGTGCCCCGATTACTTGGCCGATCGGTTGTGGTAAAGAGTTTAAAGGTGTGTACCACATCCATCGCGATGAAACGATTCTCTACTCGACAGGTCAAGGCCACACCATTCAGGATAAGCTGGTTGTTAAGGGGTTGGATAACCCTGAGCTTGATGAGGCTGTTGGTGCTGAGCTAGCGGAGCAGCTACGCGAAGAGCTAGAGCTTGTGATTGGTGCATGCCCTGAGTTTGATCAGGAGTTGTTCCTTGCTGGTGAATTGACGCCAGTATACTTTGGTACCGCACTGGGTAACTTTGGTGTTGACCATATGCTGGATGGTTTAACGGAATGGGCGCCTGCGCCAATGCCGCGTCAAGCGAATGAGCGTCAAGTTGAAGCGAACGAAGAGAAATTCTCTGGCTTCGTATTTAAGATTCAGGCCAACATGGATCCAAAACACCGTGACCGTATTGCTTTCATGCGTATTGTATCTGGTACCTACACACAGGGTATGAAGATGAACCACGTGCGCCTTGGCAAGCAGATCAATATCTCTGATGCGGTAACCTTTATGGCTGGTGACCGCTCTCGTGCTGAAAATGCCTACGCGGGCGATATCATTGGCTTACACAACCACGGTACCATTCAGATTGGTGACACCTTCACTCAAGGTGAAGCGCTGAAATTCGCAGGTATTCCAAACTTTGCGCCTGAGCTATTCCGTCGTATTCGTCTAAGAGATCCATTGAAGCAAAAGCAGTTGCTTAAAGGTCTGGTACAGCTGTCTGAAGAAGGGGCAGTACAGGTATTTCGTCCACTACAAAACAATGACCTGATTGTTGGTGCGGTCGGTGTGCTTCAGTTTGACGTCGTTGTTGCGCGTTTAAAAGCTGAGTACAACGTGGAAGCGATTTATGAGAGCGTTAACGTTGCAACCGCACGTTGGGTTGAGTGTGAAGATGGTAAGAAACTGGATGAGTTCCAGCGTAAGAACCAAACCAACCTCGCCCTAGATGGTGGTGATAACCTGACGTACATTGCGCCAACTATGGTGAACTTAAATTTGGCGAAAGAGCGTTTCCCAGATGTTGAGTTCCGTGCGACTCGCGAACACTAATTTTCATCGTCTTGTTCTAGCGCCAAAGGACTTCACAGCTCTGATTACTCAATACCGCCTTTATCTAAGGCGGTATTTTTGTTTTTAGCAATGAAGATGCTCTTTTAGCCGATTGAAACTAAAAAGGGTTGATGCTCTCACATCAACCCTTTCAAATTGCTAGCTTGTTACTACTTTTTCTTCTTCGCGACTCTCTTTTTGCCTTTAGAAGTAGTTTTTTTCTTGTCGTCTTTTTTCTTCTTAAACACTGGTTTTTTGTGTTTCGGACGAAGCTCTTTAATAAAGCGCTCTTTGATCTCTTCTTTTACGTAGCGAGCCACACGGTCCATCATGGTTTGGTCATGGGCTTCAACTAAAGAGATCGCATTGCCTTTTTTGCCTGCGCGGGCGGTACGGCCGATACGGTGGAGGTACACATCTGCACTGCGTGGCATGTCGTAGTTAATGACATGGCTAACATCTGGCAAGTCGATACCACGGGCAGCGACGTCTGTTGCCAGAAGTACGTTTACGGTACCGTCACGAAAACGCGCAATGGCATTGTTACGACGATCTTGCGGCATTTCGCCCTGAATCCAAGCACACGGAATTTGCGCTTTTTCCAGTTCAACGCGCAGCTCGGCTAATCGTTCACGAGTTTTCAGAAAGACAATAGAGCGCTCAGCTTGGTCGTTGATGATCGTTTTCAATAGCGCTAGTTTATGCGCCATATCATCGGCACGGTGATACCACTGGGCAATCTTTTTACGCTCTCGGCGAGATGGCTCAGCGTCGATCTCAGCAGGTTCTTTAAGCAGATCTGCGGTAAATCCTTCCACGCCTTTGCCTTCCAGCGTTGCAGAGAAGAGCAACGTTTGTTTACGCCAGCGACATTCTGAAGAAAGGCGATCAACTGTCGGGCCAAAGCCCATGTCGAGCATGCGATCCGCTTCATCAAGGATCAGCCATTCAATGGCACGGCAGTCAAAACGTTCCGCTTCGATGTATTCCATCAAACGACCAGGCGTTGCAACAACGATATCTTGTGTCTTAGCGAGAATATCGGCGTGTTCTTGATACTGCACACCACCAGTGATGGTGAAGATGTTCAGATTAGTGTTTTTTGCGAGAGCACGAGCTTGATCAGCGACTTGCATTGCCAACTCGCGAGTAGGAGTCAGGATCAGCACACGAGCAGGCCCCGGCTTACGACGCGGGAAGTCCTGCAAGTATTGTAGAGCTGGCAGAACAAAAGCGGCGGTTTTGCCTGTACCAGTTGGCGCAGAAGCGAGAATGTCTCTGCCGTCCAAAGCTTGTGGAATTGCTTCGGCCTGGATCTGGGTTGGGCGGGTATAACCCATTTCTTCGATTGCAACGAGCAGGTTTTCATCTAGCTCTAGTTCAGCAAAATTTTTGATCACTCTGGTGTCTCCACAAGCTGGTAAGTGAGAACGATAAATTTAAGGGGACGTATTATAGAGGGTTCGGTGATAAGGATCACACCTTAATTTCTACATCTTTAAATAAAACGCTTTAGTTAATGCGACGAATTCATCGCTGTAGCCATTATCCTTTTGAATTATCAGTTTTTCTGTCTTGGCGTTTGATGTGTATTGGCTAAGTTGAATCAGCAAGCGGCCAACGGGTTTCTTGGCTGTTGGCTGTACTTCACATAAACCCGCCAGATGCCAACCAAGTGTTTCTGCCAAGGAGATAAACATACGTCCTTCTGCTTCTGGGAGGACAAACCAAGCCTGGCCCTCAGCGCTCAGTAACTTAAAACAGCGTTCAAGCAAAGCTTCGTGGCTCAAGGTTAAGGTATGCCTTGCGGTCGCTCGTTGCTGGTTTTGGGCGTGCTCTCCTGAATTGAAATACGGCGGATTACATACAATAGCGTCATAGCGTGTTCCGAATGGAAAGTTGAGCACGTCGCCTTCCAGTAGTGTTAGTCGGGAAGACCAAGGAGAAGAGGTGAAGTTCTCTTTCGCGGCCTGCAACGCGTGCTGATCAATATCGATCGCGTCAATGACACAGTCAGGGTTTCGCTGTGCACACATTAAAGCCAATAAACCTGTGCCTGTTCCAATATCTAAAAGGGTATTTGCTTGTTTAATGCCGCACCACGCACCGAGTAAGACGCCATCGGTGCTGACAGGCATACCCGAGTAACCACCAGCAATTTTAAACTGCTTGAATGAAAAGTCTTTTGTCTTGGATTGGGTGTTTTTCATTTTATTCTGCATGTGGTTATTAATTGAGTGATTAAGTCTATTGTTGGATCTTTGTATGGTCTTTTGTTCTACCTATGTTGCATTTGTTTGATTTATTGATCCAGATATTAAACTGATTAATTCTATTGTTATAGTTGATATCACTGGTTTTTGATTGAAAGTATAAATTTATATGGTGTTTTTTGCCCTAGGGTTGCGGTTGGGTGTGTGTTTCGTCATTATTCGCCTCCAAATTTATAGATTGGGTAGCCAACTCGGACTGCTCAGCATGCACAACATCAATCAAAATAATTAAAGGGTCTCTTGTGAATCAGACTTTAAAATTAACAGATATTATCGCGGTAGGCTTTATGCTTTTCGCTTTCTTCTTAGGTGCGGGTAATATTATTTTCCCCCCACTAGCAGGACAGCTTGCAGGTGAGAATCTCGTACCTGCTATGACAGGTTTTCTTCTAACGGCGGTAGGCCTCCCTCTTATTACTATCGTTGCTATCGCCGTTGCCGGTGGTTCTTGGGATCATCTCACCAAAGACTTGCCTAAACGCGTGGCGATGACCATAGCGGTACTGATCTTTATCATTATCGGTCCTGCATTTGCCGCGCCGCGCACAGGTTTAGTGGCTTACGAAATGGCGGTGAAGCCATTTTTTGTTGATGCGGCTCAATCGCACCTGACGATTTTTTCTATCTTGTTCTTTGCTGTGGCCATGTCTTTTGCTTGGTCACAAGGCAAGCTGATTGATGTGATCGGTAAAGTACTGACTCCAGTACTTTTCTTAGGCTTGATTGTGCTTGCTGTCGCTGTGTTTATCGACCCTCAAGGTGAAATGATCGCAGCACAAGGTGAATACCTGACACACCCACTGCAAAAAGGTTTCCTTGAAGGTTATAACACCATGGATACCTTTGCCTCGCTGATGTTCGGTGGGCTTATCGTCGATGCACTTCGTCAAAAAGGCATTTCTGATCAAAAAGCGACCGCAAAATACCTGATCAGAGCCGCATGTGTTGCTGCTGCTGGTTTGGCTTTCGTTTACGTCTCTTTATTCTACCTAGGTGCAACTAGTGCGGCAGTGGCTGCTGGCGCAGACAATGGTGGTGTGATTCTTAGCGTGTACGTTCAATCTCTGTTCGGCCCGTATGGTCAAATTGTATTGTCAGTGATTGTGCTTCTTGCGTGTTTAACGACGGCTATCGGTATTATCTCAGCGTGTTCTGATTACTTTAGCTCACTGACTCCAGTGTCTTACAAAACTTGGGTTGTTGTTAACGGTGTGGCGTGTGCCGTGGTCGCGAATGTTGGTCTTTCTCAACTGATTGCTTTGTCTGTTCCTGTGCTATTCGCGCTATACCCAGTGGCTATCGCTTTGGTTGCACTGACATTTATTCGCAAGATGCTACCAAACCCACAAGTGGCTTACCGTGTTGTAATCCTTGTGTCACTGCTGTTTGCTCTGATTGATGCAGCAAAAGTAGCGGGTGTGGATGTGTCTGCGCTGAATATGCTACCGCTGTTCGATATTGGCATGGGTTGGTTGCTACCAACAATTGCTGCCATGATCTGCATGTTTTTCATTGGAAAATCAGCTCAATCGGAGCTAGCAGAAGAAGCGGCTTAAGCTGAAACGCTCAATAGATAAAAATCCCCTGTCATGCCTCGTGTGACAGGGGATTTTTCGTTGAATCGTCGGCAGGTTGCAGTGCAAAAAATTCCTGTATCTTCGTCACACTTTTCAGTACAATTCTTCGGTTAAATTCTACTCATAAATGTTGAGCAAACATGTTTGAAATCAATCCTATTAAAAACCGCCTTAAGGACGTGTCTGAGCGCACTAATGTCCTGAGGGGGTATCTTTGACTATGACGCTAAGCAAGAGCGTCTAGAAGAAGTCAACGCAGAACTAGAACAACCGGATGTGTGGAACGAACCTGAGCGTGCGCAAGCGCTAGGCAAAGAGCGTTCTGCCCTAGAAGCGGTTGTGGAAACGATTGACCAACTTGAGCAAGGTGTGGAGGACGTTGATGGTCTTCTAGAGCTTGCAGTTGAAGAAGAAGATCAAGAAACCTTCGATGAAATTGAGCCAGAGCTTGCTGAGCTTGAAGCTAAGCTAGAAAAGCTCGAATTCCGTCGTATGTTCTCTGGCGACCATGATGCATCTGACTGCTACATTGATTTGCAGTCAGGCTCTGGTGGTACAGAAGCACAAGACTGGACATCGATGATGCTACGCATGTATTTACGTTGGGCTGAAGCAAAAGGCTTTAAGACGGAAGTGATCGAGGTCTCTGAAGGTGAAGTTGCTGGTCTTAAAGGTGCAACGGTTAAGATCTCCGGCGAATACGCTTATGGTTGGCTACGTACAGAAACAGGTGTTCATCGCTTGGTTCGTAAATCGCCATTCGATTCAAGTGGCCGTCGTCATACATCGTTTGCTTCTGCGTTTATCTACCCAGAGATTGATGACAACATCGATATCGACATTAACCCTTCTGATCTACGTATTGACGTATACCGTGCATCCGGTGCGGGTGGTCAGCACGTTAACACCACGGAATCGGCGGTACGTATTACGCACGTTCCAACCAATACTGTGGTCCAGTGTCAGAATGATCGTTCTCAGCACAAGAACAAAGATCAGGCGATGAAACAGCTTCGTGCGAAGCTTTTTGAATTAGAGATTCAAAAGCAAAATGCAGAGAAGCAAGCCAATGAAGACGCTAAATCGGACATCGGTTGGGGTAGCCAGATTCGTTCGTACGTACTGGATGACTCACGCATCAAAGATCTGCGTACTAGCGTTGAAAACCGCAACACTCAAGCGGTTCTTGACGGCGACCTAGACAAATTTATCGAAGCTAGCCTGAAATCAGGCCTGTAAGCTTTTCACCGAAAAACTATTTTCATAAAGAAAGACAGGATACATCAAAAATGACTGATGCTGTTCAAAACGACAATGTACAAGAAGAGAATAAGCTGATTGCTGAGCGCCGCGCTAAACTGGATCATATCCGTCATAGCTGCAAAGCAAATGGCCACCCAAATGACTTCCGTCGTGAGCACCTAGCTGGCGATCTTCAAGCGGAATTCGGTGAAAAGACGAAAGAAGAGCTAGAAGAGCTAAACCATGTTGTGGCTATCGCTGGACGTGTTATGGCTAAGCGTGGTCCTTTCCTAGCGATTCAAGAAACCTCTGGTCGTATCCAAGCTTACGCTGCAAAAGATGTTCAAAAAGAGCTGAAAGAGAAATACCAAGGCCTAGATATCGGTGACATCATTGGTGTGAAAGGTGCTCTTCACAAGTCAGGTAAAGGCGACCTTTACGTGAACATGGAGTCTTACGAGCTGCTAACGAAAGCACTTCGTCCACTTCCAGAGAAGTTCCACGGTCTGACTGACCAAGAGATGCGTTACCGTCAGCGTTACGTTGACCTAATTGTCAACCAAGACTCACGTGAAGCGTTTATCATCCGTTCTAAGCTGGTATCGGCAATCCGTAACTTCATGAGCTCAAAAGGCTACCTAGAAGTGGAAACGCCAATGATGCACGTGATCCCAGGTGGTGCAACGGCTCGTCCATTCATCACTCACCACAACGCACTAGACATCGACATGTACCTGCGTGTTGCTCCAGAGCTTTACCTGAAGCGTCTAGTGGTTGGTGGCTTTGACCGCGTATTCGAGATCAACCGTAACTTCCGTAACGAAGGTCTATCGCCACGTCACAACCCAGAATTCACTATGATGGAATTCTACCAAGCGTACTCTGACTACAAAGACCTAATGGATCTGACTGAAGAGATGCTAAGCACAGTTGCGATGGACGTTCTGGGTTCAACGTCTATGCCTTACGGTGACGAAACAGTTGAGTTTGGTGGTAAGTACGCTCGCATGAGCATGTTTGAAGCAATCAAACACTACAACCCAGAGCACGCTGAGATCCAGGCGCTAACAGAACAAGACCTTACTAACCGTGACAAGATGGTTGCTATCGCAAAATCGGTACACGTGGAAGTAGAAACGTTCTGGACATGTGGTCAGCTTCTAGAAGAGATCTTTGGTGAGACTGCTGAACCTCAGCTAATTCAACCAACGTTCATCACTGGTTACCCAGCGGATATTTCTCCTCTTGCTCGTCGCAGCGATGACAACCCATTCTTCACAGATCGTTTCGAGTTCTTCATCGGTGGTCGTGAAGTGGCGAATGGCTTCTCAGAGCTTAACGACGCAGAAGACCAAGATGCGCGCTTTAAAGCACAGGTTGATGCGAAAGACGCAGGTGATGATGAAGCTATGTACTACGATGCGGACTACATCACAGCACTTGAGCACGGCTTACCGCCAACGGCAGGTCAAGGTATCGGTATCGATCGTCTAGCGATGCTGTTTACTAACACGCACACTATCCGTGACGTGATTCTGTTCCCAGCGATGCGTCCACAAGCTTAATTGCTAGCTTAAGAACAGCGAAAAGGCCGATATCACTGAGGTGATATCGGTCTTTTTTATGACGTAAAGATCAGAGGTTTTTCACTTCCAGTCCGGCGAGCTGATGCCAGTAACCGTTACATTGGCGTCTATCAATTTTCATCGGACACTGCCCAGATTCGTTAGCCCGAAAATGGTTTAACTCTGAGAAGGTCTCGATACCAAGTGGGCTGAGGCGAACGACATCGACTAATCCCTTCATATTTGGCAAGTCATTGATCAGGTTGTAGCAATATCCTGATTGAGTCTGAATGCCGTTGAGGTTAAACACTTGTTGACCTTCCTGACTGCTGACTTTTATGCCTGTTGGGTATTTGATACAGCAAGTTTCGCAGTCGTCTTTAGCTCGATTTTCTGCACGTGCGGTGAAGCAGCGAGCAGAGTAGGCCAGTGGCAAATAGCCGTGACTGAATACCTCGACTTCAAATTTACCTTTAATACCAATTTCATCACATTGGTTAAGTACATTACCTAACCATTCTCTAGATAGCTCGACTGGCATACACCAACGCGTCATACCCTGTTTAAGAAATAATTTCAGCGTGTGTGCGTTGTAGGTATTCACTGCAGGGCCGACGACAAACGGGACCTTGTGTTCAGAGGCCAGTTGAATGGCGGAGACATCGTTGGCTTCGATAGCAAATTCGCCATTATCAATGTACTTCTTCATGATGTTGACTTCACTAGGCGCTTCAAGCAACGCCATGGTAGACAGAACCACTTGTTTGCCGGATTGATTGAGCGATCTTGCAATATCGATCCAATGTGCTGGCTTCATTTCTCGGCGTTTGGAACAGACGCTCTCGCCAAGGTAAATGATGTCGGCGGAGCTGGATGCGGCTTGCAGATAAAACTCTTCAACATCTTGCTTAGGCCAGAAGTAAAGCAGGGGGCCAAGTGCGTATTTCATCGTGTTTTCCTTTCTGTACTTTACTGCCATTTACGGTGGTAAGCACCGAGGGTTGTCTGAGTGCCTTCTGAGACGTTAGCCAACGCAGCATCCCAAGCTGCTTCAACTTGATAGGCTTCAGGATTGGCTAAGTAGCGGTCGATAGCTGCACGCCAGGTACGAGTCACTTGCTCGACATAAGCGGGGCTTCGTTGACGGCCTTCGATTTTTACAGAAGCCACATTTGCGGCAAACAAGTCTGGCAACATGGAGAGTGTGTTGAGACTGGTGGGTTCTTCCAATGCATGGTAAGCCTGAGTGTGCTTGTCTAACTCTGCTGTGAATCGCCCCTTACATAAAGTGGGGTAGCCGGCATTTTCTCCGTCACCGTAGCGATCAATCAGAATGTTATTGAGTCGCGATTCCAGTCTTTTGTCTGTCTCCTGCCAACGAACAAATTTCGCAGGCGAGCAGGCACCAACAGTATTGGGAGACTCGCCCGTCATATATGAAGAAAGGTAGCAGCGGCCCTCAGACATAATGCACAAGCTGCCGAAGGCGAACACTTCTAGGTCGACATCTTGCGGGATGTTGCGTGACAGCTGCTTGACCTGATGGATAGACAGCACACGCGGCAGCACCACACGTTTAACATTGAAATTTCGTTTATAGAAGTCGATTGCCGCCACATTGGTCGCCGACGCCTGAACTGACAAATGCAGTTCGAGCTCAGGGTATTTGTTGGCGGCGTAATCCAGTACGGCGATATCAGCGATAATTAACGCATCAATGCCACTTTGGGCGGCGCGATCGACGGCGTCAGTCCAGCGATCAAACCCATCCGGATGAGCGAAGGTATTCAGCGCGACGTGAATTTTTTTCTTCTGGTCATGGACGTACTGAACCGCTTTGTCCAGTTTCTTACCAGTGAAGTTAAGACCTGCGAAATGGCGCGCATTGGTATCGTCTTTGAAGCCGATATACACAGCGTCAGCACCGCAGTCGATGGCTGTTTTGAGAGCAGGTAAGTTACCTGCAGGGCAGAGGAGTTCCATTGCGCCTTCCAATCTGTCTTTGCGAAAAATTGCTCCGCATTTTATGAAGGAATATGAACGGCAAGTTTGATGTAAGGCAGGTTTAGGTAAGTTTCTGAGTCAAATACTCATTTAGAGTGAGTTGCGATCAGTTTTTATGGCGACGATGCTGAGCGAAGAGCTCTTCGACTTCTTGCTTTGGTTGCGGGCGATAGAAATGGAAGCCCTGAATCGAGTTACAATTTAGGTTAGAGAGCAGAGTAGCTTGTTGCTGGGTTTCGACCCCTTCTGCAACCACTGTCAGGTTAAGCGATTTACCCAGATTAATGATGTTTTCGATTACCGTTACCTGCTTTGGTAGCGTATCGATGTCATTGATGAACGCGCGGTCAATTTTAAGCTCATCTATCGGGAAACGGGCGAGATAAGAAAGTGATGAGTAGCCGGTACCAAAGTCGTCAATCGATAAAGCAAAGCCAAGCTTTTTAATCGCGTTGAGCATTTGCAGCGTGTGTTCACTGTCGCTCATCACGGCACTTTCGGTCAGCTCAAACGTGATGCAGTTAGGATCAAGCTCTGTGGTACGCAGTAACTTCTCCATATAATCGATCAGTTTTGGATTACCAAATTGTTCTGGCGAAAGGTTGATCGCGACGCGCCCCGGTAGAATGCCTTGAAGTTTCCAGCGCTTAACCGTGCTGAATACTTCTCGCATGACGACTCGACCCAGATGTTCAATTAAGCCTGCTCGTTCAGCGACAGGGATAAAAGCGCCCGGACTAATGTAACCTTCCACAGGGTGTTTCCAGCGGATAAGGGCTTCAGCGCCATTGATGCTAAAATCACGTGCGTTGACCTTAGGTTGATACCACACTTCCAAGCCATTTTGCTGTAAGGCTTTTTGTAGCTCAATTTCCAGCCATAAACGCATACGCGCTTCTTTGTTCATCTGATCATTGAACTTAATCAGGCGGTTACGGCCCCGGTCTTTGGCTTCGTACATCGCGGTGTCGGCGTTTTGCAGCAGAATACGTGCGTCATTTCCATCTCCCGGATACGTCACACTGCCGATAGAACACGCTAAGCGTTTGCTGAAATGGTGCAGATCAAATGGCTGGTTAATGAGTGAGATTATGCGTTCAGCAAGAATCTCCGCCATTCGATTGTTTTCTGGTTCCGGCAATATCAGGCCAAATTCATCGCCTCCTAAATGCCCTACTACCGCATGTTGCGGTAAAAGACGCTTAAGACGAGATGACACTTCTTTAATCACTTTATCACCAATATGGTGACCTAAAGAGTCGTTGATGTTCTTGAAATTATCGATATCGAGGTAGAGCAGTAACAGTGGTGTTTCATTATGAATGAACTGCTCTAGACGTTTGGTAAAACCAAAACGATTGTAGAGGCCAGTTAAAGAATCAATGTGTGCATCTTCTAACGGCTTGTTACTCAAGTGTTTTGGAGTTTCATCGGCATCTTGAATCAGCACCAATTGAGTATTGCTGCCTAGTACCATAGCGTCATCAGCGTGGAGCTGAACACGGCGCTCGAAGCCACATCTTGGGCCAGTCAGACAGGTCAAAGGTGCTTTCGCCAGTGAACTGCTGAGCGATTTACTGAAAATCGTTTTGGTTTTCTCATCGACAAATAGGCGGGAAAGTTCTTCACCTAACAAATCACTGTTATCTTCAAAACCGAGCAAACGCACTGCCGCAGGGTTGGCAGATATGATGCAATCCTCTTCGACCAGTAGCAGACCATCAGGCAACAAAGTGGTGAGTGTTGAGAACTTACCTTCTGATTCTTCTAAAGAACGAACCAGAATATGTTTTTCTGATGTGTCGACCGCATGAAAGGCAACGTATTCAATTTTTTTGTCGATTTCGATGGGGGCTAAGCTGAAATGCAGACTGGTTTCGAGGTCAATTTCGTTCAGCGTGATTTCTGCTTCGAGGGATTCTCCGTTGAAGGCACGCTTATAGTAGGGCTTGAGTTGGTTATAGAAATGCTTACCTAAGGTTTGCGTATCGCTCATACCGATCAGTTCTTGGTTGGATAGGCCTGCGATATCGCAATAGCGACCATTAACCATGGCATAGTTATGCTGGCTATCCAAAATGGCGAAAAAAAACGGGCTGTTCGCCGTTATCTTCGTGAACCAATGCTGTAGTTGTTGCGAAAGCATCAAGGGTATTACCGACTCTCCAAAGAGCAATACGAGTCACAGAGCTGTGAATAGAAGCGATACCAATAACTATAACTGTGATTGCCGCTAGATTAAAGGGCTAGCGGTATCAGACTAATTTTTTGATACACAACAGGAATCGCTCCACCATCATCCATTATGATGACTATCCTATTTACAAAGTAACGGATAACGCTCGTGATTAACAAGATTCGCACCCAGCTAGTTGAAAATGCCGCATCAATTTTGCGATCTCCAGTCCACTTATTACCTAAAAGTGTACAAAAAAAAGTCTTATTAGAGGGGCTAAAAAGCGTTTTTAGAGAGTCTCTTGAGGATGGTGATTTTGAATTTCTAGAAGGTAAGTGGCTGAAAATTGAGATAAAAGATATGCAGCTAAGTTGGTATGTTAGTTACCAAGATAGCCGGCTGATGGTTGCGGATTCAGCCGTTAAAGAAGACGTTGCTTTTCGGGGCAATCTCAATGATCTGGTTTTGATTGCTGGGCGAAAAGAAGATCCTGATACTTTGTTCTTCCAGCGTCGCTTGTCTATAGAAGGAGATACGGAGCTGGGGTTAGAGATAAAGAACTTGATGGACAGCGTCGATTTAGAGCAGCTGCCGAAACCGTTGCAAACACTATTAAATCAACTAGCCGATTTTGTGCAGAAAGGGTTACAATCGCCACTCGCACAAAGTGAGGTTATCAATGCTTATTCGAACTGAAGCTCCGGCTGACATTCTTGCCGTCGACAGGCTACTGAAGTCTGCTTTTGAAACAGAAACTGAAGCAGATTTAGTGATGAGGCTAAGAGAAAACGGACGTAGAACCTTATCATTGGTCGCCTGTAATGATGAAGGAGAGGTGGTTGGGCACGTCATGTTCAGCCCAGTCACATTGAATGGTGAAGACCTCAGTTGGCAGGGTTTGGCTCCACTCGCTATAAAAGCAGACTACCGTCGACAAGGTTTGGCGGCAGAGTTAGTTAAAGAAGGGCTGGAATCGCTAAAAGAGTTTGGCTACCCGGCTTGTGTGGTACTGGGTGAACCTGAGTATTATTCTCGCTTTGGCTTTGAAGCGAGTGAAAAGTACAGCTTTTGTTGTCAGTGGGAAGTGCCTGCAGGCGCATTTCAAGTGTTAGCACTGGCAGAGAATGAGTTTACCGATCGCAGTGGTCGAATTGAATACAGCCCTGAGTTTTCAGCGTTTTAGACAAAATGTACTGGCAAGTAAAAAGAAAAGTATGACTTTTGTCCTTTTTTTGACCGCTTAGTCATCAAGTCGTCTTTTTTTGAAAAATTCTACTTGTCAGCGTAATAACGTTTCGCTAGTATTGCTCGGCCTTCGATAAGGAGGTCGCTAGCCTTGTTCAAAAACATCAAAAATGAGTTTTCGAGCGGCGCTGGCTCAACAATTTGGAACATAGGTGGAAATCATGTTTACAGTTCTACTTGTGATTTACCTGTTGGCAGCGGTTGGTGTAATCGGCCTAGTGCTGATTCAACAAGGTAAAGGCGCAGATATGGGAGCCTCATTCGGTGCAGGCGCATCAAACACAGTGTTTGGCGCAAGCGGCTCAGGTAATTTCCTAACCCGAATGACTGCAATTTTTGCAACAGTATTTTTCATCCTTAGCTTAGTGCTAGGTAACATGTCGACTCATAAAACTGAATCTCAGTGGGTTGACCCGACTCAAGGTCAAGTTATCCAGCAAGCTGATGATGCTGCGAGTGAAGTTCCAGCCCCAACAGGCGACGAAATTCCTCAATAAGCTAAAGATTTAGCTGCCGAGATGGTGAAATTGGTAGACACGCTAGCATGAGGTGCTAGTGCCTTAGGTGTGAGGGTTCGAGTCCCTCTCTCGGCACCATTGTTTACAAACTTGTAAAACACCTTGGAGAGCGTATAATGCTCGACAAGTCGGACGCGGGGTGGAGCAGCTTGGTAGCTCGTCGGGCTCATAACCCGAAGGTCGTCGGTTCAAATCCGGCCCCCGCAACCAATCCTTTACTGGATGTGGACAAGTTTGCACAGTCGCAATAGCAACTGTGAGTTAAGCAAACTTTGATTGCTTAACACATCAGGGTCCAGCATCAAAAAACCCCGACTTTCGGGGTTTTTTGTTATCTGAATTTCTATATTGCAGAAGTTCAGACATTGCTTGGAATTTAAATTGGGCTCTGAGCCCTTTTTTTGTTTCTGGAGTGGTTTAAATGACTGGTTTAGAGAGACAACTTACTGAAATGCTTGAAGCGCCAGTAGCAGCATCAGGTTATGAGTTAGTTGGATTAGAATTTATTCGCGCAGGCGAACATTCAACACTACGTATCTTTATTGACCATGAAAATGGCATCTCTGTGGATGACTGTGCAGAAGTTAGCCGTCAGGTTAGTGCAGTAATGGACGTTGAAGATCCAATCACCGTGGCTTACAACCTAGAAGTGTCTTCTCCAGGTTTAGAAAGACCACTTTTCAAAGCAGCACACTATGAACAATTTATTGGTCACGAGGTAAGCATCGTTTTGAAAATGGCTGTTGGTAACCGTCGTAAGTGGAAAGGTGTTATCCACGCAATCGAAGGTGAAACAGTAACAGTTACTGTGGACGGCAACGCAGAAGAGTTTGCTCTAAGCAACATTTCAAAAGCTAACCTGATCCCTAAATTTTAATTAAGGTCTTAGAGGCTATTTAAAATGAGTAAAGAAATTTTAGCGGTAGCAGAAGCGGTATCGAACGAAAAAGGGGTACCTCGTGAGCGCATCTTTGAAGCCCTAGAGATTGCTCTAGCTACATCTACAAAGAAGAAACACGAAATCGAAATCGATGTTCGTGTTGAAATTGACCGTAAAACGGGTGAGTTCGATACTTTCCGTCGTTGGTTAGTAGTTGAAGAAGTAGAAAGCCCAACAAAAGAAATCTCTCTTGAAGCTGCACAGTTTGATGATGAGACGATTGAGCTTGGTGACTACGTAGAAGATGAAATCGAATCAGTAACGTTTGACCGTATTACTACGCAAACAGCGAAGCAGGTTATCGTACAGAAAGTTCGTGAAGCTGAACGTGCACAGATCGTTGAGCAGTTCATCGACAATGAAGGTGAGCTAGTTACTGGTGTGGTTAAGAAAGTTAACCGCGAAACTATCGTACTTGATCTAGGTAACAACGCTGAAGCGGTAATCCTACGTGATGACCAGCTTCCTCGTGAAAACCACCGCCCGGGTGACCGCGTTCGTGGTCTTCTGTACCGCGTAGCGCCAGAAGCCCGTGGTTTCCAACTATTCATCACTCGTTCTAAGCCAGAAATGCTGGCGGAGCTATTCCGTGTTGAAGTGCCGGAAATTGCAGAAGAGATCATCGAACTGAAAGGTGCGGCTCGTGATCCTGGTTCTCGTGCGAAGATTGCTGTGAAGACTAACGACAAGCGTATCGACCCTGTGGGTGCGTGTGTTGGTATGCGTGGTGCACGTGTACAGGCAGTCTCTGGCGAGCTTGGTGGTGAGCGTATTGATATCGTGCTTTGGGATGATAACCCAGCTCAGTTTGTTATCAATGCAATGGCGCCAGCAGATGTGGCTTCTATCATCGTTGATGAAGATGCTCACGCAATGGATATCGCGGTTGAAGCCGATAACCTAGCACAAGCTATTGGCCGTAATGGTCAAAACGTACGTCTAGCTTCTCAACTAACAGGTTGGGAACTGAACGTAATGACGGTTGAAGATCTGCAGAAGAAACACGCAGAAGAGTCTCAAGCGTCAATTGAAAACTTCATGAAGTACCTAGATATCGAAGAAGATTTCGCTCAGCTGTTAGTTGAAGAAGGCTTCTCTTCTCTTGAAGAGGTAGCTTACGTACCGGTAAACGAACTGCTTGAAGTCGATGGTCTAGACGAAGATCTTGTCGAAGAACTACGTAATCGTGCAAAAGATGCCTTAACTACACTGGCTCTGGCTCAGGAAGAATCTTTTGAAGGCTTAGAGCCTGCAGAAGACCTACTAGCTCTAGAAGGCCTAGAGCGTGAAATGGCATTTAAACTGGCAGCGAAAGGTGTAGCAACACTGGAAGATTTAGCTGACCAGGGTATCGATGATCTCGAAGGTATTGAAGGTCTAACCGAAGAATATGCGGGTGAGCTAATCATGGCAGCACGTAACATCTGTTGGTTCGGCGAAGACGCATAATTTTCAGCAAGGAGAAAGCGGCATGACAAAAATTACTGTTAAGGCACTGAGTGAAGAAATTGGTACACCAGTGGACCGCTTATTAGAGCAACTTGCTGATGCCGGTATGACGAAAGCGGGTACAGATCAGGTTTCTGAAGAAGAGAAGCAGAAGCTTCTTACTCACCTTAAGAAAGAGCACGGCGACACTTCTGGTGAAGCTGAGCCTACTCGCTTAACTCTACAGCGTAAAACTCGCAGCACACTTAGCGTAAACGCAGGTGGCGGCAAGAGTAAGGATGTTCAAGTAGAAGTTCGCAAGAAGCGAACTTATGTGAAGCGCAGCATTATCGAAGACGACGCAAACCGCGAGGCTGAGGAAGCAGCAAAGCGTGAAGCTGAAGAGCTTGCGAAGCGTGAGGCTGAAGAGCTAGCAAAACGTGAAGCTGCAGAGAAAGCACAACGCGAGGCCGAAGAAAAAGCGAAGCGAGAAGCGGACGCAAAACGTGACGCTGAAGAAAAAGCCAAACGCGTACAAGCTGATAAGGCTAAGAAAGACATGAATGCAAAAAATGCGGAAGTGAACACGCAAGCGAAAAAAGAAGCTGACGAACTTAAACGTCGTCAGGAAGAAGAAGCCCAACGTAAAGCGGAACAAGAAGCGGCTAAGCTTGTTGAAGAAGCGCGTAAACTAGCGGAAGAAAATGAAGCTCGTTGGACTGAAGCGGAACAGAAGAAGAAAGAGTTGGAAAACTCTGACTACCATGTAACGACTTCATCATACGCACGTGAAGCGGAAGACGCTGCAGACCGCAAAGAAGAAGGTGGTCGTCGCAAGAAGAAGAAGAAAACTTCTACTAACGATGATCAAAACCGCGGCGGCCGTAACCAGCGTGGTGGAAAAGGCCGCAACAAAGGTAAACTGGCGAAGCCTGCATCAATGCAGCAAGGCTTCGACAAGACAGCTACTGTTGCGAAAGCTGACGTTGTTATCGGTGAAACCATCGTTGTATCAGAACTTGCTAACAAAATGTCTGTAAAAGGCACAGAAGTTATCAAAGTAATGATGAAGATGGGCGCAATGGCGACGATCAACCAGGTTATCGACCAAGAAACAGCACAACTTGTTGCTGAAGAAATGGGTCACAAGGTAATTCTGCGTAAAGAGAATGAGCTAGAAGAAGCAGTACTGTCAGATCGTGACAGCAATGCAGAAGCAGTTCCTCGTGCTCCGGTTGTTACCATCATGGGTCACGTTGACCATGGTAAGACATCGACACTTGACTACATCCGTAAAGCACACGTTGCTTCAGGTGAAGCTGGTGGTATTACACAGCACATCGGTGCATACCACGTTGAAACTGAAAACGGCATGATCACCTTCCTGGATACTCCTGGACACGCGGCGTTTACTGCAATGCGTGCTCGTGGTGCTCAGGCAACAGATATCGTTGTTCTTGTTGTAGCAGCAGACGATGGCGTAATGCCACAGACAATCGAAGCAATCCAGCACGCGAAAGCGGCGGGTGTACCTCTGATTGTTGCAGTGAACAAGATCGATAAAGAAGACGCGAACCCAGATAACGTTAAGAATGAGCTAGCTCAATACGATGTTATTCCTGAGGAGTGGGGCGGTGAGAACATGTTCGTTCACATCTCTGCGAAACAGGGTACAAACATTGAAGGCCTGCTAGAAACTATCCTTCTACAATCTGAAGTTCTTGAGCTGACAGCGGTAGAAGAAGGCATGGCGTCTGGTGTGGTTGTTGAATCTCGCCTGGATAAAGGCCGCGGTCCTGTTGCCACTGTACTGGTTCAGTCTGGTACTCTAAACAAAGGTGATATCCTTCTTTGTGGTCAAGAGTACGGCCGTGTTCGTGCAATGCGTGACGAGAATGGTCAAGAGATTTTCACTGCGGGTCCTTCTATCCCAGTAGAAATCATTGGTCTGTCTGGTGTGCCTGCATCTGGTGACGAAGCGACGGTTGTACGTGATGAGCGTAAAGCACGTGAAGTTGCTAACTACCGTCAAGGTAAATTCCGTGATGTTAAACTAGCACGTCAACAAAAAGCGAAACTAGAGAACATGTTCTCTAACATGGCTGCTGGTGAAGTGGCTGAGCTTAACGTAGTACTTAAAGCAGACGTTCAAGGTTCTGTGGAAGCTATCGCAGACTCGCTACGTAAACTTTCTACTGAAGAAGTGAAAGTGAACATCGTTGGTTCTGGTGTTGGTGGTATTACGGAAACAGATGCCGTTCTAGCGGCTGCGTCTAACGCTATCATCCTAGGTTTCAACGTTCGTGCTGATGCAACAGCTCGTCGTGCAGTCGAAACGGAAAACCTAGACCTGCGCTACTACTCAATCATTTACCAATTGATTGACGAAGTGAAACAAGCAATGGGCGGTATGCTTGCTCCAGAATTCAAGCAAGAAATCATCGGCCTTGCAGAAGTACGTGATGTATTTAAGTCACCTAAACTTGGCGCTATCGCGGGTTGTATGGTTACTGAAGGTACTATTAAGCGTAATAACCCTATTCGTGTACTACGTGAGAACGTGGTTATCTACGAAGGTGAACTAGAGTCACTACGTCGCTTTAAAGACGACGTTCAAGAAGTTAAGAACGGCTACGAATGTGGTATCGGCGTTAAGAACTACAATGATGTTCGCGTTGGTGACCAAATCGAAGTCTTCGAAGTTGTTGAAGTTAAACGTACTCTAGACTAATTGACTAACTTTACCGGCAGTGAGTGTCGGTAATAGGTTGTTGAATACGCCATGGGGGGCTGGAATTTATCCATCCCCCCATTCTTTCTAATAAGAGAAAAGATATGTCAAAAGAATTTAGCCGCACGCAGCGAGTATCGCAGCAGCTGCAAAAAGAACTGGCCATGATCCTACAGCGTGAAGTTCGTGATTCACGCTTGGGCATGGTTACTATCTCAGACGTAGAAGTGTCTCGTGACCTTGCGTATGCAAAGGTGTTCGTGACCTTCTTATGTGTAGGTGAACAAACACCTGAGTCATGCTTAAAAGCGCTTCGTGAACATGAAGTTCATATCCGCATGATGCTAGGTAAGCGCATTCGCCTGCGCCTGACGCCTGAAATTCGTTTCGAATACGACAACACTTTGGTTGAAGGTATGCGTATGTCTAACCTTGTCAGTGAAGTGGTAAGTGAAGACAAACGTAAGCAGCAAGACGCTGGCCGTGATGGCGAAAACTCGGAAGAGGATAACGCATAATGGCTCGCCGTCGTAAAGGTCGTCCAATTGATGGAGTCATCCTGTTAGATAAACCGACAGGTATTTCATCCAATGATGCGTTACAGAAAGTCAAACGCATCTATTTTGCAGAGAAAGCTGGGCATACTGGCGCTCTGGATCCGCTTGCGACTGGCATGTTGCCAATTTGTCTTGGAGAAGCCACAAAGTTTTCGCAGTTCCTTCTTGATTCGGATAAGCGTTATCGTGTTATTGCCAAGCTAGGCGAGCGCACCAATACGTCGGACTCGGACGGTGAAGTTGTCGAAACTCGCCCAGTTGATGTTGATATGACGAAACTGGAAGCATGTATTGACAAGTTCCGTGGTGAGTCGGATCAGGTGCCATCGATGTTTTCCGCGCTCAAGTATCAAGGTAAGCCTTTATACGAGTATGCTCGTCAAGGTATTGAAGTCCCGCGTGAAGCTCGCAAGATCACGGTTTATGAAATCATCTTACACCGTTTTGAAGGTGATGAAGTTGAGATGGAAGTGCATTGCTCAAAAGGCACTTATATCCGTACGATAGTTGATGATCTTGGTGAAATGCTTGGTTGTGGTGCACACGTGACTATGCTTCGTCGTACGGCAGTCGCTAACTATCCATACGAAAAAATGGTGACGCTTGAGCAACTTAACGAGTTGTTGGAGCAAGCACACCGTGATGAAGTGGCACCACGTGAGGTACTCGACCCATTGTTACTGCCAATGGACACTGCGGTGGAAGATTTACCGGAAGTGAACCTCAATGCGGAGCAGACTGACTTAGTTCAGCACGGACAGCCAGTGTATGTTCTTGGTGTACCAGAAGGAACGCTGCGCATGACCTCGGGTGATGAGCGTACCTTTATTGGTGTTGCGGAATTGAACGATGACGGAAAGGTCGCGCCTAAGCGTCTGGTTGTCTTTCGCGATTAAATAGCGCAGCACAGTAAAAACCGAAGCGTTCGCTTCGGTTTTTTTATGTCTGGTTACTGAACCTGCTCCGCGCTACGCAATAATGCTCTCAGTTGCTGAGCGCGTTTTCGATTGACGCCGAAATCTGAGTATCCCGTGCGGGATTCAGAACGAACCAACAAGTTGTTTCCTTCTATGCGTAACTCAAGATCATCAACAAAGCGCATGATTTTTGATGTGCATTCTATCCTCAAATAGCCTTCTTCTTTTACCGCTGTTTTTGCACCGGGTAATTGAAGTGCCGCATTTTCAATTGCGTCGATACTGGCATGGCTGGTGAGAGTGAACGGGGCGAGTTGGTGTTTTTCTCTCTCGTCTTGCGTGGAAACACAGTTCGGTTTATCACCACATGGTGATGAGGTGCGATCAGTCATAGTTTGGACTCCTTGGCTGCAAGCGGATAGTAGCATCACGGAAGTGATTAAGAGCGCGGGCCTTTTCATTCACAATGTCCTTATTGTTATAAACTAAGTGTATTAGTTAAAGAACTTCTATAAAAATGGGTTGACGCACAAACGTCAACCCAAATTTCATATCAATGATCGTTTATCAGACTTCAAGGTAATCAAGGATTCCTTCTGCAGCTTTGCGTCCTTCATCAATGGCGGTCACGACTAAGTCCGAGCCTCGCACAGCATCCCCACCCGCGAAGATTTTCTCGTTGCTGGTCTGATACTGAAACTCTTGTTCAGAAGGCGCTTTTATCCTTCCCCACTGATCGAGTTCCACATCATAAGGCGCTAACCATTCCATCTTATGTGGCTGGAATCCAAACGCCATAATTACAGCGTCTGCTGGCAGAACATGTTCACTCCCTTCAACAGGCTCTGGGCGACGACGTCCGGCTCCATCGGGTTCTCCAAGGGCCGTTTTAACCACTTTCACACCAGAGACTTTGCCAGAGGCATCCACTTCGACACCCAAAGGTTGAAGGTTAAACTTAAAGTCGACGCCTTCTTCTTTGGCATTTTTTACTTCTCGACGAGAGCCCGGCATATTGGCTTCATCACGTCGGTAGGCACAAATGACGTTAGAGGCGCCTTGTCGAATTGACGTGCGTACACAGTCCATCGCGGTATCACCACCCCCGAGCACGACCACTTTTTTGCCCGCCATATCTACGAACGGTTGTGTGTCTTCCAAGTCCATGACTTTATAGGTGTTGGAAATCAAAAACGGCAGTGCATCGTATACGCCCGTCGCGTCCTCGTTTTCTAATCCAGCTCGCATAGACTTGTATGTACCGACACCCAGAAAAACAGCATCATAATCATCAAGCAGTTGCTGCATCGTTATATCCTGACCGACTTCAACGTTGAGACGAAATTCAACGCCCATATCAGTGAAGATGCGGCGGCGATTTTCCATCACGCCTTTTTCCAGTTTGAACGATGGGATGCCAAAAGTGAGTAGGCCACCGATTTCAGGGTAGCGATCAAAAACAACAGGTTTGACGCCGTTGCGCACTAAGATATCTGCAGCAGCAAGTCCGGCTGGGCCTGCGCCGATAATGGCCACCTTTTTGTCTGTCCATTCGACCTGTGACATGTCGGGCTTCCAGCCCATTTCAAACGCTTTGTCGGTAATGTACTTCTCTATATTACCAATCGTGACAGCACCGAAATCGTTATTGAGGGTACAAGAACCCTCACACAATCGATCCTGTGGGCAGACTCGGCCGCATACTTCTGGCAGGCTATTTGTCTGATGGGATAGTTCCGCTGCTTCAAGAATACGCCCCTCATTGGCAAGCTTTAGCCATTGTGGGATGTAGTTGTGTACTGGGCACTTCCATTCACAATATGGGTTACCACAATCCAAGCAGCGATCCGCCTGCGCAGTCGCTTGTTGCTTGGTAAAGGGTTCATAGATTTCAACGAATTCAATCTTGCGAACTTTAATCGGTTTCTTCGCAGGATCGACACGTTGTACGTCAATAAATTGGTATACGTTCTGGCTCATGATTCAAACATCCTCCATGATTACTGCGCTTGAACGCGAAGTTCTGCGGCACTACGACTTTGGTGACCAAGCAGGGTACGAAGATCCGCAGCTTTAGGTTTCACCAGATAGAACTTTGGAATCCATTCATCAAAGTTCGCCAGAATATCTTCAGCGTGGACTGAGTTTGTCTCTTCAAGATGCTCTGCGATCAGGCCGCGTAGATGCTCCTGATGGATATAGAGATCAGACAGAGCCAGTGCCTCGACTGATTCATTGTTCACTCGACCTTGGAAGTCTTCGTTCTTATCAAGAACGTAGGCAAATCCGCCTGTCATACCTGCGCCAAAATTGACTCCGGTTGCCCCAAGAATTGCCACAATTCCACCAGTCATATATTCACAAGCGTTGTCGCCTGCGCCTTCTATAACCGCGATGGTTCCTGAGTTGCGTACGCCAAAGCGCTCGCCAGCTGTACCAGCAGCAAACAGTTTGCCCCCGGTTGCACCGTACAAGCAGGTGTTACCAATGATGGTAGCTTCATTACAGCGGAATGCTGTCCCTAAGTGTGGTTTGATGACCAACTTGCCCCCAGCCATGCCTTTACCAACATAGTCATTGGCATCACCAGTGAGATACTGCTCTACACCACCGGCATTCCAGACACCAAATGATTGTCCAGCGGTGCCATCAAGGTGGAGCTTAATGGGGGTTGCCGCCATGCCTTGGTTTCCATAACGCTTAGCAATTTCACCTGATAGACGCGCACCAATCGAGCGATCGGTATTAATGACGTTATAGAAGAAGCTTGCGGACTCGCGTGCTTCGACGGCTGAAAGGGCATCATCGATGATCTTCTGGTTCAACTCGGCCTTATCAAACGGTGTGTTAGGTTCTGTCCAAAATAGTGGATGACCTTCCGGTGATACAGGCGCTTCAAGAATATTGCTTAAGTCGAGCTTGGTTTGCTTGGCGGTCATCCCTTCTACTGTCTCAAGCAGTTCAGTACGACCGATGAGATCAGTGAGCTTTTCCACTTCAAGTTCTGCTAGCAAAGCACGTACTTCATCAGCCAAACCTACAAAGTAATTGATTACTTGCTCAGGTAAACCTTTAAAGAATTCTTTGCGTAGCATTTCGTCTTGAGTGGCGACGCCAGTTGCACAGTTATTGAGGTGACAAATGCGCAGGAACTTACAGCCCATCGCTACCATAGGTGCTGTTCCAAAGCCGAAGCTTTCAGCGCCGAGTATCGCGGCTTTTACAACGTCTAAACCTGTTTTTAGACCGCCATCCACTTGAAGGCGAATCTTGTGACGAAGCCCGTTAGCCACCAGTGCTTGTTGAGTTTCGGCAAGGCCTAGCTCCCAAGGACAACCGGCGTATTTTACCGATGTCAGTGGGCTGGCAGCAGTCCCCCCGTCATAGCCTGAGATGGTGATCAAGTCTGCATACGCTTTTGCCACACCAGTGGCAATAGTGCCAACACCAGGTTCAGAAACCAGTTTGACCGATACTAAGGCGTTTGGATTAACCTGCTTTAGGTCGAAGATCAACTGAGCTAAATCTTCAATCGAATAGATATCGTGGTGCGGCGGAGGAGAGATCAGCGTAACGCCTTGTACCGAATAGCGTAGTTTAGCGATTTCCGCTGTAACCTTATGCCCCGGAAGCTGACCACCTTCACCTGGTTTTGCACCCTGAGCGACCTTGATTTGCAGTACGTCGGCATTAGTTAGGTAATGCGGGGTCACACCAAATCGACCTGAGGCAATCTGTTTAATACGAGAGTTACGTTCTGTGCCGAAGCGGCGTGGATCTTCGCCACCTTCACCTGAATTTGAATAGCCACCGAGACTGTTCATCGCGGTTGCCAGAGCTTCATGAGCTTCTGGGCTCAGAGCGCCAATGGACATTGCGGCAGAGTCAAAGCGTTTAAACAGTTCCGTGCTTGGCTCAACCTGTTCTAGTGGTAGCGGTGTCGCAGATTTTTTCAGCGTCATCAAGTCGCGCAACATCGCAACTGGACGTTGGTTTACTTGTTTGGCAAAACTTTGATAATCACCACTCTCACCGGATTTGACGGCCTGTTGCAATGTGCCAACGACATCCGGGTTATAGGCATGATACTCGCCGCCATGGACATATTTCAGTAAACCACCATGTTCAATGGCTTTACGTTTAGCCCAGGCTTTACGTGAAAGGTTAAACAAGTCTTGCTGGAAGTCGTCGAAGCTGGCGCCTTGGATACGAGTCGTGACCCCGCGGAAGCAAAGTTCGACAACATCTTCACTCAGGCCCACCGCTTCAAACAGTTGCGAGCAACGGTAAGAGGCAACGGTGGATATGCCCATTTTGGACATGATCTTGTAGAGGCCTTTGTTAATGCCATATTGATAGTTTTGCATCACATCGCGATAGCTTTTTTCAAGCGCACCATCATCAATCAGTTTACCTAAGGCTTCATAAGCCAAATATGGGTAAACCGCTGTTGCACCAAATCCAAGTAGTACAGCAAACTGATGTGGATCGCGAGCGGTGGCTGTCTCGACAATAATGTTGGCATCACAACGAAGATTCTCTTCAATCAAACGTGTTTGCACCGCGCCTACTGCCATCGCAGCAGGAATCGGCAGCTTGCCTTTCACTAACGCGCGATCAGATAAAACCACCAATACAGTCCCTTCACGCACAACATCGACTGCTTGGTCACATAAGTCGTTGATAGCTTGTTGTAGGTCTTTGCTCTCAGGATCGTAATTGATATCTAAGATGGTGTTACGGTAGTGCGCATCAGCCAGTTCGAGCAGTTGCTGCATGTCTGAATAAAGCAGTACCGGCGAATCAAAAGTTACGCGATGAGCGTGTCCATCGGTTTCGCAGAACACGTTCATTTCTTGGCCAACACTGGTCGCCAATGACATGACGTGTTTTTCACGCAACGGGTCAATCGGTGGGTTGGTGACCTGAGCAAATTTCTGACGGAAGTAGTCGGTAACTAGGCGCTCTTTAGAAGAAAGAACGGCCATCGGGGTATCATCTCCCATAGAGCCAACGGCTTCTTGAGCCATATCACCAAGCACTCGAAGGACTTGATCGACTTCTTCGTTGGTCATAGCGAATTGCTTCTGATAGGTCTTGAGCAAATCGCTGTCAAAATTGCGCTCACCTACCTGATCTTCAGGCAATTGAGCAAATGGTGTGAGCTTATGGACGTTGTTGTCCATCCACTCTTTATATGGGTGGCGACCTTTTAGATCGTTATCAATTTCACTTGATTGCCACAATTTCCCGCGGCGTGTATCAACGACCAACAACTCACCCGGTCCAACACGGCCTTTTTCTGCCACTTCGTCGGGAGCGTAATCCCAGATACCCACTTCTGACGCCAGCGTGATGAGTTGATCTTTGGTGATCACATAACGAGCTGGGCGCAGGCCATTACGATCTAGGTTACACGCGGCATAACGACCATCGGACAATACGATGCCAGCAGGGCCATCCCATGGCTCCATGTGTTTAGAGTTGAAGTCATAGAACGCACGCAAGTCCGGATCCATATCCGGGTGGTTCTGCCATGCAGGCGGCACGAGCATTCTCATCGCGCGGAAGACGTCCATGCCACCCGCGAGGAAAAGGTCAAGCATGTTGTCCAGACTGGACGAATCAGACCCCGTCTCGTTAACAAATGGAGCAGCCGTTTGCAGATCAGGCAGTAGTGGCGAAGCGAATTTGTATGCACGAGCGCGTGCCCACTGGCGGTTGCCTTCAATGGTGTTGATTTCACCATTGTGTGCTAGATAGCGGAACGGTTGAGCCAGCGGCCAACGTGGTTGGGTATTTGTTGAAAAACGCTGGTGGAACAAGCAAATAGCCGATTCCATGCGTAAATCTGCAAGATCCAGGTAAAAGCGTGGTAAGTCTGCAGGCATACACAGACCTTTATATACAATCACCTGTGTGGACAAGCTGCAGATATAAAAATCACTGTCTTGTGTGATTTGCTTTTCTATGCGGCGGCGTGCGATATACAAACGACGCTCAATGTCGCGCTCACGCCAGCCTGCTGGAGCTGAAATGAACACTTGCTGAATGTTAGGTAACGAATCCAGTGCGATCGGGCCTAAAACATCTGAGTTGGTCGGCACATCTCGCCACCCTGAAACGGTAAGTGTTTCTTGAGCTAACTCTTTATTGATGATGTCTTTAGCGGATTGAGCTTTGACTGGGTCTTGGCTGAAAAACATCATACCTACGGCGTATTGTTTACCGAGGTTGAAGCCGTTTTCTTCAGCGATGAGGCGTAAATATGAGTCGGGCTTTTGTAATAGAAGACCACAACCATCACCGGTTTTACCGTCAGCGGCGATACCGCCTCGGTGGGTCATGCGATCCAATGCCGAAATTGCTGTACGAACCAGTTTGTGACTTGGTTGTCCTTCCATGTGGGCAATCAAACCAAATCCACAGTTGTCTTTTTCAAGACTAGGATCATATAAAGCCATTGCAATTCTCCCTTTGCTTCTCTGTCTTCCAGACAGAACTACCAACATTTAAAGGGTTGGTATTTATGACTAACTATGCTTTCAAATTGTTAAATTTTGCATAAATATACACAAAATCTTTTGTTATTATTTTACAAAATAAGACGAAATCATTTTCATCGACTTCACAACGTATAGCTTATGATAGAAAAGGTCAAGTTTTTGGTGAAATATCACGTCAATGTTCGATTTACCAAGCAATAACCTAGAAAAGTACTTATATATCATATGTATAGATTTTTGATTGTTACATTTTTGCAACAATTGAGTTCGGTGGATATAAAAAAGACCAGCACAATGTGCTGGTCAAGTTAGAAAGTTTGGAAGGATTGATTAGTTATTCGCTTGAGACCCAGAATCATTCATTGCTACCTGATTCTAGGTTTCATCCGGTTTACGCTGATAGCATCAGTGAATCGGCTTTAGCTTCAAGATGAGTTCCACCCATTAGGAAATCATCGATAGCACGGGCACATTCGCGACCTTCGTTGATACAACGAACCACCAAGGATTGGCCTGTTCGCATATCACCAGCAGCAAATACACCTTCTTGGTTAGTAGCAAAACCTTGAGTTGCTACGTTACCGCGATCATCTAGTGCGATATCCAGTTGAGCAAGTACGCCTGTTGGTTCTGGGTGCAGGAAACCCATCGCTAGGAATGCCATATCACATGGGATCACACGCTCGCTGCCTTCTACTTCTTTGAAGTTTGGACGCTCGCCTGGTTTCGCATCTTGCCATACGATGTCTGCAATACGTAGACCTGTTACCTGACCTTGGTCGTTGCCGATGAATTCTTTGGTCAAGATATTCCAATGGCGATCGACACCTTCCTCGTGTGACGTCGAGGTGCGCATAATCATTGGGTATTGTGGCCAAGGCATGTTTGCTGGGCGTTTCTCCGGTGGAATCGGCATGATTTCAACTTGAGTGATGCTTGCAGCGCCATGACGGTTAGAAGTACCTACACAGTCAGAACCAGTATCACCACCACCAATGACAACAACGTGTTTGTCTTTCGCGTGGATCTCTTCAGTCTTAAGATCCATGTCGTTGGCACGACGGTTGTTTTGCCCCAGGAACTCCATCGCGAAGTGAACGCCTTTTAGTTCACGACCTGGAACTGGCAAATCACGTGGCACTGTCGAGCCACCAGTCAGTAAAACCACATCAAACTCTTGACGTAGTTGTTGGGCATTCACATCAACACCAACATGTTGGTTTACTCTGAACTCGATGCCAGCGTCTGCCATCAAGTTGATCTTACGATCAATCACGTCCATGCCCAGTTTGAAATCTGGGATACCAAAGCGTAGAAGACCACCGACTTTTTCGTCACGTTCGAATACGGTAACGGTATGACCAGCGCTGTTTAGCTGCTCAGCAGCCGCAAGACCAGCAGGGCCCGAACCGATGATCGCAACGGTTTTGCCTGTGCGAGAACGCGGTGTTTTTGGTTTAGCGTATCCTTCACGATACGCCGTTTCTACGATGGTTTTCTCGATATTACAGATAGTGATTGGGTCTTGGTTGATGCCAAGTACACAAGCACTTTCACATGGAGCAGGGCAAACACGACCAGTGAACTCTGGGAAGTTATTGGTTGAGCTTAGAATGTTCCATGCTTCTTCCCAGCTATCACGATAAACCGCATCGTTAAATTCTGGGATGATGTTACCGATAGGGCAGCCGTTATGACAAAACGGCACACCACAATCCATACAACGAGAAGCTTGAGTATTGATCTTGTCACCAAACTCCTCGTTCAGAACGAACTCTTTGTTGTTCTTGATGCGTTCAGCTGGGTCGATCTTCTGTGGTAGTTCACGACCATGCTCTAAAAATCCAGTAGGCTTACCCATTATACGGCCTCCACTTGAGTTTCGTTTCCTTGAGACTGTGCTTCAGCTTTACGCTTTTGAAGAACCGCTTTGTAGTCACGCGGCATTACCTTAACCATAGAGGCTAGGCTTGCTTCAAAGTTGTCTAGGAAAGACTGAGCGACTTCACTTCCTGTGAATTGAACATGCTTAGTTAGCATGTCGAGTAAGAGATCTCTGTCTTCTTGCTCGATTGGATCTAGGTCTACTAGCTCTGGGTTCAGCTTTGACTCAAAGTCACCTGATTTATCCCATACGTAAGCCACGCCGCCACTCATACCTGCGGCAAAGTTACGACCTGTTGAACCAAGGATAATTGCTGCACCGCCAGTCATGTATTCACAACCGTGGTCACCGACGCCTTCTACTACGACTTTCGCGCCTGAGTTACGAACACAGAAACGTTCACCAGCCATACCGCGAATGAAAGACTCACCCGAAGTTGCACCGTAGAAACACACGTTACCAACTACGATGTTGTCTTCCGCGACAATGCTCGATTTCGCGTCTGGGTAGAGCACTAAGGTACCGCCAGACAGACCTTTACCCCAGTAGTCGTTAGCATCACCTTCCACTTCGAACTTCACACCCTTAGCTAGGAATGCGCCGAATGACTGACCCGCAGAACCGTTGAACTTCACGTTCATTGGCTTAGGTAGACCAGCATCTTTGTACACTTTCGAGATTTCGTTCGACAACATGGTACCTGCAGAGCGGTCCGTGTTGACGATAGGGAATTCGGCATTTACCGCTTCGCCTTTCTCGAGAGCAGGAATCGCTGCTTGAATCAGCTTGCGATCTAGAACTTCTTCTAGATTGTGGTTCTGCTGAGCTTGGTTGAATACGCCATCGGCTTCGCGAGCTTGCTCCACGTGCAGAACAGGAGACAGATCTAGGTTCTTGTATTTCCAGTGAGATACATCTTGGCGAATCTTCAGCTTCTGACCTTGACCGACCATCTCATCGATAGTGCGGAAGCCAAGTTCAGCCATGATTTCACGCAGACCTTGTGCCATGTATTGGAAGAAGGTTACTACGTCTTCTACGCGACCATCAAAGCGCTCACGAAGCGTCTTGTTTTGAGTCGCGATACCGACAGGACAGGTGTTCTTATGACACTTACGCATCATGATACAACCTTCAACCACCAACGCTGCGGTTGCCACGCCCCATTCTTCTGCACCAAGTAGTGTTGCCACTGCAAGGTCGCGAGGTGTCTTCATCTGACCATCCGCTTGAACCACGATACGGTTACGCAGACCGTTCTTCAGTAGCGTTTGGTGTGTTTCTGCCAAACCAAGTTCCCAAGGTAGACCTGTATGACGGATTGAAGACATTGGTGATGCACCAGTACCACCGTCGAAACCTGCGATTAGTACAACGTCCGCTTTCGCTTTCGCTACACCAGAAGCGATCGTACCTACGCCTGCTTCCGATACCAGTTTCACGTTTACGCGGCCCGCGCGGTTCGCGTTCTTCAAGTCGTAGATAAGCTGAGCCAAATCTTCGATTGAGTAGATATCGTGGTGTGGCGGTGGAGAGATAAGACCGACGCCCGGAGTTGAGTGACGCGTTGCACCGATCCAGTCGTCTACTTTATCGCCTGGTAGCTGACCACCTTCACCTGGTTTCGCACCTTGAGCCATCTTGATTTGTAGCTCATCAGCGTTGGTTAGGTAGTAAGAGGTTACGCCGAAACGACCTGAAGCCACCTGCTTGATTGCAGAGCGTTCCCAATCACCGTTGTTTTTGCGCTCGAAACGCATTGGGTCTTCACCACCTTCACCAGAGTTCGATTTCGCGCCAAGGCGGTTCATCGCAACAGCCAGTGTCGAGTGTGCTTCGTAAGAAATAGAACCGAATGACATTGCACCCGTCGCGAAGCGTTTCACGATGCTTTCAATTGGCTCGACTTCGTCGATAGAGATAGAACCGGCTGGGTTCTTAATGAACTCAAGTTGGCTACGAAGGGTTACCGCGTTGTCGCCTTGCTTATCTACTGCTGTCGCGTACTGTTTGAACTGATCGTAGTTCTTGTTGCGCGTAGACTCTTGCAGTAGAGAAATGGTTTCTGGGTTGAATAGGTGCTTCTCACCACGCTGTTTCCATTGGTAAACACCACCAACATCCAGCATTTGAATTGGGATTTCACGTTGTGGGTAACCGATGCGGTGACGGATCAGCACTTCTTTGGCGATATCATCAAGGGTGAGACCTTGGATACGAGAAACCGTACCTGTGAAGTATTTGTCTACAACAGACTTATGGATACCCAAGGCTTCGAAGATTTGCGCACCATGGTACGACTGCAGCGTAGAAATACCCATCTTCGAGAAGATCTTCAGAAGACCGCCATTGATCGCTTTACGGTAGTTGTTGAACAGATCGCGAGGGTTCGCTTCTGGATCCAACTTCTTCGTACGTTGAAGTTCAATGATGGTTTCAATCACTAGGTAAGGGTTAACCGCATTCGCACCGTAACCAAGTAGCGTTGCAAAGTGGTGCGTTTCGCGTGCGTCACCGGTTTCAACCACGATGTCACACTTCGCACGTAGGCCTTTACGGATCAAGTGGTGGTGCACTGCACCAACGGCCAGCATTGCTGGGATCGCCGCATGGTTTGAGTTCACTGCACGGTCAGTTAGTAGGATGATTGAGTAACCATCGATAACCGCGTCTTCTGCGTATTGGCAGATACGTTTTAGTGCGCGCTCAAGCTTGCCTTGATCTTCATTGGCTTGGAACACGATATCCAGTGTCTTCGCTTGTAGGTGCTCGTTATCGATCGCACGCAATTTCTCAAGCTCAGAGTTCGCCAGAACAGGTGATTCCAATTCAACTTTCTGACAGTGAAGTGGTGTTTCAGTCAGAAGGTTTTGGTCTTTACCCAAGTAAGTGTTCAGCGACATAACCATGCGCTCACGGATCGGGTCGATCGGCGGGTTGGTTACCTGTGCGAACAGTTGCTTGAAGTAGTTTGAAAGGTGCTGAGACTGATGAGATAGAACCGCAAGAGGCCAGTCGGCACCCATTGCTGATAATGGCTCTTTCGCATCATTCGCCATTGGAACGATGATTTCGTTCACTTCTTCAGTGCTCACACCGAAAGCTTGTTGACGGTGTAGCAAACGTTCTGGAGAAGGTTGGCTGAACTGGTTGCTCGCATCTGGCAGCTTCTTCAAGCTCAGTAGGTTTTCTTCTACCCACTTCTCGTAAGGCTGCGCTGTTGCGATGGTGTCTTTCACTTCTTCATCAGAGATGATGCGACCTTGCTCTAGGTCTGCAACGAAGATACGACCTGGTTGTAGACGACCGCGGAACTCTACGTTCTCTGGCTCAATATCCACAACACCGGATTCTGATGCCATTACTAGGAAGTTGTCTTTGGTCACTGTGTAGCGAGAAGGGCGCAAACCGTTACGGTCTAGTGTCGCGCCAACTTGAACACCATCAGTAAAACATACTGAAGCAGGACCATCCCATGGTTCCATGATATTCGCGTGGTACTGATAGAACGCGCGACGCTTAGGATCCATGTTTTTGTTTTCTTGCCATGCTTCCGGGATCATCATCATCAACGCATGTGGCAGGCTGCGACCAGAAAGAACTAGGAGCTCAAGTGCCATGTCAAAGTTAGATGAATCCGAGCTCCCTTCCTGACAGATTGGAAGAAGCATGTCGATTTCAGCCTGAGTAAACAGGTCTGATTCTAGGATTGCTTCACGGGCTTTCATCCAGTTCAAGTTACCGCGAACTGTATTGATTTCACCGTTGTGGGCAATGTAACGGAAAGGCTGTGCAAGACGCCATTTCGGAAAGGTGTTGGTAGAGAAACGAGAGTGTACAAGTGCTAGTGCAGTCACCATGGTTGGGTTTTGCAGATCAAGGAAGTACTGAGGTACTTGCTCGGTCGTTAACTGACCTTTGTACACCAATGTCTTGTAAGACATGGAGTTAATGTAGAAGTCGTCACCAATGTTCGAAACGCTTTCTAGGCAAACACGCACAGTGTAGTTACGAAGTACGTACAGTTTGCGCTCTAGCTCTTCAGGTGTGATGCCAGGGCCACCAGAGATAAACACATGCTCAAACTGAGGTTCTGTGCTTAGTGGGTCAGCACCGATCATAGAGTTATCGGTTGGCAATACGCGGTAGCCGATAACTTCAAGATCTAGACGTTGTGCGTTACGTTCTAGAATGTCACGGCATTGTTCGCGTTTGTACTCGTCTTTCGGGAAAAGAACGACACCAACACCATACTTTTCAAACGAAGGCAGTTTAATGCCTAACTTAACGGCTTCTTCTAATAGGAATTCATGAGGTTTTTGTAGCAAGATACCCGCACCATCACCGCTGCATGGGTCACAACCTTGACCACCACGGTGTTCCATTCGTGCCAGCATATCCAATGCTTGAGTTACTACTTCGTGCGATTTACGGTTTTTGAGGTGAGCAACAAAACCGATACCACAAGCGTCATGCTCCAGTTCAGGAGTATACAGACCCTGTGAACTTTGCTCTCTATCTACCATAGATACATCCTTCCAGTTCAGAAGACGCAAATGTACTAGCCGATACTAGTTTTGCGTCCAGTCCTTTATTTTTATGATTCGCAGCCTGCCTAGGTTGGCGACTTTGATTCCATTCCGTATCTCGCAGGAAAAATATTGCGAGAAAAACAATCCTTGGTGAAATCCATGTTTTTTGTATCACAATCTAGTGATTTATATAGGTGGGAGCTGGAAAACACCGATGTTTTAGCAACTAAATATGTAATTTATTACATAAATAAAACTAAAATCTGAAATTATCCTACAATTTTGTCAGGATGAATTGCAATCAAAATTCGAGTTAGCAGAGTACTTTTTTAGCCGTTGTTATAGGTATTATGTTTAACTTTTGCTTAACAATTGGGTTTTGTTCTCCATTTTGTGCATGTTTATTGACTTTGAATAACTTCCTTTCTGTTTTAAATCGCTAGATTTTCACCTGCAAATTTTTCATTGCTGTAATTTAATTACATTAATGGAAATGATATTCATTATTGTTTGTGTTGTGAAAAAACTATGCAGTTACATGAGCTGGTTAATACGATTGGACAAGATCTTCAGCGTCGTTATGGCGAGAGAGTCCACAAACTGACGTTACATGGCGGTTTTAGCTGCCCAAATAGAGATGGCACTATAGGTCGAGGGGGATGTACTTTCTGTAATGTTGCCTCGTTTGCAGACGAAGAAACTCAGACAAAGAGTATTCTTGAACAACTTAAAGATCGTGCAGGGGAAGTACATAGGGCTAAGAAGTATTTAGCTTACTTTCAAGCATATACCAGTACGTATGCTGAAGTTCAGGCTCTGAAGAGTATGTATGAAAAGGCAATAAAAGCGACCGATATTGTGGGTCTGTGTGTTGGTACACGGCCAGATTGTGTGCCTGATGCTGTATTGGAGTTGCTGTCTGGTTATGTACGAGAAGGCTTTGAGATCTGGCTAGAGCTCGGTCTTCAGACTGCGAACAATGATACCCTGAAGCGTATAAATCGCGGCCATGAATTTAATTGTTATGCTAGCATCGCCAAACGAGCGAGAGCTTTAGGTATTAAAGTCTGTACCCACTTGATAGTTGGCCTACCGAAAGAAACTCACCAAGATAACATTGATACGATGCGTAAAGTTATTGATGTTGGAACTGATGGGATCAAACTTCACAGTTTGCACATTGTTGAAGGTAGTACCATGGCTAAAGCTTGGAAGGCAGGCAAGCTTAATGCTCCCTCTCTGCAGCAATATGTGGATACTGCTAGCGCAATGATCCGCATGACACCTCCCGAGATTGTGTTTCATCGGGTTTCATCGGCAGCCCGGCGCCCAACTCTGCTTGCCCCTTTATGGTGTGAAAATCGTTGGTTAGCAATGACGAAAATTGGCGATGCGCTTAAGCATGAAGGTGCACAAGGTTCATCCATTGGTCGTCCTTTTGTGTATGTAAAACCAACAATAAATACAGAAAACTCATCAATAAGCTGATATCTTTTGTAACCTTAGTATTAGGTTAATAGATATAGAGCATTAAAATGGAGCAGGTGTTTTACTGGTTATGGGATACATCCCATGGACATGGTTTTGACCTTGTAGTCATTTTACTCTTTGTCGTGCTGTCTGCGCTTGTTTACTCACAATTGCAAAAACACATAGAGTTGTTGGTTCAAGATGCACCTACAGCTTTGATTCTGGTTGAAGCGCAGTCCGGGAAACTCCTTCTTTCTAACAAGAACGCAATGCAGTTGTTGGCTATCCGACGAGTAGGTAAGTCCTTTCTTTTGCCAGATACTGTTTCGCGAGAGTTTTTGTTGTCCACTATTAGTCAGTTTGCAGGGGAAGGCTTCAATCGTTTCCCGATAGAGTGGAGCATCTCTAAAAATACCCGAATAAAAGTGGATATTAGTGGGCGTAAAACCGTTTATCGAGGGCGCATTTCCTGGCTACTGTATGTTTCTTCTCACCAAGCATCTCACGATGAAATGGTACGTGAAATTCAATCACTTTCTGTAGTGCGCAGTGCTTTGGATAACTTAGCTGAGCTGGTTTTCATCAAAAATAATGAAGGCGAACTGATTTCGACAAACCGAGCCTTCGAACGTTTTTGGGGGGAGCGTGCGCAAGAGGGGAGTGCCGATATCAAAGGTGTTGTGAAAGGACGGGCAAACAAACGCCGTTGGACAACGGACGCCGATGGCCGTAGCTGTTTACTTGAAACCTATCAGAATATATTGATTTCCTCTACTGGGGAAACAATAGGTAGTATCGGCATCAGTCATGATGTGACGGATTGGCACAACATGCAGCAAAACTTGCGCGATGAGATGGAAAAGCGCCGTGATACTGAAGTCGCTTTGGCTCAGCGCGATACTATTTTGCAGAATATCCTCGAGTCGAGCCCTGATTCTATCGGTATCTTCAATGAAAACATGGTGTATCAAGCGTGTAACCAGCCTTTTGTCCGAGCGCTCGGTATCTCCGATGTTGATGAGCTTATTGGTAAACGACTGCAAGATGTCATCCCCGATGATGTATATAGCCGTTTGTCGGAAACGGATCAAAAGGTGCTATACGAAGGAAAGTCATTGCGCTATATCGATAAAGCAATTAACAGCAATGGCGAATTTACTTGGTATGACGTTGTTAAATCTCCTTTTCGCGATCCTGCTTCAGGAACTAATGGCGTGTTAATTATGGCGAGGGATGTCTCTGAGCGCTATCTTGCCGCACAAAAACTGGAAGAGGCAAACCTAGAGCTAGAGCGCCTGAGCTTTATTGACAGCTTGACGCAAATTTCTAATCGGCGCCGTTTTGACGAACAACTCTCTACTCTGTGGCCTTTGCATGTCCGTGAACGCCAGCCTCTGAGTATTATGCTCTGCGATATCGATTACTTTAAAGGCTTCAATGACTTCTATGGTCATCAGGAGGGCGATGAAGCGTTGATGAAAGTCGCAGGTGTCTTTAAAGCGGTTTTGTCACGCACCAGTGACTGTGTCGCTCGGTATGGCGGCGAAGAATTTGGTTTTATTTTGCCGAACACAACGGCTGAAGGCGCGCAGCAAGTGGCGGATAAGATTCATGATGAAATTGCTAGTTTGGCTCTGGAGCACAAAGCTTCTGAAGTCTCAACGGTCTTAACTGTAAGTATTGGCCTAGTGACTATGATCCCGCAGCCTTATGACAATAGTGAGAGTCTCATTGCTCTAGCAGACAGTGCGTTGTATCAAGCTAAGGCCAACGGGCGCAATCAGACTTGTGTTCATCACACATCCGAGAATTAACCTGCCAAGACTTTCGGTTCTCTTAGCCGCGCGTATCGAAAACAGGTAATATTTACCTATTCTTATCGCACGGAGCGCCTAATGAAACCTATAAAAAACCTCGCTCAGTATTATGTCGATCTTTTGGTCAAGCTTGGCATTTTGCGTTTTTCTATTCTTCTTGCTTTGGCTCTTGTCGCACTGGCCGTTGTAGTTCAGGTTGGTATTACCTTGGTGCTAAGTGGCCATGTCGATGATATAGACATTGTTCGCTCAGTGTTTTTCGGTCTATTGATTACGCCATGGGCTGTGTACTTCCTTTCTGTCGTGGTTGATCAGCTTGAGGAGTCCCGTCAGCGATTATCCAAGTTAGTCTCCAAGCTCAAAGATATGCGCTCACGAGATCAAGAGCTGAACCATAAACTGCAGCAGAACATCTCAAAGCTGAACCAAGAGATTGAAGAACGGATTAAGGCAGAAGAAGCCCGTGAAGAAGCGATGAAAGATCTCGAGAATGAGGTTTATCAGCGTGAGCGAACTCAGCTAGAGTTAGCTGAGCGAACGGCTTTACTACGATCTTTCATTGATGCCTCTCCGGATCTTATTTATTACCGTAACGCAGATGGCGTTTTCTCAGGCTGTAACCGCGCAATGGAAGAGTTGACTGGTAAAAAAGAGAACCAGCTTGTCGGTCTGACACCATGGGATGTTTACAGTAAAGAAGTCGCTCAACAGATTGTCGATACGGATGAAAAAGTCTTTGCCGATAATCAAGCATTAACATACGAACAGTGGCTTGAATATCCAGATGGGCACAAAAATTATTTTGAGTTACGCAAAGTGCCTTTCTATAGCAAAGATGGCCGCCACCTTGGGCTGGTGGGCTTCGGCCGCGATATCACTGAGCGCAAACGCCACGAAGAATCGTTGAAAAAAGCCAGTCGCGATAAGACCACCTTTATTTCAACCATTAGCCACGAACTGCGCACACCGCTTAATGGAATTGTCGGATTGAGCCGCATGCTGTTGGATACTCAGATGACGGATGAGCAGCGTAATCACATGCAAACTATTAATGTCAGCGCGATTACCCTAGGTAATATCTTCAACGATATTATTGATATGGACAAGTTTGATCGCCGCAAACTGGAGCTGTTCCCTTCTTCACTGAATTTTGAAGAGTTTGTAGCGGAAATGGAAAGTATCTCTGCCTTGATGGCTTCTCAGAAGGGGCTGCGATTTGATCTGGAGCGATTAAGCGATCTGCCTACTGCTATCGATGTCGATGCAACAAGGCTACGTCAGGTACTATGGAATCTGATCAGTAATGCGATGAAGTTCACCAAAGAAGGTGGCGTCGTGATGACTGTAGAAGCTGAAGTCGACGAAGAATATGCCAACATCACGATGGAAATCGAAGACAGTGGTATTGGGATCCCAGAAGCGGAATTAGATAAGATCTTTGCGATGTATTATCAGGTTAAATCGGGTAAAGATAACCTACATGCCGTTGGTACTGGGATTGGTCTTGCGGTGTCTAAGCAGCTGATCAAGATGATGGATGGGGATATTACGGTCAGTAGTGAAGAAGGCTTTGGCAGTACCTTTACCGTGACCATTCATGTCCCACTCTCTTTGGTCGAGGAAGAGCCTGAAGTGTCTTCGGCTGAGCGTAAGGAACTCAATATCTTCATGGTTGAAGATATTGAGCTGAATATTACTGTCGCTCGCTCGTTACTTGAGAGTATGGGGCATGAAGTTAGCGTGGCAATGACGGGGCAAGATGCTATCGAAATGTTTGATCCAGAGATCTATGATCTGGCTTTCCTCGATATACAGCTTCCAGATATGACAGGTTTTGATGTTGCTGAATTTTATCGAAAAACTTATAAAGATTTGCCGCCTTTGGTCGCCCTTACAGCCAATGTACTGAAGAATAAAAATGAGTATCTTGAAAAAGGCATGGACGATGCGATTAGCAAACCACTATCGGTGACCGCGGTTCAGGAAGTGATTGCCAAGTTTACTTCGGATGAAGATTACCAACAGCCAGAGCCTGTCACTGTGGTGGAAAGTTCAGAAGGCAATGACTTGTTTAGTCGAGTTCTAGATCTGGATATGTTGGAGTCCTACGTAGGGATCGTCGGCTCACAGCCTGTGCTGGATAGCATTGAAATGTTTGAAAATATGATGCCTGAATACGTCGAAGTGCTGAATTCCAATATGACGGCAAAACATCAAGAAGGCATTGTTTCTGAAGCGCACAAGATTAAAGGTGCAGCGGGTTCTATTGGCCTTAAGCACATTCAGAAAGTTGCTCAGAAAGCGCAGTCACCGGACTTACCCGCTTGGTGGGAAAACATCGATGACTGGGTTGAAGAAATAAAGAATGAATATCAGAATGATATTCAGACTCTGAAAGAGTGGTTGGCTCAAAGGTGATAACAATGAAAAAAATAGCATTAGTAGCGCTGGGCGCAGCGCTTTTAGCAGGGTGTTCAACCGCGCCAGTCGGTTGGGAGCAAGACAACCAGACCAAGGTTGAAGACGCGACGGTTAGTTTAAAGAGTAATCTTTGGCTGAATAAAATGCCGACCTTAGGTGAAGTGCAAGATCAAACGCTCCATGGTGCCCTGTATCTGCAGTCAGACAAAGTGTTGCCAGCGACTCTGGAAGTGGAGAGCATCTCAATTAAGCAGGGAGAAGATAGCTGGATTATTGATGGTGATTTACTCGACTTACGCACTCATAATCAAAGCCATTGGGAAGTTGCCTTTGTGTGGCAATTCGCGGTGGATGCAGACAAGCCAGTTGATGTCGCCTTGATGCTTAAGAACGGCGACAAAGTAGAGTGGCTAGTAGAAAAAGATGTGGTGATAGACACCGTATACTAGTTAATGAGTTAGACAAGAATGAAAAAAGGTTGATGCGAAAGCATCAACCTTTTTACTTTTCTGTGTTAGCTGTTAGCTGTTAGCTGTTAGCTGTTAGCTGTTAGCTGTTAGCTGGGGCTTCTTTGAGGCCTGCGTTGATATCTAGGATATCTTGCTCACTCAACGTGCCGACAGCTTGACGAAGCTGCAACACACTTAGGATGTAATCGTAACGTGCGTTAGATAGGTTCTTGTTTGCATCGTACAAGTTACGAGTTGAGTCAAGAACGTCTACGATAGTACGGGTACCTACATCAAAGCCTGCTTCTGTTGCTTCTAAAGCAGATTTAGCTGAAACCACAGTTTGCTCATAAGCGCGTAGTGCGCCAATCGAAGCACTGATGTTGTTGTTAAAGGCTCGCACGTCTTTAACGACACTACGGTAAGTAGCTTCTAAATCTTGGCTTGCAGCGACATAGTCAAACTCTGCTTGTTTAGTCAGGGAGGTTGTTGAACCACCTGTGTAAAGAGGCACCGAAAGGTTTAGGCCGACATTGAAGCCGTCTGAATCAAAATCCCCAGAGCTAGGTGTACTATTCATTTGCTCTGCGAGCGTATAGTTGCCATCTAAGGTCAGTGAAGGTAGGTGCCCTGAACTCTGCAGAGAAATATTATCTTTAGCAATATCCTGCGCGATGCGCGATGAAAGTAGGCTTAAGTTCTTCTGTTGCGCTTCTTCCACCAAAGCGTCAACAGGGGCATCTGTCTTGCTTGCTGAGAAACGTGCAATATCTAATATATTCAGATTCGTGTGCTCTAGACCAGTAATTTCACGTAGGCCTTCGTAGCTGTTGATCAAATCATTCTGTGCTAGTACTTCATCTGCTAACACTGAGTCGTACTGTGCTTGTGCATCATGTACGTCAGTGATGGCTGACAAACCAACTTCAAAACGTTGCTTAGTTTGTTCTAATTGGCGGCCTACCGCGGCTTTTTCTGCTTGAACAAACACTAGGTTATCTTGCGCCTTTAGTACATCAAAGTAGGCTGTCGCTACTCGCAAGATAAGTGCTTGCTGCGCTGCTGCATAAGTGGCGTCAGCTCTACGAGCGGTTTTTTCTGCGGTATCTAGCGTGATCCAACTGGAACGTTTATATAGCTCTTGGGTAAAGCCAACAGCCGCATTCCACGCGTCAGAATCGTTTGTCTCGCTGTTACGCTCACCTCGGTTTATGTCATAAGCTGCGGTTAAGCTGATTTGAGGTAGCAAGGTGGCACGGCTAGAAGTCACCGCTTCAAATGCAGAATCGCGGGTAGCTGCTGCGCTAAGTAATGTTGGGTCGTTTTCTTTTGCTTGGTTATAAATTTCCGTCAGTGTGTCAGCAAAAGCGTTGGTGCTTAAGCTGCCTAATGCTGCACTGATAAATAGTGGAAGCAGTTTTTTCATAGGTCCTATTCCTGCCAAAATATGAAAAAGGTGACTCATCGAGAGTTTAACTCATACTGATGCTAATTCACGCAAAACTTTGCAAATTTTTACACTTAACTATCCACTTGTGCAATATATTTTATTCATCAATTTAACTCAGAATACAAAATTTGTATAAAAAGTTGAGCCATGTCCTTGGAAGTTAAGCTTTTGTCTGAGTAAACTATAAGATTCACTCACTGAGGTGCCAAATGCAACTATCTGACAATCAACAAAGTGAATTTACTCCACAAGATGTAGAAATTATCTCAAAAGAAATTCTATTTAAGGGCTTTTTTAGGATGATTAAGTATCGCTTCAGACATAAATTGTTCGAAGGCGGTTGGAGTGAGGTGATTGAGCGGGAGATGTTTGAGCGTGGTCATGCTGCTGCGTTGCTACCGTATGACCCGGTGAGTGATCAGGTCGTGCTGATTGAGCAAATTCGTGTTGGTGCTTTGGAGCACGCTCATCCATGGCAGCTTGAAATTGTTGCAGGTATCATTGATACCGATGAATCGCCAGAGCAAGTAGTTCGCCGTGAAGCCTCTGAAGAGGCAGGGATCTCGGTTGAGGAGTTAACTAAAGTTACATCTTATTATCCGTCCTCAGGCGGGTGCTCAGAAAAGCTGGATGTGTACGTCGGAAAAGTGGATGCTTCAACCGCTCACGGAATTCATGGTTTAGACTATGAAGGTGAGGACATTCGAGTTCATGTGGTGAGCCGTGAGACCGCTTATCAATGGATTGTTGAAGGTAAATTTGAAAATGGCGCTTCGATTATTGCACTGCAATGGTTGCAGCTAAACCACCAATCGTTAAGAGAACAATGGTACAAGTAGCAGTAAAAAAGCCGTATCACGTTGATTTGTCAGATTTGATGCGGACTTATGAAACCAATTACGCCAAGCTCAATGCTTTGCTTCCTCATCGGGCAAAGGTGGGCGATGTGCGCTGCTATCAAGCCGCCAATATGACCTATCAAATTCAAGTGGTCGAAGTCACAAAGTACACAACTTTGGTCGATATTTGTCAAAGTGATGATATCCCGGTATTTCCATTACCAAAAATGTCTGTCAGGCTCTACCACGATGCTCGTGTTGCAGAAGTGTGTGAATGTGAGCACTTAAAAAGAGTCAACGCTCGATACGAGTACCCCAACGATAAGATGGTTCAACAAGATGAAAAAGTGCAACTGAACCGCTTTTTAGGGGATTGGTTATCTTTTTGTTTAAGGCATGGTATCAGCCGGACGCCAATCAATATTTAGGTTTTTTAGTTTTGAAAGTAACGTCATGCTCATCCGATGGCAGCATAAGACTGCTACAGATCACAGATACGCACCTGTTTGAAGCAACAGATGGCAGCTTGTTGAGTGTAAATACTGCTGACAGCTTTAATGCGGTGGTAGACGCTATTGTCGAAGAGAATCCCGTTTATGATGCAGTGTTGGCTACGGGGGATATCTCCCAAGATCATAGCGAAGTCTCCTACCAGCGTTTTGAGCAGGGGATCGTGCCTCTTAAGAAAAAATGCTTCTGGTTACCAGGCAATCATGATTTTAAACCGAGTATGAATTCGGTGATCCCTTCTCAGCAAATTCAGCAAATTGACCATGTCTTATTGGGTGATACATGGCAAATGGTCATGTTGGACTCCCAAGTTGTGGGCGTCCCACATGGTAGGTTAAGTGATAAGCAGCTGAACTTACTGGAAGAAAAATTATCGCAGTACCCTGAGCGATATACCTTGATTTTGTTGCATCACCATCCGTTGCTGGTAGGTAGTGCATGGTTGGATCAGCATACCTTGAAAGATTCAGATGATTTTTGGCAGGTGGTTGACCAGCATAATAATGTTAAAGCGGTGCTGTGTGGTCACGTGCACCAAGACATGAATGTCATGAGAAATGACGTACGTGTGATGGCGACACCTTCTACTTGCGTGCAGTTCAAACCTAACTCTGATGATTTTGCGCTAGATTATCAGTCACCAGGTTGGCGTGAGTTGCTGCTAAGAGATAACGGAGAGGTAGAAACACAGGTAAAACGTTTACCGGCTGGTTGTTTCCAACCAGACTTTAACTCTGCGGGTTATTGATTTCGAATTCACCTACATTAAGGATTGCTATGCGACCTTCTTTGCTTCTTTATATCCATGGCTTTAACAGCTCCCCCTTGTCTCACAAAGCCAATGTTATGAAAGAGTACTGCCAACAGCATAGGCCGGATATCAAAGTTGTAGTCCCACAACTTCCCTGTTTTCCACAGCAAGCCGCTGAATATTTGCTCAACATAATCGAACAACATAAAGATGACTATCAAATTGGCTTGATAGGCAGCTCTTTAGGCGGCTATTTGTCAATGTGGCTCAATAGGCAATTTGGTTTTAAAGCGGTTGTGGTCAACCCTGCAGTTAAGCCATATGAATTGTTAGCTGATTACCTAGGTGAGCAGAAAAACCCTTATACACATCAGCGCTATGTGCTGGAAAGCGTCCATATTGATGAGTTGAAAGCGTTAGATACGCCCATCATTAAACAAGCTAAAGACTTTTGGCTGTTGCAACAAACTGAAGATGAAGTACTTGATTATCGTCAGGCGGTTGATAAATTTTCAGGTGCTAAGCAGACTGTTGAAGAGGGAGGCGACCATAGTTTTGTTAACTTCGAGCGTTACCCTCAACAAATTATCGAATTCCTTCAGCTCTAGTATTCATTGAGGGAAGAGTCATAATTTTAGCGGTTACTTAGTTATCTCGCTTGACATCATTCCCTCTCTTCCAGACTATGTTTCACCTGTACTGAGCTGGATTCAGAACGACGAGAGTTTGGTCGTTTTTGCTACTTTTTAGACTAATTAATAAAAAGAACAAAAGCTTGCCAGCTCAGTAACCCATTTATTCTATATAACGATATTCCGTATTATGACTGAACAATATAATGCAGGGGCCATTGAGGTTCTTAATGGTTTGGAGCCAGTACGTCGCCGACCAGGGATGTATACGGATACAGCGCGTCCTAACCACTTGGGACAAGAAGTCATCGATAACAGTGTCGATGAAGCGCTAGCCGGACACGCTTCAAAAGTTCAAGTAATTCTGCATGCCGATCAATCTCTGGAAGTGATCGATGATGGTCGAGGTATGCCTGTTGATATTCACCCGGAAGAGAAAGTCTCCGGTGTTGAACTTATTCTTTGTAAACTCCACGCCGGTGGTAAGTTTTCCAATAAAAACTACCAATTCTCTGGTGGTCTTCACGGTGTAGGTATTTCGGTTGTAAACGCCTTATCAAAACGTGTTGAAGTAACGGTGCGCCGAGATGGTCAGGTATATGAAATTGCCTTTGAGCATGGCGACAAGGTATCTGACTTAACGGTGACGGGCACTTGTGGGCGTCGTAACAAAGGTACCAGCGTCCATTTTTGGCCTGATGCTAAGTATTTTGATTCGGCCAATTTCTCAGTAACCCGTCTGATCAACAACCTTCGTGCTAAAGCTGTACTTTGCCCGGGATTGGAAATCACCTTCTCCGATAAGGTCAATGGTAACGAGCATAAGTGGCTGTACGAAGATGGTCTTAAAGACTACCTTGCAGAAGGCGTGAAAGGCTATACCGTCTTACCTGAAGACCCATTTACTGGCGAGTTTTCTGCTGAAACGGAAGCCGCAAATTGGGCCGTGATTTGGCAGCCGGAAGGCGGTGAGATGATCACCGAAAGCTACGTTAACCTCATTCCTACTGCACAGGGCGGTACGCACGTGAATGGTCTGCGTCAGGGCCTGCTTGATGCAATGCGTGAGTTCTGTGAGTTCCGTAACCTGTTGCCTCGTGGTGTTAAGCTGACTGGCGACGATGTTTTCGATCGCTGTTCTTACGTTTTGTCGGTAAAGATGCAAGATCCTCAATTTGCAGGTCAGACAAAAGAGCGCCTTTCTTCTCGCCAAACTGCAGCGTTCGTTTCTGGTGTGGTGAAAGATGCATTCAGCCTATGGTTGAATGAAAAACCACAGCTTGCTGAACTCCTTGCGGAAGTGTGTATTGCCAATGCTCACCGCCGCATGCGTGCAAGCAAAAAGGTTGTTCGTAAGAAAGTAGCTTCAGGCCCAGCACTGCCAGGTAAGCTGACGGACTGTTCGGTACAAGATTTGAATCGCACTGAAATCTTCTTTGTCGAGGGTGACTCGGCAGGTGGCTCGGCAAAACAGGCCCGTGATCGCGAGTTTCAGGCGGTAATGCCACTGCGTGGTAAGATCCTTAACACCTGGGAAGTGTCTGCAGATCAGGTGCTTGCGTCCCAAGAAGTTCATGATATTTCCGTTGCTTTGGGTATTGACCCTGACAGCGACAACCTTGAGAGCCTACGCTACGGCAAGATCTGTATTTTAGCTGATGCGGACTCGGATGGTTTGCACATTGCGACACTCCTGTGCGCGCTGTTTACCCGTCACTTTAAAGCGTTAGTCGAAGCAGGCCATATTTACGTGGCGATGCCGCCTCTGTATCGAATCGATTGCGGCAAAGAAGTTTTTTACGCGCTTGATGATGATGAGAAAGAGGGCGTTCTAGAGCGCTTATCGAAGAAGAAAGCCAAGATCAACGTTCAGCGATTTAAAGGTCTGGGTGAAATGAACCCACTTCAGCTGCGTGAAACCACGATGGATCCGAATACACGTCGACTGGTTCAGTTAACCATTGACGATTCTCAAGCGACCATGGAAATGATGGATATGCTGCTCGGTAAGAAACGTGCGGATGACCGACGCTCGTGGTTACAGAACAACGGTGATTTGGCAGAGGTTTAACGAATGTCTACGGAAATTACATACGATGGCGTTGAACAGTTGCCAATGCGCAAGTTCACTGAAGACGCTTATCTTAATTACTCAATGTACGTCATCATGGACCGCGCCTTGCCATACATTGGCGATGGCTTAAAACCGGTTCAACGACGAATCATTTATGCGATGTCGGAGCTTGGTCTTTCGGCAGCAGCAAAGTATAAGAAATCGGCACGTACAGTTGGTGATGTGTTGGGTAAATACCACCCACATGGAGACTCGGCGTGTTACGAAGCTATGGTGTTAATGGCTCAGCCGTTCTCTTATCGTTACCCATTGGTTGACGGTCAGGGTAACTGGGGGGCGCCGGACGATCCTAAGTCTTTCGCCGCGATGCGTTATACCGAAGCGAAATTGTCAAAGTTCGCAGAGGTTTTGCTTGGTGAACTTGGTCAGGGCACGGTTGAATGGCAGCCGAACTTTGATGGCACAATGAAAGAGCCTCAAATGCTGCCTGCTCGCCTTCCTCACATTTTACTTAACGGTGTGACGGGTATTGCGGTTGGTATGGCGACTGATATTCCACCACACAATGTGCGTGAAATTGCTGATGCAACCATTCATCTGATCGACAATCCAAAGTCAGAATTAGCCGATGTGATGAACTTTGTTCAGGGGCCAGATTACCCGACAGAAGCAGAGATTATCTCGCCGAAAGCTGAGCTGGAGAAGATCTATCGCACGGGGCGTGGCAGTATTAAAATGCGCGCGGTCTGGCATAAAGAGGGCGGTGATATTGTTATCACGGCACTGCCACATCAGGTTTCAGGCGCTAAACTGCTCGAGCAGATTGCCAGCCAGATGCGAGCGAAGAAACTGCCAATGGTCGATGACCTGCGTGACGAATCGGATCATGAAAACCCGACGCGTATTGTTGTTGTTCCTCGTTCAAATCGTATCGATTGTGATCAGCTGATGAACCATCTGTTTGCTTCGACAGATCTGGAGAAAAACTTCCGCGTTAACCTCAACATGATCGGTCTCGATAACCGTCCACAAGTGAAAGGTTTGGTTCAGATCTTATCTGAGTGGATTGAGTTCCGTCGTGCAACCGTGCGCCGCCGTTTGCAGCATCGTTTAGATAAAGTTCTTGCACGTCTGCATATTCTTGAAGGTTTGTTGGTTGCTTACCTCAACTTGGATGAAGTGATTGAGATCATTCGAACTGAGGACGATCCAAAAGCCGTACTGATGGCTCGTTTCGGCATTACGGATATTCAGGCTGACGCGATTCTGGATACCAAACTTCGTCATCTTGCCAAGTTGGAAGAGATGAAGATCCGCGGTGAGCAGGAAGAGCTAGAAAAAGAACGTGAAAAGCTTGAACAGTTACTGGGCTCCGAGCGCCGTCTGAATACGCTATTGAAGAAAGAAATCAAAGCGGATGCAGAGAAATATGGCGATGATCGCCGCTCCCCTCTTGTTGAGCGTGCTGAAGCGAAAGCCTTGACTGAACGAGACCTTGTCCCGAGTGAACCAATTACCGTTGTGCTTTCAGACAAAGGCTGGATTCGTCACGCTAAAGGTCATGATGTCGACGCCGAAGGACTTAACTATAAGTCTGGTGATAAATATCTGGCCCATGCTCGCGGTAAGAGTAACCAGCAAGCGGTGTTCCTCGGCAGTGATGGTCGAAGTTACTCGCTTGAGTCGCATTCTCTGCCGTCTGCGCGTAGTCAGGGGGAGCCGATCACTGGACGTCTGAACATTAATGCAGGGACTAACATTCGTCATGTGGTAATGGGCGAAGAAGATCAATTATGGCTAGTGGGTTCTGACGCGGGCTATGGTTTCGTTTGTAAAGGCAGTGATCTTTTATCGAAAAACCGCAGTGGTAAAGCATTGGTCACACTCCCACAAAATTCGGAAGTGATGACTCCTGACACCATTAGTAACCTAGATAATGATGAAATCTTAGCGATTACCAACCAAGGCCGAATGCTGCTGTTCCCGATTAAGGATCTTCCTCAATTGGGTAAAGGTAAGGGTAATAAGATTATCAATATCCCAGCAGCCAAAGCGAAAGAACGCGAAGAAGTGGTATCACATCTGATGTCGTTGCCTCAGGGGGCTTCAGTAACCCTTTATGCAGGTAAGCGTAAGCTAGGTTTGAAACCGGCAGATCTGGACAATTTCCGTGGTGAGCGTGGCCGTCGAGGCAGTTTACTACCGAGAGGGTTGCAGCGAGTGACGCGTATAGAAATAGAAAGCTCTGCGACAGAGCAAGAAAGCGAATAAAACAAAAATCCCATGCCAAAGAGCATGGGATTTTTTTATCATTCAGTGGTTAAATTTCTCGGGTATCTTCTGCGATCGTGACGCTAAGGGTTTGTTCTTTGCCCTTACGTAGGATGAGCACATCGACGGTTGTTCCCGGTCTCAATTCAGTGACAATATCCATTACACTTTGACGACCATTGATTTTTTGCCCATCGATTTTAAGAATAATATCCTGAGCCTGAAATCCTGCTTCAGCACCCGGTCCGTTAGGATCAACGCCCAGTACAACAATGCCGCCTAAATGCTCATTACCCAATAAACGAGAAGTTACCGAATTAATATCTTGGCCGTCGATACCTATATAGCCTCGGATAACACGACCGTCGGCAATGATCTTCTGCATGATTTTATTGGCGAGAGTGTAAGGGATCGCGAAAGAAATACCGTAAGTTTCAAGCTCTGTCGCTTGCTGGAAAGACGCAGTGTTGATACCAACCAGTTCACCTCGTGTATTCACCAATGCTCCGCCAGAGTTTCCTTCATTGATGGCAGCATCTGTCTGAATAAAGGCTTGTCGGCCGCCGGCACTGATTGAAGAGCGGCCTGTTGCGGACACGATACCGAAAGTGGTTGTTTGACCTAAGTTGTATGGGTTGCCGATCGCCAGTACCACATCGCCGACAGTTGGTGAGTAGTTAGGGTTGAGCGGGATCACGGGAAGGTTGTTGCCTTCAACACGCAGAATGGCGATATCCGTACGTCTGTCTGTCCCAACTAATTGCGCTGCGGCGACGCGACCATCCTGCAGTGCGACGACAATTTGATCGGCTTGAGCGACAACGTGGTAGTTGGTAATGATATAGCCTTTATCACTGACGATGACACCTGAGCCTAATCCTTGAGTCAGTAGCTTTGAACGGTCATCTTCTTTGTACTTTCGGCTGTAAATGTTCACTACCGCAGGGGCGGCTTTACGGACGGCACTATTAAATGAGATTTCTTGTGCGGAAGTAATGTTGATTTCGTCGCGGAAATTCTGAGGAAGAATAGTGGAACGCAGAGAGGGGACAGCTAATAGCAACAACGCAGCTGTCGCCAACCCTAAACCTATTGAACGCAATAAGAATTGCAGCATATCTTCCTAACCACTTCAAAATTCAGACAAGTGGCGAAAGAATAGCATTAGATGAGAAAATAACAAAAGGACGGCAGGAGATCCTACCATCCTTTGACATTGACCTCGCGTTTTTAACGCACGACTAGATAAATGGTACGTTCACCACGTTGAATATTCAGAGCAAGTACGCCAGGTTGTTTCTCAAGCACTTTTCTAAACTCTGCAAGGTTCTTGACTCGCTTGCGGTTCACACCAATGATGATATCGCCTTTTGCCAGTTGATAAGCTTCGGCTTTCGACCCTTTCTCAACGGAAGCGACTTTCACGCCTTGCACGGAATCACTTGAAGTGGTGTTGGTCAGTTCTGCACCCGAGAGACCTTCATGCAGTTTATCCGCTGACGCTTTCACGTTTTGCTGCTCGCCCAAAGTGACATCAAAGCTCTCTTTCTTACCATCACGGATAATGCCGAGTGAGACCTTCTTGCCAGCACCGAGTGTCGCAACCTTGGCACGCAGCTCACTGAACGAGTGAATATCTTTGCCGTTAACTGATACAATCACGTCACCAGCTTTAAGACCAGCTTTGTCTGCCGCACTGTCCGGAACCACTTGGCTAACAAAAGCTCCCTTACTTGACTCATAGCCGAGCGCTTCTGCAAGCTCAGAAGTGATTTCACCGCCTTGCACACCCAGCATGCCGCGTTTAACTTCACCAAACTCTAAGATTTGTGCGGTTAGGTTAGTCATCATATTGGATGGAATCGCGAAACCGATGCCAACGTTACCGCCATTTGGCCCTAGAATCGCAGTATTAATACCAATCAGTTCACCTTTTAGGTTAACTAGAGCACCGCCTGAGTTACCGCTGTTAATCGCAGCATCGGTCTGGATAAAGTTCTCGAAGTTTTCGATATTCAAACCACTTCGACCTAACGCAGAGACAATCCCTGAAGTCACCGTTTGGCCTAAACCGAATGGGTTACCAATCGCGACAGCAAAGTCGCCGACACTTAATGCATCAGAATCTGCAATCTTAATTTCCGTTAAGTTTTTGGCTTTCTCCAGCTTCAACAGAGCCACATCCGACATCTGGTCTCCGCCAACTAGCTCAGCATCATACTCTCGGCCATCATGCAGTTTCACGCGAATTTTTTCCGCGCCATTGATGACGTGATAGTTAGTGACTATATAGCCTTTATCAGCATTGACGATGACGCCAGAACCGAGGCCTCTGAATGGACGTTCTTGTAGCTGTTCGGTCGGAAATTCAGGACCGAAGAAGAAACGAAACTGCTCAGGAATACGTTGCTTTGATACCTGAGTGCCTTCTACAGAAATACTCACTACCGCAGGGGTGACTTTTTCTAGCATAGGGGCGAGGCTAGGCAACTGCTCTCCATCTACAGACAGAGGAAGGGCCGCTGTGGCTTGTATGGGGGTGATGATTGAACTTAAGCTTAAGGACAGGACGGTTAAAGCAAGCAAAGGTTTTTTCATCTGATAACTCCTAGTTAAGTTAAGGCCTGAGATTCAATATTTGTTTGAAAAATAAGAAATCAATCGACGCTTATGGGAGTTATGACTCAAAAACCTTTGCAAAGTTCACCAATAGGTAAAATAGAGTTACGACGCTTTAGCGGTCACTGCTTGTGCTGAGTTGAGTACTTCTTTTTTCTCTTCAGCTAACATGCCTGTTGCACCTGACGCGTAATCTTTAGGCGCTTCGCTTAGTACCGCTGATGGTTGTTCAGTCTCAGCAGACTCCTCTGTTTGAGATTGCTCAGCGACTTTTTTATTGAACGGATTGTCTTGTTCAGGAATGTTTGGCAACAATTCTGCAGACGTTTTCGTCATGTGTTGGTAAAGCTTAGTGTATTCCTTACCCAGTGAATCTAACATTTCGGCTGTCTGAGCAAAATGATCAGCAAGATCTTGTTTTTGTTGCTCAAGCTCGAATTTGGCGGTTTCCAAGTCTTTCTGGATGGTCTTCTGTTTTTTATATCCCGGAGTGGTAATGCGCGAGATGATGATTCCTAAAACAGCGCCAACAAGCAAACCTACGAGGGCATAAATCCAAGGCATATTCGCTCCTTATCATTGTTATTTAACATGTTTTTTACCGGTCGGTTACACATGCTCATCGGACATGTTACTATGAGAATTCGAGACGATAAAGAAAAATGCGTGTGCTCTGCATAGCAGTTTCAATCCTTCTATAGCACGTGAGTGAAGTGATGACACCCTTAGAGATCTATACAAAAGATGTAAAAGAACATGGCTTTCAACAAGATGAAGCGCAGCTTCAAGCGGTGGAAGCCTTGGATAATCTCTACCATGAATTTATTCAATACATAAACACCTCGGTCGAGCCTGTCACCGGATGGAAGAGTTGGTTTGGTAAAAAAGCCTCGTTGCCCGCTGCGCCCAAAGGGCTGTACTTTTGGGGCGGGGTAGGGCGTGGAAAAACGTATTTAATGGATACCTTTTTTGAAGCCTTGCCTAGCGACAAAAAGATGCGCGTACACTTCCACCGATTTATGTATCGGGTGCATGATGAATTGAATGCGCTGGGGGATGTGAATGATCCTCTCGAGTTAGTGGCGGATAAATTTAAATCGGAAGCGGAAATTATCTGCTTTGATGAGTTTTTTGTATCAGATATCACTGATGCAATGATTTTAGGCACCTTGTTCCAAGCGTTGTTCAAGCGTGGCGTGGTGTTGGTTGCGACGTCTAATATCCCACCTCAAGATCTTTACCGAAATGGTTTACAAAGAGCGCGCTTCTTGCCTGCGATTGACTTGATTAACGCTAATTGCCTGATATTGAATGTTGATAGTGGCATCGATTACCGACTCAGAACGTTGGAACAAGCAGAAATTTACCATTTCCCTCTGGATAAACAGGCTAATACCAATTTGTGTCACTACTTCGAACAACTGGTCGGTGAAAACAAACAAGGTGAAAAAAGCATTGAAATTAATCATCGCCAGGTAGAGGTCGTCAATTCTTACGAAGGGGTATTACACGCCACCTTTGCACAGTTATGCCAATCTGCCAGAAGTCAGAATGACTATATAGAGCTATCACGGATCTACAATACGGTGTTGCTTGCAGACGTCCAGCAAATGGGGCGGACAATCGATGATGCGGCTCGTCGTTTTATTGCGCTGGTGGATGAATTCTATGAGCGAAACGTCAAATTAATTATCTCAGCGGAAGTAGCGCTAGAAGAGTTGTACACACAAGGACAGCTTGAGTTTGAATTTAAACGTTGCCAGTCTCGATTGATAGAAATGCAAAGCCATGATTATCTGGCGAAAGAGCATTTGGCATAAGGGTTTGGGTGTTTCTATGAGGAGTGAAAAAAAATTAAACTTTTTACCCAAAAAGAGGTGATTTTTTCAACTGACTTCTCTATAATCCTGCGACCCACCGTTACTGCAGACCAAATCCATAGCGGATCTAGGGTCGAGAGTGCCAACCACTCGAAGGGGTGATGACTGGGCTCTTAGTCAGTGGGAGCAATGCTCCTGAAGTGTAAATTTAAATTAACGGGTTATTATTAGCATGAAAACTTTCGTTGCTAAACCAGAAACTGTAAAACGCGACTGGTACGTTGTAGACGCTGAAGGTAAAACTCTTGGTCGTCTAGCAAGTGAAATTGCATCTCGCCTACGTGGCAAACATAAAGCTGAGTACACTCCACACGTTGACACTGGTGATTACATCATCGTTGTAAACGCGGAGAAAGTTACTGTAACTGGTAACAAAGCTAAAGGTAAGATTTACTACCGTCACACTGAATTCCCTGGCGGCCTAAAATCAATCAGCTTCGAGAAGCTAATTGATCGTAAGCCAGAGATGGCGCTTGAGCTAGCAGTTAAAGGTATGCTACCACGTGGTCCTCTAGGCCGTGCTATGTACCGTAAGCTGAAAGTTTACGCTGGTGCTGAGCACAACCATGTTGCTCAACAACCACAAGTACTAGACATCTAATCGGGGATTTCGAAAATGGCAGAGAATCAATACTACGGCACTGGCCGTCGCAAAAGCTCAGCTGCACGTGTTTTCATCAAACCAGGCAGCGGCAACATTGTAATCAACAAGCGTAGCCTTGATGAGTACTTCGGTCGTCCAACTTCTCGCATGGTTGTTAAACAGCCTCTAGAGCTAGTTGAACTAACTGAGAAACTAGACCTATACGTTACTGTTAAAGGTGGCGGTATTTCTGGTCAAGCTGGTGCTATCCGTCACGGTATCACTCGCGCTCTAATGGAATACGATGAGTCTCTACGTCCTACTCTACGTGCAGCTGGTTACGTTACACGTGACGCTCGTTGCGTTGAACGTAAGAAAGTTGGTCTACGTAAAGCACGTCGTCGTCCACAGTTCTCTAAGCGTTAATCTTTTTTCGAAAAGATTGGCCTTCGGTGTTTTCACCGGAATGTGGTCCCAAAAGCCTGGCTTCATGCCAGGCTTTTTGTTTTTCTAAGCAAAAAAATCCCTTCTCCCAGACCAGTTTCGCGAACTTTTATATTACTTATTCCCCTTTTGTGACCTCATAGGCGATTTACTTCACGATTGTTACAAAAAGGTAGCTTTATCTTGTCAAAAAGTAGGGTTTTATTTATCATTTGCCATCAAATAAATACAACTAAATTCGTATTTTGTTAGCCATGCTCTTTAAGCGGAATAACAATAATCCAAAAGGAGCAAATGGGAGAATGTTTGGATGAGCAATGCGCCTTTAAATAACGGTCGCAGACGTTTCTTGACAGCTACAACTGCGGTTGTGGGTGGTCTCGGAGCAGCTGCTGTCGCCGTTCCTTTTATTAAATCTTGGAACCCAAGTGAGAAAGCAAAAGCTGCGGGTGCCCCTGTTGAAGTTGACATCGGTAAACTTGAAGAAGGGCAGATGGTTCGTGTCGAATGGCGTGGTAAACCTGTATGGGTTGTCCGTCGTGCACAATCGATCGTAGACGCGCTGAAAAATATCGACGGTCAGCTTCGTGACCCAGCATCAGGCGAAGAGCAGCAACCAGCATATGCTCAAAATGCCTACCGTTCCATCAAGCCTGAGTACTTTGTTGCTGTAGGTATCTGTACCCACCTTGGTTGTTCACCGACTTATTTACCAGACAGTTTTAGTGAACAGGTTCAGGGTGTTAAATCAGGTTTCTTCTGTCCTTGTCACGGCTCTAAGTTTGATATGGCTGGTCGTGTGTTCCAAGGTGTACCTGCTCCACTAAACCTGGTTGTTCCAAAGCACATGTATCTCAGTGATACTAAGATTATCATCGGTGTTGACGAAGAAGGGGAGGCATAATGCAAGCTCTACTTGATTGGGTAGAAAAACGCATACCCGCAATGAATGCGTACAAGAAGCACCTTTCTGAATATCCGATGCCGAAGAACTTTAACTTTTGGTATCTGTTTGGCTCACTAGCAATGCTTGTGTTGGTTAACCAGATCCTGACAGGTATCTGGCTGACAATGAACTACGTTCCATCTGGCGATGGCGCGTTTGCTTCAATCGAATACATCATGCGCGACGTAGAGTACGGTTGGCTACTCCGTTATATGCACTCAACGGGCGCGTCTGCGTTCTTCGTTGTGGTTTACCTGCACATGTTCCGTGGCTTGATCTACGGCTCTTATCAGAAGCCTCGTGAGCTGCTGTGGATCTTTGGTATGCTTATCTTCCTTGTGTTGATGGCTGAAGCTTTCATGGGCTACCTACTTCCATGGGGTCAGATGTCTTACTGGGGTGCACAGGTAATCATTTCATTGTTTGGTGCAATTCCTGTTATTGGTGATGACCTAACGCTATGGATTCGTGGTGACTACGTGATCTCAGGTGCTACCCTGAACCGTTTCTTTGCACTGCACGTTATCGCACTTCCTATCGTACTTCTGCTGCTTATCGTTTTGCACGTCTTGGCACTGCATGAAGTAGGTTCTAACAACCCAGACGGTATCGAAACTAAGCTACCTAAAGGTTCGATGGGCGACGACTACAAAACTCAGTTCCCATTCCACAAGGATTACACTAAGAAGTACGACATCATTGATTCTATTCCTTTCCACCCTTACGGTACGGTGAAGGATATGGTTGGTGTAGCAGGTTTCCTATTCCTGTTCTGTTATGTGTTGTTCTTCAACCCAGAAATGGGAGGATACTTCCTTGAGCCGCCTAACTTTGAAGCCGCTAACCCATTGAAAACACCAGAGCACATTGCTCCAGTATGGTACTTCACACCGTTCTACGCGATTCTACGTGCCGTTCCTGATAAGTTACTAGGTGTTATCGCGATGGGCGCGTCTATTGTCGTGTTGTTTGTTCTACCATGGCTAGACCGTTGTAAGGTCCGTTCTTACCGCTACCGCAGTAAGTTCCATTTATTCAATATCATCCAGTTTACGATCAGCTTTATTGCGCTAGGTGTTCTTGGTGCGCTTCCAGCGACGCCAACATATACGCTATTAGCTCAGATCTTCAGCTTAGCTTACTTCATGTTCTTCGTACTTCTGTACTTCTACAGCAAGAACGAAGCGACTAAGCCACTACCAGAAAGGGTGACATTCAAATGAAAAAATGGATTGTAATTTTGTTTGCAATGCTGCCTTCTCTGGCAATGGCAGCGGGCGCAAATGTACCGCTTGATAAAGCAAACAACGACCTAAGTGACCAAGCTTCACTGCAAAATGGTGCCAAGTTGTTCATGAACTACTGTTTCGGCTGTCACTCAGCGCAGTACCAACGTTACGAGCGTGTTGCTCGTGATATCGGTATTCCAGTTGAGTTGCTAAAAGAAAACCTGATTTTCGATCCTAATGCGAAAGTTGGTGATCTGATGGAAAATGCCATCCCGGACAAATCAGCAGCGAAATGGTTTGGTGCAACACCACCAGATCTAACACTAGTTGCCCGTGTTCGTGGTTCTGACTGGCTATACACATACTTGCGTTCTTTCTATGAGGACCCATCTCGCCCGTTTGGAGTGAACAATGTTGTTTTCCCAAGTGTTGGTATGCCGCACGTATTGGAAGAGCTTCAGGGCATTCCTAAGCCGGTTTACGAGACTCAAGTCGTAGAAGGCGAAGAGCATAAAGTTGTGGTTGGTGTTGAAAGTGATGGCACTGGTGAGTTGAACCAAGAAGAGTATGACGATGCAGTTCGTGACTTGGTGAACTTCCTAGAATACTCGGGTGACCCAGTGAAACTAGAGCGTCATGCACTAGGTTGGTGGGTAATGGCATTCCTCGTTATCTTCACTATCGTGGTTGTTTTGCTCAAGAAAGAGTATTGGCGTGATGTGCACTAATTGTGCTATCATGCTGTGCTAATTCCCAATTTTATTGTTGATAATGGAGGCTTAGCCTCCATTATTTTTTATATCTGTAAGTGTGCTGGAGGGCTCCATGGCTGTAGCTGCCAATAAACGTTCTGTGATGACTCTATTTTCAAGTGCATCTGATATGTATAGCCATCAGGTACGTATTGTTCTGGCTGAGAAAGGCGTAAGTGTTGAAGTTGAATTGGTCGACGAAGCAAATCTTCCTGCTGAACTGATTGAACTGAACCCATATAAATCAGTACCTACTTTGGTAGATCGCGAGCTTGCCCTTTACGACTCAAAAATCATCATGGAATACTTGGATGAGCGTTTCCCACATCCACCTTTGATGCCTGTATACCCAGTTGCTCGTGGTAACAGCCGTCTGATGATTTACCGTATTGAGAAAAACTGGTATTCACTGGCAGAGAAAGTTGTCAAAGGCAATGCTGAAGAAGCAGAAGCTGCACGCAACAAGTTACGTAACGACCTTCTTACTCTAGGTCCGGTTTTTGCTGAATTTGAATACTTCATGAGCGAAGAATTCAGTCTTATCGACTGTTATTTAGCTCCGCTATTGTGGCGTTTGCCTCAGCTAGGTATCGAGCTTGTTGGTCCTGGTTCTAAAGAGCTGAAGGTTTACATGAACCGCGTATTTGAGCGTGATTCATTCCTAGCTTCTTTGACTGAAGCAGAACGTGAAATGCGTCTGAGTCGCTAATTGGAAGCGAAATGGACATAGAAAAAATGACACCACGCCGACCATATATGCTTCGTGCATTTTATGATTGGTTGGTGGACAACGACTTGACCCCACATTTAGTCGTGGCTGCTACTCTTCCAGGCGTTCGTGTGCCGGTTGAGTTTGTTCAGGATGGCCAGATCATTCTGAATATTGCTCCTCGAGCGGTGGGGAATTTAGAGTTAGGCAATGAAGCGATTACATTTAGTGCTCGCTTCTCAGGTCGTCCTCACTCTGTCATTGTTCCATTGTATGCCGTGCAAGCCATCTACGCCCGTGAGAACGGTGCAGGTACGATGTTTGAGCCAGAAGATGCTTACATGGATGACTTCGAAGAAGAAGACATGACGGATGTTGAAGAGTTGGTTGAAGAAGAATCTGGCCTGTCATTGGCGACAGAGTCCGATGATGACGAATCGACTCCAGATGATGAGCCGCCAAGGCCGAAAGGTCGCCCAAGTTTGCGAGTAGTCAAATAAACAAAAAGCAGCAAATTCGCTGCTTTTTTTGTGCCTTGAGCAGTGACTAGCTTCCAGTTTGGAATGCTTTGATGACTTGTTTGACTCCGGATATGTTACGTGCAACATCCACGGCAATATCCGCTTGTTCAGGAGATACATAGCCCAGCAAGAAGACTTCTTTGTCTTCTGTAATCACTTTCACTTTAATGCCATTGAGTTCGCCATTTGTCAGCAGTGCGGATTTCACTTTGGTTGTGATCCAACTGTCATGACTGATTTGGCCAACAGAAAGTGGGGCTTTGATGCGGACTTGGTTATGAATTTTCTTTACGCCTTTCAGCTCTTGGGTTTTGGCAACAAACTGGTTGAGCAGGTCCTGATTACTAGCTTGGCCCATCAGTACTACGGTGCCGTCGTAGGAACTGGCGGTAATTCTGACCTCACGCTGAAAAGGTGGCTTATTCGCTAAGCCTGCCACTTCAAACTCGATATTGTTGTCATCCCACATTTCTTGTGTCGTGCGAGTGTCAGTGACAACATTGACGGTCGTTGCTGCACCAGCAACAAACAAACCTGCGCAGCCAGTTGTGCTGAGTAGCATGCAGGCTATGACAAAAGCTTTAAGGTGTTTCATAACTTACTCTTCGTGAGCTGGGAACAGTACTTGATCGATAAGATCGCATAAGCAGTGCAGTGTCACCATATGCACTTCATGAATTCTAGCCGTTCTGTGAGATGGTATCCGAATTTCCACATCGTTTTCTCCCAGTAAACCCGCCATCTCGCCGCCATCCTTACCTGTGAAGGCAATGATCGTCATATCACGCGTCACGGCTGCTTCCATGGCTTTGATGATGTTTTTACTGTTACCACTGGTCGATATAGCCAGCAAGATATCTCCTGTTTGGCCAAAAGCTCTGACCTGTTTTGAGAAGATTTCCTCATAATGGTAATCATTGGCCACCGCAGTCAGAGTGGTATTGTCGGCCGTTAACGCCATTGCAGGTAGGCTTGGACGTTCGGTTTCAAAGCGGTTGAGCAGACACGAGACAAACTGTTGTGCATTAGAGGAAGAGCCACCGTTACCGCAGCATAAGATCTTATTCCCATTGAGTAGGCTGGCGACCATGGCCTGTGCGGCATGGGTAATTGCATCTGGTAGAGCTTCTGCGGCGGCAATTTGAATCTGAATACTTTCTGTAAAGCTGTCTTTAATGCTGTCTAGCATTGATTATCCTTGAGTTATTGCGTTTTTTATCCACTCGATTTGCTTACCTTGCTGATGCATGGCCACCAAGTCAAATCGAAAATCGGTTGTGTGAGCGGACTTACCCTGTTTCATCAACCAGACGTTGGCTGTTTTGATGAGCTTGTGCATTTTGCTTTGGGTAACCGTTTCTGCAGCGTGACCATAGTGTTGGTTTGAGCGGTAACGTACTTCAACAAAAACTATGGTCGAGCCTTCCTGCATTATAAGATCGAGTTCACCGCCTTTGGAATGGAAGTTTCGCTCAATCGGTGACAAGCCTTGGCGGATGAGGTATTGCTCCGCCAAGGCTTCGTAGTGTTCACCACTTTGGCGTTTACTTAGCCACACCATGTTCAGCCCAGCTGATTTCTCGTTGTACTACGCAGTCTTCGTTGATGCTCAGTACACCGGTATTGCCCTGCAAAGTATGGCCTTGAACAACTTTCATTTGTGGCAATTGTTCCATTAACAGGTACGCATCCATACCAAGCGCTTGAAGGCGTTTCTCTGCATTAGAATCTTTCGGCCACAATTGCTCCATTTGCGCTTCCAATGCTGCATTTGGCTGTATTAATAGCGGGATGTCACTGTACATCACGCCTGTGAGGTCTTCATATTGCTGGCGGCCACTGTTACTGCGTGAGTTTGAAAACAGTTTAGGTGGTGCGGTATCTGGGTTCACCGCCACTTCTATAAATGGCTTGATCAGTGTTAGCTCTGAACTGCCTGCTACTATGTATACCGCATCAATATCACGACGGCTGCGTGGTTGGCTTTCGAGAGGTATATCAAGTAGTGATTCCATCTGGGCGATATGCTGCTGGCTTTCTTGTAAGCCGAAGACTTTATTGATATCACGTTGAAGCTGGCGTTTGTCGCCAAATAGATTCACCGCGACTTTATCTTTACTGTATTTTTTCCATTCCCCTTCGAAGGCTTCGACAACACGAGTACCAAGCCTGCCTTGAGGGGCGAGAATTAACGGGTAGCGATATCCTTGAGCAAATAGGTGTTTTGCCGCTTGAGCGACTTCTTGCTCTGGTGAGAGTGCCAAATAGCAAGTGTTATTGCCCGCTTCTAGGTCATCTGGAATGTTTAGCGCTAAGGTAGGTAGTGGGCGCGAAAAGCTGGCTTGTGCTTGCTGTAGCTTTTCAATGTTGCTTTTAATCAGTGGACCAACAACAAAGTCGATGTTTTTCTCTACTAAAGTCTGTTCTAACTGCTCTGGTGTCACAGTGTTGGTATCGATCACAGTCAGGTTGGCATTCTCATCACGCTGCGTATCGTTCATCATTTCTAAGATGAAGCCGTCACGAATCAACTGAGCTTGTTTGGCGAACTTACCGGATAAAGGCAGGAGTAAAGCCGTACTGACGGGTTTGACAATTTCGAGAGCGAGAATATCGCTGATCGCTTGCGGAGTATGAGCCGCTGCTGGGTGATCCGGATTTTCTTCTAGCCATTTTTCTAGGGTGTTTTTTAGCTGAGGAATGTTGCTAGATAAGGTTTTTGTGTATATCGCTAACTGCAACCAACCATCAAGGATGGCCTCATTCGGCTCAGCTGAAAATTGGGTAATCTGGTACTGACTGTATTGATTGAGGTTGCTCCACACGCCCTGGGTGATAACTTCTTGTTCCGCTTTGTCAACATACTCTGATGACTTAGTCAGTTCGCGAGCTGCTTCGAAATATTGGCCTTGTTGAGTCAGGAGTTTTGCTCGTGTTTGGTAGTAGTCTTTCCACTGTTCATCGGCCAAATTCCAAGATGGCTTGAAGTTAAGTTTGCTGAGCGCCTCTTCGTATTTCTCTTGCTTCATCAAAACATCAGCACGCGCCAGTTGCCATTCTGCTTGCTGCAGCTGGGTTAAGTTTTGTCGGCCGAGGCGCTTTATTAACAATTCAGCCTGAGTGATATCGTTTGATTCAATGGCGGCTTTTAAAGCCATGATTAACCAATCACTCTGAATACTGCCTTCACTGCTGTCTGCACGCATTAGGTAAGTCTGCATGGACTGGTTAGGATCAAGCGTTATATCAACATTAGTCGGTGTTGAAGGTGCAGTAGAACAGGCCGCCAGTGTGACAGCAAGGGCTACAGGAGTCAGTAAGCGTGTTACACTGAGTCGCTTTTGGTTTTTCATGGCCATGAGTTATTAACTAATTCCGTATAAAATTGTGTCTATATTAATCGTTGAAGTGATGGTAAACAAATGACAGATAACAAAACCTTACCAACTGAGGTCCCAACTCTATATATTGTCCCGACTCCAATTGGCAATTTAGGTGATATCACTCAACGAGCGCTCGACGTTTTAACAAATGTTGATCTGATAGCTGCCGAAGATACGCGCCATACTGGCAAATTGTTGTCTCATTTTGGTATTCCGACCAAAACTTTTGCACTACATGATCATAATGAGCAGCAAAAAGCGCAAGTTTTGGTTGAGAAACTGTTAGCTGGGCACTCAATTGCCCTAGTTTCAGATGCAGGAACGCCATTAATCAGTGACCCAGGGTATCATCTGGTCACAAAATGTCGTCAGGCTGGGGTTAAAGTTGTGCCACTTCCTGGCGCGTGTGCTGTGATTACTGCGTTAAGTGCGTCTGGTTTGCCTTCTGACCGATTCAGCTTTGAAGGGTTTCTGCCAGCGAAAAGTAAGGGTCGAAAAGATAAATTTCTTGAGATTGCAAAGGCAGAACGTACTTGTATTTTTTATGAATCTCCGCATCGTATCGTCGACTCTCTCGAAGATATGCTGGATATTCTCGGCCCAGAGCGTGAAGTTGTACTCGCTCGTGAGCTGACGAAAACCTTTGAAACCATTCAGGGCTTACCGCTTGGCGAATTGATAGAGTGGGTAAAAGCAGACGAAAATCAGCAAAGGGGTGAAATGGCATTGCTGATTCATGGTTACCGCGCGGCAGCAATAGACACTCTACCTGAAGAAGCGACTCGCACGCTGGCTATTTTGACGAAAGAGTTACCATTAAAGAAAGCCGCTGCCATGGCTGCTGAAATCTACAACCTCAAAAAAAATGCACTGTATAAATGGGGACTAGATAACCTTGATTAAGAAGGTGAATCTAGATGACAGAGTCGGGAGAAAGTAACCTCGACTCTGTGTTTTGTTGCTCTTCTGTGCATTTCTTCATCACTCAGTCTCTCGTTTACAGCAAATCTGTGATCTCGCTAGACACTTTGATTCAATCTCTATACAATCCGCCTCGGAGTTGACTGGGTAGTCGCTGCTTCATTGATGTCCTTTAGCCTTGTGCTGGGGAGACTGATGAAGGGGAGGAAAGTCCGGGCTCCATAGAGCAGGGTGCCAGGTAACGCCTGGGGGGCGCAAGCCTACGACAAGTGCAGCAGAGAGAAGACCGCCGATGGCTCGTAAGAGCACAGGTAAGGGTGAAAGGGTGCGGTAAGAGCGCACCGGACGACTGGCAACAGTTCGTTGCAGGGTAAACTCCACCCGGAGCAAGACCAAATAGGCTTCCACATTGCGTTGCTCGCGTAAGGAAGCGGGTAGGTTGCTCGAGCCAGTGAGCGATTGCTGGCCTAGACGAATGGCTACCACCGCGCAAGCGGAACAGAACCCGGCTTACATGTCGGCTCCACCTATTCGAGACCCATCGTAACCTCAGCGTTATGATGGGTTTTTTGCTTTTTATTGACGAAATTAATTCTGCAAGCACTAAACTTAGCGCAATATCACGTGTTCCAGTCCGCTATGGGTGGCGATCACCTTCTAAATCAGTACACTGGAGAGTTTGAGCGCGTCGGTGCGAGAGCGAGATAAAAAATCATGACCGAAGAATTTAAGCACATTTCTGTATTACTGCATGAGTCTATCGATGGCTTAGCGATTAAGCCTGATGGTACCTACATTGACGGAACCTTTGGTCGTGGTGGTCACAGTCGCCAAATTCTTTCCCAGCTAGGTGAACATGGTCGCCTTTTCAGTATTGATCGCGATCCGCAAGCTATTGCTGAAGCTCAAACGATCGATGACCCTAGATTTACCATTATTCACGGCCCTTTCTCAGGCATGGCTAAGTATGCAGAAGAGCGAGGTTTAGTTGGCCAAGTCGATGGTGTCTTGCTTGATCTTGGTGTTTCCTCTCCTCAGCTTGATGATGCCGAGCGTGGTTTCAGTTTTATGAAAGATGGTCCACTGGATATGCGTATGGACCCAACATCGGGCATTCCTGTCTCGCAGTGGTTGATGGAAGCCGATCTTGATGACATCACATGGGTTATCCGTGAGTTTGGTGAAGATAAGCATGCTCGTCGCATTGCTAAAGCGATCGTTGCTTACCGTGAAAATGAAGAAAACGAGCCGCTGACGCGTACAGGTCAACTTGCAAAACTTATTTCTGACGCGGCGCCAAAGAGTTTTAAAGAGAAAAAGCACCCAGCCACGCGTTCATTCCAGGCGTTCCGTATTTACATCAACAGTGAGTTGGAAGAAATCGACACCGCGTTAAAAGGCGCAGCCAGTATTTTGGCTCCGGAAGGTCGTTTATCCGTAATCAGTTTCCACTCCCTTGAAGATCGCATGGTGAAGCGTTTTATTCGCAAAGAGAGCAAAGGCCCTGAAGTGCCTCATGGTATTCCAATGACGGAAGCGCAAATTAAAGCACTGGGCAGCGCTAACTTAAAACCGATCGGTAAAGCGATTAAGCCTTCCAAGCAAGAAGTTGACATTAATACTCGCTCTCGCAGCTCTGTGCTACGAATTGCGGAAAAACTTTAATAGTAATGAGCAAACCCACTCCTAATCTCGCCAAATTGATCGCTCTCGACCTACTTACTGTGGGGCGAGTGCCTTTGCTGGTGCTGATTTTGATCTTTGCATCAGCCATGGGAGTAGTTTTCACCACACACCACACGCGACAGGCCATTACCGAAAAAGATCAAGCCTTGCAGGAACGTGAACGGCTGGATAACGAGTGGCGCAACTTGTTGATTGAGGAAACGGCATTGGCTGAGCATAGCCGAGTGCAAGAAATTGCTAAAGACGAACTGCAAATGAAGCGCCCGGACTCAGATAAAGAAGTGGTGATTGATCTTCCATGAGTAAAAACAAAGCCTCCTCTGCGCCTAAGAAAAAAACCGTTGTTGAGCCGCCGAGCTTGATCCGTTGGCGCTTTTATCTGGTGTTATTTTTTGTCTTCAGTGCCTTCGCTGCGCTGGTCACCCGTATTGCCTACATCCAGATTGTTGAGCCCGATAACCTGATCCAGCAAGGGGATTTGCGCTCCGTCCGTGCCAAAACTATTCACTCTGCACGAGGGATTGTTTCCGATCGCAATGGTGAGCCGTTGGCGGTCAGTGTGCCCGTAGAAGCGGTGTGGGCAGACCCTGCGACCATCTTTAAACGCAATGGCTTTGCTAATATGGATCGCTGGTATGCGCTGGCTGATGTACTTGGTCTCGACCGTAAAGAAATGGTCGACAAAATCCGCAGTAATAAATCCCGCCGTTTTGTCTATCTTCAGCGCCAAGTTAGCCCTGCAATGGCCAACTATATCCGCGAGCTTAAGCTTGCAGGTGTGGGGTTGAAAGCGGAATCTCGCCGCTATTACCCGACAGGTGAGGTTAGTGCTCACTTAGTCGGTGTGACAGGGATTGATGGGCACGGATTAGAAGGTGTTGAACGCAGCTATGATAAATGGCTGACGGGTGAAGCAGGTAAACGCATTATCCGTAAAGACAGATATGGTCGAGTTGTTGAAAACATTTCATTGGAAGAGCGAGAAGAAGGCAAACCGCTCGAGCTGACAATTGATCAGCGTATTCAGGCCATTGCCTATCGTTCTATCAAGCAAGCCGTAGCTGATTACCGAGCTACCTCGGGCACTGCGGTAATATTGGATGTGAAAACCGGCGCTGTGCTAGCTATGGTTAACGCGCCGTCTTACAACCCAAATAACCGTTCTGACCTTCAATCGGCAAAAATGAGAAACCGAGCCATCACCGATGCGTTTGAACCTGGTTCAACGGTGAAACCTTTTGTGGTCTTAGCTGCATTGGATAACGGTGTCGCTGATAAAGACACCGTCATTGATACTGGCAATGGCATTATGCCAATCGGTGGTCAGAGAGTACGTGATACATCCAAAGTAGGGAAAGCGGATCTAACTACGATTTTGAAGAAATCGAGTAATATTGGTGTCGCTAAACTGGCGCTCGACATGCCTTTAGAAGCCTTACTTGGTATGTACAGTTCGGTTGGGTTCGGTGAAATGTCCGGGCTTAACTTAGTAGGTGAAACTCCAGGGATATTCCCCAACCGACGTCGCTGGTCTAAGTTTGAGATTGCGACTTTAGCGTTCGGTTATGGTCTGACAATTACGCCTCTTCAACTGGCACATGCTTATGCGACGCTAGGCAACTACGGTAAATACCAACCTATTCACATTATCGAAAACAATCAGCAAGACTTGTCACGTCAGGTGATTGACGAAAATAATGCCCATATGGTGCTGAACATGTTGGAAACCGTGACCCAGCCCGGAGGCACCGCGACCAAGGCTGCCGTTCCCGGTTATCGCGTGGCGGCAAAAACAGGTACATCTCGTAAAGCAATTGCGGGTGGCTATGGCGACGAATACTTCGCCTATACAGCAGGAGTTGCTCCTGTGAGCAATCCGCGAGTTGCTGTAGTGGTGGTAGTCAACGAGCCACAAGGGGATAACTATTACGGTGGTTCGGTTGCTGGCCCTGTGTTTTCCGAGATTTTAAAAGGCACACTACAGATATTAAATGTAGCGCCTGATGAAAACCGATTTAAAGAAGAATAAGTGAGACGTTAAATGTCCAAAGAACTCACACTGACTCATCTGCTTGCACCTTGGGTATCTCTTTCACACCAAGTTGGCAATGATGTTGCTATTCAAAGGCTAGAGCTCGATAGCCGTAAAATAAAGACGGGCTCGACGTTTGTTGCGATTAAAGGCCATACGGTAGATGGTCGACAGTTTATTCATGCTGCAATCCAGCAAGGTGCGAACGCAATTATCGCTGAAGCAGATGATCAAAACGTGCATGGCAAAGTTGAGCAGTTAGAAGGCGTTCCTGTGGTTTATATTGCGGGTCTGAACCAGTACTTGTCTCAATTGGCGAGTCGTTTGCAACCACTCAGCCATAACCAGTTGATCGCAGTGACTGGAACCAATGGCAAAACCACCATCACACAGCTAATTGCTCAGTGGTTGGAGTTATCCGGCCAGCGCGCAGCAGTATTAGGTACAACAGGCAATGGCTTTCTTGAGTCGTTGACGCCTGCATTGAACACCACAGGTAATGCGCTTGAAATTCAGCAAACCTTGTCTGAATTAGAAGACCAAGGCGCACAATACACGGCGATGGAAATTTCCTCTCATGGCCTCGTGCAAAATAGAGTCAAGGCTCTCAGCTTTTCGGTAGGGGTGTTCTCAAACCTGAGTCGTGATCATCTTGATTATCATGGCACGATGGAAGAATACGCCCGAGCTAAACTGTCGCTGTTTACTGCGCATGATTGCGCTAAAGCGGTGATCAATATTGATGATACGGTCGGCGCGTCGTGGGTAGAACTGCTTGATGACTGTATTCCTGTTTCTTTGTCCCCGATTCAAACGAGCAAAGGGGTCTTCGCTACACAAGTTCAATATTCTGAAGCGGGTATTACCCTGAATTTTTCTGGTCAGTATGGTGATGGTCGCTTTACTGTTCCTTTGATTGGAGAGTTCAACGCTAGCAATGTGCTGGTGGCTTTTGCTGCCTTGTTGTCACTGGGTATCGATAAGCAGATATTGATTGAAAGTGCTAACCAACTTAAACCTGTTTTAGGTCGTATGGAATTGTTTCATGCAAAAGGTAAAGCCAAGGTCGTGGTGGATTATGCCCATACACCAGATGCATTGGAAAAAGCACTGTTAGCTCTAAAAGTGCATTGTAATGGACGACTTTGGGTCATATTTGGTTGCGGTGGGGATAGAGATACAGGCAAGCGCCCGATGATGGCTTCTATCGGCGAAAGGTTAGCTGATGTGGTGATCTTGACCGATGACAACCCACGCAGCGAATCGTCGTCAGCGATAGTAAAAGATATGCTGGTGGGTATGGCTTCACCTGAAAATGCCATTGTTGAACATGACCGCTATAAAGCTTTGGCGCATGCACTAAAGCACAGTAGTGGTGAAGATATTATTTTGCTCGCTGGTAAAGGCCATGAAGATTACCAAGTACTGGCTAATGAAACAGTCCACTATTCTGATCGAGAGTCCGCCCAACGACTTCTGGAGCTAACATTATGATTACTCTGATGCTGTCTCAGCTTGTTGATGTACTTGATGCTCAACTCATCGGTGATGATACCGCTATTCAATCTGTCTCAACGGACACGAGAACGATTGAATCGGGGTCTCTGTTTGTCGCATTGGTGGGTGAACGATTTGATGCCCATGACTTTGCAGAACAAGCTGCCGCGGCTGGAGCGAGCGCTTTGTTGGTCAGTAAAGCGGTTGACGTTCAGGTGCCTCAGCTATTAGTCGAAGACACCAAAGTCGCACTGGGCAAGCTGGGCCAGTTCGTTCATCAAGTGTGTCAAACACCAACTGTTGCGATTACGGGGAGCTGCGGCAAAACCACAGTCAAAGAGATGGTCGCTAGTATTATGACTCAGAAAGGCCAAGTGCTGTATACCGCTGGCAACTTTAACAATGATATCGGTGTTCCACTGACTCTGTTGCGTTCTCAACCGGAAGATGACTTTGCAGTTATTGAGCTCGGCGCCAATCATGTTGGAGAGATCGCTTATACGACGCAACTGGTTAGGCCGGATGTCGCAATGGTTAATAACGTTGCAGCAGCGCACTTGGAAGGCTTCGGCTCAATGGATGGAGTAAAACGTGCTAAAGGTGAAATTTATCAGGGGCTTAAACCTGGTTCTGTCGCGATTGTAAACCTAGATAGCAATGGTGGAGATTACTGGCGAGAAGTGCTGTCTGACAAAACAGTGAAGACATTTTCACTGTCTGATAACAGTGCGGAATATAAAGCGCGTAATGTAACAATGAATGTGAATGGTGAAGCTTCTTTTACTATTCAGACACCAGAGACGTCTTTCGATGTCAAACTTGGCATTATTGGTCAACATAATGTATCGAATGCATTGGCGGCGACGGCGTTGTCACTGGAATTGGGTGCAACACCAGAAATGATCGCCTCAGGCCTTGCCAACTTATCAAAAGTGAAAGGTCGAGTTGAAACTGTCGATCTAACCGATAGCATTAGACTGATTGACGACAGTTATAATGCCAGTGTTCCTGCTATGAAAGCGGCTGCAGATTTGCTCAATAGCTTTGATGGAGTGCGCTGGCTTGTTTTAGGCAATATGGCTGAGTTGGGGGAAGAAAGTCTTGCACTTCATCGCCAAGTCGGTGAACATGCTGCCCCATTTAAATTTGAACATGTGCTTACCTTTGGCGCTGATACTAAAGCGATCAGCGACGTTTGTCAGGGAAGGCACTTTGATACTCATGACCATATGATTGAGTTTATTGAGCAGCAGCTCAGCCAGCAAACTGGCCCTCATACATTACTTGTAAAAGGGGCGAACAGTGCAGGAATGAGCAAGATCGCCGCTGCTTTGAAGGAGATGTATACATGATCATTTGGCTTGCAGAGCTTCTACAGCCATACTTTTCATTCTTCCGTTTGTTCGAGTACCTATCGTTTCGTGCCATCGTAAGTGTTTTGACCGCATTAGGCATATCTTTGTGGATGGGACCGCGCATGATCCGCCGTTTGCAGATGTTGCAAATTGGTCAGGTCGTACGTAACGAAGGTCCAGAGTCACACTTTAGTAAACGTGGTACCCCGACAATGGGGGGGATCATGATCCTGACTGCAATTGTGACGACCGTTTTACTTTGGACCGATCTTTCCAATCCTTACGTTTGGGCGGTGCTTGCGGTCCTGATCGGCTATGGTGCTGTGGGCTTTGTTGATGATTATCGAAAAGTCGTGCGCAAAAATACCGATGGCCTGATCGCGCGATGGAAGTACTTCTGGCAATCGGCGATCGCTCTGGTTGTGGCCTTTGCTTTGTATGCACATGGTAAAGACACCTCGGCGACTCAACTGGTAGTGCCTTTCTTTAAAGACATCATGCCTCAGCTTGGTCTGATGTACATTGTATTAACTTACTTCGTTATTGTCGGTACCAGTAATGCGGTTAACTTGACCGATGGTCTTGATGGCTTGGCCATTATGCCAACAGTCTTGGTGGCGGCGGGTTTTGCAGCGATTGCTTGGGCAACCGGTAACGTTAACTTCGCTAACTACCTGCACATTCCTTATGTTCCTCATGCTTCCGAGCTGGTGGTCGTCTGTACGGCAATAGTCGGTGCGGGTTTAGGATTCTTATGGTTTAACACCTATCCAGCCCAAGTCTTCATGGGCGATGTTGGTTCACTTGCCCTAGGCGGTGCACTGGGCACAATTGCAGTTCTTGTTCGTCAAGAGTTTGTGTTGGTGATCATGGGCGGTGTATTTGTGATGGAAACCCTGTCGGTGATTCTTCAGGTTGGTTCCTACAAGCTACGTGGTCAACGTATTTTCCGTATGGCGCCTATTCATCACCACTACGAGCTAAAAGGTTGGCCTGAGCCTCGTGTGATTGTGCGTTTTTGGATCATTTCCATTGTTCTGGTGTTAGTTGGTTTAGCAACACTGAAAGTACGTTAAGGAAAACGGAATTTGACTATGGATCGTTGGCAGAACATAGAGAGTGTTGTCGTTGTAGGGCTCGGTATTACCGGGCTCTCAGTCGTTAAATACTTAGCAAAATTGCCTTACAACCTCACAATTCGCGTCATCGATACCCGTGAAAATCCACCGGGAAGCGAAGCTCTTCCTCAAGGTGTTGAGCTACATGCTGGCGGCTGGAACAGCGACTGGTTGCTAAATGCGGATTTAGTGGTGGCGAACCCAGGGATCGCGCTTGCCACTGCTGAAATTCAACAGGCGCTGAACGCAGGTGTACAAGTGGTTGGAGACATCGAGCTGTTTGCTTGGCAGGTGGATAAGCCAGTTGTAGCCATTACTGGTTCGAATGGGAAAAGCACTGTTACGGACCTGACGGGTGTCGTCGCCAATGCTGCTGGCGTGAAGACAGCGATTGGCGGCAATATCGGAGTGCCTGCGTTGGATCTATTAGATCAAGATGCCGACTTATATGTGCTCGAACTCTCCAGCTTCCAATTAGAAACCACTTCTAGCCTTTCTCTAAAAGCCGCGGCATTCCTGAATTTATCGGAAGACCATATGGATCGTTATGACGATATGGAAGGATACCGTCAGGCAAAGCTTCGCATTTTTGAGCAAGCACAGGCGTGCATTGTCAATGCAGATGATCCTGCGACCTACCCAGATAACACAGATGCGTCTCTAGTCGAATTTAGCCTTGAAAAAAGTTGCGAGTTTCATGTCAAAGTAGTGGAAGGAAGAGAGTATTTGTGTCACCAAGATGCAAAAATACTGGCGTCTGACGAGCTAAGCCTAGTAGGAAGACACAATATTGCTAACGCGCTGGTCGTACTTGCCCTACTCGAACAAGCAGGTGTTGATATTTCTCATGGAATAGATGCACTTAAGTCTTACAACGGTCTGACACATCGATGTCAGGTCGTTGCGGATAATAACGGCGTTAAATGGGTCAATGACTCGAAAGCAACCAATGTTGCGAGCACTTTAGCTGCGCTGTCAGGCTTATCACTCTCCGGTAAACTCTACTTGTTGGTTGGCGGAGATGGTAAAGGCGCTGATTTTTCAGAGTTACAGCCCGCTTTGGACCAATTGGATGTTCAGCTATGCTGCTTTGGCGCTGATGGTGACAAGTTTCTTCCTTTGCATCGCAATGCAAAACGTTTCGAGACTATGGAAGATATAGTGAAATGGGCCAGCCCAAGAGTGGAAGCCGGTGATATGATTATGTTATCTCCAGCTTGTGCCAGCTTTGACCAATTTAAGAACTTTATGGCGCGCGGCGATGCTTTCACTGCTTTAGCCAAATATTATGCGTAGATAAGCCAACGGGAATGCAGATACGACACTTGCTAGCGAATACTAAACACTGGATGACCACTTCGTCACCAGAGGCTTTATTCGACCGTCAACTGGTGTGGATCTCTTTAGGATTGATGTTGACGGGCTTAGTCATGGTGACATCCGCTTCGTTTCCAATCAGTTCTCGCTTAACTGATCAACCTTTCCACTTTATGTTCCGCCACGCGATATTTTTAGTGTTAGCGTTATCGACGGCAAGTGTGATCCTCCAGGTGCCACTGAAGAAATGGTCGCAGTACAGCACTTTATTACTTGGGCTGTCGTTTTTCCTGCTTGTCGTGGTACTTGTTGCGGGTAAATCGGTGAACGGTGCTTCGCGCTGGATACCTCTCGGTCTGTTTAACCTTCAGCCTGCTGAAGTCGCAAAACTGTCACTATTCATTTTCATGTCGGGCTATTTAGTGCGTAAGCATGAAGAAGTGCGCTCTAGCTTCTTTGGCGGTTTTATTAAGCCCATTATTGTATTTGGAACCTTAGCAAGCTTGCTACTGCTTCAACCCGATCTAGGTACTGTCATCGTTATGTTGGTGACCTTATTCGGTATGTTGTTTATTGCTGGAGCCAAGCTCACCCAATTCTTGGCATTGATGGTGGTCGGGATTGCCTCGGTTGTCGGCCTTATCTTGGTCGAACCTTACCGAATGCGCCGTGTGACGTCATTTCTTGACCCTTGGGAAGACCCGTTTGGTAGTGGTTACCAGTTAACTCAGTCACTGATGGCTTTTGGTCGCGGTGAGTGGTTTGGTCAGGGGCTGGGTAACTCCATTCAAAAACTAGAATACTTGCCGGAAGCGCATACAGACTTCGTTTTTGCCGTATTAGCTGAAGAGCTTGGCTTTGTCGGCGTGGTATTGGTGTTAATACTGATATTTAGTCTGGTGGTTAAAGCGATTTTGATTGGGCGAAAAGCGTTTGATCATGATTTGTTGTTCGGTGGGTACCTGGCATTTGGCATTGGTATTTGGTTTGCTTTTCAGACCTTGGTCAACGTAGGCGCGGCGGCCGGTATGGTGCCGACAAAAGGCCTAACGTTACCTTTGATTAGCTACGGTGGTTCGAGTCTGATTATAATGTCGACCGCCGTTGCGATATTGCTCCGGATCGATCATGAATGTCGATTGATCGCATCGCATAGTGAGCTGCAACAGAAAGATGAAGATGAAAAAGAATAAGAGATTAATGGTGATGGCCGGAGGTACCGGTGGTCACGTATTTCCGGGTTTGGCGGTTGCCAAGAAGCTTCAGCAACAAGGATGGGAAATCCGTTGGCTAGGTACTGCTGATCGTATGGAAGCGGAACTGGTACCTAAGCATGGTATCGACATTGACTTTATTAAAGTCAAAGGATTACGTGGTCAAGGGCTAAGTCGCCTTATCAAAGCACCGTTTCAAATTGCGAATGCTATACTGCAAGCAAAGAAACATATGCAGAAATGGCAACCTGATGCCGTACTCGGTATGGGCGGGTACGTTAGTGGCCCTGGCGGTATCGCGGCTAAGATGCTGGGGGTTCCAGTTGTTCTGCATGAGCAGAATGCGGTGGCAGGATTAACCAACCAGTGGCTATCCCGTATCGCATCGAAGGTTTTTCAAGCGTTTCCTGGTGCTTTTCCCAACGCAGAGGTGGTCGGAAACCCTGTTCGTGAAGATGTCGTCGCTTTGCCTGAACCAGAACTAAGAATGGCCGAGCGCAAAGATACAATCCGCATCCTAGTGATGGGGGGGAGTCAAGGCGCGCAAATTCTCAACCGCACTATGCCAGAAGCAATGTCGAAACTTGGTGAAGGTTACCAAGTGCGCCATCAGGCAGGCAAAAATAATCAGATTGACGTGTCAGCGGCATATCAAACGGCTGGTGTAGATAAGGCTGACACAACAGAGTTTATCGATAATGTCGCAGAGGCTTACGCATGGGCAGATCTCATCGTTTGTCGTTCCGGTGCTTTAACCGTCTCTGAAGTGTCTGCTGCAGGTATCGGCGCGGTATTTATCCCCTTTATGCACAAAGACAGGCAACAAGCGTTGAACGCTGATCATTTAGTGGAGTGTGGCGCAGCGAAAATGATCGAGCAGCCAGATTTGACCGTCGATAAGTTGGTGGATCAGATTCAGCAATTAGATCGAACTAAGCTGCTTGAAATGGCGAACAAAGCACGAGCGGCAGCAAAATTAGACGCGGATACTAAAGTTGCTGATGCCATCATAGCGCTAACGAAATAACGAGAAAGATTAATGACAATTCAACATACTCAAGACTTAGCGCAAATTCGCGCCATGGTGCCAGAAATGCGCCGAGTTAAATGTATCCATTTCATCGGCATCGGTGGCGCAGGAATGAGTGGGATTGCCGAGGTCCTACTTAATGAAGGTTACCAAATTACCGGTTCTGACTTAGCAGAAAACCCTGTCACAGAGCGGTTAGCTAAAAAAGGCGCGACCATCTTTATTGGCCATGCCGAAAGCAATGTGCAGCAAGCCAGTGTTGTGGTTGTCTCGACGGCCATCAATGAAGAAAACCCTGAGATTAAAGCGGCAAGAGCGGCGCGAGTTCCTGTTGTCCGCCGAGCGGAAATGTTGGCGGAGCTGATGCGTTTCAGGCATGGAATTGCGGTTGCGGGTACACATGGCAAAACCACTACAACGGCTCTTGTGACACAGATTTACTCAGAAGCGGAGCTTGACCCAACGTTTGTCAATGGCGGCCTGGTTAAAAGTGCAGGAACCAATGCTCGCTTAGGCTCTAGCCGTATTCTGATTGCTGAAGCTGATGAAAGTGATGCTTCTTTCCTTCACTTACAGCCGATGGTCAGCATTGTGACCAACATCGAAGCGGATCATATGGATACCTATGGTGGTGACTTTGAAACGCTGAAGCAAACCTTTATCGATTTTCTGCATAACTTGCCGTTTTATGGACAGGCGATTGTGTGTATTGACGACCCGGTGGTTCGTGAGCTCATTCCTCGTATCAGCCGCCAAGTGATTACTTATGGCTTTGCTGAAGATGCTGATGTGCGAATTGAAAATTATCGCCAAGAGGGGCAGCAAGGCAAATTTACTGTGGTACGTCAGGGGCGTGCGAATCTCGATATCACCTTGAATATCCCTGGCCGACACAACGCGCTGAATGCTGCCGCAGCCATTGCGGTTGCGACAGAAGATGATATTGACGATGAGTCTATCTTACGTGCGATGGCAGGCACGCAAGGCACAGGACGTCGTTTTGATCACCTAGGCGAGTTTGATACCGGTAATGGCAGTGCCATGTTGGTTGATGACTACGGTCATCATCCTACCGAAGTGGATGTGACCATTCATGCTGCTCGCAACGGATGGCAAGACAAACGACTCGTAATGATATTTCAGCCACACCGCTACAGCCGAACTCGTGATTTATACGATGATTTCGCCAATGTACTAGAGCAAGTGGATGTGTTGTTAATGCTTGATGTCTACTCCGCGGGTGAAAAGCCAATAGCTGGTGCTGATGGACGGGCACTATGCCGAACCATTCGTAGTCGAGGCAAAATTGATCCTATTTTTGTTTCAGATAGCACGACCTTACCCTCTGTTTTAGCGAATGTTTTGCAAGATGGTGACTTAGTTCTAACTCAAGGTGCTGGTGATATTGGCAAAGTAGCAAAACAATTGGCGGCTTTTGAGTTAAATGTCGATAAGATGCATAAGGCGTGACTGAAAACGTGAGATTTCGATTATTTGAACGAATTAATGCAATTAAAGTGCGATTTCTCAATTTCAGTGTTTGATACTTTCAATGACGCCAGTATAATCCGAAGGTTAAAGTAATTGCTTTTGCCTTTTTTACGAAAAATGAGATAGGGATTAGAGTTGCGAGCGACTAGCAGGGACAACGGACTTGATTGAAAGCGCATTAAATGAAAGCCGTCGTTTTACTGATTCACCACTAGTTAAAAAGCATACCTTGGGTGGTGCATTTTTGCTGGTGGTTTTGCTGTTAATAGGCTCAATCCTTCACTCTACTTTGTCTTGGATGTGGGATGATCAGCGTTTACCGCTTTCTAAAATCGTCCTTGAAGGAGAGTTGAAGTACGTTTCAGCTCTGGATGTGCAACGTGCCTTTGCTACATTGCAGCATGTTGGGACCTTTATGTCTCAGGATGTAAAGGTGCTCCAAGATACAGTCGAAGCGATCCCTTGGGTTTCTCATGCTTCAATTCGCAAGCAATGGCCCGATACTGTGAAAGTATTCCTGACTGAATATAAAGCTGTCGCTATCTGGAATGGAAACGAGTTGCTTAATAGTCAGGGACAAGTGTTTAACGGTGATATTGGCAAGTTGGCAGAAGAGCGCGTAAAGCTCTATGGCCCTGCTGAAACAAGTCAGGAAGTTCTGGCGGTTTGGCGAAAAATTAGCCCGGAGTTTGCGGCGCTGAATCTGAAGATTTCCTCGCTGCTGCTGAATGATCGCCGAGCTTGGCAAATCATTCTTGATAACGGTATCCGACTTGAGCTGGGCAAAGAATCTTTAGAAGAGAGGGTGGAAAGATTCCTCTCTTTATACAAAAACTTAGGTAGTGACTCGCAAAGAGTCAGCTATATTGACCTCAGGTATGATACGGGAGCCTCAGTTGGTTGGTTCCCTGAGCAAGAGTTAGAACAAGAGAGTACAGATGACTAAGACCGCTGATGACAACATTATTGTTGGTCTTGATATAGGCACTGCAACCGTATCGGCTCTGGTTGGAGAAGTATTGCCTGATGGTCAGATAAATATTATTGGCGCTGGAAGTAGTCCTTCTCGTGGCATGGACAAAGGTGGTGTTAACGACCTTGAGTCGGTAGTGAAATCGGTCCAACGAGCCGTTGACCAAGCCGAACTGATGGCAGAGTGCCAAATCAGTAATGTATTTATTTCTATCTCTGGTAGACATATTGCTAGCCGTATAGAAAAAGGCATGGGAACTATTTCTGACGAAGAAGTTTCTCAAGAAGATATGGACCGTGCGATTCATACTGCTAAATCTATCAAAATAGGTGACGAACAGCGCATTCTGCATGTAATTCCACAAGAATTTACGATTGATTACCAAGAAGGGATTAAAAATCCGCTAGGTTTATCAGGAGTAAGAATGGAAGTTAGCGTTCACTTGATCTCTTGCCACAATGATATGGCAAGAAACATCATCAAAGCTGTTGAACGTTGCGGTTTGAAGGTTGAGCATCTGGTTTATTCTGGTTTAGCGGCGAGTAATGCTGTGATCACTGAAGATGAACGTGAACTGGGTGTTTGCGTTGTTGATATCGGTGCTGGCACTATGGATGTATCGATTTGGACTGGTGGTGCACTGAGGCATACGGAAGTCTTTTCCTATGCAGGCAATGCTGTAACAAGTGATATTGCCTTTGCTTTTGGTACGCCAGTCAGTGATGCTGAAGAAATAAAAGTTAAATACGGCTGTGCTCTCAGTGAGCTAGTCAGCAAGGATGACACGGTTAACGTTCCTAGTGTGGGAGGTCGACCATCGCGCAGTTTACAAAGACAAACTTTGTCTGAGGTGATTGAACCTCGTTATACTGAGTTGATGGGACTAGTTAACCAAACTATCGATACCGTTCAGGGAAAGTTGCGTGAAGAAGGGATTAAACATCACCTTGCAGCTGGTGTGGTACTGACTGGTGGTGCTGCACAGATTGAAGGATTGGTAGAGTGTGCGGAACGCGTATTCCGCAATCAAGTGCGAGTCGGCAAGCCTCTTGAGGTTAGTGGGCTAACAGATTATGTAAAAGAGCCGTATCACTCGACGGCGGTGGGTTTACTTCATTATGCAAGAGACAGCCAAATCAATGACGATGCAGAATACAATGAGCCGAAACGCCAATCTGTAACGACATTATTTGGACGCTTGCGTAACTGGATACAAAAAGAATTTTAACCTGAGCAGCAGGATAAACGGAGATAACACATGTTTGAACCGATGATGGAAATGTCTGACGACGCAGTAATTAAAGTCGTTGGGGTTGGTGGCGGTGGTGGTAATGCCGTTGAACACATGGTACGTGAATCCATCGAAGGCGTGGAGTTCATTAGCATCAACACTGATGCGCAAGCGCTTCGTAAAACAAGCGTTAATAGCGTAATCCAGATTGGTGGTGACATGACCAAAGGTCTGGGTGCAGGCGCTAACCCTCAGGTTGGGCGTGACGCTGCTCTCGAAGATCGAGATAGAATTAAAGAAGAGCTCGATGGTGCCGATATGGTATTTATCGCAGCTGGCATGGGTGGTGGTACAGGTACAGGAGCTGCTCCAGTTATTGCAGAAGTCGCAAAAGAGCTGGGCATTCTAACTGTCGCTGTTGTCACTAAGCCATTTAGCTTTGAAGGCAAAAAGCGTTTGGCTTTTGCTGAGCAAGGAATCGAAGAGCTGTCTAAACATGTAGACTCATTAATTACGATTCCAAACGAAAAGCTACTGAAAGTACTGGGTCGTGGTATCACTCTACTTGAAGCTTTTGCTAGCGCGAATGACGTACTTAAGAATGCAGTACAAGGTATTGCAGAGCTTATTACTCGTCCTGGTATGATTAACGTCGACTTTGCGGATGTTCGTACCGTGATGTCGGAAATGGGTCATGCAATGATGGGTAGCGGCGTTGCCAAAGGCGAAGACCGTGCTGAAGAAGCAGCTGAGATGGCTATCTCAAGCCCACTTCTAGAAGATATCGATCTCGCTGGTGCTCGTGGTGTTCTGGTTAACATTACAGCTGGTCTTGATATGCGTCTGGATGAGTTTGAAACAGTCGGCAACACAGTGAAAGCATTTGCTTCAGATAATGCTACAGTTGTTATTGGTACTTCGTTAGACCCTGATATGGCTGATGAAATTCGTGTGACTGTTGTTGCTACTGGTATTGGTACAGAGAAGAAGCCTGACATCACATTGGTGGCTGGTGGAAAAACGAAAGTTGCCTCTGTTGCTCAACCACAAACTCAGCCAGCAGCACCTACTCAGCAGCCAGCTGTCAATAAAGTGGAAGAAAAGCCGGCACCAAGCTTGCAAGAGAAACCTCAGGTGACTCCTCAGCCGACAAGTTCTGCTCCTTCGAGCTCTGGTGCTAGTCAACAAAGTGCTGCACCAAAAGCTGATAAGGATACTGGGTATCTGGATATTCCAGCATTCTTACGTCGTCAGGCTGACTAAAATTAAATCATAATTTGACACTGTTCAAAATTATGGTACGATTCGCGGTCAATATTGCTTATTGACCGTGTTTTGTAGCAATTAGTACTGAGGCAAGCAGATGATCAGACAACGTACTCTGAAAGAAATGGTGAAAACAACTGGTGTGGGTCTCCACTCTGGTCGTAAAGTTACACTTACTCTTCGCCCAGCGGCTGCAAACACAGGTATTATTTACCGCCGTACGGATGTAAATCCACCTGTCGACTTTCCAGCAGATCCTGAATCCGTTCGTGACACTATGCTTTGTACCGCATTGGTTAACGACGAAGGTGTGCGTATTTCAACGGTTGAACACTTAAATGCCGCACTTGCTGGTATGGGTGTGGACAACATTATTGTTGAAGTAGACGCCCCTGAAATTCCAATCATGGATGGTAGTGCTAGCCCTTTTGTATTCCTTCTGCAACAAGCAGGAATTGAAGAGCAAAACGCGCCGAAGCGATTTATTCGTATCAAAAAACCTGTACGTTTTGAAGACGACGATAAGTGGGCGGAGTTTGTTCCATTCAACGGCTTCCGTATGGACTTTGAAATCGAATTCAATCACCCAGCGATTGATTCTGATGAGCAGCATTTATTGTTTGACTTCTCTTCGCAAGGCTTTGTGAAGGAAATATCTCGAGCTCGTACCTTTGGCTTTATGCGTGATATCGAATATCTACAATCGCAGAATTTGGTGTTAGGCGGTAGTTTTGATAACGCTATCGTGTTGGATGAATACCGTATTCTTAATGAAGAAGGTTTGAGATTCGAAAACGAATTTGTGACTCATAAAGTATTGGATGCTATCGGTGACCTTTACATGTGTGGGCACCCAATCATTGGTGAATTCCGTGCGTTTAAATCAGGCCATGGTTTAAACAACCAATTGCTGCGTTCTGTTCTAGCAGATCAAGAAGCGTGGGAGTGGGTAACGTTTGAAGAAGAAGCGGTTTCACCGGTCGCTTTCGCAGAACCAAGTATGGTTGTAGCGTAAAAAAGCAAAATATTTGAAAAGCCAGGCGAAAGCCTGGCTTTTTTGTTCTCGCCGTTTGCCGCGTGGCAAAGATCTGCCCAGAGCGCTTCAAAAGATCTTGCCGATCACAATGAGTTTTTAGGTCCAGTCGACAAATATATTCGGTTTGGCGGGTATATTTTTATTCTCAGCGGATAAACATCCATCATATAACGAACAAAAATAAAGAATGCTTCAAACAAATCACCTTGTTATTGGTCGTTAGAGGCAAAATTCCTTAAACTAACCGCCACTTAAGCCTTGAAATCTATAGTTCTCATCGCAATATCTGAGTAAAGTGATTTATCTCAGTATTCTTAGTTCAAAACTGTTAGAGACTGAAGGCATAGAATGTAGATCGGGCCTGATCTAAGTAAAGAGAGATGCATAGCAAATGATAACTAAGCTACTGACAAAGGTAATTGGCAGTCGCAACGACCGCACGTTACGTCGCCTTAGAAAAATTGTAAAAGAAATTAATAATTATGAGCCAACCTTCGAAGCGCTTTCTGATGAAGAATTGAAAGCCAAAACGGTTGAGTTCCGCCAGCGTCTTGAACAGGGTGAAACCTTAGATAAACTGTTACCAGAAGCGTTTGCGACAGTACGTGAAGCATCAAAGCGTGTTTATGGTATGCGTCACTTCGATGTCCAGCTTATTGGTGGTATGGTGCTCAACGCAGGTCAGATTGCTGAAATGCGTACTGGTGAAGGTAAGACTCTGACAGCGACGCTGCCCGCTTATCTTAATGCTCTAGCAGGAAAGGGTGTACATGTTGTTACCGTGAACGACTACCTAGCAAAGCGTGACGCTGAGACAAACCGTCCTCTTTTCGAATTCCTTGGCATGACAGTTGGCGTAAACGTGCCAAATATGCCGCCACCAGAGAAGAAGCAAGCTTACCTAGCGGATATTCTATACGGAACCAACAATGAGTTTGGTTTTGATTACCTTCGCGACAATATGGCCTTCCGTCCTGAGGATCGTGTACAGCGTGCTCGCTTCTTTGCGGTAGTGGATGAAGTTGACTCGATTCTTATCGATGAAGCACGTACACCTTTGATTATCTCAGGTCCAGCAGAAGACAGTTCTGAACTATACACGCGCATCAATACCCTTATTCCACATCTTCAGAAACAAGATCAGGAAGACTCAGAAGAGTATCGTGGTGATGGTCATTACACGGTTGATGAGAAGTCGAAACAGGTCCACCTGACAGAGACTGGTCAAGAATTTGTTGAAGAGCTGATGATCAAGAATGGTCTAATGGAAGAAGGGGATACGCTATACTCTCCGGCAAACATTAGCCTGTTACATCACGTAAATGCAGCTCTACGTGCGCATGTTCTGTTTGAAAAGAACGTTGACTATATCGTCAATGAAGATGGCGAAGTGGTGATCGTTGACGAACATACTGGTCGTACTATGCCTGGTCGTCGTTGGTCAGAAGGTCTTCACCAAGCTGTTGAAGCTAAAGAAGGCGTGAAGATTCAGAACGAAAACCAAACGCTCGCATCTATTACCTTCCAGAATTTCTTCCGTTTGTATGAAAAATTATCTGGTATGACGGGTACTGCGGATACGGAAGCGTTTGAATTCCAATCTATTTATGGTCTTGAAACGGTTGTTATCCCAACCAACAAACCAATGATTCGTAACGATATGCCAGATGTGGTTTATCGTACTGAAGCAGATAAATTTAATGCGATCATTGAAGATATCAAAGAGCGTGTAGCCAAAGGTCAACCTTCTCTAGTGGGTACGGTTTCGATCGAAAAGTCTGAATTGCTATCCAACGCACTGAAAAAAGCGAAGATCAAACACAACGTCTTGAACGCGAAATTCCACGAACGTGAAGCGGAAATTGTTGCTGAAGCGGGTACACCGGGTGCGGTGACAATCGCTACGAACATGGCAGGTCGTGGCACTGATATTGTGCTAGGCGGAAGCTGGCAGGCGAAAGTGGATTCAATGCAGAATCCAACGCAAGAGCAGATCGAAGCTATCAAAGCAGATTGGAAAGAAGTACACGACAAAGTTCTTGAGGCAGGTGGTCTGCACATCATCGGTACTGAACGTCACGAATCTCGTCGTATTGATAACCAGTTACGAGGCCGCTCTGGTCGTCAGGGTGATGCAGGTTCTTCGCGTTTCTATCTATCAATGGAAGATTCACTATTGCGCATCTTTACGTCTGATCGCATGGCTAGCCTTATCCAGAGTGGTATGGAAGAAGGGGAAGCGATTGAATCTAAGATGCTATCTCGCTCCATCGAAAAAGCACAACGTAAGGTGGAAGGCCGTAACTTCGATATCCGTAAACAACTGCTTGAATACGATGATGTAGCGAACGATCAACGTAAAGTCGTATATGAGCTTCGCGATGAGCTGATGAGTGTAGAAGACATCAGCGAAATGATTGAGCAAAACCGTGCTGATGTAATCAGCGCTGTAATTGATGAGTTCATTCCGCCACAATCTCTGGAAGATATGTGGGATGTAGAAGGCCTTCAAGAACGTTTGAAAAACGACTTCGATTTGGATGCGCCAGTTAAACAGTGGCTCGAAGAAGACGACAAGCTGTACGAAGAAGCACTGCGTGAGAAGATCCTTGATACGTCTGTTGCTGTTTACAAAGAGAAAGAAGCAGTGGTGGGTGAGCAGGTTCTGCGTAACTTTGAAAAATCCGTCATGCTACAAACGCTGGATACGCTGTGGAAAGAGCACTTGGCGGCGATGGATCATTTGCGCCAAGGCATCCACCTACGTGGCTACGCGCAGAAGAACCCGAAACAAGAGTACAAGCGCGAGTCGTTTGAGCTGTTTGAAGGTCTTCTAGATGCGCTTAAGTCAGATGTCATTACTATTCTGTCGAAAGTACGAGTTCAACAGCAAGAAGAAGTTGAACGTATGGAAGCGCAGCGCCGTGCCCAAGCGGAAGAAGCAGCTCGTCGTGCTCAAGCTCAACATGCATCAGCTGAGAATCAGCTTTCTGATGAAGAGAGCAATGAAAGTGCACATCAGCCAATGGTTCGTGAAGAACGCAAAGTTGGCCGAAACGAGCCATGCCCTTGCGGTAGCGGTAAGAAGTACAAACAATGCCACGGTCAAATTAACAGCTAATTTGAAACCGTCAATGAAAAGTAAAGAGTCGCTTAGGCGGCTCTTTTTTTAAGGAAAATTATTATGAAACGTATTCATATTGTTGCTGCCATCATTTTTAATTCCGACCAATCGGAAGTGTTTATTACCAAAAGGCCAGGTGACAAGCATAAAGGTGGCTTTTGGGAGTTTCCTGGTGGCAAAGTCGAGTCGGGTGAAACCATAGAGCAAGCGATTGCTCGTGAGTTGGATGAAGAGGTCGGAATTCAGGTGACAGAGCAGAGTTTGTTTGAGCACCTTGAGTATGACTACCCAGAAAAATCACTCAAGTTTGATTTCATCAGCGTGACCCGATTTGAAAACGCCCCTTATGGTAAAGAAGGGCAACAAGGGGTTTGGGTCCCAGTACCTGAGCTTGCTGACTATGCATTCCCAGAAGCTAACATGCCTATTTTACGTCGCGTGATGAATGAGTTTTCATAGAGAGAGCTGATGGTTGATCTTTTTGAGAAAAATTTAGTCATGAAAGATCATCCGACCCTAGCCAGCAGTGCTTAATGTTGGTAGTTTTAATCCACTAAGCACAAGTAATGATAATAATGGAGAGATGCAATGGTACGTATTGCAATTGCAGGAGCTGCGGGCCGTATGGGCCGAAACTTAGTTAAAGCCACTTATTTGAACCAGCAGGCTCAGGTAGGTGCAGGCTCCGAGAGACCAGAGTCATCTTTAGTCGGTGTGGATATTGGTGAACTGTGTGGTGAAGGGAAGTTTGACATCGTACTTACTGATGATCTAGCAAAAGACATCGAGAACTTTGATGTGATCGTAGACTTTACTGCACCCTCAAGCACGCTTGCCAACCTAGAGCTCTGCAAGCAGCACGCAAAGGGCATTATTATTGGTACGACAGGCTTTACCGAGCAAGAACGTGAACAAATTGATGCGTTTGCTCAGCATGTGCCTGTGGTTATGGCCCCGAACTACTCTGTGGGTGTAAACCTAGTCTTTAAGCTTCTCGAAAAAGCTGCCAAGGTGATGGGCGATTACTGCGATATTGAAATTGTTGAAGCACACCATCGTCATAAAGTAGATGCTCCATCAGGCACTGCAATTGGTATGGGAGAAGCAATTGCCGATGCTATGGGCAATAAGCTAAGTGATGTGGCGGTCTACGCGCGTGAAGGCATCACAGGTGAGCGTACTAAAGATGAAATTGGCTTCGCGACCATCCGCGCCGGTGACATCATTGGTGAGCATACTGCAATGTTTGCTGATATTGGCGAACGTGTAGAAGTGACCCATAAAGCCACAGATCGTATGACTTTTGCTAATGGTGCAATTAAGGCAGCGGTTTGGCTTAATGAGAAGCCAGCGGGCTTTTACACTATGACAGATGTATTGGGTCTAAACGAGCTTTAGTTTGAAGGGATTTGTCCGGTTTCTTAGTATTCAAGTGAAGCTAGAAACTGAAAAATAAATAATTATGCGCTGGGCTTGCCCGGCGCTTTTTGTATCTGGCCTAAATTGGTAATCCAATAAACTAGTTGAAGTACGATATCTGCATCTAAGTTTGTTGCTTGTTTTGGTTGCTTGTGTATGAATTTTTGTTTAGTTGCTTAAAAGTTGTGGTAACTATGTGTTGTTCAACGTTTGCGCGAAAATAATAATAAAAACTGTGATCTCGGATATGTTGAAAATACTCCATTTCATAATTTGTTCACCTTATCTCCTTGTTAGCGGGACTAAACTGTATATTTTAGCCATCTAAAAACATTTTTGGTTTTAACTGCTCTAAATATTAAATTTATTTTTGCGTCTCTGTTGACACTTCTTTATCACCTCATTAGAATACCGCCAATTTGTCTAAATAACCTGAAAGCGCTTTTTTATTGCGTGAAGGAAGGCAAGTTTGCAGTTTAATTTATTATTTTTGCATTTTTATTCTGGAGGTTGTCTTGAGTAAATCAGCACTGTTAGTCCTAGAAGATGGGACAGTGTTCCGCGGAGTTTCCATTGGAGCAGATGGGTCGTCCGTTGGTGAAGTTGTTTTTAATACCTCGATGACGGGGTACCAAGAAATCCTCACTGATCCTTCCTATTCCCAACAAATCGTAACACTTACTTATCCTCACATAGGCAATACCGGAACCAATTCCGAAGACGAAGAATCCTCTTCCATTCATGCACAAGGCCTTGTGATTCGCGATCTCCCTCTAATCGCTTCTAACTTCCGTAACGAACAATCCCTTTCTGATTACCTTAAATCGCAAAACATCGTTGGCATCGCTGATATTGATACGCGCAAGCTGACTCGCATTCTGCGTGAAAAAGGTGCACAGAACGGTTGTATCGTTGCGGGTAACAACTTAGACGAGGCTCTAGCGCTGGCTAAAGCGAAAGAATTCCCTGGCCTAAAAGGTATGGACCTTGCGAAAGAAGTTACAACAAAAGAAGCGTATCAATGGAAACAAGGTTCGTGGACGCTCGAGGGTGGACTTCCTGAGGCGCAAGACGACAGCGAATTGCCATATCACGTTGTTGCCTATGACTTCGGTGCAAAACGAAACATTCTGCGTATGCTCGTTGACCGAGGTTGCCGCTTAACAGTAGTTCCTGCTGAAACCAGTGCAGAAGAAGTTTTGGCGCTTAACCCTGACGGCGTGTTCTTGTCAAACGGCCCTGGTGACCCTGAACCATGTACTTACGCTATCGAAGCGACCAAAGTGTTCTTGGATAAAGGTTTGCCAATCTTTGGTATCTGTTTAGGTCACCAAATCCTTGCGTTAGCGTCTGGTGCGCAAACCGTTAAGATGAAATTTGGTCACCACGGTGCTAACCACCCAGTTAAAGACCTAGATCGTAACGTTGTGATGATTACTTCTCAGAACCACGGTTTTGCTGCTGATGAAGCAACATTGCCTGAGAACCTACGTGCAACTCACGTGTCACTATTTGATGGCTCTCTACAAGGTATCCACCGTACAGATAAGCCAGCATTTAGCTTCCAAGGTCACCCTGAAGCAAGTCCTGGTCCACACGACGCAGCACCACTATTTGACCACTTTATCGAACTAATCAAACAACACAGCGCTTAATTCGGAGTAGTAGAGAATGCCAAAACGTACTGACTTAAAAAGTATTCTAATTCTAGGTGCAGGCCCGATTGTTATTGGTCAGGCATGTGAGTTTGACTACTCTGGTGCTCAAGCATGTAAAGCACTGCGCGAAGAGGGTTATCGAGTTATCCTTGTAAACTCTAACCCTGCAACCATCATGACTGACCCAGACATGGCGGATGCGACTTACATCGAACCAATCCAGTGGGAAGTGGTTCGCAAGATCATTGAGAAAGAACGTCCAGATGCAGTACTACCTACTATGGGTGGCCAGACTGCACTTAACTGTGCTCTAGACCTTGAGAAGAACGGCGTACTTGAAGAGTTCGGCGTAGAGATGATCGGTGCAACTGCTGATGCTATCGACAAAGCAGAAGACCGTTCTCGTTTTGATAAAGCGATGAAGTCAATCGGTCTAGAGTGTCCGCGTGCGGATACGGCTAAGACGATGGAAGAAGCTTACAAAGTTCTCGATATGGTTGGCTTCCCATGTATCATTCGTCCTTCATTCACTATGGGTGGTACTGGTGGTGGCATCGCTTACAACAAAGAAGAGTTCGAAGAGATCTGTCGTCGTGGTTTGGACCTTTCTCCAACCAACGAGCTTCTAATCGATGAATCACTAATCGGTTGGAAAGAGTATGAGATGGAAGTGGTTCGTGACAAAGCGGACAACTGTATCATCGTATGTTCTATCGAAAACTTCGACCCAATGGGTATCCACACTGGTGACTCAATTACAGTGGCACCAGCCCAAACGCTGACTGACAAAGAGTACCAGTTGATGCGTAATGCATCTCTAGCAGTACTGCGCGAAATCGGTGTTGAGACAGGTGGTTCAAACGTACAGTTTGGTATTAATCCGAAAGATGGCCGCATGGTTATCATCGAGATGAACCCACGTGTATCTCGCTCTTCTGCTCTTGCTTCTAAAGCAACAGGTTTCCCAATCGCTAAGATTGCAGCGAAACTGGCAGTTGGCTTCACTCTTGATGAGCTACAGAACGACATCACTGGTGGTGCGACTCCAGCATCATTCGAACCAACAATCGACTACGTAGTGACTAAGATCCCTCGGTTTAATTTCGAGAAATTTGCCGGTGCTAACGACCGTCTGACAACTCAGATGAAGTCAGTGGGTGAGGTTATGGCCATTGGTCGTAACCAACAAGAATCTCTACAAAAAGCACTTCGTGGCCTTGAAGTTGGTGCCAACGGTTTTGACGAAATGGTTGATCTGGATGCGCCTGACGCACTAACAACAATTCGTCATGAACTAAAAGAAGCTGGCGCAGAGCGTATCTGGTACATCGCAGACGCATTCCGTGCCGGTATGTCAGTAGACGGCGTATTCAATCTAACGGCAATTGACCGTTGGTTCCTGGTTCAGATTGAAGAACTGGTTAATCTGGAAAACCAAGTTAAGGCAGGCGGTTTTGCTGGCTTGACTGAAGATGTGCTACGCAAGATGAAGCGTAAAGGTTTCTCTGATGCTCGTCTTTCTTCAATTCTTGGTGTATCTGAGAACGAAATTCGTCGCCTGCGTGACCAGTACGATATCCACCCAGTATACAAACGCGTTGATACTTGTGCGGCTGAGTTCTCTTCTGACACCGCTTACATGTACTCATCTTACGATGAAGAGTGTGAAGCGCAGCCGACAGACAAAGACAAGATCATGGTTCTTGGCGGTGGCCCAAACCGTATCGGCCAAGGTATTGAATTTGACTACTGTTGTGTACACGCTTCACTAGCACTGCGTGAAGATGGTTACGAAACAATCATGGTTAACTGTAACCCTGAGACAGTTTCTACTGACTACGACACTTCAGACCGTCTGTACTTTGAACCTGTAACTCTTGAAGATGTTCTTTCAATCGTCCGTGTTGAGAAGCCGAAAGGTGTTATCGTTCAGTACGGTGGTCAGACTCCACTTAAACTGGCTCGAGCTCTAGAAGCGGCAGGAGTGCCAATCATCGGTACTAGCCCTGATGCGATTGACCGTGCAGAAGACCGTGAGCGCTTCCAGGCAGCAGTTGACCGTCTTGGTCTTCTGCAACCAGAAAATGCGACAGTAACGACTATTGAGCAAGCAGTTGAAAAGTCGAAAGAAATTGGCTTCCCACTTGTTGTGCGCCCTTCATACGTACTTGGTGGTCGCGCAATGGAAATCGTCTACGACGAGCAAGACCTACGTCGCTACTTTAACGAAGCAGTTAGCGTATCGAACGAGTCACCAGTGCTTCTCGACCGTTTCCTTGACGACGCAACTGAAGTAGATATCGATGCTATCTGTGACGGTGAGCGCGTAGTAATCGGCGGTATCATGGAGCATATCGAGCAAGCGGGTGTTCACTCAGGTGACTCTGCATGTTCATTACCTGCTTACACGCTAAGTCAGGAAATCCAGGATAAGATGCGTGAGCAAGTAGAGAAGCTAGCTTTCGAACTTGGTGTACGCGGTCTGATGAACACTCAGTTTGCTGTTAAAGATAACGAAGTTTACCTAATCGAAGTAAACCCTCGTGCTGCTCGTACAGTACCATTCGTATCTAAAGCAACGGGTGCTCCACTAGCAAAAATCGCTGCACGTGTTATGGCGGGTCAATCTCTAGAGTCTCAGGGCTTTACTAAAGAAATTATCCCACCTTACTACTCAGTGAAAGAAGTGGTACTTCCGTTCAACAAGTTCCCTGGTGTTGACCCACTGTTAGGTCCAGAGATGCGCTCTACTGGTGAGGTAATGGGTGTAGGTGCAACGTTCGCAGAAGCTTACGCGAAAGCAGAACTTGGTTGTGGCGCAGTTTACCCAGAAGGTGGTCGTGCACTGCTGTCAGTTCGTGAAGGCGATAAGCAGCGTGTGGTAGACCTGGCGTCTAAGCTAACTAAGCTTGGTTACCAACTGGATGCAACGCACGGAACAGCAGTTATCCTAGGCGAAGCAGGTATCAACCCACGTCTGGTGAACAAGGTACACGAAGGTCGTCCACATATTCTTGACCGTATCAAGAACAACGAGTACACCTACATCGTCAACACCGCGGCAGGTCGTCAAGCGATTGAGGATTCAAAAGTACTACGTCGTGGCGCATTGGCTGAGAAAGTGAACTACACAACGACACTGAATGCAGCGTTTGCAGTGTGTATGGCACATACGGCTGACGCTAAAACGTCAGTGACTTCAGTTCAAGAGCTGCACGCTAAAGTGGCACAGAACGAAGCGTAATAAAAACCAGTAGGCTCGCAACAGAGCCTATATGACAACCTCATTGCCCGCTCTTTTGAGCGGGCTTTTTTATGCAGTGTGTTAGAATGATGAAAAAATGGAATAGGTCAATTTCGATGCTTTCCTTATCCGACTGGAAAGCTCAGTGTTATGGTTATGGCCATTGTTTCGCCGTTTAGACATACGTCATGGAAATCTCCCTCGAAATACTGACCATACTTTTCTTTGTTGCTACTGCTGCAGGCTTTATCGATGCCATGGCTGGTGGCGGTGGTTTATTAACGCTACCTGCGCTACTAGCGGCCGGTGTTCCCCCGACTCAAGCCTTAGCGACAAACAAGTTGCAAAGCTCATTTGGGAGTTTTTCTGCTAGCTGGTATTTCGTGCGTAACGGTATTGTTAGCATTAAAGAGATGCGCTTAGCCATCCTGTGTACTTTCATCGGCTCGGCGATTGGCGCAGAAGCAGTGCAGTATATTGACGCAAGTACCCTGACCAGTCTTATTCCCATTCTTCTTGTCGCTATCTCGCTTTACTTTTTGCTGATGCCAAAAACGAAACAACACTTGGGGCAAGCCAAGCTGTCAGAAGCGATGTTTGCTTTGTCCGTAGGCGGTGGGGTTGGGTTTTATGATGGCTTCTTCGGCCCAGGAACAGGCTCCATTTTTACTGTGTGTTTTGTTGCCATTGGGCATTTTTCGTTGGTCGATGCGACCGCTCGCACCAAGGTGTTGAACTTTACTTCTAACATCGCTGCATTACTGTTTTTTGTGCTGGCAGGATTACCGATCTGGGAATTAGGATTGGTGATGGCGGTCGGTGGGTTCTTTGGGGCTCGTATGGGAGCAAAAGTGGTCGTGAACAAAGGCCAAAAATTGATCCGTCCCCTAGTGATCGTGATGTCGATGGCGATGGCATTTAAACTGCTTTGGGAACAGCATCAACAATGGTTTCTATCAGCTTTTTAACCCGAGGCGACTGATACACACTCTGTCTGACGCAAATATGGATAGGTCGGATTAGGTGTTGTAATTGTTTGAAATGAAAACAATGTTTATCGGGAATATTGAGCGCTTTAATGATTGAGTGAGGGATCAACGCTGGCGCTGTTCCGCCTAACGCCAGCTGGGCTGCAGCGGTGTAAGCATCCATTTCCATGATTGGCTTGATACCGAGCTTTTCTAGTGTGATGAGTTGATAGCTGTTGGCGGGATTGGTCAAATCGTTGGTGATGATCTTATCGGGTAATCGCTTTAAAGGTGCATCGTTTACGACAGCGAAAGGTTCATCAAATAAGTGAAAGGTCATCAAGCCATGGTGGGCTGGTAGTAAACCCGCGCAGAGGCCCAGCGTTGCTTTACCTGATTGAACATGTTCTACAATACGAGGTGTGTGGTTGGTCGTGATAGTAATGTACTGATCGCTTTTAATGTAGTCGCCGATGGTCTTGCCCAAGTACCCTGCAATCAAAGACTTTGAGCTATCGAGTTTGATGAGGGAGGTATCTTCCAACTCTTGTTGTTCATAGATCAGACCTCGCAGCTCATTAAAAGAAGGACCTATGTTGTCAATCAGAGCCTGCCCATCGGGTGTTAGTTTGATTGAACGGCCAGAAGGTTCGATCAATTTCTTACCGAGCTTTTTTTCCAGATTGGCGATTCGTTTACTGACTGCTGATTGACTGATATACAGTAAGCTACCAGTTCGGCTCATGGTTTTCGCTTTACTAAGAACTAATAAAGTTTCGATGCCTTCAAGTAACATAGCTACTGATGAAAACTAGGAATGGGTGAATTAATGTAACGGAAAAAAAGCTCGCTTGCACTGCTTCTTTCTAAGGTCATAAAAAACGACGCCATTAAGGCGCCGTCGTCATGCTCTTTACCACTCACTGAATTATAGAGATTCAGTAAAAGTACGCGCAATCACGTCTCGTTGTTGTTCAGTCGTTAGTGAGTTGAAACGAACAGCGTAGCCAGAAACGCGGATAGTTAGCTGAGGGTATTTCTCAGGGTTTGCAACCGCATCTTCTAGAGTTTCACGTTTAAGAACGTTAACGTTCAGGTGTTGACCACCTTCGATGCGAGGTGCTTTCTCGATCGCAACTTCGCGGCTTTCGTATTCGCCAAGTTCGTTGATTGCTACAACTTGGTCAGTTTCAAAACCTGAGTTTGCAGCCACGCAGCGTGCTTCATTTTTTTCACTATCAAGTAACCAAATAGAGTTCAGTAGTGCATCGTTTGCCGCTTTAGTAATTTGAATGCCTTGAATCATCACAGTCTCCTATCCACATTAGTGGTTTTATTGGTGTTAATTTCCGAATCTCGTCGAGCTGCGTATTATATAACCCGAAATTACTTTGATGGTTTTGATTTAAGTCAAATAACTACTAATATCATTATTAAGTTAGTGGTTAATATGTTGATTTGAATCAATAACATCATATATAGCAATGATTTGTGGTCTTGGCGATAGATTCGGATTTTTTGTTTTGTTGTAATATTACTACAAAAGAGGTGTGGTTGTTGAGGTGAGCCCAATAACTTGCTGTAATTCGTGCCATATATTGAAAGTAAAAAGTGATAAAGTAACATGTTAGAAAAGTCGTACGGTAACAAGTTTATCGGTGCTCATGTTTCCGCAGCAGGTGGTGTTGATCAGGCACCATTGAGGGCAAAAGAGATAGGAGCAAATGCGTTTGCCCTATTTACTAAAAATCAGCGCCAGTGGAGTGCCAAACCGCTTGATGAAACAACCATCGCCGCATTTAAGTCTAATTGTATAAAGCACGGCTTCACCGCTGATAAAATACTCCCTCACGATTCCTATTTGATTAATCTTGGCGCTCCGGAAGAAGAAAAGCTTGAGAAATCTCGCGCTGCATTTATAGATGAAATGCATCGTTGCCATCAGCTTGGACTAATCTTGCTCAATTTTCATCCTGGGAGTCATTTAAAGAAAATTTCTGAGAAGGAGTGCTTAGCTCGAATCGCGGAATCGATCAATATTGCCCACCAAGCGGTACCAAACGTGATCGCAGTGATCGAAAACACCGCGGGTCAGGGTACCAATCTAGGTTGGCGATTTGAACATTTAGCTGAAATCATTCAACAAGTTAAGGATAAATCTCGAGTTGGTGTGTGCATTGATACCTGCCATACCTTCGCAGCAGGGTATGACTTGAGCAGCTTTGATGCTTGTGAGGCTACTTTTTCTGAATTTGAGCGTGTTGTTGGTATGCCTTACTTAAGGGCAATGCACATTAATGATTCAAAGATCGCCCTAGGTGGGAAGGTCGACCGTCACCACGCATTAGGCAAAGGAGAAATTGGTTGGTCGTGTTTTGAGTATATCGCCAAAGATCCTCGATTTGACCATATCCCATTGATTCTAGAAACAATAGAACCGGAAAGTTGGCCTGACGAAATTGAGTTTATACGTCAGCATCATGTTACTCAGCTCAAGGAAATGGTCTAACTATTTAAAAGTGGCATTAATTTTTCATAGTGAGTTTAGGTACACAGACAAATAAGGATGCCATTATGCCTTACACTTCTTTTTATACTACCGCACGTTCGACACGCCTTCCTGTTCCTAATCGCCATGTGACGGGGCAGGGGCATTATCGGATCCCACAAAAAAGCTAGTTCACTTTATCGCTTTGTTCCTTCATGACTTTTTGCGACAATTGCTTGAGCGTAAATAGCAGAAGGAACAAAACATGAACCTGTCACTGACATGGCAAGACGTCATTGGGGCTGAAAAGCAGCAGGACTATTTTCAGCAGACGTTGAATTTTGTTGAATCGGAAAGGGCAGCAGGTAAAGCGATCTTTCCTCCGGCAAAAGATGTGTTTAATGCCTTTCGGGCGACTGAGTTCAATGATGTGAAAGTCGTTATTCTGGGACAGGATCCTTATCACGGCCCTCGACAGGCTCATGGTCTGTGTTTCTCTGTTTTGCCAGGTATCAAGACTCCTCCCTCTTTAGTCAATATGTATAAAGAGTTAGCACAGGACATTGATGGTTTTCAGATTCCGGCGCATGGTTATCTTCAAAGCTGGGCTGAGCAAGGTGTTCTGTTACTTAACACTGTTCTTACGGTCGAACAGGGAAGAGCCCATTCGCATTCTAAAACCGGTTGGGAAACCTTTACAGACAAAGTCATTGAAGCGGTTAATCAGCATCAGTCTGGCGTGGTGTTTTTGCTTTGGGGCTCTCATGCGCAAAAGAAGGGGCGTTTCATCGACCGCAATAAGCACCATGTATTAGCTGCGCCACACCCTTCTCCGTTGTCAGCGCATCGTGGATTTTTCGGGTGCCGACACTTTTCACAAGCAAATCAAATTCTTAACGCCCAAGGTAAAGCAACGATCGATTGGCATCTGCCAACTCAGGTTAGTGTTTAGCTCTTGCCAAGGCTAATTGCCCAATTTTCGAGCAACATCAAGACTTGAATGGCACTTCTTTTATACACTTACTAAAAGTAGGTGTTAAGGAGAAGCGCTATGATGATTGAAAGGATAAGGCGAGAGCATGGTTACATGGTTCGTTTGCTGGCAGTATTGAGGCAAAAGATTGCCCTACTAAAGGAAGAACAGACCATCAATTACAGTTTGGTGAGAGAAATCGTGGACTATCTGGCTCACCACTCTGAGCGTGTCCATCACCCTAAAGAGGATATTCTCTACCACTATTACCTAGAGCATTATGGCCATCACACGGATATCGAGAATCTTGAACTAGAGCATGAGACATTATCACAAAGGACTCATGCTTTTCTCGATACTGTTGATATGATCCTCCAAGATGCGGTGGTTCCTCAAGACCTGTTTGTGCAACAACTCGAAGATTTTATCCTGACGCAAAAACGCCACTTGGATCTTGAAGAGCAGTCTATATTGCCTCTCATTAATAAGAGATTTACCTTGCAAGATTGGCAAGCCGTCGAAAAACGTTGGAGCGTCACTGAAGACGACCCTGTTTTTGGTGACACCATTGCAGAGCAGTATCAGCAATTAGCGCAACGCGTTAGGCAAGTCGATCAAGAGTGTGTCTGACACCCTAGATATCAGTAAACAAAAAGAGGCGCATAAGCGCCTCTTTTTAATGTCAGTAATCTAGGTTGTCGATATCGTCGAATCCGATGTCCATATCTTTTAATTCGCGTTGAAGTCTCTGCCTGTCCTTTATTGCTTCGATTTCACGCCATTTACGCTTTGCAGGTTTTGAGCGTGTTGCCCGAGTTTTTGGAAAATCCATTTCCATGATTTCTTCAAAGTTTAAGCCTTCCATAAGCTACCTCTTTTAATTATTACTCTTTGAAGGGGTACTGTTTAAATACCATTCCGTTTGGAGAGTAACTTTGATTCGTTTCTCATTTGTTACGATTTAATGAAGTTTTCACGCTGTTTTAGACTTTGCTTCACAGAAAAATGGGCGTTGATTGATGTTTTTTTGTTCGAACGACTTACCGAAAACGATTAAATTCTTAAGAAATGAATGTTAACGCAGTGTGTGAAAAAACAGCGGTTCGTTTTGCTATGCAATTAGATTTATTTAGAGCAGTTGAGTAACAGATTTTGTGAATTGATTGTCTGGGCAAACTCTTCTCTCAGTCCTTGGTGACAAAGGAGTGTCAAATATTTGAGGCTATGTGATTTCATATGGAGTTGCCTGTTCTGTATTGTTGTTAAAATTTGATGTTAATGTTCTGTATTTGTGGTTTTTATGTTCTTTTTTGTGTTAACTAATGGTGATTTTATAGTGAAAAATAACAGTGTTATTTGATTGGTTGCATATTGATTTTTGATATTCTTGATTGCATTATCCGCCCGTCAAAAAATACGCTGGTACGTAAAATGGAAGCATGAGGCGCGTTTTACATATCTGAGTTGCACAATAATTACACAATAATACTGAGCAGAATTGACACTTGGTTTGCAACTAGATGGAAGGCTGGGAAGCAGAGATCAGCGAAAACTCACTACGAGGATCTTATGACAGATTTAATTAATTTGATGAATGACCTACTTTGGGGCTCTATTCTTGTTTATCTCCTAGTCGGTGTCGGTGTGTACTTCACATTCAGACTGGGCTTTATCCAGTTCCGCCATTTTGGCCACATGTTTTCGGTACTTAAGAACAGCCGTAAAGCGGATAAAGCGGGTATCTCATCATTCCAAGCTTTGTGTACTAGCCTAGCTGCCCGTGTGGGTACAGGTAACATGGCGGGTGTTGCTGTTGCTCTGACGGCTGGTGGCCCAGGTGCAATTTTCTGGATGTGGCTGATTGCCATGCTGGGTATGGCAACGTCGTTTGCTGAGAGTACATTGGCGCAGTTATACAAAACCAAAGATGATGACGGTAACTACCGCGGTGGTCCTGCGTACTACATGGAGAAAGGTTTGGGTATGCGCTGGATGGGCGTATTGTTCTCTATCTTCCTGATCATCGCTTTTGGTTTGGTATTTAACGCGGTTCAAGCTAACTCTATTGCTGGAGCAATGAATACGGCATTTGGTTGGGATGAAACCTATGTTGGTATTGCCGTTGTTCTGTTATCCGCTGTGGTTATCTTTGGTGGTATCAAGCGTATCGCTCGCGTAGCAGAAATGATTGTTCCTGCCATGGCGCTGCTTTACCTATTATTGGCACTGTTCGTTATGTTTATGAACATCGACAAGTTGCCGGCTGTACTGAGCTTGATCTTCAAGAGTGCCTTTGGCCTACAAGAAGCAGCGGCGGGTGGTTTAGGTTACGCAATTGCACAAGCAATGATCAACGGAATCAAACGTGGTCTGTTCTCAAACGAAGCCGGTATGGGTTCTGCGCCAAACGCAGCGGCATCAGCAACACCTTATCCGCCACACCCTGCGTCTCAGGGCTATGTTCAGATGTTAGGTGTGTTTATGGACACTATCGTGATCTGTTCAGCAACGGTGGCAATTATCCTGATGTCCGGTGAGTACGTACCGCATGGTGAGATAACGGGTATTGAACTGACTCAGGCAGCGTTGAGCTCTCAGGTGGGCTCGTGGGGTGGTATCTTTGTAGCCGTAGCGATTTTCTTCTTCGCCTTTACGTCTATTATTGCTAACTACTCATACGCGGAAACAAACCTTATTTTCCTTGAGCATAACCATAAAGCAGGCCTGGGCGTGTTCCGTCTGGTTGTACTAGCGATGGTGATGTTTGGTGCCGTTGCATCACTACCTATCGTTTGGGCATTGGCAGATGTTTCTATGGGTATGATGGCGATTGTCAACCTGGTGGCGATTCTGCTTCTTTCTGGCATCGTGATTAAGCTGGCGAAAGATTACAACCGTCAGCTAAAAGAAGGTAAAGTGCCAACATTTGATTCGAACGATTTTCCTGAGCTGAAATCTCAGCTTGAGGATGGTATCTGGGATCAGAGCAAAAAAGATTAATAGCCAATCTCTATTAAAACGATTCAAAAAGCCATGCAGACATTGCATGGCTTTTTTTGTAACCTATAGCCAACAAAAACAGAACGGATAGAGTAAAGCCATGCTAATCGTCGTTTCACCAGCGAAAACCTTAGATTATGAATCTCCACTGGCTACAGAGAAATTTACTCAGCCAGAACTGATCGAGTATTCAAAACAACTGATTGATGTCTGTCGTAAGCTGACGCCTGCCGATGTCGCTAGCTTGATGAAAGTCAGTGACAAGATCGCTGACCTGAACGTTGGTCGTTTTCAGGAGTGGAGTGAGACGTTTACGACGGAGAACTCACGTCAAGCGATTCTAGCTTTTAAAGGCGATGTATACACTGGCTTAGACGCTCAAAGTTTGTCAGACGATGACTTTGATTATGCTCAACAGCACTTACGCATGTTGTCTGGTTTATATGGTCTACTTAAACCGCTTGATTTGATGCAGCCTTACCGTCTGGAAATGGGGACGAAACTTGCCAATGAAAAAGGCAGTAACCTGTATCAGTTCTGGGGTAATGTGATTACTGACAAGATTAATCAAGCCATTGCAGAACAGGGTGATAATGTTCTGATTAACCTTGCTTCAAACGAGTACTTTAAAGCGGTAAAACCAAAATCACTGGATGCTCAGGTGATTACGCCAATTTTCAAAGACTGCAAAAATGGTCAGTACAAAGTGATCAGCTTCTATGCGAAGAAAGCGCGTGGCATGATGGCACGATACATCATTGAGAATCGTATCGAGAGCGTTGCGGACCTGACTAAGTTTGATACAGCAGGCTACTATTTTGTTGAGGATGAGTCTTCGCCGACCGAATTGGTTTTTAAACGCGAAGAGCAATAAAGGAATCAACAGATGCTAGCTTGGTTTAAACAGTGGATTACGCGATACGATGAGTGGTGTCAGTCGATGGGGCTGACACCGGAGAATAAACGCAGCTGTGTTCCTTATCGCACAGATCCCGTTCACCAAGCTTCTCAATCCAATAAAAAGGCGCAGCGATAATGCGCCTTTTTGATACCCACTGTCATTTCGATTTCGCCCCTTTTTCAGATGATTTTTCGGCTCAATTGCAACTGGCAAAGCGAGCAGGCGTTGAACGGTTCATGATTCCGGCAATTGGCCCCTCCAATTGGCAGCAATTAATCTCATTGTCTTCTTCATATTCATCTCTTTACATTGCGCTGGGGATGCACCCCTATTTTTTAACGAAAGATAGTCAGCAACAGTTACCTGAGTTACGCACTTTGTTTGAAACAAAGCTTGAAGGTTGTAAAGCCATTGGTGAGTGTGGCTTAGATGCGATGGTCGATGTTGACGAAGAAATACAACGACAGGTGTTCATTGCTCAGATTGAACTGGCGAAAACACTTAAGTTGCCGCTGATCCTCCACGCGAGGAAAACCCACAATTTGGTTCTTCAGTTGCTGAAGCGCCATAAATTTCCTTACGGTGGAGTTTTACACGGTTTTTCGGGTAGCTATCAGCAGGCAATGCAATTTGTCGAGTTGGGTTTTTATATTGGTATCGGTGGCGTTATCACTTATCCAAGAGCACGGAAAACGCGCCAAGCGGTTATGAACTTACCCATGGAATGTATCGTACTGGAAACGGACGCACCGGACATGCCTCTTTACGGGCACCAAGGCAAACCTAATCATCCGGAAATGTTAGCTCAAACCTTGTCCTGTCTCGCAAAGCTGAAGGATATTAATGAGCAAACGATTGCTGAAAACGTTTGGAAAAATAGCAATTCGGCGTTCGGTATTTGTGAATAGTTTCTAAAGAAAATGTTCTTTTTATGATTTACAGAATAGAGAAGGGTGATCTTCTTCACGTAAATGAGTGAACGCATGATGAATCTTATTAGAAACTGTGAAGGCAGCATTACTTTATCATTGGACGGATGAGTATAATTGCCTCCGCTTTAGAGCTCCATTTTGTAACACGCCAACAAATAACATATAAGGAAATCATAAACTATGAGCCTGTTTATGAGCCTAGTCGGTATGGCAGTATTGCTAGGAATTGCATTACTACTGTCTGATAACCGCAAAGCTATCAATCTAAGAACTGTGGGTGGCGCATTTGCTATCCAATTCATCATCGGTGGTTTCGTTCTTTACGTACCATGGGGTCGTGACCTTCTAGCTGGCTTCTCTGCTGGCGTACAGAATGTAATCGACTACGGTAAAGACGGTACTGGTTTTCTATTTGGCAGCCTAGTTAACTTCTCAGTTGACGGTATTGGCTTCATTTTCGCGTTCCAAGTACTTCCAACGCTAATCTTCTTCTCTGCACTTATCTCTGTACTTTACTACGTAGGTGTTATGCAGTGGGTAATTAAGATTCTTGGTGGCGGTCTACAAAAAGCGCTTGGCACTTCACGTGCGGAATCTATGTCTGCAGCGGCGAACATTTTCGTAGGTCAAACTGAAGCACCTCTAGTGGTTCGTCCGTTTGTTCCTAAGATGACGCAATCTGAACTATTCGCTGTAATGTGTGGTGGTCTAGCTTCTGTTGCTGGTGGTGTACTAGCTGGTTACGCTTCTATGGGTGTTCCTCTAGAGTACCTAGTTGCTGCATCATTCATGGCTGCACCTGGTGGTCTACTATTCGCTAAGATCATCAAGCCAGAAACTGACGCTCCAGACGAAGAGCTAGGCGCTGACATCGACGGTGGTGACGACAAGCCTGCTAACGTTATCGACGCAGCGGCTGGTGGTGCTTCTGTAGGTCTACAGCTTGCTCTAAACGTTGGTGCAATGCTACTAGCGTTCATCGGTCTAATCGCACTTATCAACGGTATCCTAGGTGGCGTTGGCGGTTGGTTCGGTATGCCTGAGCTAACACTTGAAATTTTACTAGGTTACATCTTCTCGCCTCTAGCATTCCTAATCGGTGTGCCATGGGAAGAAGCAACTCTTGCTGGCTCGTTCATCGGTCAGAAACTGGTTGTTAACGAATTCGTAGCCTACCTAAACTTCGTACCGTACGTTGGTGAAGCAGCACAAGTTGTTCCAGCAACTGGTGAAGTAATGTCTACTAAGACAGCAGCTATTATCTCGTTCGCTCTATGTGGTTTCGCAAACCTTTCTTCTATTGCGATTCTACTAGGTGGTCTAGGTGGTCTAGCACCAAACCGTCGTCACGACATCGCTCGTATGGGTGTTAAAGCGGTTTGTGCTGGTACGCTATCTAACCTAATGGCGGCGACAATCGCTGGCTTCTTCCTATCTTTCTAATTAAGTAAGCGAAAGATTATATAGACGCCGTTTCAAAAAGCCCCGTAGACACACACTGTGTGCTACGGGGCTTTTTTGTTTTTCTTTCCCTGATTATTGCTTCTTAAGTTTGTTAGTAGGGAAAGACTCGAATACAAGCTTTATTGAATATTTGGCTTGATTCGAAATGAGTCTGGAGTGGATTCAGACAACTTGATTCATAGCGTTTGTCGGTCATGAAGATTGAACAAACGTTGCACGGAATCTTTTTTGAGATACAAACCGTTTGCGCTCTATGAGCCACTACAGTTCTGCGACGAATATCTATAATGTATGTAAATGTAGAGAGTAGGGTAAAACTCATGAATGAAGTTTTCCTCGCAGCCCTTGCGGGCTTTGTCGTTGGAGTCCTGTTTTCTGCCATTAAGTTGCCCATTCCTGCACCGCCTGCACTAGCTGGTGTCATGGGAATCGTTGGGGTTTATCTTGGTGGTGTGACTTATCAATGGATTATTGAAAAGTTTTTTAGCTAGCGCCCGTTAATACAAGGAGTATGATTGGTGCTAGTTGTAGCGATGTCAGAACATTGGACAATCGGCTACAGATACCGTTAGACACCGCAATCGCAGATTGTTGTGCCATAGACCAAACTGGTACTGTGCGGTGACAAGGATAGCAATTGGGGGCAAATTCGCTGTTTGTTCCTAAGTCTTCAGGGAACCAAGTCCGTTCATTAATGACTGTACAACCTACACTGGGTTGAGCAGATACTTTTATGAATATTGATCGGAGATAGAAATGAGCGATTTAAAAGCAGCAGCACTACGTGCACTTAAACTTATGGATCTTACTACGCTAAATGATGATGACACTGATGCAAAAGTGATCTCACTATGTCATGACGCAAAATCAGCTGTCGGAAACACAGCTGCGATCTGTATTTATCCTCGCTTTATTCCTATTGCTAAGAAGACACTTCGCGAGCAAGGTACACCAGACGTTCGTATTGCGACAGTAACGAACTTCCCACACGGTAATGACGATATTGATATCGCTGTTGCTGAAACTAAAGCGGCCGTTGCTTACGGTGCAGATGAAGTGGACGTTGTATTCCCATACCGTGCTCTAATGGCAGGTAACGAGGAAGTAGGCTTCGAGCTCGTTAAGCAATGTAAAGCAGCGTGTGGTGACATTCTTCTGAAAGTTATCATCGAAACCGGTGAGCTGAAAGAAGAAGCACTAATTAAGAAAGCCTCTGAAATTTCAATCAAAGCAGGCGCTGACTTCATTAAGACTTCAACGGGTAAAGTGCCAGTCAATGCAACACCTGAATATGCACGCATGATGCTAGAAGTTATTCGTGATATGGATGTTGCAGAATCTGTTGGTTTCAAACCAGCAGGTGGTGTACGCACGGCTGAAGATGCAGCAGCGTATCTAGCAATGGCTGATGAGATTTTGGGCGACAACTGGGTTGATGCTCGTCATTACCGTTTCGGTGCGTCAAGCCTGCTAACTAACCTACTAAATACATTAGAAGTAACAGACGAAACTGCAGACCCTGCAGCGTACTAATTAAAAGTCTGAATGTGGTGAGCGAAAGCTCACCACATTACCTTTTACTCTACTAACCACCTTGTTTGTGTGGGAGGAACTAATGTATTTACCTCAAGAAATCATTCGTAAAAAACGCGACGGCGAAGTCCTGACTGCCGACGAAATCAATTTCTTTATCCAAGGTGTGGCTAAAAACACCGTTTCTGAAGGTCAAATCGCAGCCTTTGCGATGGCTATCTTTTTCAATGAAATGACAATGCCAGAGCGTATTGCGCTGACGTGTGCGATGCGTGATTCCGGTATGGTTATCGACTGGAGCCATAAAGAATTTGGCGGTCCAATTGTAGATAAGCATTCAACAGGTGGTGTTGGTGACGTGACGTCATTGATGCTTGGCCCAATGGTCGCGGCATGTGGCGGTTTTGTTCCAATGATTTCTGGCCGAGGTCTTGGGCATACTGGCGGTACGCTAGATAAGTTGGAGTCGATTCCTGGCTACAACATCACGCCAACCAATGAAGTGTTTGGTGATGTCACGAAAGACGCAGGTGTTGCCATCATTGGTCAAACAGGCGACTTAGCGCCAGCCGATAAGCGTGTTTACGCAACCCGCGACATTACCGCGACGGTTGACAACATTTCACTGATCACGGCTTCAATCCTGTCTAAGAAACTCGCTGCTGGCCTTGAGTCTTTGGTTATGGATGTGAAAGTGGGTTCTGGCGCATTCATGCCAACCTATGAAGCATCTGAAGAGCTCGCTAAATCTATCGTAGCAGTAGCAAACGGTGCAGGTACCAAGACAACAGCTATCCTAACTGACATGAACCAAGTTCTGGCTTCTTCTGCGGGTAACGCAGTCGAAGTACGTGAAGCAGTTCAGTTCCTGACGGGTGAATACCGCAACCCTCGTTTACTTGAAGTTACGATGGCGTCATGTGCAGAAATGTTGGTGTTGGCTAAACTGGCTGACGACACAGAAGATGCACGCGCCAAACTGATGGAAGTTTTGGATAACGGTAAAGCGGCTCAGTGCTTTGGCAAGATGGTCGCAGGCCTAGGTGGCCCGGCCGATTTTGTTGAAAACTACGAAAACTATCTGGAAAAAGCAGAAATCATTAAGCCAGTCTTCGCGGATGAGGACGGTGTGGTATCGGCAATGGACACTCGTGCAATCGGTATGGCGGTTGTCTCCATGGGTGGCGGTCGCCGTGTTGCAACAGACGAAATTGACTATGCTGTGGGTTTTGACGGGTTTATCCGCCTTGGTGAAAAAGCATCAAGTGACAAACCACTAGCCGTGATTCATGCACGTAGTGAAGAGCAATGGCTTGAAGCGGCTGAAGCGCTGAAGCAGGCTATTACTATCGGCGGTGAGTATACTCCAACGCCTGAGGTTTATCGTCAGATCCGCGCAGAAGACGTTTAATCAAAAATTACACTAAGGCCCGCCATATAAAAATGATTACCGGTGGGCCTGAGGAAGAGCAATGAAAAGAGCATTTATATTAGTACTGGATTCTTTTGGAATCGGTGAGACAGCAGACGCTGAGAAATTTGGTGATGTTGGTTCAGACACTCTGGGCCATATCGCAGACCAATGTGATAAAGGTCTAGCGGACAACGCTGATCGTAAAGGGCCACTGACTTTGCCTAATCTGTCAAAGCTTGGTTTAGCAATGGCCCACAAAGAGTCAACGGGTCGCTTTGCGCCAGGTTTGGATACTGAGGCGGAGATCGTAGGTGCTTACGGCCATGCTGCCGAGCTGTCTTCAGGTAAAGACACGCCGTCAGGTCACTGGGAAATTGCCGGTGTTCCGGTTCTGTTTGACTGGGGCTACTTTACCGACAAAGCCAACAGCTTCCCGAAAGAGCTGACAGATCGCATTCTTGAGCGTGCTGGTCTAGACGGTTTCCTTGGTAACTGTCATGCATCAGGCACGCAGGTACTGGATGATCTTGGTGAAGAGCATATGAAGACAGGGCAACCTATCTTCTATACGTCGGCGGATTCGGTATTCCAGATCGCTTGCCATGAAGAAACCTTCGGCTTAGATCGTTTGCTTGAGCTTTGTCAGATCGCACGCGAAGAGCTTGAAGACTACAACATCGGCCGCGTTATCGCTCGCCCATTCATTGGCCCAGGTAAAGGCCAGTTTGAGCGTACTGGTAATCGCCGCGATCTGTCTGTTGAGCCACCTTCAGCGACGATTCTGCAGAAGCTTGTTGAGGAGAAGGGCGGTGAAGTTCACTCGATCGGTAAGATCTCTGACATTTACGCTGGCTGTGGTATCACCAAGAAGACTAAAGCAACAGGTATTCCAGCGCTCTTTGAAGCTACAAAAGAGGCAATAAAAGAAGCGGGCGACAATACTATCGTCTTCACAAACTTTGTTGATTTTGATTCTGCCTATGGTCACCGCCGTGACGTAGCTGGCTATGCTGCTGCGCTTGAGTACTTCGATGGTCGTATCCATGAAGTGATGGAGCTGATGGAGGAGGACGATGTTCTAATCCTGACGGCCGACCACGGTTGTGACCCAACTTGGCCAGGTACTGACCACACACGTGAACACATCCCTGTGATCGTTTATGGTCAGAAAGTGCCAGCTGGTTCTCTAGGTCTGCGTGAGTCTTTTGCGGATATTGGTCAATCATTGGCGACGTACTTTGGTACTTCACCAATGGATTACGGTAAAAACTTTTTGTAATGAGAGAGTTAGAGAGGTAAACCACCTCTCTGACAACATTTAACTTAGTTAAGGAATTAACAGACATGGCAACTCCACATATTAATGCTGAAACGGGTGCATTCGCAGATGTCGTTCTTATGCCAGGTGACCCGCTACGCGCGAAGTACATTGCAGAAACCTTCCTAGAAGATGTCGTTCAGGTCTGTGATGTACGTAATATGTTCGGTTTCACAGGCACTTACAAAGGTCGTAAAGTGTCTGTGATGGGCCACGGTATGGGTATCCCATCTTGTTCAATCTATGCTACTGAGCTGATTAAAGACTACGGTGTGAAGAAAATCATCCGTGTAGGTAGCTGTGGTGCAGTTAGCGAAGACATCAAAGTACGTGATGTTGTGATTGGTATGGGCGCTTGTACTGACTCTAAAGTAAATCGCATTCGCTTTAAAGGCCATGACTTTGCTGCTATTGCTGACTACAAGATGGTTCGAGCAGCAGAAGAGGCGGCTAAAGCACGTGGTATCGAAGTGAAAGTCGGTAACCTGTTTTCCGCGGAACTGTTCTATACGCCAGATCCAGAAATGTTCGATGTAATGGACAAGTACGGTATTGTTGGTGTTGAAATGGAAGCGGCTGGTATCTACGGCGTTTGTGCTGAGTACGGTGCGAAAGCTCTGACTATCTGTACTGTATCTGATCACATCAAAACGGGCGAGCAGACTACGTCGGACGAGCGTCAGACGACTTTCAATGACATGATGATCGTTGCCCTAGACTCGGTTCTACTTGGTGATGAAGCGTAAGATGCTGTTGGCTATCTGAGCTAGCGCAACCGTACGAACAAGAAAGGGTTGACCTAATGGGTCAATCCTTTCTTTATCGCTCTACATATCTTTTAACAGCAGATTTTCGCCTTTTTTCTTTGGCTTTCGACGAATGACGACCGCAAGCAATAAACCCGCAATAAAACTCATCCCAACCATGGTATACATATAGCGATCACTCTTGCGGTAATAATGATCGGAAAACGCGGTTACTTTACCTGTTTCAAAAGTAATGCGAACAAACCCAAGAACTGAGTTATCGTGGATAATTGGCTCGACAAGTTGCTGTTTACCGATCCGAGCGGTTTCAAGCGGCGTATCTAAACCAAGAATTTCGCGCACACTTTTGCCTTTATCGCTGGATGCTAAACGAATACCTTCCGCATCGTAAATGGTGGCATCAAACACCAAATTATCTTGAGCTAACTGGTTCGTCAGCTTCAATAATCGCTCTTGGTCTTGATTGACGATCATATCGCCTGCAGATAGTGAGGCTTGCGATACCAGAACTTTAATCAGCGTTTCCAGCTGATTTTTCTGAATCTGCTCATTACCTTTTGTAATTTTAACGCTGTTGACGCCGATAACTGCCACCATGGCAATCAGGGAAAGAATGGCGAGTGCTCTTACGGCCATACGAAATGAAAACAGAGAGGATTCCATACACACCCAAACCGAGGTTAATTTTGCTATAGAGCATATTGATACTTGCGCTGCTAAATTGCAATAGGTTAACGTGTGAGGAGATTTTTTAGGAATGATTTACATGGAAACGTTTAAGACTCTTTCTATTCAAAGGCATACATCACTTTATAACCGACTGCCAGAAACGCGCTTAGCGAACAATTTCGATAAAGCCAAAGCAAATTGGATTGTGTTTGCGAAATATTTGTCGCCAAAACTGTTTGAAGATATCGACTTTTTTACTGGCTGCTATAACGCAGTCGTTGATGTGTGGAAGGTTGGTCAATATGAAGTAGCTCTGATGCAAGGTGAGTTGACAGCGGAACACGAGAAAATCCTTCAAGGTATTGAGCTTGATTATGCGCCGCTGAACGATCTGCCAGATCTATCGAAACCTGGCTTGATTGTCATGGATATGGACTCGACCGCTATTCAGATTGAATGCATTGATGAAATCGCCAAACTGGCGGGAGTTGGTGAAGAAGTCTCCGAAGTGACCGAGCGAGCCATGCAGGGTGAGCTCGACTTTGAACAAAGCCTGCGCCAGCGAGTTGCGGCGCTGACTGGAGCGGATGAAAGCATTTTATCCAGCGTCCGAGATGAGCTTCCTCTGATGCCAGATTTGCCAGAGCTTGTGCATACCTTGCATCAATTTGGCTGGAAAACGGCGATTGCTTCTGGCGGCTTTACGTATTTCTCCGATTACCTCAAGGAAATGTTGAAACTCGACCATGCTCAATCTAATCAGCTGGAAATCATTGACGGCAAGCTGACCGGTAAGGTGTTAGGTGATGTGGTTTCTGCGCAAACCAAAGCGGATATCCTTGAAGAGCTGGCGGAGAAGTATGAGATTGAACCACACAATACCATAGCAGTTGGAGATGGCGCGAACGATCTCGTCATGATGTCAGCTGCTGGTTTGGGCATTGCTTATCACGCTAAACTTAAAGTAGAGCAGCAGGCACAAACCGCAGTGCGATATTCTGGACTGGGTGGTGTCTTGTGTATCCTTTCAGCGGCATTGGTCAAACAGAAGAAGATAAGCTTCAAGCCTGCACCATAACAAACATAAAAAAAGCGAGGCTTTACCCTCGCTTTTCTATTTTGTCAGCTCGAGGCGAATCAAAACTTCTTCTGTAATATCGGTAATTTCGCCGTAGCCCATTATGCCGTTGATCTCTTTTTCCAAACTTCTCGCCTGATGCATACTGATTGGCGCCAGTTCTTTAATATCTTCTTGCAGTAAGGCACTCATAGGATCAAATACTGGGGCACTGCATACCCGTAAGGCATAAAACTCACCCATAGACTGGGCATTCTTAATAAAGGCCACACGCTCTTTGAGAGAGTCAAACTCACTCACCAATTTAGACTCGTATGACTGAATCCGTGTGCCAAATTGAGAAATCGACAAATAGACTTCCTGAAATTTTGGCTGTGCACCGTCTATGCGGCGCATCGGTTGTGCCAGTAAGGTATTAGTGTGACCTTTATAAATAGGTTCCAGAGAAAAATTTTCTTCCTGTCCAAGCTTTGCTAATACTACCAAGTGTGGAGCTAGAGGGAAATTGACTCCAATAACTCGAGGCTTGAGGTTTTTGCCGCGTTTTTCGACGAAAATTGGAGAACTGACAATTTTATCCAAGAGTATGTCATGCAGCCCTTCGAGCAAAAGGTTACTTGGCAATAACTCTTTCTTGGCAATAAGCTTGTCTTGATTATGCTCGATCAGTTTGCCGAAAAAGGCGATGGTACGCATTGTGTTGCTGTCTTCTTGCATCACCAACTGAAGACGTTTTCCTCCAGGGGAAATTCTAACTACCGAGTAAGGCACACAATCGAGAGGGAGCTTTTTGTCATAAAGGCTGAGTTCTTTAAAGTTAACCGAACACATCTCCCCTGCTTTTAGTGAACTCGGAGAAGTCAGCGCAACACTAATACCACGCTTTGATATATCAAGCGTCACACCAGCATGGGCAATATTTTGATTACAAGTCATCTCTATTGGCGAACGGAATTGAAAGCGAGGTTCTTTGCGGCGAGACTTTGCATCGAAATAGAGGCAAACCGGATTGCTTTCCGGGTTGCGTGCATGGCGGAAGCGATTTAACTCGCTGCTCGGTAAGCGAGGTTTTTCTGTTAACAGATAATCTTGATTGGTAGCCTCTGTTGAAAGCTCCTGCAAGATACCGCAATGAGTCAAGGTTTTGGTGTCAAAATCCAGCTCAGTGGAGTGATTGGCTAACTCGCTTCGTTCGCTGTCTGACAACTCAAAAACATGCAGGCGGAATGCGCGCCAGCTTTCTTTTTTCGCCCCAACATGCCAGAAAAGTTGGCGCACTTGGCGGGTGGCTTCTGGCATCATCATCGAGAAGAACAAGGTTTTTCCCTGATGTTCATGAGTGAATGAATAAAACACGTTGTTGCTGCCGCGCATGCCCGGCTTAGTTAGGTGCTCGATTCTTTCCTTGTTAAATAAGGTCGTCAGGGCTTGTTGATTGCGTTCATCCTGCCAGTACTGCCAGATAGGTTGGTTGTTTTCAGTCATCAACGCCAATTTGAGTTCACTGCCACTGAAGAATACAGGTAAATTGCAGGTGTGTTTCAGGAAGGTATGCTCGTATCCCCTAGAACGTGCTCGGATGACCTTGTCTTGATTGTCGTGACGGGAACGTTGGGTGTCATTTTTTAGTTGGTCTTCGATGACCTCTTCGACCACTGTTGTTTCATCTAGCTTGAGCAGACGTAGGTATTTTACTGCATCGTTTTCATAGGACTCATCGATACCTACAATTCGGTAGTTGATGGGAGTGTTCAATCCTTCTACTTCACTGTTTTTCGCGAGCTCAACAAAGCGAACAGCAATGATTTCTCCCAGTTTGTAGTTGAAGGCAGAAGGTACTTTAAATTTGGCGCCAGAGGGAGATATATCCACGGTTGTGGCGTGGACTAATTGGTCTTTATTGACCTGAAATTCAATTTGGGAGGAAAGTTTTAGGCGGTTTTCACGTCGCTTAAGGTCGTAACCCAAGTTAATCGCTTCAACATCGTAGGCCGTGCTTTTTTCTGAAAACTCAATGCCTTGTGGTTTGCCACGTTTTTGCATGACGCGAAAGTTATTATGGGTGTTGCACAGTGCTTCCCAAACGCCTTCGGTATAGCCACCAAACTTACGGGTATTTTTGTGGTAAGCATTAAAAGCAACGTCGTCTAACCAGTGTTTGACACCATCAAGTTCATACTCACGACATTCGCCCTTGACCCGTCCGCGCAGGTCAACACTTTTAGTACAGGGAGCCATTACACGGTTAAGTTCCATCTTAACCAGAATTTTGACCGATGGAGCCTCTCCTTCGGTCATTTGGGCGAGAAGGTATTCAAAATCATCGGAGTTGTAAGCAGGAATCAGTCGTTCTGCTAAAGATAAAATCTCTGGCTGCTGCATATATTTTTGTTAGCTTGTCCCTTACTCTGAATATCGGCCTTGATATAAAGATCTTTAATGATATGTTACACCGAATCAAGGTGAATAGGTGACGAATGATAACGGCATTGTCACAAATACAGGTCCGAGGTGATATGGCAAAGGCAAAAAGAGCATACGTATGTAATGACTGTGGCGCGGATTTTCCACGTTGGCAGGGACAATGTAATGCTTGTGGCGCATGGAATACGATTAGTGAGGTCAGGTTAGCTGCATCCCCTGCGGCAGCAAGAAACGAGCGACTGACTGGCTACGCAGGAAATTCTGGTGAAACTCAGGTTCAGACGTTATCTGACATCGATCTGCAGGAAGTTCCGCGCTTTACCAGTGGTTTTAAGGAACTTGACCGAGTACTTGGTGGTGGCGTTGTTCCTGGAGCTGCGATTTTGATCGGTGGTAATCCTGGTGCAGGTAAATCGACGCTGTTGTTACAGACCATGTGTTATTTAGCATCTCTGATGCCGACTTTGTATGTCACCGGTGAAGAGTCGCTTCAACAGGTTGCGATGAGAGCTTCCCGCCTGGGGTTGCCTAAAGACAATCTAAAAATGCTATCAGAAACCAATGTTGATCGTATTTGCCAGATTGCAGAAAAAGAACAGCCAAAGATTTTGGTGATTGACTCGATTCAGGTGATGCATGTGGCGGATGTCCAATCTTCGCCGGGCAGTGTGGCGCAAGTAAGGGAGTCAGCGACCGCGTTAACCCGTTACGCTAAGCAAAATAATGTCGCAGTGTTCATTGTTGGCCACGTGACTAAAGATGGCACCTTGGCTGGGCCTAAAGTGCTTGAGCACATCATCGACTGTTCAGTGCTGCTTGATGGTGGCACAGATAGCAGGTTCAGAACGCTTCGCAGTCACAAGAACCGTTTTGGTGCAGTGAATGAGTTGGGCGTGTTCGCCATGACAGGGCAGGGGCTGAAAGAAGTCAGTAACCCTTCGGCTATTTTTCTTTCTCGTGGTGAAGAAGAGACCTCAGGCAGCTCCGTTATGGTGGTATGGGAAGGCACTCGTCCACTGCTGGTGGAGATTCAGGCACTGGTGGATTACTCTCAGTTAGCCAACCCACGACGTGTTGCCGTTGGCCTTGAACAAAATAGATTGTCGCTGTTGTTGGCCGTTTTACATAAACATGGTGGTCTGCAGATGGCCGATCAGGATGTGTTTGTGAATGTGGTTGGCGGGGTTAAAGTAACGGAAACCAGTGCTGATTTGGCTTTGGTGATGGCACTTCTTTCTAGCTTCAGAGATAGAGCACTACCAAAAGATGTGGTGATTTTTGGTGAAGTGGGGCTTGCTGGAGAGATTCGTCCGGTGCCTAGTGGGCAGGAAAGGCTGAACGAGGCGTTCAAACATGGTTTTAAAAAGGCCATAGTTCCGGCTGCAAATATGCCTAAAGGTGGTATTCCGGGGATGCAAATTCACGGTGTGAAGAAGTTGTCAGAAGCGATCGAGGCCTTTGACGAACTTTAAGCTCGTACTGCTTTTTCCGCTTTTTAAAGGGTTGTCGTTTTGCGTCAACCCTTTTTTATTTCTTGCTAAAGCATATCTGCGGCTTTCTCTACAGCGGCGACCAGTTTGTCAACATCTTGCTGTGTATTGTAAATAGCAAAGGAAGCTCGCACGGTACCCTTAACACCAAGTGCGTCCATTAGGGGGTGAGCACAGTGATGGCCAGCACGAACGGCGATGCCCTGTTGATCAAGTAATGTTGCGAGGTCTTGGTGATGCACACCATCAATGACAAACGACAATACAGAAGCATTAGCTTGGTAGCCTAACACCCTAATATCGTCGATTTGAGATAGCCTTTGATAAGCGTTCTGAACCAGGCTACGAATGTGATTTTCTATATCAGTATGCTCAAAACTCTGATACCAGTTTATCGCTGTGGCTAACGCAATCGCACCTGCCACATTGGGGGTACCAGCTTCGAATTTGCCTGGCAGTTCGCTGAAAGTGGTTCCAGAAAACGACACTTTTTCGACCATTTTCCCCCCGCCGTGCCACGGAGGCATAGCATCAAGCAGCGACAGTTTGCCATACAAGACACCTATACCTGCAGGTGCATAGAGCTTGTGCCCAGAGAAAACATAAAAGTCCGCATCTAACGTTTTTACATCAATAGTTTCATGAACAATACCTTGAGCTCCATCGACAACCACTTTCGCACCCACTTGATGGGCTTGAGTTATCACCGACTTAATCGGTAGACGTGTTCCTGTTACGTTGGTGATATGAGCCAGCGCCACCAGTTTGGTTTTATCGGATAGTAAAGATGAAAACGCCGCCATATCCCATTGGCAATCTTCAGTCATTGGCACCTTGATGACTCTTGCTCCAGTCTGCTCTGCAACGATTTGCCAAGGCACGATATTGGCGTGGTGTTCCATTTCGCTAACCAGAATTTCATCACCGGGCAGTAAGGTGTTACGCGCATAGGTTTGTGCGATTAGGTTAAGCGCCTCTGTCGCGCCGCGTGTCCAGATGATTTCTTTGCTGCTCTCCGCACCGATGAAGGTTGCGATGGTTTGACGAGCTGCTTCGAAGTGGCTAGTAGCTTGTGCAGTCAGGCTGTGACTACCACGGTGAACATTGGCGTTTTGAGAGCGATAGTAGTCTGAAATCGCATTGATAACGCAATCAGGCTTCTGTGTAGTTGCAGCACTATCGAGATACACCAGTTGTTCCCCATTAACGTTTTGAGTTAATGCAGGAAATTGTGAACGGATGGCATGAACGTCTAGCATGACTCAAGGCCACCTAGCTTGTGATATTGCAGAGTTGGAATCGTCACCATAGGTTCGGCAACCGTCCAAGCGTGTTTTTTTCCTGAAAGGTTAATGATGATTTCCATCGCAAATTCTAGTGCAGTACCGGGGCCTTGGCTGGTCAACAAGTTGTGATTAATATCGTAAGTGACGCGTTTAACTCGCCAATTTTCCTTACTGATATGAGATTCAAAACTAGGATGGCAGGTCATTAAAGCGTCAGGGTAAAGCTTATGGTGAGCCAGTACCAACGCTGGTGCGGCACATATTGCGGCGACCAGCTTCCTTTCGTACATTTGTTGGCGAACAATCTCAACTAACACCGTGCTGTCGCGAAAGGTTTCTGCTCCGCCAACGCCACCGGGCAAGATCACAGCATCGAATTCGTCATCGGCGATATCGACGAGTTTACAATCAGCAGTGAGCGTAACGCCTCTGGAAGCTTTCATTTTCAGTTGGCCCGCAAAATCAGCACTGGCCACAGTCACGTCGTAGCCAGCTCGTACCATCATGTCGATGATGGTGACGGCTTCCATTTCTTCCGTACCCGGTGCAATCGGGACCAGTACTTTTTTATTCATTGTGATTTCCAGCTTTGTTCGATTTGATGGATCTGGGTATAGAGAGCTTGATTTTCAGGGACTTGTATATTGTGAATTTTAGCCTGTTTCAGCAAGTAACCGGTAATAAAATCAATTTCAGTTTTGCGTTGATAGTGAATGTCTTGCCTCATTGAAGAGAAGTTTTCGGCAGTGGCACGGATCACTTGGTGAACCGTCGATTCCAAGGTGGACTTCTCGACAGGGATGGAGCAGGCGTTCATTACTTGAAAGACTTCTTCGATGACATTGATAAGTTGGTTTTTATATTGCTCGGAAGCCAACTCACCGTTCTTAACTTGGAAAATAGCCGTTAACGGGTTGATTGCGCAGTTGACGGCCAGCTTAGACCACAAAGCATGCTCAATATTGTCACACCAAGTGACCTCTGGAAGCGCATGCTGCAAAACTGGTTGGAGAAAGTGGCATTGTTTCCCCGAACGATTGACACCACCTATTTGGGTTAAGCCTAAGCCAGTGTGCATGACTTGGTGTTTGGTGGGCTTAAAGGCACCATGCGTGGTTGTCGCAAGGAGCAAAGGGTTGCCAGGAAAAGTATCGCAAGCCCAGTCTGCGGTCCCCATGCCATTGTGCATCAGGGTAATCATAGTTTCTGGAACAATATGCGCTTTTAATGGCTCAAGTACGCTCTTCACCTGCCACGCTTTTACTGTGACTAGTAACAAGTCAGCTTGCTCAATAGAAACGATATCTCGGTTATCAAACTGAATTGGCGGTAATTCATCAAGCTGTAGACTCAGATGATGATCATTTGAGGTTGACCACACAGCAACATTATGACCTGAAAGCGAGAGTTTAGTTGCCCATAGCGTACCAATAGCACCGGGGCCAAGAATGACGATATTCACACTGATTTGCCGAACAGATAATTTCCCACAAGGATAATCACCGTTTAAGCGAAAGCAAATAAAAAATGGCACCCGAAGGTACCATTTTGAAGGCAATGAAGTTCTTTTAGTGGCTTAGAACTTGTAAGTTACCGCTACGTAGTGACCTACGCCTGAAGATTCTGCAACAGGACCCCATGGTAGAGTTTGGCCATCAGTGAAGCCGTATACATCTTTAAATAGTTTCATACCGTAACCTACGGCAAAGCGATCTGAGTGCCAGTAGATACCGTTAAACATCGCGCCGCCATTGCTAGAGCGGTAAGCTGTATCGTCATCCATACCAAATTGGTAATCGATGTAACCTTGATAAGAAATGAATGAACCATTTTCAAAGAAGTAGAAAGGCTTAAACCAGTTGGTTGAAATTTGGTAGCCATTCCAATCTTTTGCGTTACCGTCGTAGTAACCGTATAGGTTTACACCTACTTTACCGAACCATGGCACTTCTACATCTGAACCAATACCAATTTTCTGGTTGTTTACACCATTGTTTCCGCCCCATTCAAATAGAGACGCAACATAAAGTTCTTGTACTGGACCGAAAGATAGGTCTTTGCCAGTAAGTGCATCGAGAGATACGCGTGGAGCGAACTTCATAAAGATCTTTTCTGCACCGTCTTTGTCGCTGCTTGGATCGTTAGTTAGATCGAAAACATCAACGTAACCATACAGATCAAAGATACCTGAACGACCACCAAATTCCATTTCTAGGTAATCATGAGTTGATTCAGTGCCAGCACCTTTCTCATCGAATGCACCCATTAGGTTAAATTGAACCCATTTGTAGTCATTCTTGTGGATATCGCCGTCGGAGTAATCAGCTGCCATTGCAGGTGCAGACATTGCTGCTACAACACCAAGAGCTAAAAGTGATTTGCGCATAGTGGGACTCTCTATGTTTATTCAATACCAAAACTTATTCATATAGCCGTTGTTGCACAATCTGCGTTGTGCTTTTACTGGAGCGCATAATAACGATAAAAATCTCAATTAATAGTGATACGGAGTGTAAAAATACATAAAACTAGTGACTGAGATCTCATTAACGATCATTTTTTGGGAATGTAACGGAACTATAATTTTTTTGCACAGAAAGTGATATGGGTATCGTTTACGCAAGCGCTTGCGCTGATTTTTATGCTTGTCAAATAATCAACACGTTTGGTGATTGATCGAACTCTCACTTTTCACGTAATTAATTTTAAACTGATTAAGGGTGATTAATAGTGTCTGAAATTATGCTGTTTCCTCTAGGTTCGATTCTTCTCCCTGAAGGGAAAATGAAGCTCCGAATTTTTGAACCCAGGTACAAAAGACTAATAAAAGAAGCGAGTCAGTCCGATGGTACGTTCGGTATCTGCTTAGTTGAGCAGGATGAGTTGTCCTCCATTCCTCGACTGTCGTCGGTTGGATCGCTAGCGAAGATAGTCGACTTTGAATTGCTGGATGACGGGCTTTTAGGGGTGACAGTTGTTGGACTTAGATGCTTTGAAATAAAGAGAGTCAGAATGGAATTCGATGGGTTGCGAAAAGCGCGTGTCGAATGGCGTACAAGCTGGGAATTTTCTCAATTGTCTGAGCAGCACAAATATTTGAGCGAGCAATTGCGTACCGTGTACAAGCAGTTCCCTCAACTTGGAGAATTGTACGACCAACGCTTCTTTGACGATGCAAGCTGGGTGAGCCAGCGTTGGCTTGAGCTACTTCCCGTTCCCCAGCATCAATTTGATTTTCTTCTGAGACAAAAAGATTGCAATGAAGCGATAGAATTTCTCTCCCGATCGATTGAAAGCTAAACTTACAGAGTGATCCATTCACTTCTTTCGTACGTAAAACCCCAAAAGTGCTGACAAGGACCTGAACATGGCTTCTACGGACACGGAATCTTTTGCAAAACAAGACTGGCTCCTCTGTATGGAGAAAGTTAAAGATAAAGACAAAGCATCTTACGCGTTGGTCTTCAGGCATTTTGCACCACGTTTAAAACAGTTTACCTACAAGCACATGGGTAATGAGCAAGTGGCGTTAGAGCTAGTGCAAGAAACAATGACGACGGTATGGCAAAAAAGTCATTTGTTTGATGGGTCGAAAAGTTCGCTATCTACTTGGATCTATACAATTGCTCGCAACCTATGTTTCGATACTCTTCGAAAGCAGCGTGGTAAAGATTTACACATCCATTCTGAAGACATATGGCCAAACGATTACTGTCCGCCAGACTTAGTTGAGCACTATGCGCCTGAACAAGAAATGCTTAAGGAGCAGGTCGTAAAATTTTTAGATGTCCTTCCTGACGCCCAGAAAAAAGTTGTTCAAGCAGTATACCTGGAGGAACTACCACATCAGCAGGTAGCTGATATGTACGATATTCCAGTCGGAACAGTGAAATCTAGGCTAAGACTTGCAGTGGAGAAGCTGCGTCATTCAATAGAGGTAGAAAGATTATGAGCTATCATCCAAACCAGCATATGTTGCAGGCTTATGTTGAAGGCAGTCTGGATGCAGTCGATGGTTTTACTGTTGCCACTCATTTGGAGAGCTGCCCTACTTGTAAAAAACAGGTCCAGGAGTTGGAGAGTCGTTATGGTGAAGCGTTAGTGTCGCTTGATGCTTTCGATGATAACAACTTCGACGATATGTTGAACGATATCTTGCAGACTGAACCTGCTCCAGAAAGCGCCCGACCAATCAGAAAACCAACAAGCATTGAAGTCAATGGTAAAACATTTCAGCTGCCACTTTCTCTATCTCGATTCCGAGATAAGTTAGGAGAATGGAAAAGCTATGGTGGCAAGGTATATAGTGCACCAATCGACATTGGCGATAGCGTTAGAGTGAATCTAATGTACATTTCAGAAGATGTGAAGATACCTCAACATACGCACAAGGGAGTCGAGTCTACTTTGATACTGCATGGTGGGTTTAGTGATGAAGACGGTCACTATGAAGCAGGGGATTACCTCGTTAAAGATGCTTCAATTAAACACAGTCCTTACACGCAAAAAGGAGAGGACTGTTTGTGTCTTACCGTGTTGACGGAACCAATGATTTTCACCCAAGGGGTTGCGCGTATCTTTAACCTATTTGGTAAAGGCATGTACCCATAGAAATAACTTTAAAGTAAAAAGGCTTGGCATTTGCCAAGCCTTTCTTTTTATGAGGATGTTACTTCTTTAGCTTCTTCTTCATCTCGCTCTTTGGCTTTATTCAAAAGGTTCGTGAAGTAATGACGCAGTGAATAGAGCATAATTAAGCTCGGAATGACCATTAGTGAAGTGATGATAAAGAACAGTGACCAATCATCAAGGAAGTCAACCAACTCTCCACTGAATGAAGCTAATGTTGTTCGTCCAAAGTTCCCTAAGGAGGCCAACAACGCATATTGCGTCGCGGAGAATGCCTGGCCCGTGAGTACAGTGAGGAAAGAAACAAACGCAACAGTTGAGAATGCCGTTGTAAAGTTATCGACGATAATTGTGGCTAGGAACAAATGCTCACTTGGTCCAACAGAGGCAATCCAAGCAAACATTAAGTTGCTGCCTGCCATGGCGATACCGCCAATCATCAAGCCGCGTACGATGCCAAAACGAACGTTGAACATGCTACCCACTAAGGTGAAGAGTATGGTTGCTCCCCAACCAATCAACTTAGAGTAATAGCCGATTTGTTCGTTGCTAAAGCCCACTTCTTTATAGAAGGCGATGGACATTCGGCCCAAGAAGGCTTCGCCGATCTTAAACAGGAACACAAACAGCAATAGAGTTATTGCTACCTTGACACCATTGCGTTTAAAGAAATCGAGGAAAGGCTCAATCACGGTAACGCTTATCCAAGATGCAGTTTTAGAACCAACGATTTTGTTATGGCGAGCTTCCGCTTGTTGTTGGAGGGCTTCACGGTTGGTTGTTGGTTCACCAACTAGCAGAGTAAACAGCATCAAGATGCCGACGATAGCTGCCATGCCATAGTACACACCATTCCAACCGATTGAGTCAGCATTGATGAAGGCTACGTAACCTGGCAGTGAATAGCCGGTCCACCAACCAATCACCGCCATCGCTGAGGCTTGAGGCAGCTTGGATGAATCGGATTTAGGGAAAGTATCGATACGGAATGCATCGATGGCGATATCCTGAGTTGCAGACGCAATTGCGATACCCAGCGCCAGCGTAGATGTGAACATCAAGTTTTGTGAAGGGTCGACACCTGCAATAAACAAAGTGCTGATTAGCACCAATGATTGACAGAAAAAAATCCAACTACGGCGTTGGCCTAGTACTGCATGTAGAACCGGAAGCTTGACCCGATCCACGAGCGGAGCCCACAGAAAGTTAATTGCGTAAACCGCGAATACACTGCCGAAGTAGCCAATCGCTGCACGTGTTAAGCCAGCGTCTTTTAACCAACCCGACATGTTAGAGCCGATCAAAACCCATGGAAAGCCACTTGAGCAACCGAGCATAAACACCCATAGCAGGCGTTTATCATAATAACTACGAATCGTTTCTAGCCAAGACATTGAGGAGGAGTTGGCAGACATAAAGTCTTCCTTGTTCGTTTTATAGTGAGTGTTAAGTTAGGGAAAACAGGGTGAATTGAAAAGGCTCCAACTGGATAAGTAGGAGCCTTTTTAGATTATGGGAGTAAAGTCACTTTCGTTACGACAATAGGTGTTGCTGGAACGTCACGATAGCGGCCGACCGTTTTGGTGCGCTTTTTCGCCATTTGCTGTACTACGTCGAAACCCTTGGTTACTTTACCGAACACTGCGTAACCCGGCGGGCGCTGGTCGTAATCAAGAAAATTGTTATCAACATAGTTGATAAAGAATTGGCGCGTTGCAGAATTAGGGTTGTTAGTCCTCGCCATGGCAACGGTGGCTGTTTTATTCTTGAGGCCATTAGACGCTTCATTTTTAATAGGCGCGTAAGTTGGTTTTTGCTTCATGTCTTGATCAAAACCACCACCTTGTGCCATAAAGCCCGGAATCACTCGGTGAAATTGGGTGCCTACATAGCTGCCGTCTTTGACATACTTAAGGAAGTTTTCCACTGTAACAGGGGCTTTTTCCTGATTGAGCTCAATCGTAAAAGCACCTAATGTGGTTTCAAATTCAACTTTAGGACCTGCAAACACCAGATTGCTGACTAACGCCAGTGAGGCAATAGCAACTTTCCACATTAGAAGCGCTCCTGCATGTAATTCTTCAACTCACGGTCGCTGGCGACTTCTTTCAGAACCAGGTTAATTACATCGTTAAGTACGATTTCGATTTCTTCGTTTGAAGCACTTAAAGCGCCTGTACGTTTAGCCGTGCCCGTGTAAGTCTTAACTAGCTTACCCTGAGGCGTCTCTGCTGTGACTTCAAGGACGACTTTTCCATCCATCTCGTTTTCCATCACTGAGTGTTTGACGGAAACCAATGCTTCTTGCACTTCTATCTTTACTGAGTTTTCACTGTTAACAGTGCTGCGGAAACCTTGAGATTGGAACTGTTCCAGTAACGCGTTTTCGATCGCGATACGCACATTTTGCTTAGAGTGAATTGGCTCAATGTTTGAGCGGCCACTATCTATTAGGGCTACATATTGAGCTGAACGTACGTCTTTACTTGTCAGAGTGAAACTTGCGTCTTTTACGATGTCGCTATTGCTCAGAACTGGCTGAGGCATAAAGTTGATCTGTTCTTGTTGCGGTGCGGCACACGCAGTAAGTAAGGCCATTGACGCGGCTAGAACCAATTTTCTCATTGTAATTTCCTTTAATCGTAACTCTATACGTATAAGAGACATGATAGTGAACTATTTAGTTGCTTGTAAAATAACAAATTTCTTATTTGAAGCGACAAGTTTTACGTTCGATTTTCCAAATAGCTTAGATAACTTCACATCGTAGCCGAGGTGACGGTTACCGATAACTAATAATTGTCCACCGTTGCTGAGAACATGCTTTGCATCACAGAACATCTGCCATGCGATATGATCGGTAATGGCTTGTTGCTGATGGAAGGGGGGATTACAGACGACAACATCAGCGCTGGCGTCTTCAAATCCGTCCAAGCAGTTGTTGGTAAGGCACTCAATTTTTCTGTCTTCGCCAAGTGTGCGGGTTAAGTTTCTCTTGGCCGATTCGACAGCCATAAAACTTTCATCGACGCAAGTGAGTTGTATATTTGGATTCAACATTCCCATCTTTACGGACAACACACCGTTGCCACATCCAAGGTCTACCACCTTCTCATCGCTGAGATTTTTAGGCAAGTGCTCAAGCATAAATCGCGCACCCTGATCCAGCTTTTCACCTGAATAGACATTGGGTAGGTTGTCGAGCATAAAGCCGTGCTCGTCGATACTCCAGCGAGTGATGGGATCGACGGTAACACTCATCGTGCTATTGGCCTGAGAGAAAACTAGGCGGTGTTTTTTCCATGCTAGAGATGTTGTTGTCGTACCTAGGTACTTTTCAAACAGATTTAATGTAGAAGTATGAATCTCTTTAGCTTTGTTTACCGCGATCACTGGTACCGAAGCATCGAGCCTTTGTCTTAGCTGACTCAACTGCCATATTAAGTGGCGGTTGTTTCGTGGGATTTGTATCAAAACGAAATCCACACCTTGAGGAATCTCTTCCATGGTGTGAAGCAAGGTGATATCACGGCAGTGGTTACGCTTGAGGTTGGAGAGTGTTCCTTGATGAGCAATGTAGGAATCGCTCATCATGGTGATCTGATGTTTCTCCGACAACCAACAGCTCAGCGCGCCAAAACTGTCATTCAGAATCAAAATGTGTTTGCCAGCGAGGCCAAGTTCTTCTATATGATTGATAAGGTATTCATCGCCAGCATCCCAGGCCTGAAGAGTTTCATTGTTGCGTTGAGGGAATCGATGCAAAGTTAAGGTGCGCTCATGGAGCACAAGTTCAGTTTTCATATTTGGAACGCTTGGGCAAATTCATGACGTAAATTGTCGCAGAAGGTAGGGCGTGTGAAAACTAAAACCTTTTGCTTTGCGTACAAGACGATTATTATCTGTTCTTTCATGCTGTTCATATTTAGATGGTGACACACAATGCTACAAGAAGTGATTGAAACTAAACTCCAAGAGCACTTCGAACCTGAATTTCTTAACGTGCTAAACGAAAGTTACATGCACAATGTTCCAGCGGGTTCGGAAAGTCATTTTAAAGTGGTGGTGGTCAGTGACAAATTTGAAGGTCAACGTCTGATTGGGCGCCATCGCCAGGTTAATCAAGTGCTGGCTGATGAACTCGCTAACCATATTCATGCTTTGTCGATGCACACATACACGCTATCGGAGTGGAAAGAGCAGAACGAGTTGGCTCCAGATAGCCCAATGTGTTTAGGCGGCTCTAAATAGTTGAAAGAAAAGAGGTGGCGTTTGCTGCCTTTTTTATAGGCTGTGATTTAAGTAAGCGTTAACAATGTAGAAACAAATAAACAGCTGAATTAGTTTTAACCAGAAATGTTTCACAATGTGAATAATTAAAAACAGCAAAGCCCGTGTGGTTATTGGCGATTGTGCGATGGTTCAAACTTATGACCAATACTTAGCCTTTTAAACTCAAATCCTTCGAAATATCTATCTGATTCCCTTCATTGGTCATGGCATAGACTTCTAAAAAGATGATAGACTATCGCACCTGATAAATCTCGACTAAATTTGTAGCGAGGTTTTTAATAGGATGTTGCGATTTTGGTGTTTTAAACTGCGCCAAAACCGGACACTAGTGTCGTGTCTAAAAGTTACGCAATCAAAGAATCTTTTTCCCGATAAAAGTAGTGCAAGTGCGTATGATTACAATAAAGAAGGGTCTGGACCTTCCTATCGCAGGAACTCCTACCCAGGTGATTAATGATGGTAAGACCATCAAGAAAGTCGCCTTGCTTGGCGAAGAGTACGTTGGCATGCGTCCTACTATGCATGTTCGCGTAGGCGATGAAGTAAAGAAAGCCCAAGTTCTTTTTGAAGACAAAAAGAACCCGGGTGTGAAATTTACTTCACCAGCAAGCGGTAAAGTGATCGAGGTTAACCGTGGCGCTAAACGTGTCCTTCAATCTGTAGTGATTGAAGTGGCAGGTGAGGAGCAGGTAACGTTCGATAAGTTTGAAGCCGGCCAACTAGCAGGTCTTGACCGTACCGCGGTTAAAACTCAGCTTGTTGATGCAGGTCTTTGGACAGCTTTACGTACTCGTCCGTTTAGCAAGGTTCCAGCAATTGAGTCTTCTACACAGGCTATTTTTGTAACTGCAATGGATACTAATCCGTTGGCAGCTCAGCCTGAGTTGGTCATCAATGAACAGCAAGATGCGTTCGTTGCTGGTTTGGATGTGCTTTCAACTCTGACAGACGGTAAGGTTTACGTGTGTAAATCTGGTACCAGTCTACCTCGTTCTTCTCAGTCAAATGTTGAAGAGCATGTTTTTGATGGCCCTCACCCAGCAGGTCTAGCTGGCACCCACATGCATTTCCTATACCCAGTAAATGCAGAAAACGTGGCGTGGAGCATCAACTACCAAGACGTTATTGCGTTCGGTAAGTTGTTCCTAACTGGTGAACTTTACACGGATCGCGTTGTATCTCTGGCTGGCCCAGTAGTGAACAACCCTCGTCTAGTTCGTACAACTCTAGGTGCAAACCTAGAAGATTTGACTGACAGCGAGTTAATGCCAGGTGAAGTTCGTGTGATTTCTGGTTCAGTACTGACAGGTACTCATGCAACTGGTCCTCACGCTTACCTAGGTCGTTACCACGTACAGGTTTCTGTATTACGTGAAGGTCGTGACAAAGAACTGTTTGGCTGGGCTATGCCTGGTAAGAACAAGTTCTCGGTAACCCGTGCTTTCCTTGGTCATATCTTCAAAGGTCAGTTGTTCAACATGACAACAACCACGAATGGTAGTGATCGTTCAATGGTGCCAATTGGCAACTATGAACGTGTATTGCCATTGGATATGGAACCAACTTTGCTACTTCGTGATCTATGTGCAGGCGACGTTGACAGTGCTCAAGCACTGGGTGCGCTAGAACTGGATGAAGAAGACCTAGCATTGTGTACCTTTGTATGTCCGGGCAAATACGAGTACGGTGCGTTACTTCGTGAATGCCTAGATAAGATCGAGAAGGAAGGGTAATTTTCATGGCTCTTAAAAAGTTTCTTGAAGACATCGAGCATCATTTTGAGCCTGGCGGTAAACATGAAAAATGGTTTGCCCTGTACGAAGCTGTAGCAACAGTTTTCTACACGCCAGGTCTTATCACAAAGAAAAGCTCGCACGTTCGTGATAGCGTTGACTTAAAACGTATCATGATCATGGTTTGGTTCGCGGTATTCCCAGCAATGTTCTGGGGTATGTACAACGCAGGTGGCCAAGCTATTGCAGCACTTAACCACATGTATGCTGGCGAGCAGCTAGCAGCAGTTATCGCAGGTAACTGGCATTACTGGCTAACCGAAATGCTTGGCGGCACTATTGCAGCTGATGCAGGGGTTGGCACTAAGATGCTACTGGGTGCGACCTACTTCCTACCGATTTACGCCACAGTGTTTATTGTTGGTGGTTTCTGGGAAGTGTTGTTCTGTATGGTGCGTAAGCACGAAGTTAACGAAGGCTTCTTTGTTACTTCTATCTTGTTCGCGCTAATCGTTCCGCCAACGCTGCCTCTATGGCAAGCGGCTCTAGGTATCACATTCGGTGTTGTGGTAGCGAAAGAGATCTTTGGTGGTACAGGTCGTAACTTCCTAAACCCTGCACTGGCTGGTCGTGCTTTCCTATTCTTCGCTTACCCAGCTCAAATCTCGGGTGACGTAGTCTGGACTGCTGCTGACGGTTTCTCAGGTGCTACTGCGCTTAGCCAATGGGCTCAAGGTGGTAACGGTGCTCTTGTTAACACAGTAACAGGTGCTCCTATCACTTGGATGGACGCGTTTATCGGTAACATCCCTGGTTCAATCGGTGAAGTATCGACTCTTGCCCTGATGATTGGTGCAGCGATGATCGTTTATATGCGAATCGCTTCGTGGCGAATCATTGCTGGTGTGATGATCGGTATGATTGCAACCGCAACGCTGTTCAACGTTATCGGTTCTGATACCAACCCAATGTTCAACATGCCATGGCATTGGCACCTAGTTCTAGGTGGTTTTGCATTCGGTATGTTCTTTATGGCGACAGACCCTGTATCCGCTTCATTTACCAATGGTGGTAAATGGTGGTACGGCGCGCTAATTGGCGTGATGTGTGTACTTATTCGTGTGGTTAACCCAGCTTACCCAGAGGGTATGATGCTGGCGATTCTATTCGCGAACCTGTTTGCACCTCTGTTCGACCATGTAGTTATCGAGAAGAACATCAAGCGGAGACAAGCACGCTATGGCAAGTAATAACGACAGCATTAAAAAGACGCTGGGTGTTGTTATCGGGTTGAGCCTTGTTTGTTCAATCATCGTATCAACAGCCGCTGTTGGTCTGCGCGATCAGCAAAAAGCTAACGCTGTACTAGACAAGCAAACTAAGATTATCGAAGTTGCTGGAATTGAAACAGCGGGCAAGAAAGTACCTGAGCTATTCGCTGAGTACATTGAACCTCGCCTGGTTGACTTCAACACTGGTGACTTTGTTGAAGAAGCTGCAGATGGTTCTACCGCTGCAAACTATGATCAGCGCAAAGCAGCAAAAGACCCTTCAGAGTCAGTTAAACTAACTGGCGAAGAAGACAAGGCGAAAATCATCCGTCGTGCTAACACAGGTGTTGTATACCTAGTGAAAGACGGTAATGACGTGTCTAAAGTTATCCTGCCAGTTCATGGTAACGGTCTATGGTCTATGATGTACGCATTTGTTGCTGTTGAAACTGACGGTAACACAGTGTCTGGTATCACTTACTACGAGCAGGGTGAAACCCCTGGACTTGGTGGTGAAGTTGAGAACCCATCATGGCGTGCTCAGTGGGTCGGTAAAAAATTGTTTGACGACAACCACAAGCCAGCAATCAAGATTGTTAAAGGTGGCGCTCCAGAAGGTTCAGAGCATGGTATCGACGGCCTTTCAGGTGCAACACTAACTGGTAACGGTGTTCAAGGTACATTCGACTTCTGGTTAGGCGATATGGGCTTTGGCCCGTTCCTAGCAAAAGTTCGTGACGGAGGTCTGAACTAATGTCTAGCGCACAAAGCATTAAAAAGAGCATTATGGCGCCGGTGTTGGATAACAACCCAATCGCGCTGCAGGTTCTTGGTGTATGTTCTGCTCTTGCAGTAACAACTAAACTAGAGACAGCATTTGTAATGACACTAGCGGTAACGTTTGTTACTGCGTTGTCAAACTTCTCTGTATCTCTAATCCGTAACCACATTCCTAACAGCGTTCGTATCATCGTTCAGATGGCGATCATCGCTTCTTTAGTAATCGTGGTAGACCAAGTGCTAAAAGCATACCTATACGATATCTCTAAACAGCTATCGGTATTCGTAGGTTTGATCATTACGAACTGTATCGTAATGGGTCGTGCTGAAGCATTCGCTATGAAATCTGCACCTGTGCCGTCACTTATTGATGGTATTGGTAACGGTCTTGGTTACGGCTTCGTTCTTATCACTGTAGGCTTCTTCCGTGAGTTGTTTGGCTCTGGCAAACTATTTGGCATGGAAGTTCTACCTCTAGTGAGCAATGGTGGTTGGTACCAGCCAAACGGTCTGATGCTTCTAGCACCATCTGCATTCTTCCTAATCGGCTTCCTTATCTGGGCAATCCGTATTCTGAAACCAGAACAAGTAGAAGCGAAGGAGTAAGGACGTCATGGAACATTACATTAGTCTATTAGTTAAATCGATTTTCATCGAAAACATGGCTCTGTCTTTCTTCTTAGGTATGTGTACATTCCTTGCTGTATCTAAGAAAGTAAAGACGTCTTTCGGTCTTGGTGTTGCTGTTGTTGTGGTACTGACTATCGCAGTTCCGGTTAACAACCTAGTTTACAACCTTGTACTGAAAGAAAACGCTTTGGTGGAAGGTGTGGATCTTAGCTTCCTAAACTTCATCACCTTTATCGGTGTAATTGCAGCACTTGTACAGATTCTAGAGATGGTTCTTGACCGTTTCTTCCCACCTCTGTACAACGCGCTAGGCATCTTCCTACCGCTGATCACAGTAAACTGTGCGATCTTCGGTGGCGTATCTTTCATGGTACAACGTGACTACAACTTTGCTGAATCTGTTGTTTACGGCTTCGGTTCAGGTGTGGGTTGGATGCTAGCTATCGTTGCTCTTGCAGGTATCCGTGAGAAGATGAAGTACTCTGACGTGCCCCCTGGTCTGCGTGGTCTTGGTATCACTTTTATCAGTGTAGGTCTTATGGCGTTAGGCTTTATGTCTTTCTCTGGTGTTCAACTGTAAGTCGGGTAAACCGCAACAATTAAGGAATAGTCAATGGACATTATTCTTGGTGTAGTGATGTTTACTCTGATCGTACTTGCGCTAGTACTAGTGATTCTTTTCGCTAAGTCTAAGCTTGTACCAACAGGTGACATTACAATTTCTGTAAACGATGACCCTTCACTGGCGATCGTTACACAGCCAGGCAGTAAGCTTCTGGGTGCTCTAGCTGGTGCTGGTGTATTCGTATCTTCTGCTTGTGGTGGCGGTGGCTCATGTGGTCAGTGTCGCGTAAAAGTTAAATCAGGTGGTGGCGATATCCTACCTACCGAGCTTGACCATATTACTAAAGGTGAAGCACGTGAAGGTGAGCGTCTAGCGTGTCAGGTTGCAATGAAAACTGACATGGACATCGAACTCCCTGAAGAAATCTTCGGTGTTAAGAAGTGGGAATGTTCTGTTATCTCTAACGATAACAAAGCAACATTCATCAAAGAACTTAAGCTACAAATTCCGGATGGCGAATCAGTACCTTTCCGTGCTGGTGGTTACATCCAGATTGAAGCGCCAGTTCACCACGTGAAATACGCTGACTACGATATCCCTGAGGAATACCGTGAAGACTGGGACAAGTTCAACCTGTTCCGTTACGAGTCTAAGGTAAACGAAGAGACTATCCGTGCTTACTCAATGGCGAACTATCCGGAAGAAGAAGGCATCATCATGCTGAACGTCCGTATCGCTACACCGCCGCCAAACAACCCAGACGTACCACCAGGCATCATGTCTTCGTACATCTGGTCTCTGAAAGAAGGCGATAAGTGTACGATTTCTGGTCCATTTGGTGAGTTCTTCGCGAAAGACACTGACAACGAAATGGTATTCGTTGGTGGTGGTGCAGGTATGGCGCCGATGCGTTCACATATCTTTGATCAGCTTAAGCGTCTGAAGTCTTCACGTAAGATGTCATTCTGGTACGGTGCTCGTTCTAAGCGCGAAATGTTCTACGTAGAAGATTTCGACGGCCTACAAGCAGAAAACGACAACTTCGTATGGCACTGTGCTCTATCTGATCCAATGCCTGAAGATAACTGGGATGGCTACACTGGCTTCATCCACAACGTACTGTACGAAAACTACCTGAAGGACCACGAAGCGCCTGAAGATTGTGAGTACTACATGTGTGGTCCACCAATGATGAACGCAGCTGTTATCGGCATGCTAAAAGATCTTGGTGTTGAGGATGAAAACATCCTACTCGATGACTTTGGTGGTTAATTCCTATAAGTGATTGAAATATATGGCTGACTCGTAAGAGTCAGCCATTGTTTTTTCCTGCTATTAATTTTTAAATGGCCATAGTCGATGTGCTCTTTAACAGAGTCATGTGCTATTTCCGTTTCTCTTATAAGGAGTCTAACAAGTGAAAAAGTGGCTTGTTGCATTTGCTTCTCTATTGGTTCTTGCCGGCTGTGAAAAGCCCGTAGAACAGATTCACCTAAGTGGCCCGACAATGGGTACCACTTACAATATCAAATACATAGAGTCTGAGGGCATCCCATCGCCAGAGGCCCTACAAAAAGAAGTTGACCGCTTGCTGGAAGAAGTGAATGACCAGATGTCGACTTACCGCAAAGATTCGGAATTGAGTCGTTTCAATCAAAACCAGACATCAACGCCATTCGAAGTGTCACCACAAACTGCCACGGTTGTGAAAGAAGCCATTCGTTTGAACGGTCTTACTTTAGGTGCCTTAGATGTTACTGTCGGCCCATTAGTTAATTTATGGGGCTTTGGACCTGAAGCACGTCCTGAAGTGGTGCCAACGGATGAAGAGCTGGCAGCACGTAAGGCCAATACAGGCATTCAACATTTGACGGTAAAAGGTAATCTGCTGACTAAGGACATCCCAAATCTGTATGTTGATCTTTCAACAATTGCAAAAGGTTGGGGGGTCGACGTTGTTGCGGACTATATTCAATCACAAGGCATTCAAAATTACATGGTAGAAGTCGGTGGTGAGATGCGCCTTAAGGGCATCAATCGTGAAGGCGTTAAATGGCGTATCGCGATTGAAAAACCGTCTGCTGACGAACGTGCTGTGCAGGAGATTATCGAGCCGGGCGATATGGCCGTTGCCACTTCTGGTGATTATCGTATCTATTTTGAGCGTGATGGTGTACGTTACTCGCACATCATTAATCCTCAGACCGGAAAGCCAATCCGTCATAAAGTCGTGTCTGTGACGGTACTAGACAAGTCATCGATGACTGCTGATGGTCTAGCAACAGGGTTGATGGTGCTTGGCGAAGAGCAGGGAATGAAGATAGCCAACGAGAATAATATCCCTGTGTTTATGATCGTTAAGACCGAAGATGGATTTAAAGAAATGGCATCGGAAGCGTATAAGCCATTTATGAATAAATAATACCAAGTGAGCATGTCATTATGAGTACATTTCTGATTACTTTCGGCATTTTTATTGCCGTTATCGCAGCCATGTCTGTCGGCTACATTTTCCAGAAGAAAGTGGTGAAAGGCAGTTGTGGTGGTCTTGGTGCTGTGGGCGTTGACAAGGTGTGTAATTGCCCTGAACCGTGTGATGCTCGTAAAAAGCGAGAAGCTCGCGAAGCTTTAAGAGCAGAAAAGCTTGCTGCTCGTGAAGAAAAACTGGCAGCGTGGGAAAAAGACCGTATTGCTTAATCGAACACAAAGCCCGGAGTTCAATCCGGGCTTTGTTTATTCTGTCGCGATAATTTGATTGCGGCCGTGTTCTTTGGCGACATAAAGACAATCGTCTGCCAATTTAATTTGCTGTTCCAAGGTGCCTTCTAAACTGCATACACCGATACTGATCGTTAGCGTGATGTCTTGACCATTATGTTTAATTATTGAATTCTCTATTCTCTGGCGCATTTTCTCTAGGCGAGTGATAAATTCATCCAGTGTTGAGTAAGACTGCACGCAAAACTCCTCCCCTCCAAAGCGCACAACCACATCTTCTGGAAAGTAGATTTTCAATATATTGGCGATGGTTTTTAGTGCAGCGTCTCCGCCATCATGGCCGAAAGTATCATTGACGGATTTAAAGTGGTCGATATCCAGCATAGCGATGTATCTGGCACTGCCTTCGGTACAAGATTGATTGAAGAGAAAACGACGGTTCCAAAGACCAGTCAGGGTATCCTGATTAGCAAGTTTGTACAGCTCGTCGGTGGCTTCTTTCATATCAAGGAGTTGATTGACTCGGCAAAAAAACTCTTCTTGGTTAAACGGTTTGTGCAAAAAGTCATTGGCGCCAGCTTTAAGAAACCTAGCGGTTAGCGTTCTGTCGCCACTGCCCGATAGCCCTAATATAGCGAGGCTATTCTTATCGTACATTTGCCTAATCTCTCGAGTCATTACAATACCGTCTTTGCTGGGCATATCATGGTCGGTAATGATGAAGGTTATATCTGGAGTTTCCGCGAGTTTATGTAGTGCGTCCGAGCCGTTTTGCGCTTGAGTCGTTCGAATGTACTGATGTTCAAGCAATTGAGTAACATGCTTTCGAACAGTTGGAGAGTCATCAACTACCAGAGCATGATGATTAACATTGTTCATCAATCGAGTTGCCAACGGCAGTAAGTACGACACGGAAGCCATACTGTCTTTAAGTAGATAATCCATCACGCCTTTGGCAATAAAGCGTTCACGAATCTTATCGCTAAAGGTCGCAGTGAGTACGATAACCTTTTGTTTATTATCTAAAACAAGATCAATGACTTCGCCATCCTGTGCGTCAGGCAAGCAGTAATCCAGCACAGCAAAATGGAAGTTGTGATGCTCATCTAGTGCTTTTTGAGTCTCTGCATATGATTCGCACCCAACGACGTCACAGCCAATAGTCGTCAACTGCTGTGTCAAATAGTTGCGATAGGCTCGGCTGTCTTCGACCACCAACACTTTATGGTTCACCTGAGTCCTCCTTATCGCAACTTATAAATTAATAATAACTGCATATTTTGATACTTCTATTAGAAATGCGGAAAAAGTTTCGCTCTTCTTACGACTGTTGGCGAGTAGAGAGAGAAAAGTTATACTGTGTTTATGTACAGTTTTTGTGTGTGATTATGTCCGACGAAAAAGTAAGAAAGATCATTCATGTTGATATGGACTGCTTTTATGCGGCGGTGGAGATGCGTGATAACCCGAGCTATCGCGGAAGGCCATTGGCCGTTGGTGGGCATGAAAAACAACGTGGCGTTCTGAGTACTTGCAACTATGAGGCGAGAAAGTTTGGCATCCGAAGTGCGATGCCTACTGGGCAGGCGTTAAAATTGTGTCCTCACCTTCTGGTCGTCCCAGGGCGTATGCAAGTGTACAAACAAGCTTCTCAGCATATTCGTGAGATTTTCTCCCGCTACACGACATTGATTGAGCCTTTGTCCTTGGATGAAGCCTTTTTGGACGTGACAGATTCTGAGCGGTGCCAGGGCTCAGCAACGTTAATTGCAGAAGCCATCCGGCGAGATATTTTTAATGAACTTCAACTGACAGCGTCGGCTGGTGTTGCTCCGGTAAAGTTTCTAGCAAAAGTCGCTTCGGATATGAATAAGCCCAACGGACAGTACGTGATACCACCGGAAAAAGTCCAGCAGGTTGTCGACAAGCTGCCACTAGAAAAAATTCCCGGTGTGGGAAAGGTGAGCTTAGAAAAATTGCATCAGGCAGGCTTTTATCTCTGTGAGGATGTAAAAAACAGTGATTACCGTGAGCTGTTATTACGCTTTGGTCGATTAGGTGCCTCTCTGTGGAAAAAGAGCCATGGTATTGACCGGCGAGAGGTAGTGGTAGAACGTGAACGAAAATCGGTCGGTGTTGAGCGCACTTTCAGCGAAAATATCAGTACTTATGACGAGTGTTGGCAGGTGATTGAACATAAGCTCTTTCCTGAGCTGGAAACACGGCTGATAAAAGCCTCTCCTGAGAAAGCCATTATCAAGCAGGGCATCAAACTCAAGTTTGCGGACTTCCAGCTCACGACGATTGAACACATACACCCTGAACTCGAGCTGGATTACTTCAAAGATTTACTGCGTGACATTCTTAAGCGCCAGCAAGGGCGCGAGATAAGGCTATTGGGCTTAAACGTGATGCTTAAGCCTGAAGAGCAAACCAAACAGCTGAGCTTTTTCTGACGCCAGCTAAATCGACTCAATTTCGCTCAATACTTGCTGATATGGATGCTCACTGAGTTTGCCAAACCCAGCTAAGCTGCGCGCTTTGATTTTGGTAAACCAAGGGGTAGCTATGCCGCACAGGAACTTCGTTTTAAGATTGTTGGACAATGGTGAGGCGGATTTACCTTGAAGAGGAGCCAACCAGTCAGCAATCTGTTCGCGTTCTAATTGTGGGTTTAGTGCATCTGGCCAAGCACGTTGTTCTCCACGACATACGCTACAGTGGCCACACTGCTCAGGGGCTTGGCTGTCTGAAAAGTAGTTTGCTAACGCCTTACTCAAACAGTGTTTGGATTTGAACAACGCTAACAGGTTGTGAATACGCTCGACGTCACTGCGTTCTTTATTCTTAAACAGTTGCCATAGCTGCTCACTGAGGTCTTCGATGGACTGTTGAGGTGGACTGACCCGATACACTTCGGTCATTAACTTACTTTCCAGTTCAATCCATCCGTTTTGATGAAAATAATCCAGTGCGGCGACAGCACGCGAACGTCCACCCTGATAGCTTTGCCACAGAGCATCAAAATCAACCTGACACCAGAGCCTTGCTTGCGGCGAACAGTGAAACAGCGCTTCACTAAATTGGCGCCTCTCGCCATCGAAGTGTTCAATAATATCCTGTTTAGGACTGATGAACTTGAAGCGATAATCGGCGAAGTAACTGTATTGGGCGGTGATGACCTTAGCCATCTCCATGTACACGAGCAATGTTTTCAGTGGTAGCTGACGAATATTACTGTCAGAGGAAAGACGAGAGATCACCACCTCCCAGTTTTGCTCTGACGAAACGGCTTGCTGAATGACGTTATAGATTTCATCGTATTCAGGAGTGTCGCCGTAGACAAAGTTTTCCAACGTACACACACCATCCTCGTTGGCGAGCAAAATGCATTGTGAGGTTTGTCCATCTCGACCTGCTCGGCCAATTTCTTGTGCGTAGTTTTCAATTGATTTAGGTAAATCAAAATGAATCACTCGGCGGATATCCGATTTATCCACTCCCATACCAAAAGCGATGGTAGCGGCAATGCAATCTGTCTGACCAGACATAAAGTCCTGCTGAATTCGTTCTCGGGTTTCACTGTCTAGTCCCGCGTGATAAGCCGTTGCTTTAACGCCTTGTTCGGTAAGTAACTTGGCAATACGCTCGGCACTGTTCTGTTGAGTTACGTAAACAATGGTAGGTAACTTTGGATCTTGGCTGATGACCGATAACAAGGCGTTATCTTTTTCTGCTTGCGAACAGGGCATGACTGAAATGTCCAGATTAGGTCGATAAAACCCAGTGACCGTAATGTCACGCGGCGCTATGTTGAATTTCTTACTCATGTCGTCCAATACCGCTTGCGTTGCCGTTGCGGTCAAAAGGAGAACTTGAGGAATCGCGAGTTCTTGTTGAAACTGAGGAAGCTTTAGGTAGTCAGGGCGAAAATTGTGCCCCCATTCTGAGATACAGTGTGCTTCATCGACAACCAATTGCGAGATACTGAGCTGAGATAAAAAGTGACGAAAACGCTCGTTTTTCAGTCGTTCGACAGACACCATTAGGATCTTCACATCGCCATTACGCACTTGTGCTATGATCCGTTGGGCTTCTTCCTTGCTTTGGCTGGAGTTGAGAGAGGCTGCTGCGATACCTTTGCTGTGCAGGAATTCGATCTGATCTTTCATTAAGGCTAGTAGAGGAGAAATGACTAAGGTCAGGTGTGGTAAACATAAAGCAGATAGCTGATAACAAAGAGATTTCCCTGAACCCGTCGGGAAAATAGCCGCACAGGACTTGCCGTCCAAAACCTTATCTATTACTTGATATTGCCCGTCTCTGAGTTGCTCAAAGCCAAAAGCGTTGCGTAATGTAGCGTTGATTTTATCTTGGTTGCCTGATGTTTGCATTTACCTGTTACCAGTATGACGAGAGTGCCTGACGTAGTATTCTAGAGAGATTAGACGGGAAGGAACATGATTTTAGTATGAATAAATCGGAGTTACTGCAAACCATATTGACTGCGATGCAACACTCTCTTGAAGTGGCCAACAGTGCTACTCAACGTGCGATTGAGTCTGCCACTGATGAAGAAACTATCCCAGAGCACAAATATGATACTTTGGCGCTGGAGGCATCCTACCTTGCTCATGGACAGGCCATGCGTGTACAGGAATGCGAACGAGATCTGGATGTCATGGCTCATCTTCAACTACCACAGCAATCAGAGCGAATCACTCTTGGTAGTCTGGTTTCTTTAATTGATCTTGAGGATAACCGTCGATGGTTTTTTGTTGCGCCTTGCACGGGTGGTTTGAAAGTCCAGCATCAGCAACAAGAAGTCATGTTAGTCACGTTCGATTCACCACTTGGCTTTGCTATGAAGGGTAAGTCTATGGGGGATGAAGTAGAGTATCAGGTCGCGACAACCACCTTTAGCTATGAGGTAGATACAATAATTTGACGCAAGTGCGTTGAGTTTTTGTTAGGGTAGCGAAGAGTCAATACGGTGAGATTAAAATGAAACGAGTACTAATGACCATCCCGTTGCTGATGGCGAGTCAGGTATACGCAGCTCAATGTCAGGTCGATTTGAAAAATGATATCCGCATTAATGGTGAGACGTTAGAGATCCATCAAGTCAGTGGTGACAGTGCGATTGTGAATGCCGATAACACCTTGACTATTCATGGAGAGGTCATCCCTTTAGATGCGTCACAGCAGCAAGCGATCGCTGACTATCGCAGCAATTTAAATGATTACTTGCCACGAGCAAAGCAGATTGCTCAGGATGGTCTGGCTTTGGCGAACGACATTATTGATGATGTTGGCCAAAGTTTCGATGCACCGGAAGCTTTCGACAGTGTGAAAGCCTCCATGCAGCAGTTTTACGCCGACATCGAAGCTCGTTATTACCAAAATGGCGATTTGGTTTTACCAGCGGACAGCTTTGGCTCACTGCGCGAAACGTGGGCGGAAGATTTTGAAAGCGCGAAGAAGTTGTTCAATGAAGAGTTCATCACCAGTGCATTCAATGCGATGTCGGAAAAAATGAAAGCGGAAGGTGGTCTGAATCTGACAGAGATGGCGGATACTATGAGTGAGCTGAAAGAGCGAATTGCAAAAAGACTTGAAGAACACTCCGTTGACGTGGAGAAACAGAGTCAGGAATTTTGTGACTCACTTGACAATATGGCTGAGCAAGAACAGGAATTACATAAGAAAATTCCACAGCTAAAAGATTATCAGATTTTCACTATTTAACTCCCGATAAGAGAAGAGCGCCAAACGGCGCTCTTCTTTTTATTGGCTGTTATTCATCTGGGTTAGCTTGTCGCCGACAGGACCTGAGAAGATGAAGCCATCGTGCTCATCCCAGTTAATCGACCAGGTCATCACACCCGCATAGTTAGGATAGTTAAAGGCAGGAGTAACTGAGCCACAGCTGGTGCCTTTAGTCAGACAATCTAATGCATCAAGAATGTTCTGAGTCGGTGCTTGCCCTGAGTTCGCTGAGCTAGGACCTGATGGCAAGCCGATAGCGACTTGATCATCTCGAAGCGGCGCAAACTGAGTGCCATCGGCCAGCTCAAACCCTTCAATTAGCATCTTAGATTGGGCAACCATCATATCGACTGAACCTTCAGCAGCGCTGCCTTGCGTGTAAGGATTTGGCAGGCCGCCATTGTTGTAAAGCTGTACGTGGAGAAGGTCTAGTGTACTGCGTGTGTCATTAATGACCGGAATGTAAGCCCCCCAAATGCCACTGTAAGCGACGAACCCGCCTTGAACATAAGGGTGTTCTGGCGCCATAGTCAGGTACATATCCCCGCCCATGTTTTGCTCGATTTGCAGTAGTGCTCGGCCTAAGCGCGCCTGAATTTGCGAGCCATGAACCAGATTAGAACCACTCTCTAAGTCGACATCAAGACCATCGAAACCCCACTCCTTGATGATGTCAGTCAAGCTGGAGACAAAGTTGGTTTCATCCTGATCAGTATTGAGCGTAATCGTGCCTTCTGCACCACCAAGAGAAAGGACAAACTTTTTACCTTTAGCTTGTAGCGCTGCCATGTCTTGTTTGAACTGAGCTGGGTCAAGTGCAGCACAACTGCTATGGATATCACCAGAGTAAAGGTTAAAGTGGACGGTACCATCGCTGTTGCGATCATTCTCGGCAAATGCAATGTCGATAACATCCCAAGCGTCCGACATATCCGCCAATCGCATTGGGCACCCTGCACCGTTGACGAAGTTATGCCAATATCCGATCAGCTTGTGCGTTTTTTCTGTCTGCTCCACGACAGAAATCGTCGCAGCATCGGACGTCACTACGCTGTTGGCCGAGTCTGTGGCTTTAGCCGCAACGGTATAGCTACCTACCGCACCTGCAGTCCAGTTATAGCTGTATGGTGCAGTGGTATCTGTACCGACAATCGCTCCGTTCACTAAGAAATCGACCTGCGATACGCTGGCAGACAGCGATGTTGCATCAGCGGTAAACTGGACCGATTTACCTAACCCGACGGTTTGGCCCGGTGCTGGCGATGTCAGTGCAACCACTAAGTCTTGGTCACTGACTGTTACCGAAACCGTCGCTTCGCCCGTGTTGTTTTCATTGTCTGTTGCGACGGCTTTGAGGCTATTTAGGCCAACCTGAGTCGCTGTCCAACTCACCGCGTAAGGTGGCTGTGTCACCACACCTAGGCTGTTACTGCCTGCGAAGAATTCGACTTGGCTTACTGTCCCATCGGAGTCAGATGCGTCAGCAGCGAAACTGACCGTACTGCCAGCAAGCAATATTTGATTGTCACTAGGGCTAGTGATGGTTACCGCCGGTGGAGCGGCACAAGCGCCTAACCCCGTCCATGCTTCATCCCAATAGTCTCCTTGTCCTGGCTCATAGGCCCCAGCTGAGGCTGAAGAACACCAACCAGCAATGTCACAACGGTATTTTTGATTGTGGTTCTGTACCAACTGACCCGCACTGTAGCTGGTACCTGCGGTATAAGTCGGTAGCCCTGCGCAGCCACCTGCTGCGTTGCTGGCGACAACCAGCGATACTTCTTGTGTTGAGGTCGTCTGGTTGTCGTTGTCTGTGGCTTTGGCCTTGAAGGTATGAGTGCCACTGACTGAGGTCCACGTGGTTTCGTAAGGTGCAGATGTATCGCTAGCAATCAATTGTCCATCGACAAAAAATTCAACTTTATCAACGCTACCATCTGTGTCGGAGGCATTTGCGCTCAATGTGAGAAGGTCGCCTTCCGTCAATTGCTCGCTGCCTGAAGGGCTGGTTAAAGTGACAGAAGGAGGAATAGGTTCGCCAGCTAAGGTGACACTGATTGCAATCTGCGTTTCTGATGTTGCGTTTTCATTGTCAGTGGCAATAACGGAAATGGTGGTCGCACCTGCGACCGCGGTCCAATCTGTTTGATAGGGCGCTTGTGTGACCGTCGCAATGTTCTGACCATCAACTTGGAAGGCCACTTGAGCGATGCTGCCATCGCTATCACTGGCGGAAGCCTGTATCGTGGTGACTGTGCCTTCAGGGATCTCGGTATTATTGACAGGAGAAGATATGGATACCTCTGGAGCTGCGTTGCCACCGCCAGTGTCACATTGCCCAAGATCTTTCCATGCTTCCCAGTCACCGGAGTTGCTGACGGGGTCATTGCCCTGTGTCCAATGACTGGCTTGATAAGCATGGTTGGATGTCTGAACTAGATCTCCGGATGTGTAGACCGCAGTGCTATCCCAAACCACCAAGCCAGCACAATCATAGGCGTGCGCTTGGTAGCTTAGCCCTAGCGCCGCGATGATGGCGCCTCTGAGCAGATTTGAACCCATTTTTCTCTCCTTAATGGATTTAGTAAACCAACTCATAACCAATAGCGAAAATGCTGAGCTTTGCTCGCTAACTTAATGATTATTTGGGTTTTATTCGTCGGATATCACGGTGAAAATTAGTTCGAATCTTTCATTACATTGGTTGTTCGGCGCACTTCACGCTTCAATTTTTGCTTACTGGTTGGTTAAAAATTCTTTGTATGAATTAATTTACAGCTTAATTTCCTATTTATTTGCCTTGTTCTGGTTACTTAATAACCTCATAGCTGGAGTGAATAAGAGCTTTGTAATATTGTACTAGTCAACTAGTTTACGGGTGCGAGTTAAGCGGTATGGCGCAAGCAGACAATTTTCAAACACGTGAGCACTTTGGCTCTCGTTTAGGCTTTATTCTGGCGGCAGCTGGAGCTGCGGTTGGTTTAGGTAACATTTGGGGCTTCCCAACTCAAGCTGCCAGTAATGGTGGCGGGGCATTTTTGCTGGTTTATCTGGTGATGATTTTGGTGGTGGCGTTTCCAATGCTGGTGGTCGAAATGGCGATAGGTCGTCATGGTCAGGCTAACCCCGTGGATAGCATACGCTCTCTCACCGCTAATCCTCTGGCAAAAAAAGTCGGTGGGCTTGTAGGATGGATAGGTTTAAGTGTGCCCAGCGCTGTGTTGGCGTTTTACAGCATTGTAGGCGGCTGGCTGATCTGCTTTTTGCTTGGTGCTGTGGCTGATGTGATAGGTATGCAAGCCGCAAGTGCCTGGTTTAAGGGGTTCAGTGTTGAGCGTAACCTGTTTGGTACTGTTGTTTTCTACGTGCTGACGATTCTCATCGTGCAGGGCGGGGTGAAACAAGGCATCGAAAAATGGTCAACGCGCCTGATGCCTGCTTTGTTCGTTCTGTTTGGTTTGTTGTTCATCTATATCATGACTCAATCCGGTGCAATGGAAGGACTTAAGCATTATCTTGTCCCTGATTTTGACAAGGTGATGGATCGCAAATTGATTCTCGCTGCTATGGGACAGGGTTTCTTCTCTCTAACCATTGGTGGCTGTTCTATGCTGATCTACGGTTCTTACCTCAGCAAGAAAGAGAACTTACCGAAAATGGCGATGAACGTCACTCTGGTCGATACCGCGGTTGCGTTTATCGCAGGTTTGGTAGTTATGCCAGCGATGTTTGTAGCGATGCAGAAAGGCGTGCAGATCTATGCTGAGGATGGCTCTCTGCTCAGCTCAGATACCTTGGTTTTCACCGTATTGCCTTTGATGTTTGATAGCCTTGGTTTATTAGGCCAGCTATTTGCGATTGTGTTCTTCCTACTGCTGACGATTGCGGCACTGACTTCTTCCATCTCTATGCTGGAGTGTCCGGTCGCGCTGGTGGGGGAGCGCTTTAACACTAAACGCAGTACCACAAGCTGGGTGCTTGGTGGTTTAATTGCGCTGTTGAGTATCGTGATCGTGTTTAATTTTGGTGCTTTATTTGGCTTGGTTGCAACCGTCGCAACCCAGTACCTTCAACCTGCTGCAGCGTTACTCTTCTGTTTGTTTGGTGGTTGGGTGTGGAATCGTCACTCGAAAATCAAAGAACTTGAGCATGGCTACCCAGAATTTACGCAAGGCTGGTTTGGAAAGCTCTGGCCTGCTTACGTGAAATTTGTCTGCCCTGTATTGGTTGCCACGGTGATTTGGGCGTCTTTCGGTTAAGCAACTTAACAGGCGATATTTAAAGAGAAAACCGCTTACATCATAAAAGGTGTAAGCGGTTTTCTTGCTTAGATTGAAGATTGAATTTGACCTGTTGTTAGCGGTTCCAGATCGGAGTCGATCACCTCTTCAATAAACTCTTCTACAACCTGTTCCACTTGTTGGTCATCTTCGACAAAATAAGCCAAATGAAACACGGCATCCCCTTCATTGACTAAGGGAAGAGTTTGTTGGCCAATCACAATACCGCCCTTATGGGCTTTAAGCTCAATTTCACTGTGTCCCAGTGGGGCGCTTATGAAGGCTAACGTTTGGCCTTTCGTTACCTTTTCACCTAGTGTCACTACGGTACGCAGAATCCCATCGCTTTCCGCTCGTATCCAACTGGTGGACTTGGCGATCACAGGCTCTGGAAGCTTTTTACGGCTTGGTCGTAACATGCCAATGGCTTGCATTACACGTTTCACGCCAATAAAACCGGCATTGATGCAAATAGGCTCAAATCGCAGTGCTTCTCCTGCTTCGTAAGTCAGCACTGGGATCCCCAGACGCTCGGCCTCACTGCGCAGTGAGCCATCTCTTAAAGGAGCATCAACAATGACCGGTGTGGCAAAGGCCTGTGCAATTCGCAGCGTTTCAGGATTGCTTAGGTCTGCCCGAATCTGCGGTAAGTTAGTACGATGAATCGCACCAGTATGTAAGTCGAGAATATAGTCACAACGTTTTGCCACCTGATTGAAGAAAGCGCTCGCCATTCGAGAAGCCAGCGAACCTTTCTCACTGCCGGGAAAACAGCGGTTCAGGTCACGCCTATCGGGCAAATAACGTGATTTATGAATAAAGCCAAACACGTTAACGATAGGCACTGCGATGACAATGCCTTTCAGTTTTTGTGCATCAATGGTGTTGATTAGCTGACGAACGATCTCAACGCCATTGAGTTCATCACCATGGATGGCGGCATTAACCATCAGAGTTGGCCCTGCAAATTTCCCATTGATGACTTCGATTGGGATCGACAAAGGAGAGTGGGTATAGAGTTTTGCTGACTCTAGCTCTACCACCTTTCTTTGTCCCGGCGAGATTTGCTCGCCGAGAATGTCAAACATGCGATTGATCTTAGCCTTTGCCACGAGTTCTAGTCCTTTTGGTTGAGGCATTTTTCTCGATAAACTCGACGATCATGCCTGCAATGTCTTTGCCTGTTGCTGCCTCAATACCTTCTAAACCTGGTGAAGAATTGACTTCCATCACCAAAGGGCCCCGTTCCGATCTTAGTAGATCCACTCCAGCAACGTTGAGCCCCATGACTTTTGCCGCAGCAATCGCAGTACGACGCTCTTCTGGCGTTATTTTGATGAGTGATGCGCTGCCACCGCGGTGCAGATTAGAACGGAACTCACCTTCTGCGCCCTGACGCTTCATCGCCGCGATCACCTTATCGCCAATCACAAAGCACCGAATGTCAGCACCACCAGCTTCCTTAATGTATTCCTGAACCATGATATTGGCCTTGAGCCCCATGAAAGCCTCGACAACACTTTCTGCTGCTTTACGTGTTTCCGCTAATACCACGCCAATGCCTTGAGTGCCTTCAAGCAATTTGATCACGACTGGAGCTCCGCCGACCATGTCTAGTAAATCTTTGACATCATCGGGTTTGCTAGCAAATCCGGTAACCGGCATGCCTATGCCTTTGCGTGACAGTAATTGCATAGAGCGCAGTTTGTCCCGCGAGCGCGTAATAGCCACTGACTCGTTGACTGGGTAAACCCCCATCATTTCAAATTGGCGCAGTACAGCTGTGCCGTAAAAAGTCACGGATGCACCAATACGTGGAATAATGGCATCGAACCCCGATAACTCTTCGCCTTTAAAGTGAATCTCAGGTTTATCCGAGTTAATGTTCATGTAGCAGCGTAGCGCGTCGATCACTTTTACGTCGTGACCACGTTTCTGACACGCTTCGATCAAACGCTTGGTTGAGTACAGATTGGCGTTGCGAGACAGAATACCGATTTTCATTGTTGGTTTTCCTCGAAGGGGACTAAAAACGATTTAACAGGGTCGACAAGCATGCGATGGTGCATTGCAGTACGGCCTAACAACATGCGAAATGTCATGTTTTCACGATTGGTTAACGTCAACTCCGCTTTCCAACTTTGCTGACCGAGTTGGATTGTCGATTCAATTACATAACGTATTTCCTCATGGCCTCCAGAATCGCGTACAACACGTTGGTCGATGACTTTGGCTTCGCACACTACCTCTTGTGAGTTATCACGCTGCAAAGGATGAATCCAGAATCTTACCCATAGCTCAGCATCCTTATGGAAACTCTCGACTTTGAATGTGTGGAGACACGAAGTTCTGGCTCCGGTATCAATTTTTGCCTTGATCTTTTCTATACCTAACTCAGGAAGGCTCAGGGTTTCTCGCCAGCCCACTAGCAGTTTTTCGTTCATTGCATTTCATTTACATTGAGAAAGTAATCAAGATGCTCTGAGAACCGAGCATCCCCCGATATAACGGATAGCGTGTATCTGTTATAGGGGTTGAAGTGGGCAAGATGGATTGCCTATGGCGCTTCAACGGCGGCGACTGTATCAGCGAGAGGTGAGGGTGACTAACGAATTAATTTCACCGTGACGACAAAAATTGATTATCAAAGTCGATAACAAAAAAGCCAGCGGTTTCCCGCTGGCTTTTGACTAGTTTTTCTATAGGACGAGCGGGTTAGGCTTTCTCTGGAATCGCTTCCAATAGCGCGACCATTTGCTCCCAGAATAGAGCAACCGTATCGATTTTCACTTTCTCGTCTGGCGAATGTGGGAATTTGATCGTTGGACCAAAAGAAACCATGTCCATATTTGGATACGGTTCTTTAAATAGGCCACACTCTAGACCAGCATGAATGACCATGATGTTTGGCTTGTGGCCGTAAATGCCTTCGTACATATCACGGAAGATAGCCATGATTTCAGAGTCTGCATCTGGTTTCCAGCCTGGGTATGCGCCAGAGAAAACAATCTTAGCTCCTGCTAGCTCCGCTACGGATGTCAGCATGCTTTCGACTTGATGACGACCTGAATCAATCAGTGAACGAACTAAGCAAAGTACGTTGATCTTATCGCTCTCTGTGGTCACAACACCCACGTTCAGAGATGTTTCTACAACGCCTTCGATCTCGTCACTCATGCGGATCACGCCGTTAGGATAAGCATTCAGTGCAGCGATAAAACGTTGCTGATCAGCAATGGCCAGTACTTGCTCGTTGGTTTCGATGGCTTCGTTGAATGAAACGATGTCTGTTTCTACTTTTCCTAGCTCCTGCTTCAGCAAGTCAGTGTAGAAGTTGAATAGTTCAGCCAGCTTAGCTTCATTTTCTGCAGGGATAGCGACAGTCACGAACGCTTCACGCGGAATCGCATTACGTAGGCTACCGCCACGGAATTCAACCATACGTAGATCCAGCTCTTGTGCGTGACCGGCTAGGAAACGAGCGACAAGTTTGTTCGCATTACCTCGACCAGTATGGATATCACAACCAGAGTGACCGCCTTTCAGACCTTTCAATACCAACTGACGAGTTACGTAGCCCGCAGGGATCGCTTCGCGCTTGATGTCAAACGTCATTTCGCCATCAATGCCGCCCGCACAGCCCATGTAGACTTCGCCTTCTTGCTCAGAGTCGGTGTTCAGCAGAATCTCACCTTCTAACCAGCCTGCTTCCAGGCCAAAGGCACCTGTCATACCTGCTTCTTCATCAATAGTCAGAAGTACTTCAATCGGGCCGTGTTTAATATCGGTAGATGCCAGTACTGCTAGGCAAGACGCCATACCCATACCGTTGTCTGCACCTAGAGTGGTCCCTTTTGCGGTTACCCATTCACCGTCTATATAAGGTTGGATAGGATCTTTAGTGAAGTCATGATCCGTGTCTTCATTCTTTTGCGGCACCATATCGATGTGTGCTTGAAGAACTACGCCCTTCTTGTTTTCCATGCCAAGTGTTGCTGGCTTTTTAATGAAAACATTGCCCGTCGGATCGCGACGGACATCTAGGCCTTGCTCAGTCGCCCAGCCCACAATGTATTGAGCGAGCGCTTCTTCATGTTTAGAAGGGTGAGGGATAGAGCAGATCTTATCGAAAAACTGCCATAATGGTGCAGGTGATAAGTTGCTGATTTCAGAATGGAATTCAGACACGGATGACTCCTTAATCATAATAATGCCAGATCTTGTTAGGTAATTGCGTTAATTAAACGAACAAAAAACCAAATCTGGCCTATTGGGTAGAGAGGCACAGAATAGCACTACCTAAGGTTAGGTAGTAGTAAAAGCAGAAACGAAATGTTTCGCTGTCATCACAGAACCTAGATTCAATGATTTTTCCATGTGAGACTGTATTCTTATTGAGTGTAATAAAAGTAATATCTAAATTAATATTTCTGTAATTTAATTACCAAAACCATTTGATCTGAGTCATTTTTTGAAATTTATGTGACTTTTGTCACTTTTGTTGTTGTAATTAATTTTCTTTGGGGTATATTAGTAACCAACTTCGAAAGCGAAGAGAAAATGCTCAAAGGATGAGTCCGATTTGTCGCCTCCAAGGAACCGAGAAATCAATATTTGTTATCTGTTTTCATTGATTTAGAAGGTGATAGTTATGAAAGGTTTACCAAGTGCAACATTCTGGATAAACAATTCTGTTTACACTGGCAATTTTGCATATCCAACGAGCTTCGGTTACTAATTCCGAGCTTGTGACTCTCGAACAAGTTTGTTCACCCCTATAATTGGAATTTTATTACAGCTCCTAATTTGCTGACATGATTCAACCGCCACTCAATTTGAGTGGCGTTTTTTTATCTGCTGAAAATGTCTGTCGCAATGGCATGATTTCTCTATTCTCATCAGCTTTGCTTCATTTTATTCGCATAAACACATATCCAATCTCGTTTTAGGGCTTTTTCTTCAATGTAAGTTTACGACATGGTTGAAAAAATCACCTTTCAAAGGCTCGTAGGTACATCACTGTTATGTATTGAACTAATAGGATTTTTTACTAATGTTCACTTAGGTGGGGCGTTTGAGACTAAGTTTTACAGATAGAAATATTGATTAGAGTCCTAATTCTATCTGGAATTTGCCATTTGTAGACTTTATAATCTCGCCAATCGATTACGCAACCGTTTACTTTTACCCTTTGGAATTCGATTATGTTCGAAAAAATATTCAAGCTCAGTGAACACGGAACGAATGTAAAAACTGAGATCATAGCCGGTATGACAACCTTCCTTACCATGGCTTACATTATCTTTGTAAACCCGGCTATTTTAGCTGATGCTGGTATGGATCGTGGCGCTGTCTTCGTCGCGACCTGTCTGGCGGCGGCTATCGGCTGTTTCATCATGGGCTTTGTCGCTAACTACCCAATCGCTCAGGCTCCGGGAATGGGGCTGAACGCCTTTTTCACCTACGCCGTTGTTCTTGGTATGGGATATACATGGCAAGTTGCATTAGCAGCAGTATTTGTATCCGGTGTGCTATTCATTCTATTGAGTGTGTTTAAGATCCGAGAGTGGATCATAAACTCCATCCCACTTTCTTTGCGCACGGGTATTTCGGCGGGTATTGGCTTGTTCTTGGCATTTATCGCGTTAAAGAATGCAGGTATCGTGGTTGATAACCCGGCGACACTTGTTTCTCTTGGCTCGATTACTTCGTTACCTGCAGTACTAGCTTCAATTGGCTTCTTCCTGACTATTGCACTGGTTCACCGTGGCGTAAAAGGCGCGGTGATGATCGCTATTTTGGCGGTCACTGGCTTAGGTTTAGCGTTTGGTGATGTGCAATGGGGTGGCATCATGTCAACGCCACCAAGCATTGCACCGACCTTCATGCAGTTGGATTTTTCTGCAGTATTTGAGATCGGTATGATTTCAGTGGTTTTTGCTTTCCTTTTCGTCGACTTATTTGATACTGCTGGCACGCTAGTTGGTGTGTCTCAAAAAGCGGGTCTGATGGATAAAGATGGTAAAATTCCTCGTCTGAATAAAGCACTTCTTGCTGACTCAACTGCTACTTCGGTAGGTGCTCTGTTGGGCACGTCAAACACGACTTCTTACATTGAGAGTGTATCCGGTGTTGCCGCTGGTGGTCGCACAGGTCTAACCGCTGTTGTAGTTGGTATTTTGTTCCTACTTGCTCTATTCTTCTCGCCATTGGCTGGTATGATCCCTGCGTATGCGACGGCTGGTGCGCTATTTTATGTGGCGATTCTAATGCTTTCTGGTTTGGTGAGCATTGATTGGCGAGACCTGACAGAAGCGGCACCAGTTGTTGTGACGTGTTTGCTGATGCCTCTGACTTTCTCTATTGCGGAAGGTATTTCTCTTGGCTTCATCGCTTACGCGGCAATCAAATTATTCAGTGGTAAAGGTCGTGACGTTTCCCTTAGTGTGTGGGTGATGTCGGCAATCTTTATCTTCAAATACATTGTTGCTTAAAGAGCTTCATCAAGGGGCTGTGCGTTCTACGTTGAGTTGAATGGACAGGCCCTCAACTTTTTATTATTAGGTTTAGAACAATGAGTAAGAAATTCATTATTACTTGGGATCAAATGCACAGTTATTGTCGTGAGCTTGCTGAGCAACAAATGCCAGCAGAGCAGTGGAAAGGTATCTGGGCGGTAAGTCGTGGTGGTCTTGTTCCAGGTGCAATTCTGGCTCGTGAACTGGGTATTCGTTACGTTGATACCATTTGTATCTCTAGCTACGACCACGATCATCAACGTGATATGAGTGTATTGAAAGCACCAGAAGGTGACGGTGAAGGTTACCTAATCGTTGAAGATTTAGTGGACAGCGGTGATACCGCTCGTAAGCTGCGTGAGCTTTACCCGAAAGCAAAACTGATTGCGGTATGTGCTAAACCATCTGGTGCAGCTCTTCTTGATGACTACGTGGTTGATATCGCGCAGGAAACTTGGATCGAGCAGCCTTGGGATATGTCGATTCAGTACGCTGAGCCGATCAATCGCAAGCAAAAATAATCCTTACTGGATTGTTCAGTAAAAGAGAAATGGCCCTTAATGGGTCATTTTTATTGGGTTGCCATTTGCCTCTCTCGCTTTTCCCAATGTTGCCTCTCCTTTCTCTATTTTTCCTAATATAACTTTTCGTGAACTAATGCAGTGAACCTTGACTCTGGCCTGCCTTTTACATCGTGACAGGTATACAATGTAGAAAATTATTCTAACTAGGCCTCCTTATGTCTGAAGAAGTGAGCAAAAACCTCTCCGAAACCCTGTTCACCAATCATAAACAAGCCAAAGAAACCTCCGCACTGACGCAATACATGCCCAGCAGCCAATCGATGTTGGATGAAAAGCGTGAACAAGATGGCTTTAAATGGTATCGAAACCTGCGTCGAATGCAGTGGGCATGGCAAGGTTTGGATCCTATTGAAGTCGAAGCGGTATTGGCAAAGATTGCGTCCTCAAAACATTCACGTACTCACGACGAGTGGCTAGATACCGTAATGGGCTACCACAGTGGGAACTGGACTTACGAGTGGACCAAGCTGGGTATGCTGCATCACAAACGTTCTAATGAATTAAAGGGTGAAGAAGCCGCCGATGAACTGTTCAATGCTTCTTTATGTTTTAGTATTGCCGGTTACCCGCATCTTAAGAATGATAATCTGGCAACTCAGGCTCAGGTTCTTGCCAGTAATGCGTATACGGAAGCCTCCAAGAAAACAAAATATATCGTTAAGCAGATAGAAATTCCCTACCAGAATAAACGCATAATCGCCCATCTTCATTTGACCAAAACCGATAAGCCGCAACCTGTGGTGATGGTCAGTGCGGGGCTGGATAGCTTACAAACCGACATGTGGAAGTTGTTCCGTGACCATTTAGCGAAAAAAGACATCGCAATGTTGACTGTCGATATGCCTTCAGTTGGGCATAGCAGTCATTGGACGCTAACAGAAGATACCTCTTGCATCCACCAAGCGGTATTGAACGAACTGTTTAATATTCCTTGGGTTGATCATCATAGGGTAGGGTTGATTGGGTTTCGGTTTGGCGGCAATGCTCTAGTCAGACTGTCTTTTATGGAGCCAGATAAGATTAAAGCGTGTGTCAGCTTAGGAGCTCCGATTCACGATGTACTTTCTTCACCGGAAAAGTTGAAGAAAATGCCGAAAATGTACCTTGATGTTTTAGCATCGCGCTTAGGGAAGAACGCGGTAGACGTCAACAGTTTGGCGGGTCAGTTGATGGCTTGGTCGCTTAAGGTGCAGGGCATTTTATCTAACCGTAAAACTAAGGTGCCTATTCTGGCAATGAGCCTCGAAAGCGATCCGGTTTCACCCTACAGTGATAACCAGCTGGTTGCCTTGTTTAGTGATTACGGAAAAGCGAAGAAAATCAGTGCAAAAACAATTACACAAGGATATGAGCAATCCCTCGATTTGGCGATTAAGTGGTTGGAGGACGAGCTAATTAGATGACAAATCTAATAAATTAGGCAAGACTCATATAAGGGCAATACCCAAACTAAGCAGTCCTGTTTATTTGCTCGTCATAATTACAACGAATAATCATTACAGATATTGAATATGGAGATTCATTATGTCTGAACAGCCAAAAAGTCCAACTCATTACCGCTTGATGTCTACGTTAAAGGCCATTGGCCCATATCTGAGAGAGTCACAAAGTGAAGAAGGCCGTTACTTGTTTGATTGTCTTTCTGTCTGTGTGAATGACAAAAAATCGCCGGAAGAAAGAGAGTTCTGGGGATGGTGGTTAGAGCTGGAACAAGAAGGGCAGACATTCGCTGCTCGTTATCGCACTGGCCTCTATGATGTTAAAGGGGACTGGGTGGACGAGAAGTTACCAAAAAAAGCCATTGAAGAAGTTAACCGCACCCAAGAAGCTTTCCATCAAAAGCTGGTTGAAACCCTACAGACTCAATTTGATATGACGTTAGATTTACACAAAGAATCTGTTGAGTTCGTCTAAATTTATTCCTCTATCTATTTTATCTATCAAAAAGGCGCCTCACGGCGCCTTTTCTACTTGTGAATTTATGCTTTGATTGTTAAAACATCAGGTCTGATAACCATTTTGCTGATACTGCGTGTTGCTATGCAAACCAGAGCAATGGGTGATTATTTTTAATTTCATAGCAGAGAGACAATGAATCAAGAATGCGGAAACACAACACAGCGCCAAACTGTGGTTGTGAAACTGGGTACCAGTGTATTAACTGGTGGGACATTGGCGTTAGATCGCGCTCATATGGTTGAGTTGGCCCGCCAGTGTGCTGAGCTGAAGAAACTGGGCCACTCTGTGGTCATGGTATCGTCTGGCGCCATTGCGGCTGGCCGAGAGCACCTAGGTTACCCCGCACTGCCCAATTCGATGGCCAATAAGCAACTATTGGCCGCGGTGGGACAGAGCCAATTGATTCAAACCTGGGAAGCCTTGTTCGGCATCTACGGAATTAAAATTGGTCAGATGCTTCTGACTCGTGCAGACATGGAAGACCGAGAACGCTTTCTGAATGCCCGCGATACCATCAATGCTTTAGTCGACAATGACATCATTCCTATCGTGAATGAAAATGACGCGGTAGCGACCAGTGAAATCAAAGTGGGTGATAACGATAACTTGTCAGCTTTAGTCGGTATTCTTTGTGGGGCAGACAAATTGCTCCTACTGACAGATCAGAAAGGGCTATTTACCGCTGATCCGCGCAAAGACCCAAATGCTGAATTGATCAAAGAAGTGAAAACCATTGATGACACTCTGCGCAAAATCGCCGGAGGCAGTGGCACAACGCTAGGTACTGGCGGGATGGCAACCAAACTTCAGGCGGCGGATATTGCTCGACGAGCTGGAATTGAAGTGATCATCGCAGCTGGTAGCGCACCTAGTGTGGTATTCGACTCATTGGGTGAAGAACCGCAAGGTACCCGCTTTCTGCCAATTGAAGAAGCACTCGAAAGTCGCAAACGCTGGATTCTGGCTGGGCCAGCCGCGTCAGGTGATATTGTCATTGATGACGGAGCGGTGAAAGCAGTCATCGAAAAAGGCAGTAGTCTGCTGGCTAAGGGAGTGACTCACGTGAGTGGCGAATTTGCCCGCGGTGAGGTAGTGCGTGTGACTGATCAGAGCGGTGCTTTGGTTGCGCGCGGGATTTCCAGCTACTCCAGCCAAGACATGACCAAGATAATTGGCAAGCACAGTAAAGATATTTTAGGAATTTTGGGTTACGACTATGGCAGCGAAGTGCTGCACCGTGACGATATGGTTGTAATTCAGGAATAATTGAGGGAAAGATAGTGGAACTGATTTCTATGGGTCAAGCTGCCAAAGACGCAGCTTTCCAACTGGCAACAGAATCAACGGCGCAAAAAAACCAAGCACTAGCGATCATTGCAGATGAACTTGAAGCCAACGCAGACACGATTTTGGCGGCAAATGCGAAAGATATTGAACTGGGTCGTGAAGCTGGCCTGACAGAGGCTTTACTTGATCGCCTGCTGCTTAACGAAGATCGTTTAGCGGGGATCGCTAATGATGTACGTAACGTGATTAGCCTTAATGATCCCGTCGGTAGCGAAATTGATAGCAAAGTCCTAGAAAACGGCATGTCTTTATCTCGCCGTAGAGTGCCATTAGGGGTTGTTGGCGTCATCTACGAAGCGCGCCCGAACGTGACTATTGATATTGCTGCCCTGTGTTTAAAAACGGGTAACGCAAGCATCCTTCGTGGTGGTAAAGAGACGTTTTTCTCCAATATGGAGCTGGTCAAGGTTATTCAGTCGGCGCTTGCTAAAGCCGAGCTGCCTGCGGCATCGGTTCAGTATATTGAGAAGCCGGATCGAGAGTTGGTTTCTCAGCTGCTTAAGCTCGATGATTACGTTGACATGATCATTCCACGTGGTGGCGCTGGTCTTCACAAAATGTGTAAAGAAAACAGCACGATCCCTGTCATTATTGGCGGCTTTGGTATCAGTCATGTATTTGTTGATGAGAGTGCTGATCTCCAGAAATCTCTAGAAGTCGTCGAGAATGCGAAAGTGCAGCGTCCTTCGGCTTGTAATGCACTGGATACTTTATTGGTTCACGAAGCTATCGCAGCCGAGTTTCTGCCAATGTTGAAAGCTCGCATGGAAGATAAAGTCACATTTGTTGCTGAGCCTCAAGCAAAGGCTTTGATGGCGACTGCTAAACAGATACGTGATAGTGGCGAAGGGGACTTTGATACGGAATGGCTCAGCTTCACTCTTGGTGTCAAAGTGGTTAAGGATGTCAAACAAGCTATCGATCATATGCGAGTCCATAATGCCAGCCACTCTGATGCAATTATGACGAACAGCTTGGAAAACTCGGAGTTGTTCATCAACTCAGTGGGTTCTGCTGCTGTGTATGTTAACGCTTCTACTCGATTTACTGATGGCGCGCAGTTTGGCTTAGGGGCTGAGGTTGCGGTGTCGACACAGAAGCTGCATGCTCGTGGGCCAATGGGGTTAGAAGAGCTTACCAGCTATAAATGGGTAGGAAAGGCTAACTACCTACCGCGTAGTTAACAAAACTCAGTATTCCGATATGAAAAAGGGGCGATTTCGCCCCTTTTGCTTTTCTTCACTTTACCAAATCCGCTACACTAGCTGCGATATACTCAAGTGACTTCGTTTGCGCGTTAACAACTTATCCTAAAAGGGATTCTCGTTGGGGTTTGCATTGAACAAAGTCCCTTTATTGATTCTATCAATGTGCGCTAAGCGCAGAGGTTGTTTGAGTATATTATGGAGGTGATATGCATTGTCCTTTTTGCTCTGAGAATGATACGAAAGTGATCGATTCTCGTCTGGTGGCCGACGGTCATCAGGTTCGCCGTCGCAGGCAGTGTCTAGCTTGTAGCGAACGCTTTACCACATTCGAAACTGCTGAACTTGTGATGCCTCGCGTGATTAAATCAAATGGAAATCGCGAACCATTCAATGAAGATAAAATGGTCGGTGGTTTGCAGCGAGCGTTGGAAAAACGCCCAGTGAGTGCGGACTCTGTTGAGCTGGCGATCAGCATGATCAAATCTCAGCTACGGGCAACCGGAGAGCGTGAAGTACCTAGTGAAATGATCGGTAATTTGGTTATGGATCAGCTTAAAGAGCTGGATAAAGTCGCTTACATTCGCTTTGCGTCCGTTTACCGTAGCTTTGAAGATATTCGTGAGTTTGGCGAAGAAATTGCCCGATTAGAAGATTAACGTAAACATGTCTGAATTCACCCCTCAAGATTATCAAATGATGTCGCGTGCGATTGAATTAGCTAAAGGCGGCATCTACACCACGGCACCAAATCCGAATGTTGGTTGTGTTATTACCCTTGATGACGACATCGTGGGTGAAGGCTTTCACTATCGTGCTGGCGAACCTCATGCTGAAGTACATGCATTAAGAATGGCAGGCGACAAGTCTGTGGGGGCGACCGCTTATGTTACCCTCGAGCCTTGTTCTCATTATGGCCGTACCCCTCCATGCGCTGAAGGTTTGATTAAAGCCAAGGTTGCAAAAGTGATTTGTGCTATGGAAGACCCAAACCCACAAGTGGCGGGGCGTGGCATTAAAATGTTGCGAGATGCGGGTATTGAAGTTCAGGTTGGATTGCTAGAAAGCGATGCGATGGCTCTGAATTCTGCTTTCATCAAACGTATGAAAACCGGAATGCCGTTTGTGCAGCTGAAAATGGCCGCAAGTCTCGATGGCCAAACCGCGCTGAGTAATGGTCAAAGCCAGTGGATTACGTCTCCTCAAGCGAGGCAAGATGTGCAGAACTATCGTGCTCAAGCTGGCGCTATCTTATCGACAAGCAAAACGGTAATTGAGGACAACGCATCACTGAATGTCCGTTGGTCTGAGCTACCTGAATCTGTGCAGGCTAAGCTGCCTGAAAGTGATGTGCGCCAACCTGTCAGAGTGGTGTTGGATCGTCAGCAGCAGCTATCTTCTGAACTCAAATTCTATTCGACTGATGGTGAGCGTATTGTTATCTCTGCACAAGGCGATGTAGATCCCTTACTTAATGGCTCAGAGCAAATCGATTTGAAATCAACATTTGCAAATTTGGTCTCCCATCACAATATTAATCATCTCTGGGTTGAAGCGGGTGCCACTCTGGCAAGCAGTCTGATTAAAGAAGGCTTGGTGGATGAGTTAGTATTGTATCTAGCGCCTAAAATTATGGGCAGTGACGGCCGGGGCTTATTCGGTGCGCTTGGCCTGGAGTCGATGGCAGAGGTCATTGAACTCGATATTCAAGATATCAGACAAGTTGGCCAAGACATTCGCCTTGTAGCCCGACTTAAGTACAAAGAAGCGTAAATATGTTTACAGGAATTATTGAAGCTGTTGGGACGCTAACAGCAATTACTCCGAAAGGTGAAGACATTAGTGTCACCGTTGAAGTGGGTAAGCTGGATATGTCAGACGTCAAACTCGGCGATAGCATAGCAACGAATGGCGTGTGTTTGACGGTTGTGGATTTCAATTCAACCAGCTATAGCGCCGATTTGTCGTTAGAAACTTTGAACAAAACTGGGTTTACGGATTACCAAGTGGGTGGCAAGGTCAACCTCGAAAAAGCCATGCTGCCAACCACGCGCTTTGGTGGTCATATTGTTTCTGGTCACGTGGATGGTGTTGGTGAAATTACTGAACGTAACCAAGTGGGAAGAGCGATTGAGTTCTGGGTTTCCATGCCTGAAGAGCTATCTAAATATGTGGCTGAGAAAGGCTCCGTCACTGTGGATGGCATCAGCCTGACGGTGAATGCTCTGCGCAAAAATGCCTTCAAACTTACGATAGTGCCACACACTGGCGAAGAAACGACCATCGCAGATTTCCATGTTGGACGAAAAGTGAATTTGGAAGTGGACGTGTTAGCGCGCTACATGGAACGTTTACTGACCAGCCAAAAAGAGCAGCCAGAATCGCGTTTGACCATGGAGTTTCTCCAGCAAAACGGTTTTGCATAAATTAACGGACGCCCAGCCTAGAATGCTGGGCGTTGACACAGAATAAAGTCGCCAAGTGCCCAGATAACAGGAACAGAGAAATGCCAATTAGTACGCCTCAAGAAATCATCGAAGACATTCGCTTAGGTAAAATGGTCATCCTGATGGATGATGAAGATCGTGAAAATGAAGGCGATCTGATCATGGCGGCCGAACATGTCACTCCAGAAGCGATCAACTTCATGGCAACTCACGGCCGTGGCCTGATCTGCCTGACGATGACCAAAGAACGTTGTGAGCGTTTAGGTTTACCACCAATGGTTCAAGACAACAACGCGCAGTACACGACTAACTTCACGGTTTCTATTGAAGCGGCGGAAGGCGTGACAACGGGCATCTCGGCAGCAGACCGTGCACGCACCGTGCAAGCTGCGGTTGCAAAAGATGCCAAAGCGGCGGACTTGGTTCAACCAGGACATATCTTCCCACTAGCAGCACAAGATGGTGGTGTCCTGACTCGTGCTGGCCATACTGAAGCTGGTTGTGACTTGGCGCGTTTGGCTGGCTTTGAACCTTCCGGTGTGATTGTTGAAATCCTCAATGACGACGGCACAATGGCTCGTCGCCCAGATCTAGAAATCTTCGCTGAGAAACATGGTATCAAGTTAGGTACGATTGCTGATTTGATCGAATACCGCAACAACACAGAAACGACTATCGAGCGTGTTGCAGAGTGCAAATTGCCGACAGAATACGGTGAGTTTGAACTGGTGACCTTCCGCGATACTATCGACAATCAGGTTCACTACGCGCTATGTAAAGGCAACGTGCAAGAGAACGCGCCATTGGTTCGAGTTCACCTTCAGGATACGTTTACAGACCTACTGCGTAGTGATCGCAATGCTGAAAGAAGCTGGACGCTAGATAAAGCAATGAAGCGCATTGGTGAAGAAGGTGGCGTCTTGGTGATTCTTGGTAATGAAGAGTCAACTGACTTGCTTATCCACCGCGTGAAAATGTTTGAAGCCCAAGACAAAGGCGAAGCGCCAACCTTGGCGAAGAAGCAAGGAACATCACGACGTGTTGGTGTCGGTTCGCAGATTTTGGCGGATTTGGGTGTGCATGACATGCGTCTACTTTCTTCAACCAATAAGAAATACCACGCCTTGGGTGGGTTCGGTCTTAATGTGGTTGAATACGTTTGCGAATAAGCAGATAGAAAACGACTAGATTGTATAAGAAGGCAAAGGGTGATGAACCAATTGCCTTCTTTGTTTTTAACGCCGTTCTGCTAATTGAGTAATGCTAAATTTCCATTAGATATTGCTCACAGATTTGTGCTAGAATCCGGCGATTCTCACTTGATGAACATAGTTAAAGGAAGGCTTATGAAAGTGATCGAGGGTGGCTTCCCAGCGCCAAACGCAAAAATTGCTATCGTTATTTCTCGTTTCAACAGTTTTATTAACGAAAGTCTATTGTCTGGTGCAATCGATACTTTAAAGCGTCATGGACAAATCAGCGAAGATAACATCACCGTTGTTCGCTGTCCGGGTGCGGTTGAGCTTCCATTGGTAGCTCAGCGCGTAGCAAAAACAGGCAAGTTTGATGCGATCGTATCACTAGGTACTGTTATTCGTGGCGGGACACCTCACTTTGACTATGTTTGTAGTGAATGTAACAAAGGCCTTGCACAGGTGTCTCTGGAGTACAGTCTTCCAGTGGCGTTTGGTGTATTGACCGTTGATACAATTGACCAAGCAATCGAGCGCGCAGGAACCAAGGCTGGTAATAAAGGTGCAGAGGCTGCACTAAGCGCACTTGAAATGATTAACGTTCTATCTGAAATCGATTCCTAATGGGGGCCAGTGTGAAACCAGCCGCACGTCGTAATGCACGTCGATTCGCTCTACAAGCGATCTACTCATGGCAAATTACTAAAGAGAATGTTGCCACTATTGAAGAGCAGTTCTTATCTGGTGGTAAGTATGATGAAGAAGAGCATCATGCTGCTGAGCCAGCGCTTGTTGCACCAGATACTGACGTTGCATACTTCCGTGACCTGCTAACAGGTGTTGTGCTAAGTCACACAGAGCTAGACAGCAAGATTCGTCCTTACACTGCTCGCCCAATGCAAGATTTGGACATGATGGAGCTGGCTTTGCTTCGTCTTGCTATGTATGAAATGACGCGTCGTGAAGATGTGCCTTACAAAGTGGTAATCAATGAAGCAATCGAACTGGCTAAAGTGTTCGCTGCTGAAGAGAGCCACAAGTTTGTCAACGGTGTGCTAGATAAAGCCGCACCACACGTTCGCAAAAAATAAGCCGAATTGATAGAAAAAGGTCAGCAAATGCTGGCCTTTTTTATGCCTAACGTTACATTGAGTACTATGTCTGGTGAATTTAATTTAATTGAAAAGTATTTCGTTGACCGACAGGCGTCACGTAAAGATGTCCTGCTGGCGGCCGGTGATGATTGCGCCTTAGTTAGAGTACCTGAGGGGTTATCTGTCGCGATCAGCACAGATACGCTGGTGTCAGGGACTCATTTTCTTGAAAATGCCAACCCTGCTTGGGTTGCACATAAAGCATTAGCATCCAACATCAGTGATCTCGCAGCCATGGGTGCGACACCAGCATGGGTGTCATTTGCCCTGACGATGCCTGAACCCGATGAGGCTTGGTTAGCGCCTTTCTGCGACGCATTTTTTGAGCTTGCGGATTATTATGGGGTGCAGTTGATTGGTGGTGACACCACTAAAGGCCCGTTAAGTCTAACGCTTACGGTGCAAGGGTTGGTTGACCCAGATAAAGCACTACGTCGTGATGGGGCTCAAGTGGGCGATTGGGTTTATGTAACGGGTGATTTAGGGGACAGCAAAGCCGGCCTGGATGTCATCCTCAACCCGGAACTGAAGTCTCAGCCTTTTGCTCAGGAATTAGAACAACGCCATTATCTCTCGACGCCTCGCGTTTTGGTTGGTCAAGCACTCCTTAATCTCGCCAGCTCAGCTATCGATATTTCAGATGGTTTGATTTCAGATCTGCAACACATTCTGAAACGTTCTTCTGTTGGGGCAAGCCTTGACGTCTCGCTGTTACCTGTCTCTAATGCTCTTATCCAATTTTCGGGTACTTTAGCTGAAGCTCAGCAATATGCCTTGTCCAGCGGGGAAGAGTACGAACTGTGCTTTACGGTACCTGAGCATAATAAAGGCTCCATCGAGAGTGCTCTTGCGCATTGTGGCGCTAAGATTACCTGCATTGGTCAAATACGACCACAAGGAACGTTTGAGTTGCACCAGCAAGGGCAAGCGTTAGATTGGATGCTGCAAGGCTATGATCACTTTAAATAATTCTAAGTAGTATAATGACAAATCCACTTTCACTTATCTCATTGAAAAACCCTTGGCACCTGCTCGCGACAGGCTTTGGTAGTGGTCTTTCTCCTGTCGTGCCGGGTACGATGGGGACGCTGGCTGCAGTCCCTTTCTACTTCTTTTTGGTTCAATTGCCTTTACCTGTATACATCTTGGCTGTAATTGCCTCTTGCCTGATAGGTATCAAAATATGTCAGGTGACCTCGGACGACATGGGGGTGCACGACCATGGTTCCATCGTATGGGATGAATTCGCCGGCTTTTGGATAACCATGCTGGTGGTGCCATTGTTTCAACTTTCAGCGACGGACTGGAAATGGGTACTGACCGGGTTCGTGCTGTTTCGTTTCTTTGATATGGTTAAGCCATGGCCGATTGGCTGGTTAGATAAGCGTGTCCACGGTGGATTGGGTATTATGCTGGATGATATCGTCGCGGGTATCATGGCTGGTGTTGCGCTTTACTTGGTGGGCAAATACGCAGGCTGGCTCGTCTAGTTTGATGAGGTGGTGAGCAGGTTTCTGGTCTCTCACACGTAAAAGAAAAGGGCTCATGCTCTTACATCGGCCCTTCAAATTGTTTCTATTCTTGAAGCGATTTATTTAAGTTTTTCTAGATCAGCTTCGATCTCTGTGATCTTACTTGAAACGACTTTCTCTAGGTGGCGAAGATCGGAAAGAATCTTCTGCTTCACATCCACTTCAACGAGCTTCTCTGGCTTAGTGAGTTTGTTCAACTCATCGATGACTAGAGTCAGATTGCGGTTGATCTCAGTTACTTCTTTGTACTTATGGCTTCCGCTGTCCACAAGAACGTTTTTAACCTGACGAGGATATTTGAACTTTACGCTTTTAGCGAATAACTCGCCTTTCTGCTTGTGGAAATAGATCTTTAACACATCCTTGTGCGCTTCTTGGCGTAGTGAATAGCGCTCAATCTGTTTAGGATCGTGAATACCTAAACCAGTGAGGTGTGGGAACATAGGCTACCTCTTTGTGTTGATTCAAAATCACCCTGCGCACTTATGAGCAGGGTGTACAAATATTGTTAACATCAATAATGTAGCAGCCTAATCACGTTGTAGATAGCTGATTTTTAGTACACCTTTACAACTTGTGGACAAGATCGCTTACGGTGCCAGCTCGGCCACATTAGCGGTGAGACTTTCTCTAAGTTGTGCTTCTTGCTCTTCAGTTAACTTGCCACCTTGCTCACCGGTGATGATGAACAAATCTTCTGCTCGTTCACCAATGGTGGTGATTTTTGCTGCATGAAGGTGAAGGTCTAAATCCGCAAAAGTCGCCCCGACGGTTGCCAGTAACCCTGGTGTGTCTAAGGCAACAAACTCCATTAAAGTACGCTTTTTGCTCTTTGTTGGTAGGAAATCGACCCGTGTTTTGACTTTAAAGTGCTGAAGATTGCGTGGTACACGACGGGTTTTGATTTTTGTTGGCCTGCCATCTTTCAACACGTGGGCTAGATGTTTAATCACGGCCTTGTGACGGCTTTCATCAACCGCCTGACCGTGTTGGTCCAAGACCATAAAAGTATCGAGTACATAACCATCTTTACTAGTCATAACTTGAGCATCGTGAACGTTAAAATTACGCCTATCCAGCTCGGCCACCACTGTTGCGAATAAGGCGTGTTGGTCACGGCTATAGACAAACACTTCCGTGCCCCCTCGGGTCGCTTTCTTCGAGATTAAGATTAGTGGTTTTGCATGATCTTCATGGCGGAGCAAGTGCATACAGTGCCAAGCGATCTGCTTGTGGGTGTGGCGGAGAAAATAATCCGCTTTGAAACGCTGCCATAGCACTTCAATTTCTCGTGCACTAAATCCTTCTTTGCGTAATAGGGCAGAGGCAAGCTGCTGGTTGTGGCGGATTCGCTCTCTCACATCGACAGGGTTCTCCAGCCCGCGGCGTAATGCTCTTTGCGTGGAGTAGAAGAGCTCTGCCAAAAGGGTCCGTTTCCAGCTGTTCCATAGTTCGGGGTTAGTCGCGCAGATATCGGCCACGGTCAAACACACTAGATACTCAAGGTATTCTTCGTCACGTACCTTTTTGGCAAATTCAGTAATCACCTCTGGATCATAAATATCACGGCGTTGTGCAGTGACTGACATAAGTAGGTGATGTCTTACTAGCCAGGCGACCAATTTGGCTTCAGGTTTTGAGAGACCGTGCTCGATACAAAAGCTGTAAGCTTCCCCTTCACCAATCACTGAGTGGTCACCGCCACGCCCTTTACCGATGTCATGGAAAATAGCCGCAATGATCAACAACTCTTTCTTTTGAATACGTGGGTACACTTCGCAGCAGATAGGGTGCTTGTCGTAATTCTGTGAGTTACCGAAGGTGTTGATGTGTTTGAGTAACCTAACGCTGTGCTCGTCGACGGTGTACACATGGAACAGATCAAACTGCATCTGACCCACAATCTGGCTCCATTGTGGTAAGTAAGCGGCGAGGACACCAAGCTTGTGCATCAAACTGAAAGCCTTGTGCAGAGCGTTCGGGTGGCGACAAAGCTCAATAAACTTTTCTCGTGCCTCTGGAATGGTATGAAGGAACTTGTTCAGTCGGCGACGAGCGGTTCGAAGTTGACGTAGCGTCGGTGGTGCAACCCCTTCAATGCTTGAGTCGTTAGCGATATGAAGGAACATATCGAGAATGGTTTCTGGACGGGCCTGAAATAAAGCTGGCTTGCGAGCTTCTATTAGGTGACCCCGACGCTGAAAATCTTCACTGAGGATCTCAGGTTGACACTCAACCCCATTGTTTAAAATGGCTTGGTCAAACAGTTTAAGCAGCATTTTGTTGAGTTCAGCGACACGTCTGAGCGTACGGTAGAACTCCTTCATCATCATTTCAACGCCGCGATTCCCTTCGCCTTCGAAGCCTAGACAATCTGCGACTTGAGCCTGATGAGCAAAGGTAAGGCGATTGTCGTACCTTTTCAGATGTAAGTGCAGTGCAAAGCGCACTCGCCAGAGATAATCCTGACACTCAACCAGCTCACGATATTCAGCGTCGGTTAGAAAGCCATATTTGCTCATTTCGAGCAAAGACGTCGCACCAAAATGGCGTCTGGCGACCCAGCTCAAGGTATGGATATCTCGCAGACCCCCTGGTGTCGATTTGATATCAGGCTCAAGATTGTATGTGGTGTCATGGTATCTGGCGTGACGGCTTCGCTGTTCCTGAATTTTCGCTTTGTAAAAGGTTTCACTTGGCCAAAACGATTCGGAATGAATTTCCAGTTTTAACTTCTGGAAAGTCTCTTCACAGCCGCACAGCAATCTGGCTTCCTGCAAGTTGGTGGCAACAGTGAGATCGTCGCGACCTATAGCTGCACACTCTTCAACCGTCCGTACTGCATGGCCTATTTCGAGTCTAAGATCCCAGAGTAAGGTAATGAACTCGCTGACTTTATTCGCTAGGTTATCAGGCAAGCTATGGCGAGAAACGATCAAAATATCGATATCTGACAGTGGGTGAAGTTCACCCCGTCCATAACCACCGACCGCAACTAAGCTGATATTAGGCAGGTCGGAAAAGCCAAAGTGTTGCCACAGGCGGTTGAGAAGTAAGTCAATATAATCAGAACGACCTAAAACGAGGTCTGTCACAGGGTGATGTTCGAGAAATTCCTGCTTCTGATAGAGAGCAAATTGCTCCAGTTGAGATTTGAGTTCATTGACTGAGATCTGATCATCTTCGAATGTCAGAGGAGACTGAAAGGGCATACCGCGAGTCCGTGCTAAATATCCATTAGATACCAATCTATCAAAATGGCGCTGATAAAAAAATATCCCCGTGAAACGGGGATATTAAATCAATAAATCAGATTAGACGTTGTTCATTATACGAGGGATAGTGTCGTCGCTGCGTAAAGTCATTACTTCACAGCCCGTCTTGGTTACCAGCAACGTGTGCTCGTATTGCGCTGACTTCTTGCCGTCACCGGTATAGACAGTCCAGTCATCTTCAGCGTCAACTGTGACGCCGAACTTGCCCGCGTTAATCATCGGTTCGATAGTAAAGCACATGCCTTCTTTGAGAACACGGCGATCGTTGTTCTTGTAATGAACAATCTGTGGCTCTTCGTGGAACTCATTACCGATACCATGGCCACAGAAGTCTTTTACAATAGAGAACTTATTACGTGGGTTCTTTTTGTTGTTTTCTTTAATGTACTTTTCAATCGCAGTGCCGATGTCACCGACAGTTGCTCCCGGTTTTACCTTGCGCATCCCCACATACAGTGCTTCTTGCGTGACCATACACAGGCGCTTATCAGCCGGAGACACATCACCGACGAAGAACATCTTAGATGTGTCGCCATGATAACCCTGCGGGCGCACGCTGAGGTCGGCATTTTCATCGTTAGGAACAATGACAGTAATATCAACGTTGATGATGTCTCCGTTTCTCAAAACGGCAGGTTTCGGCTGACCGTTGCTACCCACTTCGTCTTCTGACGCTGGAATACCGTGACACACAATGTGGTTGATTGAAGTACAAATGGATTTAGGGAATCCATGGTAATCAAGAGGTGCAGAGTAAGCGCCTTTTTCGATCCCGTAGTCGTGACAAATCTGATTCAATTCATCTGTCGTTACCCCTTCTTTGATGTGAGGTTCGATCATTTCTAGGATTTCAGCGGCCAGTGCGCCTGCGATTCGCATGCGCTCGATTTCTTCAGCGGTTTTGATCTTGATTGACATCGGCTTTCTCTATTTCATTCAGTGGCACTCTATGGTGCGAATGGGCGCATTCTAGCAGGAACCGTACATAATGAGAATGATTCTTCATGTAGCTCTATACGCAAGTAGGCACTGAGAGAGCCAGTCTGTGCAATGAATAATCGTTTTTTACTAGCCATGAAGGGCAAAAATATGGTATAAAGCGCGCCGGAAATGTGGTCTGTTCTCTCTGTTTGGTGAAACCTCGTGGCGAAGCTGACGACTTCCAATTAACTTATATCTTTAAATCACACACATTCCGTCACATATTCCGGGGTGCTGGGCAGAAGCCTAGTCGGAGTTATGGGGGATGTGGAGGCCTAACCCCATAGAGGATTTTAAAATGGCAACTGTATCAATGCGCGATATGCTTAAAGCTGGTGTTCACTTCGGTCACCAGACTCGTTACTGGAACCCAAAAATGAAGCCATTCATCTTTGGTGCTCGTAACAAAGTTCATATCATCAACCTAGAAAAAACTGTACCAATGTTCAACGACGCTCTAGCTGAGCTAGCTAAAGTTGGCGAAAAGAAAGGTAAAGTTCTATTTGTAGGTACTAAGCGCGCTGCATCTGAAGCTGTTAAAGAAGCTGCTGTTGCAAGCAACCAGTTCTACGTTAACAACCGCTGGTTAGGCGGTATGCTAACAAACTACAAAACTGTTCGTCAGTCTATCAAGCGTCTAAAAGACCTAGAAGCACAGTCTCAAGATGGTACTTTTGACAAGCTAACTAAGAAAGAAGCTCTAATGCGTACTCGCGAAATGGAGAAGCTAGAGAAATCTCTTGGTGGTATCAAAGATATGGGCGGCCTACCAGACGCTCTATTCGTAATCGACGCTGATCACGAACACATCGCAGTTAAAGAAGCAAACAACCTAGGTATCCCAGTTTACGCTGTAGTTGATACTAACTCTAACCCAGATGGCGTTGACTTCGTTATCCCTGGTAACGATGACGCAATCCGTGCGGTACAGCTATACCTAAACGCTGCTGCTTCTGCAGTAACTGAAGGTCGTAACAAAGATGTTGCTGCAGCTGCTGAAAAAGACGGTTTCGTAGAAGCTGAATAATAGCGGCTCCGCGTCACACTTGGTCTATGTGAAATCTAGTTGTCGCATAAACTAAGTTATAGTTATCAGCAGGGGCCGAAAATGTAGGCCCCTGTTTTTTACCAAATCCAGATTTAAACTGAGGAATAGAGAATGGCTGTTACTGCTGCTCTAGTTAAAGAACTGCGCGACCGTACTGGCGCAGGCATGATGGAATGTAAGAAAGCGCTAGTTGAAACTAACGGCGACGTTGAACTAGCAATCGAAAACATGCGTAAATCAGGTGCTGCGAAAGCTGCTAAGAAGGCAGGTAACGTTGCGGCTGAAGGTGCAATCATCATCAAAGAAGACAACGGTGTATCAGTTCTTCTTGAAGTTAACTGCCAAACTGACTTCGTTGCTAAAGATGCTAACTTCACTGCATTCGCAGAGAAAGTTGCAGCAGACGCTCTAGCATCTAAAGCTTCTGTTGAAGAGCTAGTAGCTAAATTCGAAGAAGAGCGTGTTGCTCTTGTTGCTAAGATCGGCGAAAACATCAACATCCGTCGCGTTCAGTACGTTGAGGGTGCTGCAATCGCTTCTTACCGTCACGGTGAGAAAATCGGTGTAGTTGTTGCTGGTGAAGGCGACGCTGAAACTCTTAAGCACGTTGCAATGCACGTAGCTGCTTCTCGTCCAGAGTACGTAAACCCAGAAGACGTACCTGCTGACGTAGTAGAAAAAGAGAAAGCTGTTCAAGTAGAAATCGCTATGAACGAAGGTAAACCAGCTGAAATCGCAGAGAAAATGGTTGTTGGCCGCATGAAGAAATTCACAGGCGAAATCTCTCTGACTGGTCAAGCTTTCGTTATGGAACCTAAGAAGTCTGTAGGCGAAATCCTGAAAGAGCGCGGTGCTTCAGTAGCTACATTCGTTCGCCTAGAAGTAGGTGAAGGTATCGATAAAGGCGAAGAAATGAGCTTCGCTGACGAAGTAGCAGCTGCTCAAAAAGGTTAATCCTTAGAGAAACGCATAAAGTTTAGACCGTAGCCAAGGCTGCGGTCTTTTTACGACTGGCGTCTAAACGATTAGCCGTGATGAATGGGCAAGAATTCAGCGTTTTTCAGAATAGAAAATGCATCTCTTGTCCATCCATGACTGTTAATCAACAACAACTCTCTTTTGGAAGGTAAACTCCATGACTACGAACCCTAAACCAGCGTATCAACGTATTCTGTTAAAACTGAGTGGTGAAGCACTTCAAGGCGAAGAAGGTTTTGGTATTGATCCTGCGATCTTGGATCGTATGGCTCAAGAAGTAAAAGAACTGGTTGAACTGGGTGTTCAGGTCGGTGTGGTTATCGGTGGTGGTAACTTGTTCCGTGGTGCAGGTCTTGCTGAAGCGGGTATGAACCGTGTTGTTGGTGACCACATGGGTATGTTAGCAACAGTAATGAACGGTTTGGCGATGCGTGATGCTTTGCACCGTGCATACGTCAATGCTCGTGTTATGTCTGCAATCCCACTAAAAGGTGTGTGTGACGATTACAACTGGGCAGACGCAATCCGCGAGTTGCGCCAAGGCCGTGTTGTTATCTTCTCAGCAGGTACAGGTAACCCATTTTTCACAACAGATTCTGCTGCATGTCTACGCGGAATTGAGATTGAAGCTGACGTAGTTCTAAAAGCGACAAAAGTTGATGGTGTATTTACGGCTGACCCAGTAGCCAACCCTGACGCAGAGCTGTATGATAACCTGAGCTACGCAGAAGTTCTTGATAAAGAACTAAAAGTGATGGATTTAGCAGCATTTACACTGGCTCGTGACCATAAAATGCCAATCCGCGTATTCAATATGAACAAACCAGGTGCACTACGTCGCGTGGTAATGGGTGAAGCAGAAGGCACTCTGATTAGCACTGCTGAATAATTCATTCAACCGCAGCGTGACTAATTCATGCTGCGGCATTGCCTTTTGAAGAATCCTGATTAGGCTTTCTTCTGAAAAGAATTACACATTAAGGTGATATTGTGATTAACGAAATCAAACAAGACGCTCAAGAGCGCATGGAAAAAAGCGTAGAAGCGCTAAAGAACAACCTTTCTAAAGTACGTACAGGTCGTGCTCATCCAAGCCTACTTTCTGGTATCTCGGTAGAGTACTACGGTGCGCCGACTCCTCTAAACCAGGTAGCAAACGTAGTAGCAGAAGATGCTCGTACACTAGCAATCACAGTATTCGATAAAGAGCTAACGCCAAAAGTTGAGAAAGCGATCATGATGTCTGACCTAGGCCTGAACCCTATGTCCGCAGGTACTATCATCCGCGTTCCACTTCCACCGTTAACGGAAGAGCGTCGTAAAGATCTCGTGAAAATCGTTCGTGGCGAAGCTGAAGGTGGTCGTGTGGCTATCCGTAATATCCGTCGCGATGCGAACGGTGAACTAAAAGCGCTATTGAAAGACAAAGAAATCTCTGAAGATGAAGATCGTAAAGGTCAGGACGAGATCCAGAAAATCACTGATGCAGCTGTTAAGCAAGTCGATGAAGTATTAGCGGCAAAAGAAAAAGAGTTGATGGAAGTTTAATTCCATCTAGACTCTGGATACAGAGAACGCTGTGCTCGCAGCACAGCGTTTTTTTATGCTACTCTTTGTCCCCTGCTGGTAATCATAAATCCTTGTATGCAAAACTCTCAACTCTCACCAGAATCACTTCCTAAACATATTGCAATCATCATGGACGGCAATGGCCGCTGGGCGAAAGCACAAGGCAAACCGCGTGTATTTGGCCATAAAAATGGTGTTGCAGCCGTCAGAAAGGCGATCTCTACCTCTGCCAAGCTAGGCATTAAAGCCATTACTTTATTCGCTTTCAGTAGTGAAAATTGGCGTCGTCCAGAAGAAGAAGTGGGCGTCTTGATGGAGCTATTTATTACTGTTTTGTCGACAGAAGTAAAAAAGCTGCACAAAAACAACCTACGTTTGCGTGTGATTGGTGACACAAGTCGATTCAATGAGCGTTTGCAAAAGAAAATTGCCCAGGCTGAAGCATTAACGGCGGATAACAGCGGGATGGTCATCAATATTGCGGCCAACTACGGTGGCAAGTGGGATATTGTTGAAGCAACTAAAGTCATCGCACAAAAGGTATCAAAAGGTGAGCTCAGTGCTGATGAGATTGATGAAGCGCTAATCACACAACACCTGACGATGTCAGATTTACCTGAAGTTGATTTGCTGATTCGAACCAGTGGTGAATGCCGAATCAGTAACTTTATGCTGTGGCAAATGGCTTACGCTGAGATGTATTTTACGCCAATTTACTGGCCAGAGTTCGATGAAAACAGCTTGATTGAAGCAGTGACTTGGTTTGTTAATCGAGAGAGACGATTCGGTTGTACCGGTGAACAAATCAAGGCATTGATGGAAAGCGATTAAAGGAATCAAGTTTGAAACAAAGAATTATAACCGCGCTTATCCTTGCTCCATTAGTGATACTCGGCATTTTTGAGCTATCGCTTCCCTTGTTCATGCTCGCGATTGCAGTCGTGACAGTGATTGGGTATTGGGAATGGACTCAGTTTGTTGATTATAAAACACGTCTTACCGCGTTAATCCCTGGCCTTTTAGTCAGTGTTGCGACACTGACCCTGCTTCCTTTTGATGCACTTAGCTTAAATGCGGTGACTGAAGGCCATTTAGCGGTACTTCTTGCGGGTGGCGTCTGGTGGTTGGCTTCCAGCAGTTTAGCCATCACTTACCCTAACTCAGCCAAATTCTGGCAGCACTCCAACGTGCTTCGTCACCTGTTTGGTATTTTGACCTTGCTACCTTTTTTCTGGAGTGTTTTATTGCTTAGAGCGGAAGGCATCAATCAAGATACTTATCACGGGGCTAAACTTGTTCTGTTTGTATGCTTTATTGTCTGGGCAGCGGACAGCGGTGCCTACTTTGCCGGAAAGAGCTTTGGTAAGCGAAAAATGGCCCCTCATGTCAGCCCGAATAAAACAATTGAAGGTTTGATTGGTGGCATTGTTACTGCGATTGCTGTTGGCTGGGCAACGGCGAATTGGTTTGAAATTGAGTTCAGCAGCCCCGTGGCAATGGTGATGATTACGTTAGTAACCGTAGTGATATCTGTTCTGGGAGATTTAGTTGAAAGCATGTTCAAGCGTGTGTCTGGTATCAAAGATAGCAGCAACATCATTCCAGGCCACGGCGGTGTACTGGACCGAATTGACAGCCTGACAGCTGCGTTTCCGGTCTTTGCTCTTCTATACTTCATATTCTAATTTATAAGGCAGGCTAGAGCCTGCCGTTATACTCTCATTGGTTTCTAGCTATGCGTAAGCTGACAATTTTAGGTGCAACCGGTTCGATAGGTGACAGCACGTTTAAAGTTATTGAACAGAATCCTCAGCACTTCTCGATTGTGGCTCTGGCTGCGGGTAATAATGTCGATAAAATGCGCCAACTTTGTCAGAAATGGCAGCCTAAATATGCAGTGATGGCCAGCGATAGTGCCGCGATGACACTGAAAACGCAGTTGCAAGAACTCAAAGTTTCAACGCAAGTGTTAGCGGGTCAGGAAGCCATGTGTCATGTTTCTTCGTTTGACGAAGTTGATACCGTGATGGCAGCGATTGTTGGTGCGGCAGGCTTGCTACCGACAATGGCGGCAGTCAAAGCAGGCAAGCGCATCTTACTGGCTAACAAAGAAGCTTTAGTCATGTCAGGGCAGCTATTTATCGACACGGTGAAAGCCCACGGTGCTGAACTGATGCCTGTAGATAGTGAACACAATGCGATATTCCAATGTTTGCCAGAGTCTATTCAGACCAATCTAGGCGGTTGTGATTTAGGTGAGCACGGCATCCAACATATTTTGTTGACTGGTTCCGGTGGCCCTTTCCGTTACAGCGATATCAGTACGTTGCCAGCTGTCACACCTGAGCAAGCCATTGCCCATCCAAACTGGTCGATGGGACCAAAAATTTCGGTCGACTCTGCTACCATGATGAACAAAGGTTTGGAGTATATTGAAGCTAAATGGCTGTTTAACACATGCCGAGAGCAGCTCAAAGTTTTGATTCATCCTCAATCCGTCATCCATTCTATGGTTCAATACAAAGATGGTTCGGTACTGGCACAAATGGGTGAGCCCGATATGGCGACGCCGATTGCGCTAACACTCTCTTATCCAGAACGTGTGTCTGCGGGCGTTAAACCCCTAGATTTCACCACCGTGGGTGAATTGACTTTCTTAGAGCCCGACTTTAAACGTTACCCTTGTCTGAAATTGGCCATTGAGGCTTGTTATGAAGGGCAGCATGCGACTACTGCACTAAATGCGGCAAACGAAGTGGCGGTCGAGCATTTCCTTTCACGCCAGCTCAAATTCACTGACATTGCTGTTGTCAACGAGCGAGTAGTGGAGCAAGTTTGCTCTAACAATAATCATTCAGTTTGTGATAGCTTGGAAAGCATCTTAGAGCTGGATAAAATGGCGCGAGCGTTGGCCGTCGAAATCATTGAAGAGCGTGCATTATGACTGGGATATTGTGGAATTTCGCATCATTTATCATTGCGTTAGGTATTTTAGTTGCCGTGCATGAATATGGCCATTTCTGGGTTGCGCGCCGTTGTGGTGTCAAAGTCGAAAAGTTCTCGATTGGTTTCGGTAAATCAATCTGGAGCAAAATAGGTAAAGATGGCACTGAATACAGTATTTCAATCATTCCATTAGGTGGCTACGTCAAGATGCTCGACGGACGCGTAGATGACGTACCTGAAGAGCAGAAAAAGGACGCTTTTGATACGCAACCTTTATGGAAGCGAACTTTGATAGTAGCGGCAGGGCCTGCATTTAACTTTTTCTTTGCTGTATTTGCTTACTGGCTGGTATTCATGATAGGTGTACCAGCGGTTAAGCCAGTGGTTGGCCAGGTAGAGCCTCATTCCATCGCTGCTGAAGCAGGTTTAGAATCCGGAATGGAACTAAAAGCCGTCTCTGGCGTCCAAACTCCGGACTGGGAATCCGTCAATATGGGATTGATTAGCCATATTGGTGATGAGCGATTAACGATGACAGTGGCACCCGCTGATGGTGTGGGTGTTGAAGAAGTTAGAACGTTTGACTTAACCAATTGGAACTTTGACCCAGAACACGAGTCTGCTATGTCAGCATTGGGTTTTAAACCTTTTACTCCTGAAATCTCAACCACACTGGTGACGATTTCTGAAGGAGGTGCTGGTGAGGCGGCAGGCTTACAAGCTGGAGATACATTGCTCGTGGCTAATGGTCAACCGATCACCAATTGGCAGCAAGTAGTTGAGCTGATTCAAGGGCACCCGAATCAAGCCATTGACTTGCAGATTGAGCGTGCTGGTGAGGTACAAAACCTCATCCTAACTCCTGATAGTCGTGAACTTGCGGATAAGCGAACGATTGGATTTGCCGGAATCGCTCCTGAAGTCGCAGAATGGCCGGAAAATTATCGCTTCGAGATCCAATTTGGTGTATTTGAATCAGTCGGAAAAGCGATTGAGAAAACCGGACAAATTATCGATCTAACGATCAGCATGCTTAAAAAGCTGATCGTTGGTGACGTTGGATTAAATAACCTAAGTGGACCTATTTCAATTGCGAAAGGAGCAGGGACGACCGCCGACTACGGGCTGGTATATTTCCTAGGTTTCTTAGCGTTAATTAGTGTCAACTTAGGCATCATTAACCTTGTACCATTACCTATGTTGGATGGTGGACACTTATTGTTTTTTGCTATTGAAGCAGTGATCAGACGACCAGTTCCTGAGCGCATTCAGGAAATGGGGTACCGCATTGGTGGGGCAATTATTTTCTCTCTGATGGCAGTGGCGATATTTAATGATTTTGCTCGTCTGTAACAGGGCAAAGGTTGTAGTAAGGAATAACTAAAACAAATATGGCGATGAAAAAAATTCTATTTGCAACGCTATTGGCAACGAGCGTAACTGCAAATGGTGCCGAGAACTTTGTTGTTGAAGACATACAGATTGACGGTTTACAGCGTGTCGCACTGGGTGCGGCATTGTTAAAAATGCCGGTACGCATCGGTGATACTGTTGATAACCAAGATGTGTCTGAGATCATTAAAGCGTTATACGCGTCAGGCAACTTTGAAGACATCAAAGTGCTGCGAGATGGTAACCAGCTATTGGTGCAGGTCAAAGAGCGTCCTACGATAGCTAACATCTCCTTTTCTGGCAACAAGGCTATCAAAGAAGAGCAATTACAACAGAACCTGGATGCATCTGGTGTGCGTGTGGGCGAAGCTCTGGATCGCACAACGCTATCGAACATTGAAAAAGGACTCGAAGACTTTTACTACAGTGTTGGTAAGTACAATGCGACGGTGAAAGCGGTCGTCACTCCTTTGCCTCGTAACCGCTCGGATCTGAAATTTGTTTTCTCTGAGGGGGTGTCGGCAAAAATCCAGCAGATTAACTTTATTGGTAATGAAGTCTTTACCGATGAAGAGTTACTAAGTCGCTTCAACCTGAATGTAGATGTCGCTTGGTGGAATTTCCTGTCTGATGATAAATATCAGAAGCAGGTTTTAGCGGGTGACATCGAGGCTCTCAAGTCTTATTACCTAGATCGTGGTTATCTCAAATTTAAAGTCGATTCAACGCAGGTAGCGATCTCCCCAGATAAGAAAGGGGTCTACATTACTCTTGCGGTGAATGAAGGCTTACCTTACACGGTGAAAGACGTGAAGTTCCGTGGCGAGCTGATTGGCAAAGAAGCGGAGTTTGAAGCTCTGGTTCCGTTTGAAAGGGGGGACGTCTATAACGGTTCCCAAGTAACAAGTTTAGAAGAAAACGTGAAACGTGTTCTTGGTGAAGCTGGTTACGCGTACCCTCAGGTTCGCACTATTCCAGAATTTGATGATGAGACTCAACAGGTCTCTCTCGTGGTTAACGTTGAAGCAGGTAAGCGTATCTACGTGCGCGATATCCGTTTTGTCGGTAACAATGCCACCAAAGATGAAGTTTTGCGTCGTGAAATGCGTCAGATGGAAGGCAGCTGGCTTAACTCAAAATCGATTGAAACCGGTAAGAATCGCCTGAATCGTCTAGGGTACTTTGAAACAGTAGACGTCCAAACTGTTCGTGTACCAGGTAGCGAAGACCAAGTTGATCTGGTCTATAACGTTAAAGAAGCGAACTCAGGCAGCGTCAACTTTGGTATCGGCTACGGTACAGAGTCTGGCGTGAGTTTCCAGGTTGGCTTACAACAAGATAATTTCTTAGGTTCAGGTAATCGCGTAGGCGTCAGCGCAATGATGAACGACTACCAGAAAAATGTGAGCCTTGATTATCGCGATCCGTACTGGAACCTTGATGGTGTTAGCTTAGGCGGTAAGATTTTCTACAACACTTTTGAAGCTTCTGAAGCAGGTATCGTTGACTATACCAATGAAAGTTACGGAACCAGTTTGACATGGGGTTTCCCGGTTAACGAGCTGAACAGTTTAGAGTTTGGTATCGGCTATACGCACAATAAGATTGGTAACGTCCCAACTTACGATCAGGCGCAATTATTTGCTCAGAGTATTGGCCAACCTGAAGGCGATATCATTACCAACGATTTTGATTTGAATATCTCTTGGACGCGCAACAACCTGAACCGTGGTTTCTTCCCAACTGCCGGTAACTATCAGCGTGCATTTGCCAAAGCAACCATTCCAAGCTCGGACGCGCAGTACTTCAAAGTTCAGTATGACGTGCGTCAGTACGTGCCAATCACTAAGAAGCACGAGTTTACTCTCTTGATGCGTGGTCGTTTAGGTTACGGTAACGGTTATGGTCAAACAGACGGTAACGATAACCTGTTCCCATTCTATGAAAACTACTACGCGGGTGGTTTTACTTCATTACGCGGTTTCCGCTCTAACTCAGCCGGTCCTAAAGCGGTGTATACCACCAATAATGGCAGCTGTGGTAACAACGGCTGTGTGAATGCTACCGATGATTCTGTGGGTGGTAACGCGATTGCGCTGGCGAGCATGGAGCTTATTGTACCGACGCCATTTGCTTCGGATGAAGCGCGTAGTCAGATTCGCACCAGTTTATTTGTCGATGCGGCGAGTGTCTGGGATACAGAGTTTGCTTATAACTCAGCCTATCAAGGTACGCAGTACTACGAAGATTACTCTGATCCAACCAATTACCGTGCATCTTATGGTGCAGCACTGCAATGGATGTCTCCAATGGGGCCATTGGTCTTCTCTATTGCGAAACCAATCAAAATTTATGAAGGTGACGACGAAGAATTCTTCACTTTCACTATCGGCAGAACCTTCTAAATACAGAGGAATTTACAGTGAACAAAATGATTAAAGCGGCTGGTCTTAGCCTTGTTGTAATGTCGTCTTCATTCTTTGCTAATGCAGCAGAAGCCGCGCAGAAAATTGGCTATATCAATACAGCTCAAGTTTTCCAAGCACTTCCTCAACGTGAAGTCGTACTGCAAAAAATGCAGGAAGAGTTCAAAGATAAAGCCGATGAACTGAAATCTATTCAGGCTGAAGCTAAAACAAAAATTGAAAAGTTGCAGCGTGATGGCGAGTTGCTAGGCCAAGAAGAAGTTGAAAAGCTACGTGTTGAAGTTGCTCAACTTGACAGCAAATACAAAATCAAAGCTCAGGCTCTAGAAAAAGCTTCAGCTCGTCGCGAAGCACAAGAAAAACAGAAACTGTTCAAAGTAATTCAGGACGCTGTTAAGAAAGTGGCAGAGAAAGAAGGCTACGACATCGTTGTCGATATTCAGACAATGCAATATGGTAAGCCAGAATACAATATCTCTGAACAAGTTATTAACTCACTGAAATAATTGGCTATGACAGCAATTACACTAGCCGAACTGGCTTCAATTACTGGCGGGAAATTACATGGTGACGCCGACGCAGTGGTGACCATGGTAGCGCCTATGGATAGAGCGATGGAAGGTCATGTTACTTTCCTATCTAATCCTAAATACGCTAAGCACCTTGCTGACTGTCAGGCGACCGTGGTAATGGTTAAGGATGCGCAGCGTGAGTTGTGCGCTGGTAATGTTCTGGTGGTTGACGATCCTTACATCGCTTTTGCTAAAGTGACACAAGCTTTGGATACCACGCCACTACCGGCCAATGAGATAGCGCCGTCTGCGGTTATCGCCGATGATGCTCAGCTTGGCAACAATGTTTCCATTGGCGCGAACGCTGTGATTGAGTCGGGTGTTCAACTGGCTGACAACGTTGTGATTGGCGCTGGCTGTTTTATCGGTAAAAAGGCTCAAATTGGTGCAAATACCAAATTGTGGTCGAATATCAGTATCTATCACGATGTTGTAATTGGTTCTGATTGTCTTATCCAAGCGAACACAGTGATTGGCGCAGACGGATTTGGTTACGCGAATGATAAAGGTGAGTGGGTTAAAATCCCTCAACTGGGTACGGTGCGTATTGGCAATCGCGTTGAAATTGGTTCTTGTACAACGATAGACCGTGGTGCTTTAGACGATACTGTGATTGAAGACAATGTGATCATTGACAACCAAATGCAGATCGCTCACAACGTACACATCGGATATGGTTCAGCTTTAGCTGGTGGTACGATTGTCGCCGGCAGTACTACAATCGGCAAATACTGCATTATCGGTGGTGGTACTGTTATCAATGGCCATATCGAAATTGCCGATGGCGTCACTATTACCGGTATGGGAATGGTCATGCGCGGCATTAAAGAAAAGGGTATGTACTCTTCCGGTATCCCACTGCAGCCAAATAAAGAGTGGCGTAAGACTGCAACTCGGGTTCATCGAATTGATGAGATGAACAAGCGTCTTAAGGCGGTTGAAAAACAGCTGGATCAGGGCGAAGACTCTTAATCTGATTCTGAATAAAAAGACTCGCGATGTGCGGGTCTTTTTTTCTGACTGATTATGTGGACTCAATACAACAACATCGCAGTGCGTACTTAGCATATTGGGATGACTTGGGTATAATGCCTGCCAGTTAATTTAGCATTCAAGATAGGAATATGACTTTGACTACTGAAAACAAAACGATGAACATCACTGAAATCCAGGAACTGTTACCACATCGCTACCCATTCTTGCTGATCGATCGTGTTATCGATTTCCAAGAAGAAAAATACCTTAAGGCGATCAAAAACGTTTCAGTGAATGAGCCTCAGTTTACAGGTCATTTCCCTCAACTGCCGGTTTTTCCAGGTGTTCTGATCTTGGAAGCGATGGCTCAGGCTACGGGTCTACTAGCATTTAAATCGTTTGGTGCGCCTTCTGAAAATGAGCTGTACTACTTTGCAAGTGTTGATGGTGCGAAGTTCCGCAAACCAGTAACACCAGGCGATCAACTGGTTATTGAAGTAGAATTCATTAAAGAGCGTCGTGGTATTGCAGCGTTTAACGGTGTTGCGAAAGTAGACGGCGAAGTTGTGTGTTCTGCAGAGCTTAAGTGTGCTCGTCGAGAGTTTTAATATGATTCATGAAACAGCTCAGGTGCACCCTTCTTCAGTGATTGAAGGGGATGTGAAAATTGCCGCTAACGTGACCGTTGGTCCTTTTACCTATATTTCAGGCAAAATTGAAATTGGTGAAGGCACAGAAATTATGTCGCATGTGGTTATTAAAGGCCATACCACGATTGGTAAAGATAACCGTATTTTCCCGCATGCCGTGATTGGTGAAGAAAACCAAGATAAGAAATACGGTGGTGAAGATACAACGGTTGTGATTGGCGACCGAAACGTGATTCGTGAAGCTGTGCAGATCCACCGTGGTACCGTACAAGACAAGGCGACCACAGTTATTGGTGATGACAATTTATTGTGTGTTAATGCACACATTGCTCACGATGTGATTGTTGGTAACCACACTCATGTTGGTAACAACGCTATCTTAGGTGGTCATGTGACAGTTGAAGACCATGCCGGTGTGATGGCACTGTCTGCGATTCACCCTTTCTGTAAAGTGGGCGCATTCAGCTATATCGGTGGCTGTTCAGCGGTAGTGAAAGATGTTCCGCCATATGTGCTTGCTCAAGGTAACCATGCGACACCATTTGGGTTGAATTTGGTGGGCTTGCAGCGTAATGGCTTTGAAAAGAGTGAACTGCGCGCATTACGCAACGCTTATAAAGAATTCTATCGAGCGGGCAAAACACAGGCTGAGGCCAAAGAAGTTTTGCTGGAAATGGCACAACAGTGGCCATCCATTAAGCACTTTATTGATTTCGTAGAAAGTTCAGAGCGTGGCGTTATTCGCTAACTGTTACTGAGTCCAAATTGAAAAGATCGCGGCCCTAGGTTGCGGTCTTTTTGTGTTTTTGAGGTTAGGGATTATGGATAACAAAAAGCCACTTCGCGTTGGTATCATTGCCGGGGAGCTGTCTGGCGATACCTTAGGTGAAGGTTTTATCAAAGCCGTTAAGCAACAGTATCCAAATGCGGAGTTTGTAGGTATTGGTGGTCCGAAAATGATCGCCCAGGGTTGTGAGTCTCTGTTTGATATGGAAGAGCTTGCAGTTATGGGGCTTGTGGAAGTGCTAGGCAGGCTCCCTCGCTTACTGAAAGTCAAAGCTGAGTTGGTTCGCTATTTCACCGAAAATCCACCAGATGTCTTTGTCGGAATTGATGCACCAGACTTTAACCTGCGCCTTGAACTTGACCTTAAAAAAGCGGGAATCAAAACCGTGCATTACGTCAGTCCTTCCGTCTGGGCATGGCGTCAAAAACGTATTTTTAAGATTGAAGCGGCTACTAACTTGGTGCTGGCTTTTCTGCCATTTGAAAAAGCGTTTTATGATAAATATCAGGTGCCATGCGAATTTATTGGCCATACCTTAGCTGATGCGATTCCTCTAGAATCTCCAAAAGCGCCGGCCCGTGAGCTGCTAGGTCTTGAGCAAAATAAAAAGTGGCTCGCTGTTCTACCCGGGAGTCGTGGTAGTGAATTAAAAATGCTGGCTGCCCCTTTTATTGAAACGTGTCGTCGTTTGCATCTTAAACATCCGGATATAGGTTTTGTCGTCGCCTTGGTCAATCAAAAACGCCGTGAGCAATTTGAACAAGTCTGGCAGGAACTGGCTCCAGAATTAGATTTCAAATTGGTCAATGATACTGCCCGAAATGTGATCACTGCTTCTGATGCGGTAATGCTGGCATCAGGTACAGTGGCATTGGAGTGTATGCTGATTAAGCGGCCAATGGTGGTGGGTTACCGGGTGAATGCTGTGACTGCGTTTATTGCTCGCCAAATGCTCAAAACTAAATACGTTTCTTTACCCAATATTCTTGCTGATCAAGAGCTGGTCAAAGAGTTGTTGCAAGAAGACTGTACGCCTGAAAACTTAGAGATCGAAGTTGAAAAGCTGCTTGGTGAACAAGGGCAGTGCATGATTGAGAAGTTTACAGAAATGCATCACTGGATTCGAAAAGATGCAGATAAACAAGCCGCCAAAGCCGTATTGAACCTGATAGGTAAATAGCCATCATGACAAAAGAAAAAAAAGAACTGCCACCATTCGAATACCCACAAGGGTATCGCTTGATTGCCGGTGTGGATGAAGTGGGGCGTGGTCCGCTGGTCGGTGATGTGGTGACTGCGGCCGTGATTTTGGACCCGAATAACCCTATCGAAGGTCTCAATGATTCGAAAAAATTGACCGAGAAGAAGAGACTTGCATTACTGCCAGAGATTAAAGAGAAAGCACTCGCTTGGTCTGTTGGGCGCTGCTCTCCGGAGGAAATTGATCAGCTCAATATTCTCCAAGCAACCATGGTCGCGATGCAACGAGCGATAGCAGGGCTGGAGGTTACGCCTGACTTTGCACTCATCGATGGAAACCGCGTACCTCAGCTCAATATGGATGCTCAGGCGGTGGTTAAAGGTGATATGCGCGTCGCAGAGATCAGTGCAGCTTCGATTATTGCTAAGGTGGTGCGCGATCAAGAGATGGAAGAGCTCGACAAGCTTCATCCTCAATTTGGTTTTGCAAAGCATAAAGGCTATCCAACCAAAGCCCATTTTGAGGCCATTGAGCAACATGGCGTGATTGATCAGCACCGTAAGAGCTTCAAACCAGTCAAAAAAGCCTTGGGTTTAGATTAGAAACCCTCACTGACTGGGGTATATCTAAGATTTTATATCACGTAAAATACCCCAGTAACCTCCCCGAATAAGCAAAACTGCGGAATCATTGATGTCAGATCCTAAATTTATTCACCTAAAAGTTCACAGTGACTTTTCCATGGTCGATGGCCTATCGAAAGTGCCTCCTTTGGTTAAGAAAGTGGCTGAAATGGGAATGCCAGCCATGGCATTAACTGATTTCACCAACTTATGTGGTTTGGTGAAGTTTTATGGAACGGCTCATGGGTGTGGCGTGAAGCCAATTATTGGCGCTGATTTTGCGATGCAGTCAGAAGAGTTTGGTGAAGAGTTGACTAAACTCACCGTGCTGGCAGCAGACAATGAAGGGTATAAAAACCTAACCTTGTTGATCTCTAAAGCGTATCTGCGCGGCCATGTTCAGCATCAACCTGTTATTGATAAACAATGGCTAGCTGAGTTGTCTGCAGGGCTGATTGTTCTATCAGGGGCAAAAAGTGGAGAGATTGGTAAAGCGTTACTGAAGGGGAACCATAAAGTTGCTCAAAACTGCGCGGATTTTTATCATCAACACTTTGCCGACCGATTTTTCCTAGAGCTGACGCGTACAGGGCGAGCAGATGAAGAAACTTATCTTCACTTTGCTTTGGACTTTGCAGAGAAAGAGCAACTGCCTGTTGTCGCTACGAACGATGTTGTGATTCTAGATGAAACGACGTTTGAGGCGCACGAGATTCGTGTGGCGATCCATGATGGTTACACGCTAGAAGATCCTCGCCGCCCTAAAAACTACAGTGCTCAGCAATATTTACGTAGCGAAGAAGAGATGTGCGAGTTGTTCGCCGATATCCCTGAAGCGCTGGAAAATAGTGTTGAAATTGCTAAGCGTTGTAATGTGACGGTACGTTTGGGCGAGTACTTCCTGCCTGCATTCCCGACAGAGGGGATGGAGGAAACCGAATTTCTGGTTAAAAAGTCAGAGGAAGGCCTTGAAGAGCGCTTAGAATTTCTGTTTCCCGACGAAGAAGAGCGAGCAAAGCGACGTCCTGAGTACGATGAGCGTCTAAAAGTCGAATTGGAAGTTATTAATAATATGGGCTTCCCAGGCTACTTCCTGATCGTAATGGAGTTCATTCAGTGGTCGAAGGATAATGATATTCCTGTAGGGCCTGGGCGTGGTTCGGGCGCCGGTTCATTGGTGGCTTATGCATTGCAAATCACCGACCTCGACCCGTTGGAATACGATCTGCTCTTCGAGCGCTTCCTCAACCCAGAACGTGTCTCCATGCCCGACTTCGATGTCGACTTCTGTATGGATAAGCGTGACCAAGTAATTGACCACGTTGCAGAAATGTATGGCCGTGATGCGGTATCTCAGATCATCACTTTCGGTACCATGGCCGCGAAAGCGGTAATTCGTGACGTAGGACGTGTACTAGGCCACCCATTTGGCTTTGTTGACCGTATTTCAAAACTGGTGCCGCCTGATCCGGGAATGACTTTGGAAAAGGCATTCAAAGCGGAGCCAGCGCTACCTGAACTGTACGAAGCTGACGAAGAAGTGAAAGAGCTTATCGATATGTGTCGCATCCTTGAAGGGTGTACACGTAACGCCGGTAAGCACGCGGGTGGTGTTGTAATCTCGCCAACCACCATTACTGACTTTGCGCCAATTTATGCCGATGCAGAAGGTCACTTCCCGGTTACTCAGTTCGATAAGAACGATGTAGAAACTGCTGGTCTGGTCAAGTTTGACTTCCTAGGTCTACGTACCTTAACCATCATCGACTGGGCTCTTGGTCTGATTAACCCACGCCTTGAGCGTGAAGGCAAAGCTCCAGTTCGCATCGAATCGATTCCATTGGATGATGCGGCATCATTCCGATTGTTACAAAACTCGGAAACGACCGCGGTATTCCAGCTCGAATCGCGCGGTATGAAAGAACTGATCAAACGCCTGCAACCGGACTGTTTTGAAGACATCATCGCATTGGTGGCGCTGTTCCGCCCGGGTCCTCTACAGTCGGGCATGGTAGATAACTTTATCGACCGTAAGCATGGTCGAGAAGCGATCTCGTACCCAGATGAAAAGTGGCAACATGAATCGCTAAAAGAAATCCTCGATCCGACTTACGGCATTATCCTCTATCAGGAGCAGGTAATGCAGATCGCACAGGTATTGTCTGGCTACACCCTTGGTGGCGCGGACATGCTTCGTCGTGCGATGGGTAAGAAAAAACCAGAGGAAATGGCTAAGCAGCGTGCGACCTTCGAAGATGGTGCGGTAAAGAACGGCGTCGACGGCGAGTTGGCGATGAAAATCTTCGACTTGGTAGAAAAGTTCGCAGGCTACGGTTTCAACAAATCACACTCCGCCGCCTATGCATTGGTGTCTTACCAAACACTGTGGCTGAAGATGCATTACCCAGCCGAGTTCATGGCTGCTGTAATGACCGCCGATATGGACAACACCGAAAAAGTGGTTGGTCTGGTAGACGAATGTTTCCGTATGAAGCTCAAGGTGCTTCCGCCGGATATCAACGCTGGCTTGTACCGTTTTAACGTCGATGAAAACGGTGCGATCGTATACGGTATTGGGGCGATCAAGGGGGTTGGTGAAGGTCCGATTGAAGCCATTCTAGAAGCGCGCAACAAAGATGGCCACTTTAAAGACTTGTTCGATTTCTGTGCTCGTATTGATCTTAAGAAAGTGAACAAACGCGTGATAGAGAAGCTCATTTATGCAGGGGCGCTTGACCGACTTGGTCCGCACCGAGCGGCGATGATGGCATCACTTAATGATGCGGTAAAAGCTGCCAGCCAATACCACCAAGCGGAAGCGTTTGGTCAAAGTGACTTGTTTGGTGTTTTGACCGAAGCGCCGGAAGAAGTTGAACACAAATATACCAAGGTACCTGCTTGGCCAGAAAAAGTTTGGCTGGAAGGAGAACGTGATACACTTGGCTTATATTTGACCGGGCACCCAATAAATGCCTACATAAAGGAACTTGGTAAGTACACCAGTTGTCGACTAAAAGATGCGACACCAACAAGACGTGATCAGAGTGTCACGGTTGCAGGTCTGGTGATTGCGGCTCGAGTAATGACAACCAAGCGCGGTACTCGTATTGGTATCATGACCTTGGATGACCGTAGCGGTCGTATGGAAGTCATGTTGTTCTCCGATGCGCTTGATCGCTACGCTGAATTGCTCGAACAAGACAAAATTTTGGTCGTTTCTGGACAGGTCAGCTTTGATGATTTCAATGGTGGTCTTAAAATGTCCGCGCGCGAGGTTATGGATCTCGGCACGGCGCGTGAAAAATATGCCCGTGGCTTATCGGTGTCCATTGAACAATCTCAAATCGATGAGCAATTTTTTGAGCGCTTTAGTAAGATACTGGAGCCTTACAAGGCAGGAACGGTTCCTGTCCATATATACTACCAACGCAGTGACGCGCGAGCGCGCTTAACGTTAGGTACCGAATGGCGTGTGACGCCTAGTGACGAATTAATAGACAATTTGAAACAACTGCTTGGTAAGAGCCAGGTAGAACTCGAATTTAACTAAGTTCGGCAGTCGAATGCCGAATCAGAAAGGATCTATAGATGAGCCTGAACTTTTTAGAATTTGAAAAGCCTATCGCAGAACTTGAAGCTAAGATTGAAGCACTTCGTGGTGTTTCTCGTCACGGTGGTGACTCTGGCGTTGATCTGGACAAAGAGATCGAACAGCTAGAAAAGAAAAGCTTAGAACTTAAGAAGAAAACGTTCAGCGACCTTGGCGCGTGGGAAACAGCTCAGATGGCTCGTCACCCGCTACGCCCATACACGCTTGATTACATTGAGCACGTTTTTACTGAATTCGAAGAACTAGCCGGTGATCGTGCTTACGCTGACGACAAAGCGATTGTTGGCGGTATGGCTCGTCTTGATGGCCGCCCTGTTATGATCATTGGCCACCAGAAAGGTCGTGAGACGAAAGAGAAAGTGAAACGTAACTTTGGTATGCCAAAGCCAGAAGGTTACCGTAAAGCGCTTCGCTTGATGGAAACGGCTGAGCGTTTCAACATGCCAATCATCACTTTCATCGATACTGCAGGTGCATACCCAGGTGTTGGTGCTGAAGAACGTGGTCAGTCGGAAGCGATTGCGAAAAACCTTAAAGTAATGGCTGGTCTAAAAGTGCCTGTTATTTGTAACGTGGTAGGCGAAGGTGGTTCTGGTGGTGCACTAGCTATTGGCGTAGGCGACTACGTGAACATGCTGCAATACTCGACTTATTCTGTTATCTCACCTGAAGGTTGTGCTTCAATCCTTTGGCGCGATTCAGACAAAGCGCCACAAGCAGCGGAAGCGATGGGACTGATTGCTCCACGTTTGAAAGAGCTAGAACTGATCGATGAAATCATCGAAGAGCCTTTAGGCGGTGCGCATCGTGATCACATCCAAATGGCTGCTAATATGAAAGCGACTTTGGTCAAGCAGCTTGATGAGCTACAACATTTTGACAATGATGCTCTGCTTGAACGCCGTTACCAGCGCTTAATGAGCTACGGTTACTGTTGATCGCTCAAGATTAAAAAATAAAGGCTGAACTTAGGTTCAGCCTTTTTTGTTATGGGTGGTAAACTAGCAGCATTGAAAACTCTCTTCTTTGTGTATGAATTTATATCAGACATTTTCTTCTGTCATTGACCAACACAGGCAGCCTGGAGGTAAGTTAGTGCTTGCTTTGAGTGGTGGTCTGGATTCCAGAGTCCTGCTGTCACTAATGGTGAGATACTGCCGTGAGCATCAGCAAGACGGGCTAGCAGTACACGTCCATCATGGCTTAAGCAGTAATGCCGATGATTGGGCCGAGCAGTGTAAGCAGTGGTGCTCAGAAGACTGTATTCCTTTTAACCTTGAGAGAGTGACGCTGGAAAAAAGCGGAGAAAGCATTGAAGAAAGCGCACGAGAGGCTCGCTATCAGGCTCTAAGTAAGTATGTTTCCAAGGGAGATATACTGCTTACGGGGCAGCATAGCGACGATCAGTTTGAGACATTCTTGCTGGCATTGAAACGCGGCAGTGGGCCCAAGGGGCTATCTGCTATGGCTCAGGCTATGCCTTTTGGTGAAGCCCTGCTTGTTCGGCCATTGCTAGCAGTAAGCCGATCAGATGTAAAAGCCTATGCAGTAGCTGAACAATTGCAGTGGGTTGAAGATGAAAGTAACCAAGACACGCGATTTGATCGCAACTTCATTCGCCATCAGGTAGCGCCTGTCATCTCGCAACGTTGGCCGCATTTCTCTCAGGCCGTGCAGCGCAGTGCCGAGTTGTGTGCTGAGCAAGAGCAACTTCTTGATCAATTATTGACTGAGCGCTTAGCAGAGGTGCTGCATCAAGATGGCAGCTTATGGATTGAGCCTTTGCAGAAGATGACGCCCTTGATGCGAGCTCGCTTACTCAGGATGTGGCTCTCTCATCATCAGGCACGCATGCCCAGCCGTGAGCAACTGAACAAGGTGTGGCAGGAAGTAGCGCTCAGTCGTCAAGATGCCAACCCTGCACTCTCCATATCGGGTGGTCAAGTTCGCCGCTTTGAACAGCGCTTGTATCTGGTTGAGCAGTGGCAAGAACTGTCTGGCTGGCAGCGGGATATTACCATTGGTACAGCGTTGAACTTGCCTGACTCATTGGGCTCTTTATTACTCCAATCTAGTCATAATGGGCAGCTTTCAAAAGCTGCACTTGAAGCCGCACCATTATCCGTTACGTTTGAGCCTCAAGGCTTGAGCGCGAAGCCTACTGATCGCAACCATAGCCGAAAATTGAAAAAATTGTTTCAGGAATATGGAGTGCCGAGTTGGTTGAGGCGCCGCGTGCCGATTTTAATGTGTGGGGAGCGGGTTGCCGCTGTAGCCGATTTATTTGTTGATCATCACTTTGCAGGCCAAGACTGTGAACTTGTCTGGGACAAGCCAGTACCAGTTGTGTCAAAATTGTATACATAAAGACACATAAATAAAATGGAATTATAAGGAAGAGCAATGAAAAAAATCGCTATTGGACTAGTAGTCGGAATGAGTCTGTTTGCTGGACAAGCTATGGCAGCAGGTGATGTCGCAGCCGGAAAAGCAAAAGCGGCGGTATGTGCCGCGTGTCACGGCGCAGATGGTGTCGCTGTTATTCCAGGTTACCCTAACCTGAAAGGCCAAAACGAACAGTACATTGTGACGTCAATTAATGCCTACAAAAACAAAGAACGTAACGGTGGATTAGCTGCTGTTATGCAGGCACAAGCTGCAGCGTTAAGTGATGCGGATGTGGCTAATTTAGCGGCGTACTACGCGAGTCTAAAGTAAGTCATTGACAATAGTATTTGGCCCGAGCATAAAAAGCTCGGGCTTTTTATTGCCTGTTTATCATGGGATAATGAGACAAATTGCTGAAGTTTAAGGGATGAACATGAAAAAAATCGAAGCCATTATTAAGCCATTTAAATTGGATGACGTTCGTGAAGCATTGGCGGAAGTTGGTATTACGGGCATGACGGTTTCTGAAGTGAAAGGCTTTGGTCGTCAAAAAGGGCATACAGAGCTGTACCGTGGTGCAGAATACATGGTGGATTTCTTACCTAAGGTTAAGCTTGAGATTGTTGTGACGGACGATGTTGCAGAGCAATGTGTCGATACCATTGTTGAGACGGCTCAAACCGGTAAGATTGGCGACGGCAAAATCTTTATCACTGATATTGAGCGTATTGTTCGTATTCGTACTGGTGAAGAAGACGAAGACGCAATCTAATCCGATTCTCTTAAAAGAGCCGCAAGGCTCTTTTTTCTTAATGGTAGTTCCAAGTGAAAAAAAAGCGCCTGCTGATCTTACCTATTGTTGCTATCGCTGCCGTGGTTGGTAGTTTCCAACTGATTTTTTCTCTTCCTAAGCAGCCTCAACTATCGACTATTTCCCAGTCAGGGGAAGATGTGTCGGTGCGTTGTGCACATGCTTCTCAGGTGGAATCCATTGACAACGATGGTGACATAAATTTGCTCGTTTGGAATATATATAAACAAAATCGCGATAATTGGTCGCAAGAGTTAACCAAGCATTCTGACGACAAACAGTTGGTTTTGCTCCAAGAAGCCAGTATGACGCCCGAGCTCAAGGAGTGGATGAAACAGCAGCTTTGGTTTGGTAATCAAGTGGATGCGTTTAAAGCGTTTGAACGCAGTGCAGGGGTGCTGAATTTATCTAAGTCTCTTCCGAAACTTGCTTGCGCTTACACTGAGCTTGAACCTTGGCTGCGCTTACCTAAATCTGCTATTTATGCCACGTACCCTTTATCTGATGGTCAGGTGCTGTCGGTTGTCAATATCCATGCGGTGAACTTTACCTATGGTACGGATGAGTATCAGAGGCAGCTTGGTACATTGGTTGATGAGCTGAGCAAGCATCAAGGGCCGATTATCGTCGCCGGTGATTTTAATAGTTGGAGTGCAGATAGGATGGCGGTAATGAGAAGCGCACTGGACACGCTTGGAGTGAAAGAGGTGAGCTATCGCCCTGATCATCGTACTCAATTTATAACCGGATTGCCGCTCGATCATGTTTTTTATCGAGGATTAACCCTGATAAAAGCAGAGGCGCCGGAATCCGACGCCTCTGACCATAATCCTCTTAAGGTCATGTTTCGTTTAGCTGATGACGATATATAGCGCCCAGATAATGTAATACGCCACCCATGGTAGCGCTGAAATTACCAACGCTTGACCACGTTCGAATTCCGTCCAAGTTCCGACAGCAGCATAGCCTAAAGCGATATACCAAGGTAAGAGCAGCGGGAATGAACTGGCAAATTGTGACCACTCATTGGTCAACGGCAGTTTCAACAGGCCATTGAGGCTATTGAGATCCGCCGCATACACCATTACCTGACCATGCTTGAGAAGCAGGCTGACGTAACTCGCCAGATCGCCAATGATCGCTGGAAACACGACGACAGTGCTTGCGGCAAACCAGCGCCAGAAGCCATGTTGGTGCTGACTGGGTTTGGTGGCTAAATTGAACCAGAACGCCAACATCACAATAGTTAACGTTCGGCCTGCTACGTCGCTGATGATCTCACTGGCCATCAGAGTGTTCGCATCAAGCAGCTCCAATTGTTTCGGGTTGGTTTGTGCGAGCTGAGCAGACAAGCCCTGTCGCAGCCACTCAAAATCGACAACATCAAAGTAGGCGCCCCAAAAGAGAAATGGGGACAACATCAACACGATATAGGTTTGCCAGCCCCAAGCACCACGTTGGTAAAGTGCGAGGAAACAAGCGCTGGGTGAGCGAAATACGTCAACCAGCATCACGAGAGGGTTTGAAGAAGGCGTCATACACTCACCTTAGTTACATCGACATAGAGTTTTAGCTTTTGACCAGGCTGTAGATATTTCTTTTTGCTTAGCCCGTTCCACTTCACGATGTCATTAGATTTCACTTTAAATTTGTTGGCGATGCCGCTGATGGTATCGCCAGATTTCACGTTATAGAAAACGGTACGGATGATTGCGCCGTCAGAACTGTTTTTCCAGATAACCAGCTTTTGTCCAACACGTAACGTGTCTCTTGGTCCCATGCCATTCCACTTTGCGAGAGACTGATGGGAGACTTTATTGGCACGCGCGATGCTCCATAAGCTGTCACCTGAGCGTACAGTGTGGGTGAGCTTATACTGACCACGCGATTTGGCCTGAGTTTTTGCCAACCGGTTGGTTGCACTCAGTGTATAGGCCTGATCATCTTTAGTTGATGTCGGGATCATCAAATGCTGGCCGACACGGATGTTGTATCCGTTAAGGTTGTTTGCACTCTGAATGACTTTCGTTGTGGTGTTGTATCGGGTGGCTAATACACTCAAGCTATCGCCAGATTTGACCTTATAACGAACCACTTTCATACCTTTGCCACGGTTTTCCGCCACTTTGGCTTTGAACGTGTTGATTTTCCCAACCGGCAGCAATAGTTGATGTGGGCCATCAGGGGCAGTTGCCCATTGGTTGTATGCGGGGTTTAGGCTCTGTAGCTGCTTGACGCTAATGCCTGCGTAGTTAGCGGCTATCGCTAAATCCAGTTGTTCCTTAGGATCAACCAGTTCTACTACTGGTCGGTTGGCAATGGCAGGTATAGCGATGCCGTATTTATCTTGGTTTGCGATGATATCTGCCAGGGCGAGTAGTTTCGGCACATATCCACTGGTTTCCTTAGGTAGGTCCAGAGAGAAGAAATCGGTTGGCTTACCTAAACGCTTATTCTTGCGAATGGCGCTGGAAACACGGCCACCGCCGCTGTTGTATGCAGCGATTGCGTGATTCCAGTTTCCTTCAAAACGCTTATTCAATACTTCTAAATAATCAAGAGCCGCATCTGTAGAGGCGGCAACATCACGACGTCCGTCGTACCAGAAGTTTTGCTTTAATCCGTAATATTTTCCTGTACCGGGAACAAACTGCCATAGACCAGCGGCGCTGCCGTGAGAGTATGCAAAGGCATCAAAGGAGCTTTCAACGATAGGCAGAAGAGCAAGCTCTAGGGGGAGGTCACGTTGTTCAATTTTTTCCGTGATCAGGTAAAGAAACGGCTGGGCACGTTCGGAAACGGTTTTAAGGTGGTTAGGGTGTTTGAGATACCAAGTACGGTAGTAATCCACCATTTTGTCATCGGGAATCGGGAAATCCAATTGCATGGCAATGCGATGCCAAACATCTTCCTGAGATTGAGGTGTTACAACAGTTTTAGATGACTCTACCGACTCTGAAGGTTTGGTGGTCGGTTCTGAAGAAGTTACCGGTGGTGGATTATTGGTCTCCGGAGAAGCAGTTTTATCGCTCTCTGTCTGCTGGGTAAGCTGACATCCTGTTAGTAGCAGTGCTAATACCCAGCTGTGTTTAACTCGCATTTCACAGCCCTTTTTTTATTTGGCTGCTGATAATACTTGTCTAAATATGGAAGTGACAAGTTGCAAAACGTTAAAATTCGTTCTTCCACTCACGTAACGCCGAAAAAATGGCGAGTGAGTCCGTTTGTTGGGTTCGGTTAGCCACAGAACGCATGACGCTTTGCTGGTCTGTGCGCAGAAAAGGGTTAATCCATTTTTCCTTGCGAATGGTGGTCGGCAGAGTCGGTTTGTTTTGCGCTCGCAGGCGATTTACTTCATCACGGTATTGTTGCAGCAGTTCGTTGTCTGGCTCTACCGCAAGAGCAAAAGCGACATTGCTGGCTGTGTATTCATGTGCACAGTAAACTTCGGTTTCCTCGGGTAGGGCAACCAGCTTATTGAGGGAAGTATGCATTTGTTCCATCGTGCCTTCGAATACGCGGCCGCATCCGGCGGAGAACAGAACATCACCACAGAACAGCTTTCCATCACCGACATAGCCAATATGTCCGCGTGTATGTCCTTCTAGGCCCAAAACGAAAAAGATCTCGCCAAACAGCTCGATTTGCTCACCGGCCTCAACTGCGTGGGTCAGTGTTGGCACCGGCTCATTGGCAGGGCCTACCACATCGACGCCCGGAAATTGTCTGACCAACTCTGGAACGCCGCCGATGTGATCATTATGGTGGTGGGTAATTAAGATCGCCTCTAAGCTTAACTCGTGCTGTTTAAGGTACTCCAATACTGGGGCAGCGTCTCCCGGATCGACGACAGCACAACGCTGATCGCTATTTTTAATCAGCCAGATGTAATTGTCGTTAAATGCAGGTATGCTTTTGATATCTAACATAGTTGTCTCTCCGGTTACCAAGAGTGAAGCAGGTTAAGTATGAAGCCAGCACGCAGTACTAAGAAGCTCGAAAAGCCTCATTCATGGTCTCAGCTTAAGAATGGCCAATGGGTCAGTGAATCAATACAAACCCGTGTTGATGAATGGTGCCCAAAACTATTTGGCTATCATATGCTTAAGCTGGGTGGGCTGAGCTGCGAGTTAACCAGCTTTAATTGTAATATTCAACACCAAGTTAACCTTGATATCCAGAACCCTTTGCACAATGTGATTGCAGATGGTTATGACCTTCCGTTTCTTGAAAAAAGTTTCGATGCTGTTGTGATGGCGCACCAGCTGGATTATTGCAATGACCCCCATCGAATGTTGAGAGAAGTCGATCGGGTGATGATCGACGATGGGTATTTGATCATCACTGGGTTTAATCCTATCAGCCTCACTGGTTTGGCGAGTCTGATGCCGTGGCGTAAGAATAACTTGCCTTGGAGTGGGCGTATGTTTACCCCGAATCGTATCCGCGATTGGTTGAGTGTCTTGAACTATCAAGTGATTGAGTGTGACAGCTACGCACTGTTTCCAATGCAGAAATACCGCACTATGTGGACTTGGCTTGAAAACAGTTTAGGGGACTGGGCATCTCCTATGGGTAGCTTGTACTTTATTGTTGCCCGCAAACGTACATATCCTTTAAAGCCTATCAAGCCACATTGGAAGCTAAAACGAAAATTGACGCCGATTGGCGTCAATTACAAAATCTCGAGCAAGCGAAGCAGCTCTAACTAGGCTGATAGCCTGTGTCTTCGTCGGTCGGATTTTCAGCAGCAGCACGGGCGAGCTCATCACACATCTCATTCTCTCGATGACCCGCGTGGCCTTTGACCCAGCGCCAGTCTATTTTATGACGTCCGGTTTCAGCGTCGAGCGCTTTCCATAAATCGGCGTTCTTAACTGGCTTCTTATCGGACGTTTTCCAATCCCGTTTTTTCCAGTTATGGATCCATTGAGTAATGCCTTGTCGAACGTACTGGCTGTCAGTGGTGAGTATGACGTCACAAGGTTCTTTTAATGCTTGCAGTGCGACTATAGTAGCCATCATTTCCATGCGATTGTTCGTGGTTAGGGTATAACCTTTAGCAAGGGTCTTTTCTACTTGTTTGTAGCGTAAAACAATGCCGTATCCGCCGGGGCCCGGATTGCCTAAGCAAGAACCATCTGTGAAAATTTCCACTTGTTTCGTCATGATTTGATACTATTGGGTTAAGCACATTATTGGCATAGTCTGACACACAATTTGTTATGAATACCAGCAACAATTCTAACCACAATCGCATCGTGGTACTCGATACCGAAACCACAGGTATGAACCGTGAAGGCGGGCCTCATTATCAGGGGCACCGTATTATCGAAATCGGTGCGGTGGAAATCATCAACCGTAAACTGACCGGGCGTCATTTTCACGTTTACATCAAACCCGATCGTGAAATTCAGCCTGACGCGGTCGAAGTTCACGGTATCACTGACGAGTTTCTGGTCGACAAACCAGAGTATCAGGATGTTCATAGGGAATTTCTCGAGTTTATTAAAGGCGCTGAATTAGTCGCTCACAACGCGCCCTTCGATACCGGCTTTATGGATTACGAGTTTGGTATGCTCGATCCTACGATTGGTAAAACTGACGATTATTGTAAGGTGACCGATACGCTTGCCATGGCGAAGAAAATCTTCCCCGGCAAACGAAACAACCTTGACGTATTGTGTGACCGCTACGGTATAGATAACTCCCACCGTACCCTCCACGGCGCTTTGCTCGATGCGGAGATACTGGCTGACGTCTACCTGTTAATGACAGGTGGCCAGACATCACTGCAATTTAATCCAGGTAGTGCAGAAGGCAATGTGGGAGGTGAATCAATAAAACGGGCAGCTGGTGGACGAAAATCGCTAAAGGTTATCCGTGCAACGGCCGATGAACTAGAAGCACATCAAAATCGATTGGATCTGGTGGAGAAGAGCGGAAGCTGTCTCTGGCGTCAGTAGGAGAAGGAATGTTGAGGATTTGGTTTGCCCTGCTGGGCTTGTTGGTCAGTACTTTTGGTTATGCTGAGGAATCCTCAATGTCGCTGCTCGACAACCGTTTTCGAGTAGACCCAACCATTAAACAAATTACCTTTGTTATCTATCGTGCGGAGCGCTCACGTCCGGTCGTTCTGGTACGCCCGGATGGTAAAAAGTACTACGCGTGGCGCAGCCCAGACAATGTCCGTTGGTATCAAGAATCGTCCATGGACATTATCTCGATTGACAATCCCATGCCCGGTCCTTGGCAGGCAATAGGCAAAATCACACCTAAGAATAAAATCATCCTTATCTCCCACCTTGAATTGTCGACGGATACCATGCCGACACGGCTATTTCAAAATGAAGAAATTAAATTTACCGCTCGCTTGACGGCGGATGGCAAACCTTTGGTGCTCAGAGACTTCCTTGAACGAGTCAAGCTGATGGTCACTTTTACCAAGTATGTAGAAAACGAAGAGGAACTGATCAAGGAAGCAAGACCAATTCCCTACACGATTGGTGAGTTTGCTGATGATGGCCGTGGGTTGGATGAAGTGGCAGGGGATGGTGTATTTACTGTTTCTTTGAACATATCCCCAGAACCGGGCAAATATCGTGTACGTATTACATCAGGCAATGGTGTGTTCCTCCGTGCTCAGGAGCAGGAAGTGCTGATTTATCCAACACCGATTGAAACCACTTTTATTCAAAGCCGAGAAGAAGGGAAAGATCACCAAGTGGTTTTCTCTGGGGAGCAGGGTATGATTCAGCCGGGCAGTTTGGCAGCCCAGATTGAGCACAAGTCTCCAGATAATAGCGAAATCTCGGCGGCGGAAAGCGCTTCAGAAGAATCAGAAAAAGTGGTACTGACCATCCCTTATAACGGTGAAATCGGCAATTATTCTTGGATGGGTCAGGTGTTTGCGACTGAAATGGGCTCAGGCCGCCCACTGGCGTTTCCAATCAAAGAGCATACTTATAGTGTGCTTGAAGAAATTGATTTTGCAGAGACCCGTCGACTGCAGGAAGAAGAACGCATGATGCAACAGAAGCTGATGGAAGAAATGCGTTTGATTCAAATGCGAGAAGAAAAACGCACTCGAACCTTCATTATGATTGGGGTCGGAAATGTTGTGATGATTATTCTTGGCTTAGCGATTTGGTTTGTGATGCGTAAGTTAAGAGCTAAGAAAGAAATGATGCCTGAAATGCAATTGGAGATGCCGAAGAAATAAGATTCGAGGTTACCTCAAAAAAGGGCTGCCATCTCGGCAGCCCTTTTTAGTGAGTGTGAACTTTACGCCACTTCATCCATCTGAGGTGTTATCTCTAGCGGCTTGGCAGCTAAGTCCTTTGGGTCAAAATCATCCACGTTAATGGCATATAAGCGATGCTCTTCTGCTTTGCGCAGTAGTTGTGCATCCGCAGAATCGATAATGCCTTTTTCTAGACCAATGTCTGCGATTAAGTCGAGACGTAGGAATGGACGTCGTTCGTTGATGGCTTTACAGACTTTCTTAAATACCGGCTCAGCTTCAAGAATGATGTGCAATGCCTCTTCAATCTTACCTGCGGCATTGAACTCGCTCGCCTGGAAGTATTGGTTGCGACCCAATCGATCACGTGTCGCTGACGGTGTTTGAAGAATCTGAGCAACTTGGCTATCAACCTTATCGCTTGGCGCTTTACGCACTCGACCAAATGGCAAGATCATCACGCGTAGCACTTTGCCTAGCCATTTGTTCGGGAAGTTAGCAAGGAATTCATCAATCGCTTCTTCTGTCTGCTTCAGGCTATCTTGTAGTCCCCAGTGGACCAGTGGAAGGTCGTCGGCGATACGGCCATCGCTCTCATAACGTTTGAGTGTTGCTGAGCTGAGGTAAAGCTGGCTGAGAATATCACCCAGACGTGCTGATAAACGCTCTTTACGCTTCAGTGAACCACCTAATACGGCCATTGAAATATCTGACAGGAATGCAATGTTCGCACTGTAGCGGTTAAGCTGCTGGTAGTAGCGAGTAGTAGTGTCTTTGACTGGTGCGGATGAGAAACGACCATCAGTGAGACCTAGCCAGAAGCTGCGTACCAGGTTACTCATTGTGAAGCTGACGTGGCCTGCAAGTGCTGCGTCAAACTTATCTAGTGCATCAGAAGCGTCTGAATAAGCGGCATTCATTTCTTCAAGCACGTAAGGATGGCAACGGATAGCACCTTGACCATAAATGATCATTGAGCGAGTTAAGATGTTTGCCCCTTCAACGGTTACAGCAATAGGCGCACCTTGGTAGCCGCGTGCTAGGAAGTTGGAAGGCCCCATACAGATACCTTTACCACCCACAATGTCCATAGCGTCAATGATGCTCTGCTGACCACGGTGGGTACAGTGGTATTTTACAATCGCGGAGATAACGGAAGGTTTTTCGCCCAAATCAATACCTGCGACAGTTAGGTTACTGGCTGCATCCATGACGTACGCGTTACCGCCCAGACGTGCTAATGGCTCTTCCACACCTTCCATCTGACCGATTGGCTGTTTGAACTGGCGGCGAATACGAGCATAAGCCCCTGTAGCAAGCGCTGCCGTTTTAATACCACCTGTAGAGTTTGAAGGCAGTGTGATACCACGGCCAACTGACAGACATTCAACCAGCATACGCCAGCCTTGGCCAGCCATCTTAGGGCCACCGATGATGAAGTCGAGTGGAACGAACAGGTCTTCACCACGAGTTGGTCCGTTTTGGAAAGGAACGTTCAGTGGAAAATGGCGGTTACCAATCTCAACACCTTTAAGGTGGGTAGGGATAAGAGCACAGGTGATGCCCAGTTCTTCCTGTTCACCAAGTAAGCCTTCAGGGTCACGCAGTTTAAAGGCAAGGCCCAGAACCGTAGCTACAGGCGCTAAGGTAATGTAGCGCTTGTTCCAGGTTAAGCGCATACCTAGGACTTCTTTGCCTTCCCACTTGCCTTTACACACCACGCCGAAGTCAGGAATGGAACCCGCATCAGAACCAGCTTCAGGGCTGGTTAGGGCGAAACAAGGGATTTCTTTACCTTCTGCAAGGCGGGGTAGGTAGTAATCTTTTTGATCTGTCGTACCGTAATGTTGAAGCAATTCACCTGGGCCTAAAGAGTTAGGCACACCAACGGTAGAAGAAAGAACGCCAGAGACGCCGGTCAATTTCTGTAGTACTAAGGACTGGGCATAAGCAGAAAACTCTAAACCACCGTATTTCTTTTTGATGATCATGGCGAAGAATTTGTTGTCTTTGAGGTACTGCCAGACTTCTGGGGGTAAATCAGCCAGTTCGTGCGTCACTTGGTAATCATTCACCATCGCGCAAACCTTGTTTACTGGACCGTCAAGAAACGCTTGTTCCTCGGCAGTGAGCTGAGGGTTTTGAATTGCATGCAGTTTGTTCCAGTCTGGCTTGCCTTTGAAAAGCTCGGCTTCCCACCAAACGGTACCTGCATCGAGAGCTTCTTTTTCCGTTTGCGACATCGCTGGTAAGACTTTTTTAAACAAAGTCAGTGCTTTTTGGCTGATTAGAGATTGGCGAACGGAAGGAATCGCGATTACCGCAGTGGCTGCGATGAAAAGAATCCAGCTGAGTGAGCCTGCGGTGCCAAGTATAGAAAGCACTGCCAGTGTGGCGGTAAGGGCTGCAATCGACTTCACCAGCGAAGTGCGATGGTAGAGACAGATCGCCAGAACTGCAGCAAATCCAAGTATAGAGAGCAAGATGTCCATAGTTAATGTTCCTTGTTCGGCGCTTGATATTCAGATTACGCCGTTATCTAGTAAGAGGTCCAACCAGTTAAAGTGTAATCAAAATATTAAATAAATGTAAAACACAAATGTGTTCAAAAAGTGATCTTGGTAGAGTGAAAGTTCTAAAAATGAAGAGGCGAGCGCTTTTTGATGGTGCAGAAACGGAATAAAGACGCAATTGTTTGCGGGCAGCTATCGACAGTGAGAATTGTTTGAGTAAACTCTGACTATAACCTTGGCGACGATAAGCGTCGGCCTTTTTAATACAAAATAATTAGAGAAAAACCTATGTACCAGGATCTGATTAAAAACGAACTTACCGAAGCTGCTGACGTACTAAATAAATTCCTTAGCGATGAAAGTAACATCGCACAAATTGAAGCGGCGGCGAAGATGCTCGCTGACTCATTTAAGCAGGGTGGCAAGGTGCTTTCTTGTGGTAACGGCGGCTCACACTGTGACGCTATGCACTTCGCTGAAGAGCTGACAGGTCGTTACCGTGAAAATCGCCCGGGTTTGCCAGGTATCGCTATCTCAGATCCAAGCCACTTATCTTGTGTAAGTAACGACTTTGGTTACGAGTATGTGTTCTCTCGTTACGTAGAAGCGGTAGGTGCGAAAGGCGATGTTTTGTTTGGTCTGTCGACATCGGGCAACTCTGGCAACATTCTTAAAGCGATTGAAGCTGCTCAGGCAAAAGGTATGAAGACGATTGCTCTGACTGGCAAAGATGGCGGTAAAATGGCGGGCTTAGCGGATATCGAAATTCGTGTTCCTCATTTTGGTTACGCTGACCGAATTCAAGAGATCCACATTAAGATCATCCACATTGTGATTCAGTTGATCGAAAAGGAAATGGAAAAGTAATTTTCAAACTGGTTTAGCAAGTGCCAGTGTTGTTTAAGCTGGCACTTAGGTAGTGCAAGGGAGTTTTATAAACCATGTGTGAATTGCTCGGAATGAGCGCCAATGTACCGACAGACATTTGTTTCAGTTTTACTGGCTTGATGCAGCGTGGTGGCAATACCGGCCCTCATCGCGATGGCTGGGGGATCACTTTCTATGAAGGTAAAGGTTTTCGGACGTTTAAAGATCCGAACCCAAGCTGCAAGTCTAAAATTGCTGAATTGGTTCAGAATTATCCGATCAAAAGCTGCGCAATAGTCAGCCATATTCGTCAGGCGAATCGTGGAGGCGTCAATCTAGAGAACACTCATCCATTTACCCGAGAATTGTGGGGACGCTATTGGACTTTTGCTCACAATGGTCAGCTGTCTGATTATCAGGAACTGCATACGGGGCGTCATCGACCTGTGGGTCAGACAGACAGTGAATTGGCGTTTTGTTGGTTGCTTAAGCAGATGGAAGACCGATTCCCAGAGCCGCCTCAGGATATGATTGGTGTGTTCCGCTTTGTGGCGAAATGTTGTGAAACCCTGAAAAGTAAAGGGGTGTTCAACATGCTGTTGTCAGATGGTGAATATGTCATGACGTATTGTACCAACCATCTTTACTGGATTACTCGTCGTGCTCCATTTGGTAAAGCTTCTTTAATTGATGAAGACGTCGAGATTAATTTTCAGGAAGAAACGACACCCAATGATGTGGTTTCAGTTATCGCGACGCAGCCGCTAACTGATAATGAAGAATGGCATCGAATGAAGCCGGGAGAGTTTGGCATTTTACATTTCGGTGAGATTGTCGATGGCAATGCCGATGAGCTCATTGATGTACCATTTGCTCCGAAAAAGGTCGAAAGTCAGGCGCCAACTGAGCCGTTGGAGTGAGACAACAGATTGGGCTTGATGGAAACTCCAAGTAAAAAAGCTGATGCAATGCATCAGCCTTTCTGTTTTTAAGCGTTAATCAACTTAAGCCAGTTGAGCTTTAATGTGTTCAACGATGTCAGCCATCGCAACAGGTGTCTTGTCACCAGTGCGGCGGTTCTTGTACTCAAAGTTGCCTTCTTTCATCGAACGATCGCCGATCACGATAGTGTGAGGGATACCGATAAGTTCCATATCAGAGAACATAACACCTGGGCGCTCTTTACGGTCATCGAATAGCACTTCGATACCCATCGCCGTCAATTCAGCATACAGCTTCTCAGCCGCTTCTTTTACTTCTTCTGACTTGTGCATGTTCATTGGCACGATAGCCACTTGGAAAGGTGCGAGTGCGTCTGGCCAGATGATGCCGTACTTGTCATGATTTTGCTCAATCGCAGAAGCAACAACACGGGAAACACCGATGCCGTAACAACCCATTTCTAGAATAACGTTCTTACCGTCTGGACCAAGAACTCCACAGTTCATGGCTTGTGAGTAAACGTTACCTAGCTGGAAGATGTGACCCACTTCGATACCACGTTTTAGTGCGATAGTACCTTTACCACAAGGGCTTGGATCGCCTTCAACTACGTTACGCAAATCTTCAACTTGGCTTAGCTCAACATCTCGACCCCAGTTGATACCGAAGTAGTGTTTGCCGTCAATGTTAGCACCCGCGCCAAAGTCACTCATGACTGCTACAGAGCGATCAACGATGAATGGCAGTTCAAGACCCACAGGGCCTAGTGAGCCAGGGCCAGCACCGATTAGACCACGGATCTCTTCTTCTGTTGCCATCTCTAGAGGAGCTGCAACTTGAGGAAGGTTTTCCGCTTTCACTTCGTTCAGTTCGTGGTCGCCACGGATGATAAGCGCAATTAGGTCAGCTTCAACTTCATCAGACGCCTTAACAAATAGAGTCTTAACGGTTTTCTCAATTGCTAGACCGTGTTGCTCGACTAACTCTGCGATGGTTTTCGCGTTTGGTGTATCAACAAGTTCCATCTCTTGAGTTGGAGCAGCAGCTTCGTCAGCCAGAGCTAGCGCTTCAGCTTTTTCGATGTTCGCTGCGTAATCCGATTCGGTAGAGAATGCGATTAGATCTTCACCGCTTTCTGCTAGTACGTGGAACTCTTGAGAACCGCTGCCGCCGATTGCACCAGAGTCAGCCAGTACCGGACGGTACTCAAGACCCATGCGGTCAAACGCTTTACAGTAAGCATCGTGCATTGCATCGTAAGACTTCTGCAGACCTTCTTTATCGATATCAAAGCTGTACGCATCCATCATGCAGAATTCACGTGCACGCATTACGCCGAAACGTGGGCGGCGCTCATCACGGAATTTAGTTTGAATTTGATACAGATTTAGCGGTAGCTGTTTGTAAGAGCTCACTTCATTACGCACAAGGCTAGTGATGACTTCTTCAGCGGTAGGACTAAGAACAAACGGACGAGTATGACGGTCAGTAAAGCGAAGTAGCTCAGGACCCATCTTTTCGCTGCGGCCTGTCTCTTCCCATAGTTCAAACGGCTGAACAACGGGCATCAAAGTTTCGACTGCACCTGCATTGTCGATTTCCTGACGAACGATGTTTTCGACTTTACGCAGTACACGTAGACCGGTAGGTAGCCAGGTGTATAGACCTGAAGCCAGCTTACGGATCATACCTGCACGTAGCATGAGCTGGTGGCTCACTACTTCTGCGTCGTTTGGAGTCTCCTTCAGAGTAGAAAGAAGATAATTACTGGTACGCATTAAATTTATCCGTTTATTTAAGTTAGATACTCTAGCCAGAACGAGCTTGAGTAAAGAGATCCCATCAAGGGAAAATAGTTAGCCGCCTATAATATCAGCCAATTGGCTTTGTCAAAAGCGTTCAATGGTCGTAACCGTCACTAAGTTGCCTTCAACACGAAATTTCACGTTCAGATCGAATAGATTTACCGCGTATTCCTTATTGTCGGGCTTGTTCTTCTTATAAGCGGGACGAGGATCTTGAGCCAGTACTTGTTCAATAACCAAAGAGATGTGTTGGCTGTCAGGAAGGGGGCTGAGTGTCGCTAACGCGCTATCGGTGAATACGACTTCTGAGATGGACGGCGCTTCGTCGGCATAACCGCTACTGCAGTTAATAATGGCATCTGAGTATTCGACGTAAGGTTTGACGTCGATAACAGGAGTACCATCAACTAAGTCAACACTTCCAAGCTCGATATAAAACTGGTCACCACATTGTGATATGCCTTTAAGCTCGACCGCAGACATGCCTATCCCGTTTGGCCTGAATGTCGAGCGTGATGCGAACACGCCAATGCGTTCGTTTCCGCCCAGCCTTGGTGGGCGTACTGTCGGTTTCCATCCGGCCTGCAAATTCTGATCGAACATAAACAACAGCCATAGGTGGCTGAACTGCTCGATGCCTCTGATCGCTTCTGCACAATTTGCTTCTCCCGTTAAACGTAGCCTTGCTCTTGCCTCGGGCACTAACCTCGGCTGCCTTGGCACGGCAAACTTCTCTTTATAAGGGCTTTCAATAAAACCGATCGGTTCTACGGAATACATTTGTTTTCTCTCAAATACAGTGATTCGCAAAAAGTATCACAAAAAGGGTAGCAAAACCTTTTGATAATGATTATCATTTATTACGTTATAACATAACAGTTAATAGAGAGGTAATTATGCAACCTAATATTCACCCTGATTACAGAACCGTCGTTTTTCATGACACAAGTATTGATGAGTACTTCTTGATTGGCTCAACGCTGCAAACACAACGCACGATCGAGTGGAAAGATGGCAAGACGTATCCGTACTTCACGATTGAAGTTTCATCAAAATCCCATCCTTTCTACACCGGCAAACAGCGTGTTATTCATCAGGAAGGTCGAGTAGCTAACTTCAAGCGTCGATTTGGCCAATTCTCGAAAGGAGATAAGTAAATGAAAGTCGTGAAGTCTCTGAAAAGTGCCAAGAGCCGCCACCCTGATTGTCAGATTGTAAAAAGAAGAGGACGGTTATACGTAATATGTAAAACTAATCCCAGATTCAAAGCTGTCCAAAAATAGTGAATACATTATAAATTTCGATGATTCTATGTAATTTATAATTCTAATGATTGTTATATATGTGGATGAAACTGCTGGTTTTTTGTTTTTTTAGCGTTAAATATAATGATCTGGATAACACTTTATTACATTTTCGATTTCTAATTGACCTCTTTGTCGAGTAACCTGCGCGAGTTTTGTGGCAGCTCGTCACAATGACGCGCAGGAATAACTACAAGGAGGGAACAGATGAGTTCATCTGCTTCGATTAAACAAAACTCGCCTAAGAGGCCGATATTTACGCGCTTCTTAGATACAGTCGAATATTTGGGGAACCTGTTACCCCACCCGATCACACTTTTCGCCATCTTCTGTGTTGCTATATTAGTAGCTTCCGGTATCGCTGGTTACTTTGAATTGGCGGTGGCAGACCCTCGTCCGGAAGGCGCACCTGGTCGTGCGGCTGACGGTATGATTCAGGTTGTCAGCTTATTAAATGCTGATGGTCTTGAGTTAATTGTTACCAATCTGGTTAAAAACTTTGTCGGCTTTGCGCCATTGGGCACTGTATTAGTTGCACTACTAGGTGTCGCGGTTGCTGAATATTCAGGTCTACTGTCTGCTGCAATGCGTGGTTTGGTGATGGGTGCTTCGAAGAGCATGGTCACTGTCACGGTAGTATTTGCTGGTATCATTTCTAATACGGCATCTGAGCTAGGCTATGTGGTACTTATCCCACTAGCGGCTATGCTGTTCCACTCTTTAGGTCGTCACCCTCTTGCGGGTCTGGCAGCTGCATTTGCAGGTGTATCGGGCGGCTATTCAGCAAACTTACTAATCGGTACCGTTGATCCACTGCTTTCTGGTATTACAGAAACTGCAGCACAAATGATCGACCCGACTTACACGGTTGGCCCAGAAGTTAACTGGTACTTCATGTTTGTTTCTACTTTCTTCATCGCTGGTATGGGTGCCTTCGTAACGGAGAAAATCGTTGAGCCTAAATTAGGTAAATACAACGAAGAAGAAGCGTCAGAAGATTTGTCCAACGATTCAATGGGCAAGCTGACAGACGTTGAGAAGAAAGGTCTGAAAATGGCTGGCCTAGCGGTACTTGCGGTTTCTGCTCTACTTGCTTGGACAATCGTTCCAGCAGATGGAATTCTTCGTTCAGACGCAGGCACGGTTGCGGGGTCTCCATTCCTGAAAAGTATCGTTGCTTTCATCTTTGTCTTCTTTGCTATCCCTGGCCTTGTTTACGGTAAGGTAGTTGGCACAATGAAGAATGACCGCGACGTGATTGACGCGATGTCTAAGTCAATGTCTTCAATGGGTATGTACATTGTACTGGTGTTCTTCGCGGCTCAATTTGTCGCGTTCTTCAAGTGGACTAACTTTGGTCAGGTGTTCGCGGTAGCAGGTGCAGACTTCCTACAGAGCATTGGTTTGACAGGCCCTATGTTGTTCTTCGCCTTCATTCTGATGTGTGGCTTCATCAACCTGATGATTGGCTCAGCTTCTGCACAATGGGCTGTGACTGCACCAATCTTCGTACCTATGCTGATGCTAGTCGGCTACGCGCCTGAAACGATTCAAGCGGCATACCGTATCGGTGACTCAACGACCAACATCATTACACCAATGATGAGCTACTTTGGTCTGATTCTGGCTGTTGCATCGCGTTACATGAAGAACCTAGGTATCGGTACGTTGATTGCGACCATGTTACCTTACTCAATCTGCTTTATTGTGGGTTGGAGTCTACTGTTCTATCTATGGGTATTCGTATTTGGCTTGCCAGTTGGTCCTGGTGCAGCAACTTACTACACACCATAACGTATTATCGAACGACAAAACCGGAGCCAAGTGCTCCGGTTTTTTGTTTTTGGTATTGTGAGTAGACCTAACATTGTACAACTTACGATTTCTAGTGGATAAGGGTGATGAGAGTGCCAATGGAAGTAACAATTAGAGAAGTCAAAATCGAGGATGCTGATGGTGTTCGTGGTGTATTAAATCCAATTATTGAGCAAGGCAAATTTACCGTGATTGATACCCCGTTTTCACTTGCCGAAGAGCAGGCTTTTATACGCCAGTTTCCTGAGCGAGGTGTCTTCAATGTTGCCATATCAGAGAATCAACAAGTGCTCGGGTTTCAGAATGTAGAGCCGTTTGCGTCCTATACTCAGGCCTTTGCCCATGTTGGAATTATCGGAACCTATGTGGATGAGCAGTTTCGAGGGATGAAGATTGCCAGCCGTCTATTTGCTAAGACGTTTGCAGCGGCAAGAAATAAGGGATACGAAAAGCTTTTTGCTTACGTTAGAGAAGATAATCCAACGGCGTTAGCGGCGTATCTTAATCAGGGTTTTGAAGTGATAGGGACGGCAAAGAAGCACGCTTATGTGCAAGGTCAGTACATTGATGAAGTGCTGATTGAGAAGTTCCTTTGAACAATAATCAAAACGCTGGAAGAGAAAGGGCTGACGCAGTAACGTCAGCCCTTGTTTCATTCGGCGAGTAAGTGATTACCAACCTTTAACTACGCCACCTTTAAAGATGTCTGAAGCGGCGGTGTATACTTCGTCTGTCTGGTAAGACTTAACGAAGTTTTGTACGTTTTCAGCTTTGACGTTATCTTCACGCGCAACAATCAGGTTTACGTATGGAGACTCTTTGTCTTCAACAAATACGCCATCTTTTTGTGGTGTCAGGTCAATTGAGCTTGCGTAAGTCGTGTTGATGATAGACAGAGCTACATCGTCAAGAGAACGAGGAAGCTGAGCGGCATCTAGCTCAACAATGGTGATGTTTTTTGGGTTCTCTGCGATATCACGCACAGTTGCTAGGAGGCCAACACCGTCGCGTAGTTTAAGCAGGCCTTGCTGTTCAAGAAGCAGTAGAGAACGACCTAAGTTAGTTGGATCGTTTGGCACTGCGATACGTGCACCATCTTGAATTTCATCGACTGACTTCACTTGCTTAGAGTAACCCGCGATAGGGTAAACAAACGTATTGCCCGCAATCGTTAGCTTGTAACCACGGTCAGTCACTTGCTGATCTAGGTATGGTTTGTGCTGGAACGCGTTGATGTCGATAGAACCATCATCCAGAGCTGCGTTTGGCGTTACGTAATCTGTGAAAGTGACTAGCTCTACATCCAGACCGTATTTTTCTTTTGCAACTTTAGCTGCGACTTCTGCTACCTGAGCTTCAGCTCCCGCCATAACACCAACTTTAATCTTAGTGGTATCTGCTTGCTTGTCACCGCATCCTGATAGGACAAGTGCAGAAGCGACTGCTGCAATGGCGAGTAAACCTTTTAATCCAAATTTCATGACTTTCTCCTTATTCTGTATCTGTAAATTTATTATCTGTGATCGACGCGGCGCACAATGGCATCGCCGATAGACTGAATGATTTGTACCAAAACAATAAGCATCACCACGGTTACTGCCATGATAACCACATCATAGCGATGGAAGCCGTAGCGAATGGCGACATCACCTAAGCCGCCGCCACCAACGGTTCCGGCCATAGCGGAATAGCTGACTAAAGTGACCAACGTGATGGTGACTGAGTTGACTATCGTTGGCATTGCTTCAGGAAGCAGAACCTTGTTGATGATTTGCATCGGAGTAGCGCCCATCGATTGAGCCGCTTCCACTAGGCCTGTTGGTACTTCCAACAAAGCACCTTCAATAAGGCGAGCAACAAATGGGATAGCGCCGATAGTCAACGGTACGATAGCTGCTGTAGTACCAATAAAAGTGCCGACCAGAATTTTAGTAACTGGAATGATGGCAACCATTAACACTAGGAATGGCACTGAGCGGCCAACGTTGACGACAGCGCCTAGAATGCTATTAAGTTTGGTGTTCTCAAGTAGGCCACCTTTCTTCGTTGTATGAAGAATAACGCCCAGTGGGATACCAACGGCAAAGCCAACAATACCTGCCACTGCGACCATGTAGATGGTTTCCCAAGTCGCACCGATTAAAAGGTTACTGTTAAGGCTCAGCCACTCAGAAATTGTGTTAAAGGACATAACCCAGTACCTCTACTTTTACATTGTGTTCACGGAGGAATTCGATTGCCGCGTTGTCATCTTGCTCATTACCAAACAGTTCAGCGACCATCATGCCGAATTTAACGCCACCGGCGTAATCAAGGTCAGAGCTTAGAATGCTGACATCAATATTGAATTTACGCGCGATCTGACTGACGAGTGGCGCGTCTACAGTTGCACCAGTAAACTCAAGTCGAACTAATGGGTAGCTGTCTTCAACGCGGGTCTCTTGCAGTCGCGCCTGATAATCATCAGGGATAGATAGATCAAGCGTAGAACGGATGAACTCATGAGCCAGCTCTGTTTTCGGGTGAGCAAATATTTCACCTACCGTGCCTTTCTCGACCAGTTCTCCGCCACCAATGATCGCCACTTCATGGCAGATGCTCTTTACCACGTCCATTTCGTGGGTGATGAGCAGCATAGTGATATTCAGTTTACGGTTAATCTCTTTGAGCAGTTCGAGAATAGATTGCGTTGTCGCAGGGTCCAAAGCGCTGGTTGCCTCGTCACACAGCAATACTTTTGGATCAGAAGCCAGAGCTCGTGCGATAGCCACACGCTGCTTTTGGCCACCACTCAGGTTAGAAGGGTAGCTTTCATGTTTATCAGAGAGGCCTACCAATTTGAGCAGTTCGGTGACTTTCTCATCGATTTGAGCCTTATCTTTGCCTGCGAGCTCTAGGGGTAGAGCAACATTATCGAACACAGTACGTGAAGATAGCAGGTTAAAATGCTGGAAGATCATGCCGATGTTACGGCGCGTTTCACTCAGTTCTGATTTGGACTGCTTGGTAAGATCTATACCGTCAACAATGATAGAGCCTGATGTTGGCGCTTCCAGCATATTGACACATCGAATAAGCGTACTTTTCCCTGCTCCTGATGAGCCAATTACACCGAATATCGTCCCCTGTGGGATATGAAGGTTGATGTCCTTCAGGGCATGTATTTCTTTGCTTCCTTGAAGAAATACCTTGTTTACTTGATTAATTTCTATCATCGAGAAATCCGCTATCAGACTGCTTTGGGAAAAAGTAGATAATTTTGAACTACCTCTCATTTAGTAGAGGATGCTATGGTTTTGCATTAATTGTGTCAATAGATATTTTTACGGCTAGACGTCTAAACGTTCATTTCAATCAAACAGATTAGTAATTAGATAGTGATGAAAGAAATAAAGCGTGTAATAATTCTGGTAATAAATAGTAGACAGAGAAGCAAATTTTGGCGAAACCAGCAGTCTTTTTGGATCGTGATGGCGTAATCAACGTCGACCACGGATATGTTCATGACGAGCACGACTTTGAATTTATTGATGGCGTGTTTGAAGCGACGAAAAAGCTCAAAGAGATGGGCTATATGCTTGTATTGGTGACCAACCAGTCAGGGATTGCTCGCGGTAAATTCAGTGAAGATCGTTTCCTTTCACTAACGCAGTGGATGGATTGGAACTTTGTTGATCATGGCGTTGAATTTGATGGTTTCTACTATTGTCCACACCATGCGGAACATGGTCAGGGTAAGTACAAAGAAGATTGCAATTGCCGCAAACCTAAGCCTGGCATGTTCATTTCGGCTCGTGACTTTCTCAAAATCGATATGGCGAATTCTGTTATGGTCGGCGACAAGGCTGAGGATATGATGGCCGCAGAAGCCGCTGAAGTGGGTACGCGTATTTTAGTACGTACTGGCAAGCCTGTTACGGAAAAAGGTGAGGCGATTGCCTCTGTTGTACTGGACAGTATCAAAGAAGTCCCTGCCTACTTAGCGAAGTAAATTATCGAGAAAAGAGGTCGCTTGAGGCGGCCTTTTTTCTATTGGAGAGTTTGGATGAAAATGAATGCTTTGTTAGCGTTTCTGGCTGGAACGACACTATTTGGTTGCAGCCACTCAGCGATTGAGCGCGAAGCAGATGACACTTATCAGTTCGTGACCTACCAGTGTGAATCAAACAAGCAGTTTGAGGTCGCCTATCTGATTGAGGAGCAAGCAGCGCTTTTACGTTTGCCTAAACATGACTACCGCCTCACTCAGGTCCCATCTGGTTCTGGTGCAAAATACATCCTAGATAATGGAACAAAGCCGATTCTAAATCCGGTAACTTTACACACCAAAGGTGATGATGCGCGGTTAGAATTAGGCAGAGTCGTTTACAAAAACTGTAAAACCCAATAGCGTTAATCTTCTGTACACTCTGCTTTGTCAATTGAGCGAATCCACAGCATTATGAATAAAAAACTGACCATCCTTGATATTGCGAAACTTTCTGGCGTTGGTAAATCTACGGTTTCCCGTGTGTTAACTAATGATCCTAAAGTCAAACCGGAAACTCGTGCCAAAGTTGAGCGTGTGATTGAAGAGTCTGGCTATGTGCCTTCTAAGTCGGCGCAAGCGATGCGTGGCGGCAGTCAGAAAGTGGTTGGGGTTATCATTTCGCGTCTTGATTCGCCATCGGAAAACAAAGCTGTCAGCAGCATGCTGCAAGTTCTCTACAGTAACGGCTATGATGCGGTGATCATGGAAAGCCAATTTGACCGCAAGATGACCAATGAGCATCTCGACGTCCTACGCAGACGCAATGTTGACGGCGTGATTGTGTTTGGCTTTAGTGATTTTGACATTGAACGTCTCTCTAGTTGGCAACATCGTTCACTGGTGATTGCTATGGATACCGACGCAACCTCATCGATAAACTACGACAATACAGGCGTCATTCGCTGTGCACTGGAACACCTTCAGCGCCAATCGGTGAGTGAGATTGCTTTTATTGGTGTTGATCCTTCAGACCGAACTACTGGGCAGATTCGTCTCAATGCATACTTAGATTGGTGTTCAGAGCAGCGATTATCCCCTAACTACCAAACAGGTCACCTTCATCACGAAAGTGCTTATCAGCTGGTGGATAAAGTGTTGAATCCAACCACCCAGGCAATTGTGTGTGCCAGTGATACTTTGGCACTTGGTGTAATTAAGCGTCTTCAGGAGTTGGATAGGGAAGACGTGATGGTGACTGGTGTCGGTGGTAATGAGCTGCTGTCTTTTCTATTTCCGAGAGTATTCAGTATTGACCCGGGTTATGCTCAGGCTGGAGAAAGAGCTGCCAAGCTATTGATTTCTCAGCTTAATGGAGAGTCTGAACTGGTGCACCTCACTCAGGAACCAATCCTGAGTTAAGCCTCTCTTTTCTCTATGGTTTAGAATTATACTGTGATCTCATTCAATTAATGGGATTGTTCCCATTTATCTATTTCGATAGATTTGACAATATAATAAATACAAATGGGAATGTTCCCAAATTAATTATAACTAACCTTTTGATCAGAGAGTTCTGATCTGAACGAGAAACCAATTTAGGGTGGACAAGGATATGAGTAAGATTGCGAAACAAGAGGTTGAGCGTCTGATAGAACTGGTTGGCGGTCGCGATAACATCGCCAGTGTAAGCCACTGTCTGACGCGCCTTCGCTTTGTGTTAAATGACACGGATAAAGCTGATACTAAAGCACTGGAAGCATTGTCGCTGGTGAAAGGCTGTTTCACTAATGCGGGTCAGTTTCAAGTTGTTGTCGGTACTGAAGTTGATGAAGTGTATAAAGTTCTGATTGAACTGTCGGGTAAGTCTGAAGCGTCGAAAGATGAATCCAAACAGGCTGCACGTCAGAATATGAACATTTTGGAACGTGGTATCTCCCATCTTGCTGAAATCTTTGTACCACTGTTACCTGCAATCATTACAGGTGGTTTGATCTTGGGCTTCCGCAACGTGATTGGCGACATCAAGATGTTTGATGGTCAATCATTGACGGAAATCAGCCAATTCTGGGCGACTGTTCACAGCTTCCTATGGCTAATTGGTGAAGCCATTTTCTTCTTCTTACCTGTCGGTGTGTGTTGGTCAACAGTGAAGAAACTCGGTGGTACACCGATCCTCGGCATTACGCTTGGTGTCACTTTGGTCTCTCCTCAGCTAATGAATGCGTACCTGATTGGTAAGCAAGTGCCAGAAGTGTGGGACTTTGGCTTATTTGCTATCGAGAAGGTGGGCTATCAGGCTCAGGTTATTCCAGCCATGTTAGCGGGTATCGCGTTGGCGTTCATCGAAACGAACCTTAAGCGTATTGTTCCTTCTTACCTATATTTGGTTGTTGTTCCTTTCGTTTCTATCATCGTTTCTGTTGTATTGGCGCACTCTCTGATTGGCCCGTTCGGTCGCGTATTGGGTGATGGTGTGGCGTTTGCCGCGAAAGCAGCAATGACGGGTGATTTCGCTGTGATTGGTTCAATGGTGTTTGGCTTCCTGTATGCACCTTTGGTGATTACCGGTATTCACCATACAACCAACGCTGTTGATCTACAGTTGATGCAAGACCTAGGTGGTACTCCAATCTGGCCTTTGATTGCACTGTCTAACATTGCTCAGGCATCAGCGGTTGTCGGTATCATCATCATCAGTAAGAAACACGGTGAGCGTGATATCTCAGTACCTGCAGCTATCTCTGCTTATCTAGGTGTCACCGAGCCAGCGATGTACGGTATTAACCTTAAATACAAATTCCCAATGCTGAGTGCGATGATCGGTAGTGCTATTGCAGCAGCGATCTGTGGTAGTGCCGGTGTTATGGCTAATGGTATCGGTGTGGGTGGCCTGCCGGGCATTTTGTCTATCCAACCACAATTCTGGGGCATCTACGCGATTGCAATGCTGGTGGCGATTGCACTGCCAGCATTATTGACCCTGTTCTTCTACAAGCGTGCACAAATGAAAGGCGAGCTAGAGCCTGCAAACGCTTAAGCGCAAACAAAAAGGAGCGATCGCAATTCGGCGATCGCTTCTGCTATTTTTTCGATTTTTATTTTTTGGTAAGTGAGTTTAGCAATGACAACAATCACAAATGATGCGAACTGGTGGAAAACGGCTTCGATATATCAGATTTACCCGAAGAGCTTCTGTGATAGCGGTAGTAAAGGAACAGGAGATATTAAGGGCATCATTTCTAAGCTCGATTACTTAAAATTGCTCGGTATTGATGCCATTTGGCTAACACCAGTCTATCAGTCTCCGATGATTGATAATGGTTATGACATCTCAGACTACTACGCTATTAACCCTCAGTTTGGCAGCATGGACGATTTTGAATGTCTACTTAGTGAAGCGCACCAGCGCGGTATTCGCATCATCATGGATATTGTGGTTAACCATACCTCGACCGAACACGCTTGGTTCCAATCTGCGCTGGGGGATAAGAGCAGCCCATACCGTGATTACTACATTTGGAAAGATCCGGTTGAAGGTGACGTTCCAAACAACTGGCAGTCCAAGTTTGGCGGAAGCGCCTGGGAAATGGATGAGCAAACAGGCCAGTATTTTCTGCACCTCTTTGCCAAAGAGCAGGCGGATCTCAATTGGGAGAACCCGACAGTTCGTGAGGAAGTGAAAAAGGTCATCAGCTTCTGGGCTGACAAAGGAGTGGATGGCTTCCGTCTTGATGTGATTAATCTGATTTCCAAGCAGCAAGATTTCCCGAATGATGAGATTGGTGACGGTCGCCGCTTTTACACAGATGGCCCTCGTGTGCATGAATACTTACAGGAAATCAGCGAATCAGTGTTCCAGAAATATGGTAGCGTTACGGTTGGTGAAATGTCGTCTACCACATTGGAGCATTGCCAGCAGTATTCCTCTCTGGATAACAAAGAACTGTCGATGGTGTTTAACTTCCACCACCTCAAAGTGGATTACCCAAATGGTGAGAAATGGACCAAAGCGCCTTTTGATTTCTCACAACTAAAGCAGATCTTTAACCATTGGCAAACAGGATTGAACGGCAAAGGTTGGGGGGCACTGTTCTGGTGTAATCATGATCAGCCACGTGTCGTGAGCCGCTTAGGCGATGACAAAAATTATCGAGTGGAGTCTGCCAAAATGTTGGGAGCCTCTGTCCATATGATGCAAGGCACACCATACATTTATCAAGGGGAAGAGATTGGGATGACCAATCCCGGCTATAGCTCGATAGAGCAATACCGTGATGTGGAAAGCACCAATATGTATGACATCATGGTCAACCAGCAAGGTGTCAGTAACGAAGAGATGATAGATATTCTGGCTCAGAAGTCCCGTGACAACTCACGTACACCAATGCAATGGAATGACGAGCAGTATGCTGGTTTCTCTCAGGCTCAACCTTGGTTGGCGGTGGCAGAAAATTATCCTCAAGTGAACGCAGCTAAAGCCGTTGATGACAGTGATTCGGTTTTTTACTTCTATCAGAAATTAATTCAATTGCGCAAAGAGATTGAAGTGATCACGACAGGGGACTATCAAGATCTGTATCCGAATCACGACCAGATCTTTGGCTATCAACGTAAGAGCGCCAAACAGACGCTGATTTGTCTCAACAACTATTATGGCGTGGAAGCACAATGTGCACTGCCAGAGTCCTTCAAGGTGGACTGTGCTAAGTATGTATTAGGCAACTACGCTTTGCCTGAAGCCGTTGCTGAAACTCAAACTCTACGTCCTTACGAGACACGCATTATTTTGATTGAAGAGTAAACACACCCCCTATAGTGTTTTCTTCATTGCCTCGCTTGTGCGGGGCATTTTTTATGCGTAACTGGAAAGTAGAAACGAAAAAAGCCAGCTCAATGAGCTGGCTTTTCGCTGATATGGTGGAGGGGGACGGATTCGAACCATCGAAGGCAGTGCCAGCAGATTTACAGTCTGATCCCTTTGGCCACTCG
>NZ_CAMZNA010000003.1:0-427986 GCF_947311885.1 Vibrio sp. St2 | reverse complement strand
GCCGGACTTGAACCGGCACAGCGCGAACGCCGAGGGATTTTAAATCCCTTGTGTCTACCAATTCCACCACCAGGGCAACGCAATCATGCGATGGTAACACCATCTCTCACTGGCCTGTGCCGTGAGAACGAGGCGTACTTTAACGGATTGAGATTTGAGATCAATAAAAATTTTGTCTTTTTGATTCAAATGGTTAAAAACCACACTTTACAGAGTAATTGACGATCACTTTGCGCAAAAGATGTGCGCTAAACTCTTTGCCCAATCGTTGCCATACAAAGATGTCTACCCCTGAAAGCTTTATACACTTTGCAATAAATAAATCTTTCTGCTCCATATTAACAAGAGGCTTCAATGTGGTAATCGCAAAAGGTAGCTCTACAAAGCCTGTTCTCTGCCCCGTAGGTAACAAAGCAATAAGTGGGTTTCGATTGTAACCTTTGGTTTTTGTTTCTCCGCTGGTTCAATACGGTTTTGGCAACATACTCACCATGTTGTTGAGCCACATAGCCAATTCTCGCTTTGATAAATTCGCTATTAAGCTGTAGCTAAAGTTCTTTTCAATTTTTAAACCATTACTTTATCCGTCTCATAAATGAACCGAAATCTAAATTCCCTAATTTATTAGAGGATATTTTATAAATATTCGTTAGCCTATCGCAGGAAACAAACTAAACGCTCATTAATCTTGCGTTATTGCTTTCAATTTCAGACAGCGCATTGTGCAAGCTCCTGAAAGCCTAATAATTACAACAATATCCAATCGGAATTTAACAAAGAGATATTCAAGTGAAAAACATCAATACACTTATCGCTCTTGCTGCGGGAAGCCTACTACTCGTAGGCTGCAAAAGTACATCTGAGCACGCGAACTCGCTGCCGAACAATGTCGAATCAACGACAACAGTGGGTACAGTACAGAAAGAGATTCGTCAGGGCATGACGCAAGCAGATGTGGCTTCAGTGCTTGGCTCGCCAAACATCGTTACTGGCGGTGGTACAGACAAAGAAAGCTGGATCTACGACAAAATAAGCACACAAACAGCCTACTCAACCAGTTCCGGTGGCGTTTCTGCGCTCATTCTCGGTGGCAAAGGCGGGAAATATCCACTTCTCGGAGGTGCGTCCGCAGGTTATGAAGAGCAAACTGGCGTGACTTCAACCACTCAGAAGACACTTACAGTAATCATCAACTTTAAAGAAGGGATAGTAGATGACTTTAAGTATCACTCGTCTACGTTCTAGTCACCATCGCTGGCTATTCGCGCTGCTTGTTTTGACGCTATTAGCCGGATGCGCGTCATCGACACGTCCCCAGCAACCAGAAATGACTCAACTTCAAGTACGTCAGATGCAAACCCGTGAGTACTCTGAACAATCGGAGCGAAACGTGCTTCGCGCAGTGATAGGTGCTCTTCAAGACGAAGGCTACATCCTCACTGTTGTCGAGCCAGAACTCGGGTTAGTTACTGCGGCGATGGAATTAGATGAGCTTGATAACGGTACAAAAAGCTTTAATGATTTCTTCTATGGGCCTGGCTCTGGTACCTACCAAACGGTTAGACGTGTAGAAGTTTCAGCAACTGTACAGGAAAAATCCCAGTCAGTTCGTGTTCGTTTGAACATCGTTGCTAAAGCACTGACCAATACTGGCGGCACGTCGTGGTCTCAACCTGTTTATAGTGCCAAAACTTATCAAGATATCTTTTCTAAAGTCGACAAATCTGTATTCTTAACGTCAAACGATTTGTAATCAGCTAATAAACTACAAGGATGTGGTTTTCTATTTAGTATTGAGAAAGTGATTTTATGTGATATGTAATGAGAAGAGTAAAAGAATGGAGGCGCGTCCCGGAGTCGAACCGAGGTCCACGGATTTGCAATCCGCTGCATAGCCACTCTGCCAACGCGCCTTTTCTTTTAACGCTTTAGTTACCCACCGCTGCGTTCGATGCATACTTTACGGATTGAGCGATGAGAGTCAAACAAAAATATCTCTTTCCTGATTGATTGCTGATATTTAAATCAAATGGTTGCTTATTTGATCTAACCTGCGAGTTTTTGCACAACTCAACTCTAATCGTATCCTAATACTGCCCTTTGTGCTTTGGGTAATTTACTCACAATCAGTTCATATGAGCGTTCACAAAGGTCCTGAATCAGTCCATCTTCGACGTCGCCGGGATAGTAAACCGTCACCCAGTGCCTTTTATTTGTATGGTATCCCGGTGTAATGTCTGCGAATTGGAAGGTTAGCACTTCACCATCTTCAGGCTTTACTTTCACAGTTACGTATTCGCGCCCTTCTCTCATCGACAAAATGGCGAACATTTTTCCTTTCACTTTGTAGACTAACGCCTCAGGGCCAAAAGGATAATCAGATTCTGCGCTCATAAAGGTGTCCAGATACTCAGCAAGCTGTTTGTTGTTCATATTCATTCACCTATAAAAAAGGAGCGATAACGCTCCTAGATCCATCATTTACTAACAAGTGCATCTGATTCGAATTGAATACCTTGCCAACCAAACTTAATAAAATTACGGATATTGGCGTGATCGTCGCCGTCTGGATTCTGAAGGACATCTTCACGATAAAAGCGACCAAAGCACGCTAAGGTGTCCTGCTCAGTTAGCTGATTCAACTGAGCGAACGCGAATATTTTGCACGATCCATTGTTTTGGTTGGCTTCATTCTTCGTTTCGCCATTGATGAAAGCTGTTGGCGTAAACTCGTAATTTGCGTCAATCACTGCCATTGACTGTTCAAACTGGACCGTCGCTGGGCTTTGATTCAATTGTTCAATAAATACACTTAATTCCATTTTTCACTCCTGTTAAAACAGATTAAGTCTATGATATTGATTCATAATTAAAAAGGTGTTTATTCCTCAAAAACTCTATAATGGCGCTCTATAATAAACTAACAGTACAGCATTTAGGGAAGAACAAATGGTAGATACACAGCAATGTTTAACCGATCCGGACGCGCAACTAATTGACTTATCAAAGTGGCAGGAAATGGTTAATCTGCTGGCTGATTTATTTGGAGCGGCAACCGGAGCAATCGTCCAACTTAGAAATGACGAGTTTAATGTGGTTGTTTCGAGCCAGAATCCAGATCACTACTTAGAAGCGCAAATGAACTGGCCATGGAACATGACAAGCTTCTGTCGTCATATGATCGAAACACGACAAGATCTCTACGTACCAAGCGCAGCAACCCATGAAGTTTGGTCTGCTGCACCCCCTGTCGCAGAGGGTGCCGTTCGTTCTTATTGCGGAATACCTATTTTTTGGCCAAATGGTAAGCCTTTTGGTTCCATTTGCGTTATCGATACCAATGCAACTTCGTATGACAGAACCCTAATTAGAGTGTTGTGCCAGCTCGCTCGATTGGTCACATTAGATTTAGATACCGCTTGTCGGCTCCAAGAAGCTGAAGAACTCGCCTTAAAAGATGATTTAACTGACACATTTAATCGGCGAGGGTTAACTTTGCTCGGAGAGCAGAAAATAAAAGATGCGCCGAGATATCAGCAAGCTATCGGAATGCTCTACATCGATATTGACAACTTGAAGCAGGTCAATGATAAGGGTGGCCATGAGTCAGGAGACCAGTGCATTCTCATACTAGCTCAAACTTTAAGAGAGGCATGTAGACAAAGTGATGTTATCGCTCGCTTAGGCGGAGATGAATTCGTTGTACTTTCGCTGCTCAATACGCGAAGAGAGCTAAAACAACTCGCGGCTCGGGTTTCGGCTGAGTACCTAGCCCAGACCAAAGACAATGAGTCGTTGAGTTTAACCAGTTTAAGTATTGGCTCTCATATCGAAGACTGTTTTGGTGCCCCCTGCCTTGAAGATCTTATCGCTCAGTCAGACAAAGCTATGTATCAAAATAAACAGAGTAAGAAGTAAAAAGCCGACTCTCAGTGAGTCGGCCATTTGTTTAGTCTTAATACTTAAACTGCGATACTTCCGCATTAAGCTGCTCGGCTTGAGAAGATAGACCTTGCAGCACGTGGTCTACGTCACTGACCTGACTAGACACTGCAGAAGATGCGTCCGCAATCGAAGTAATACTGCCACTAATTTCGTCAGTTACCGCTTTTTGCTCTTCGGTTGCTGCTGCAATCTGCACATTCATTTCATTCAGATCGTTGAGCATGGTAACTATCTGCTCAAGCATACCCGCATTCTGATCACACGTATCCACGCCTTGCGATACCGTATTGTTAGCATTTTCAATACTCTTTGATACTTCGTTGGTTTCTCGTTGCAAGGATTCGATCTTTTCTCGAATTTCTTCTGTTGACGACTGAGTTCGACCAGCAAGGGAGCGAACCTCATCAGCCACAACCGCAAAACCGCGCCCTTGTTCACCCGCTCGCGCCGCCTCAATGGCTGCATTGAGCGCCAGTAGGTTAGTTTGTTCTGCGATACCTTGAATCACATCCAAAACTTCAGCAATTGAATTGCTTTCATGATGCAGACGCCCTATCGCATCGACGGCAGTTTTCATTTCTTCGTTAAGACGTGAAATTTCACTACCAAGGTTACGACCGATTCCAACACCTTCACTACCAGTATCGTTGGCATTTTTCACAAACTCCGCCGCTCGACTTGCAAACTGAGCTACCTCGGCAATCGAAGCACTCATTTCGTTGACGGCAGTAGCAACAGATTCAGTACGATGGTTCTGATCTTGCACTGCATCACGGGTACTATTCATGTTACCTGCCATACTTTGCGTATTGTTGTTCAGATTCTCTGTAGCTTCGGCGAATTTCCTAATAATGTCCTGCAAATGCGTAAACAAGGAGTTAAGTGAAACGGCTAAATCTGTCATTTCATCTTTACCCTCTACATCTAACCTTTCTGTGAGATCATTGTCGCGACTGATTCTCTGGATTTTCTCGCTTGCCACGCGGATTGGTCTCGAAATACTGCTACCAAGGAAATAAGAGACAAGTACAGCAGCGGTTACCCCGACAACAATACTGGTAAGAACGGTCGTGAATTTAGATTGCACCAGCGCGTCTAGATCAGCTAATGCCTCTGCTTTGTCTATCTCGGTCACAATTGCCCACTGTAATCCTGCTGCATCCAGAGGTGAATAAACCGATAGCACTTCTATACCGCGGTAATCATCAACCACTTCAGAACCGCTTTGACCGCGAAAAGCAGCTTTTACGCTTGCCGTATCTACCATCTGTCGACCAATAGCCGAAGACTTACCTTGTATCTGATCCATAATGTTTTTCGAGACACCAGATGCTCTAAGCTCTTCGAAATAGAGTTCTGGCTCTTCGAGGAGAAAACGCGATTCACTACGTAACAAGCTGTCTGGGCCCACAAGATAAGTTTCACCAGAATTACCCAACCCCGCATAACTCCAGTTTTCTCCGAAAGTCATAATGCTATTGATCTTATCCACGGGCATCTGGAAGATAAGAACGCCAATGGTTTGGTTGTCGACTTTTACTGGTGTGGCGATAAAAGAAGCGGCTGCTTCATAGGAAGGGAAATAAGGAGCAAAGTCTTCAAGATGATACTGAGATGCGCCTTTATTCAGCGCATTTTTAAACGCCTTGGCGATACCACTCCCAGCATAAGGACCGGAGTTCAAGTTGGTCGCATAATCAAGCTCTTTAAAAACTGAGTAAACAATGTTGCCGCTGGTATCGACCAAGAAAATATCATAGTAGCCGAACTCTTCCAGAAAGCCTTTGATGCTTGGATGGTACTTACTGTGCACTTTGTCGTAGTCAGTCCCTAACGAGTCAGCCATCATCTGATGTTTCTCACCCAAGGGGTTCGGGTTAACGCCGATATAACGTGCTTGAAGCGCCTTCGCCCTCGGAGACAGCATGTTCAGCTTTTGCAGTTCATTCGCTGAATTACCACCATTTGCTGTTCGGTAGGTAGTGCCAAAATTGGAGGTATAATAATTGGAAAGGCTCGATAGATCACTTGAAGTAACGGACTCTACCGGATAGCGCTCGAAAGTGTCTTTAAAAGCCACCATGGCATCTCTAACTCCAATTGAGTTTGCAGTGGTGACAATCTGACCGCGAATATGCTGAAAGTAGTTCTCTATTTCGCTTTTTTTGTTTTCCCGAATGGAAGTAAGTTGACTAATTGCTCGCTGATAGAGTGCTTGTTCTGATAGCTCAGATGCTCTCCACCCAACGAAAGTCCCTGTCGCGACAACGGCAATACTGCATAACAAAGTCGAAGCCAACACTATTTTAGTGGCAATCTTCATAACCGAACCTCTTTGCGGAAAATCCATCTCCGCCTCTGTTTATTCAGAAGAGTCTTGCCAGCTGACGTACTATTTATATGCATTTAGTGATATAAGTGTAAGCACAAAAAATGAACTTTTCGATGAGCCCTCAACGGTTTATCCGCAGGTTGAGAGAGGTAAAAGTCGACTTAAATCACTAACTACCTAATATATAAGGCTAAAGCAAACCTCAACCTTACCCACTAAGTGGTAACAAACACTGGTTTGACCTGTGATATTTACCGCAAAAATATTGAAATTGACCTTATAGCCACTCGATATACACCCATCAATCATTTAATGATGAGCAATATGATTACGTGGTTGTGTGAAAGCCAAATATCGATACCTTTCGAACAACTTTGGCACTGATTTTGTCGCCCAAAAGAAAGTTTTTAGACAATTTTTGCAAAAAATTCCGGATAATATTCTTGTAAAATTCCTTAAATCGATAGTGAATATTTTCAGATTTCGACATTCCGACTCAAAAAAACCAGCACTTTCATCTGTTTTTTAACGTTTGTAAGGATTAGTTTACTCTAGAAAATCGACTCAAATCAGGCGTTATTTAACATTTTGGTTACACTTAAATTAACTGGCACAACCAAGATTCATCACTGGATATATTACTTATATCAGTGTGAAAGAATGCATCTAACCAATTCTCTAGAATAGTATTTCGAATTGAGAACAAAGTCAGAATGCCATTAAAGTGGTTTTGCCCGGAGGATGTTAATTAATTGCTGCCAAAGAATGCAGCGCAACAAGGAGCTTGAGATGAACGTTCAGGCCTTACCCATGAGTCGATTTATCGATCACCATGGACAAGTCGTTAAACCACTCCCAGAGTGGGCTGATGCTGCGACACTGAAAAAGTTCTATTGCGACATGGTTGTCGCACGCACCTACGACAATAAAGCTGTCGCCTTACAAAGAACCGGAAAGCTAGGAACCTACCCTTCACACTTGGGTGCAGAGGCCTTTGGTATTGCCATAGGTCACGCATTGCGTGTGCAAGACGTCTTCGTCCCCTATTATCGTGATATGCCCGCTATGTGGGTTCGCGGTATTGGCATGGAAAAAAACCTCCAATACTGGGGTGGCGACGAGCGCGGTAGTGACTTCTGCCCAGAAGATAGCCATATATCATGCCGGGACTTACCTTTCTGCGTACCTATTGCGACTCAATGTACACACGCTGTCGGCGTGGCGGCGGCATTGAAAATTGATGGTAACCACAATGCAGCACTTGTTACTTGTGGTGACGGTGCAACGTCTAAAGGTGATTTCCTTGAGTCCATCAACTGTGCAGGTGCTTGGAATATTCCGTTAGTGTTTGTCGTCAATAATAACCAATGGGCGATTTCAGTACCACGTGCCCTACAATGTGCTGCTGATTTTCTTTCAGAGAAAGCAAAAGGCGCTGGCATACCTGGTATCACGGTTGACGGCAATGACGTTGTTGCCATGTTCGACGCGATTGCAACCGCATTAGACAGAGCAAGAAAAGGGAAAGGCGCGACTTTGATTGAAGCAGTAAGTTATCGACTCAGTGACCATACCACTGCGGATGACGCTAGTCGCTATCGCAGCACAGATGAGCTCAATCAGGCCTGGCAATTTGAACCTATTCTCCGCCTCAAAAACTACTTGATTCAACAGGGCCACTGGTCCGAAGAAGAAGAGCAAGCTCTACTAGAACAAGCTAGAGTCGAAGTCGAAAAAGCCGTTGAACGCTACCTTAACCTTCCACCTCAAGCTCCAGAATCTGCCTTTGATTACCTGTATGAATCTCCTGTTACAGAACTCAATAAACAAAGGGATGAACTGATCAACAAAGCGATGCGAATGCAGGGAGGCAAACATGTCTGAGATTACACTGGTTGAGGCAGTCAACCTCGCCTTGCATCATGAAATGAGCAAAGACGCTAAAGTAGTTGTCCTAGGTGAAGACGTCGGCGATAACGGCGGTGTGTTTCGTGCAACTGTAGGCCTGAAAGAGAAATTCGGCCTGAAACGAGTGATCGATACACCGCTAGCAGAAGCATTAATTGGCGGTGTCAGCGTTGGCATGGCAACCCAGGGCTTGAGGCCTGTGGCAGAGTTTCAATTCCAAGGCTTCGTTTTTCCTGCTATGGAGCATCTGATGTGTCATGCGGCACGTATGCGAAATCGTACACGTGGCCGACTCACCTGCCCTGCCGTTTTTCGAGCGCCATTTGGCGGTGGTATCCACGCTCCTGAGCATCATTCGGAAAGTGTCGAAGCACTGTTTGCTCACATTCCCGGTTTCAGAGTCGTGATTCCATCGTCACCTCAACGAGCTTACGGCTTATTGCTCGCGGCTATTCGTAGCAACGATCCTGTTATGTTCTTTGAACCTAAGCGTATCTACCGCACCGTCAAATCTAACGTAGTAGATAATGGCGAAGCACTGCCACTAGACAGCTGTTTCACTCTTCGAAAAGGTCGAGATCTGACGCTTGTCACATGGGGCGCATGCGTGGTTGAGTCACTGCAAGCTGCGCAAACCTTGTCAGAACAGGGTATTGAAGCGGAGGTGATTGATCTTGCTAGCATCAAGCCTATCGACATGGACACCATCTTGAAATCACTCGACAAAACAGGTCGCTTACTCGTCGTTCATGAAGCGAGTAAAACCTGTGGTGTCGGTGCGGAAATCATCGCTAGAACTGCTGAGCACGCGATGTGTACCTTAAAAGCGCCACCAAAGCGTGTCACTGGTATGGATACGGTCATGCCTTATTACAGAAATGAAGACTATTTTATGATTCAGGAAGAAGACATTGTTATCGCAGCTAAAGAACTCGTGGAGGGATGGAAATGAGATCATTTTTACTGCCAGATCTTGGTGAAGGGCTTGCGGAATCGGAAATTGTACAGTGGCATGTAAACGTCGGTGACATGGTTAAAGTCGATCAAATTATTTTGACCGTTGAGACTGCGAAAGCCGTCGTAGAAGTACCTGCACCATACAGTGGTAAAATAGTCAGTCGTCATGGAGAAGAAGGCGACGTTATCAATATTGGTAGCTTGCTTCTAGAAATTGAAGAAGAAGGTGCTACGAATAAAGTCGAATCAAAACAAAAGGACGCTGCTACTGTTGTTGGCAACGTGTCCAGTAAAACCCATCAAGTTGATGTAGATGACTTCTGGATTGGTGCCTCTCACAATACTGGTGAAGACTCACCGCTTACCGCAATGCCTTCTGCACGTTTATTGGCGAAAAAGCTGGGTGTAGATTTACTGCATGTTAAAGGCAGTGGTCACGATGGCATGATCACTGATGCGGACATCTACGAAGAAGCGGGTAAACAACAACCTGGAACAGAAGTGCTTAAGGGTGCTCGCCGAACTATGGTGGGAACCATGGCGGAGTCGCATCACAATGTCGCTTCTGTCACCATTACCGAAGAAGCGCTACTTGAAAACTGGAACAAAGGCGAAGACATTTCAGGTCGCCTGATTCAGGCGGTAGTTCATGCTTGTGAAAAAGAACCTGCGCTCAACGCCTGGTTTGACGCAGAAACTATGACACGCTGTGTGCATAGTGCCGTGAACATCGGTATCGCTGTTGACAGTAGCCATGGCTTGTATGTCCCTGTTTTGCGTAACGCGAACGAAGTGAAGACAGAAGACATCCGTTCTTGGCTAAATGAGACCGTGACGGGCATTCGTGACAGAAAGATTGGCCGTGAACAATTGCAACATGCGACGATCACGCTGTCTAACTTCGGGGCCATCGCAGGTATCTATGCTACTCCGGTTGTTTCTCCGCCTCAGGTCGCGATTGTCGGCGCCGGTCGCATCATCGAGAAAGTGGTGATGCGAAACAACGAAGCCGTCGCAGTAAAAGCAATGCCACTGTCAGTAACCTTTGACCATAGAGCGTGTACTGGCGGTGAAGCTGCTCGCTTTACCAAGCTTCTGGTGGAACACTTGGAAATGAAACTTGATTAAGTTCTCGCCGTAACCTGGTTGCGGCCATTTTCCTTAGCGCTATAGAGTGCCTGATCTGCGCGCTCTATAGCGGTTTGCCAATCATCCTCCCCATTAAATTGAGTCACTCCAAAGCTCGCTGTGCAAGAGTCCACGTTGGTAGGCAGCATCCTTGCTCTTTTAATCGCTTCTCTTAGTTTCTCTGCCACAATGACCGCTTTCTCGACATCAGTGTTAGGGAGCAAAACCAGAAATTCTTCACCACCATAACGAAAACTTAAGTCATCTTTTCGCGTTTGAAGAATTAGTAGCTTCCCTGTCGTTCGAAGCACGCGATCTCCCGCTTGGTGGCCATAGGTGTCATTGACTTTTTTGAAGTGATCAATATCAAGCAGCAACACAGACAAAGGCTGCTTATGTCGACTCGATCTGGCTATTTCTTTTGGCAGTAATTCTTCTAATGCACGACGATTGTAGAGCTGAGTCAACTCGTCTTTGATCGAAGTATCATAGATAGTCGCGACCAGCCGCCCTGTTAGCATCCATGTCACTGAAAATCCAATAAAGATGATCATAAGGAGTGTACTGACAAACGCCAATTGATGAGCCATCCCTGAAATCATGAAGTCGTCAATCCGTTCCTCAAATAGCGTCCAGATAAAGCGGAACAGGTTATATCCTCCCTGCGTCGCCAACCCCAAAGAAAGCAGAAACTTAGAAGGCGTAATGTCTGTACTTTTGCCCTTTTGATTGGCGAGGATAGCAATGAAGCACAAGCTCGACACATAGACAGTCATCAAAATTACGCGCGCATTAGTGGACGGCATAAAGAACGTGAAATAGGTTAGCCCGACTATCAGTATCGGAAAGCTGTAGAAGCCTATATTGGCTATGATCCGGGGGAACCTTCTAAACTGGCATACTCCCAATAGCAAAATAATATAGCTAAACGCCATTAAGGAGTTAGCGAGTATCTTAGAGACCCAATGTGTGATTTGATTACCGAAGCTAAGGAGAAAGAAACTAACCGACAGAAGTAGCAACGCAGAAGCTATCGTGCTGATGCCACTGACGCTGGGTTGTAGTTGTTGAATCAACAACAATCCTATGCAATAGCACAAAGACAATAATACACAGATGATAGACAACGTGGTTATATCTAAGTGTATGCCCATAGAGCCTCCCCCACTATGCACCTAGTAGATTTAGTTTAGGAGACTTATTGATAGTTTACTCATAAAAACGCCCGCTAAATTAGCGGACGTTCTGTTTTGGCTTTAGATAGAATTGGTTAGCTCTGGTAGGATTTCAAACAAGTCACCGACCAATCCGTAGTCAGCAATCTGAAAGATCGGAGCCTCTGGGTCACTATTGATAGCCACAATCACCTTAGAATCTTTCATCCCTGCCAAGTGCTGAATCGCCCCTGAAATCCCGACTGCAATATAAAGCTCAGGTGCGACGATTTTGCCTGTCTGACCGACCTGAAGATCATTAGAAACAAACCCTGCATCTACAGCAGCACGTGACGCGCCAATAGCACCACCTAACTTGTCAGCAAGTTGCTCAACCATAACAAAGTTTTCTTTACTACCAAGCCCTCGCCCACCAGAAACAACGACTCTTGCCGCTGGTAAATCAGGACGAGCACTTTCTGTTTTCTGACGCTCCACCAGCTCCGACAGATCGTTGCCTATGTTGATATCAACCGGCTTGATTTCAGCTAATGAGCTATCGTCCATTTTTGCTGATTCAAATGCAGAACTGCGCACCGTGATGACTTTAATTCGGTCTGATGACTTAACTTTAGCCAGTGCATTGCCCGCATAAACAGATCTGATTACCGTATCGTCAGATACAATTTCAATCACATCTGACAATTGTCCCACGTCAAGCAATGCCGCAACTCTTGGCATGAGGTTTTTGCCGAACGTCGTTGCAGGAGCAAACACATGAGAAAAGTCCGCCCCAACCTGTTGCACCAACTCTGCACAGTTTTCAGCCAGTTGGTTTTGGTAGATTTCTGAATCGGCCACCAACACCTCGTTGACAATCTCAACTTTAGCAACCTGATCAACAACTGCCTGACATCCACAACCCACTACGAGCGCACTGACTTCATTATCTAAAGAAGAAGCAGCCGACAGAGCTTTCAGCGTGTCTGCAATCAAGGTCTGATTATCGTGCTCGACAATAACTAACGTTTTCGCATTCATACTCATTTCCTCACAGCACCTTGGCTTCATTCTTAAGCTTGTCGACCAGTTCACTCACGCTGGTCACCATTTCTCCAGCAGAGCGCTCTGCTGGCGCCATGATTTCGCTGATTTCCTGACTACGTACTAGCGCGATCCCTAAATCATCGGCGGATATAACATCCAGCGGCTTTTTCTTGGCTTTCATGATGTTAGGCAACGAAGCATAACGCGGCTCATTAAGACGTAGATCAGTGCTGATAATGGCAGGTAATGTAAGTTTCACTGTTTCCAAACCGCCATCGACTTCTCTTGTCACACTAACTTGCTCACCCTCAACAATAACTTCCGAGGCAAATGTCCCCTGCGGGCGACCAGTTAACGCGCCAAGCATTTGCGCAACCTGGTTATTATCTGTATCAATTGATTGTTTGCCTAGAAGAACAATACCCGGTTGCTCTTGCTCCATTAGTGCTTTCAGCAACTTCGCCACAACAAGTGGTTCTGGTGAACCATCTGCTTCCACATGAATGGCTCGGTCAGCACCTAACGCAAGCGCGCCTCTCAAGTTTTCCTGGCTTGCTGCATCGCCAATCGAGACTACGATCACCTCTTCTGCGACACCGGATTCTTTTAGACGAACCGCTTCTTCCACGGCAATTTCACAGAATGGATTCATCGACATTTTGACGTTGTTGGTTTCAACACCACTGCCATCACTCTTCACCCTCACTTTGACATAAGGATCAATCACTCGCTTTATGGCTACTAGTACTTTCACATCTCCTCCTTGGTGCTAAAAGCATTTTTCAGAACGATAACAAGTTGATAAATCATAGTTTTATGATTAGCCCAATCTTTTTACTTAACGGCTTAAGATCTCATTAAACATGTTTCATGTCGGATTTTTTGCCTATACTCAGCTTAGTAAAGTTTACGTTTACGTCAACTGCACTATATTTATCTATAAGAATTAATTGGCAAGGTAGGTTTACACCATGGAAAGAGAATGTATGGAGTTTGATGTCGTCGTCGTCGGGGCCGGGCCTGCGGGGTTGTCGACCGCAATCAAACTCGCCCAACTCAGCAAAATCAACGAAGTACCTCTATCAATCTGTGTTGTTGAAAAAGGGGCTGAAGTCGGTGCACATATACTTTCAGGTGCGATTTTTGAAACCAAAGCATTAGATGAACTTTTCCCTGACTGGAAAGAACTTGGTGCGCCAATCAATAATCCCGTCACCCGCGATGAGTTCATGTATATGACGACGGAAAGCAATCACATCAAGATGCCTGCATTTGTTACTCCCAAGCTAATGCACAACAGTTCCGACAATCACGTCATCAGTCTGGCGAACTTGTGTCGCTGGCTTGGTCAGAAAGCCGAAGAACTCGAGATTGAGGTCTATCCAGGTTTTGCCGCCGCTAGCGTGAATTATGATGAATCAGGTGCCGTAACGGGCATCAACACATCCGATATGGGTCTGAATAAATCAGGAGAACAAAAGCCAACCTTTGAAGCTGGGATAGAACTGAAAGCCAAATACACTGTGTTTGCCGAAGGTGCACGCGGTCACTTGGGCAAACAGCTCATTAGCAAGTTCAACCTCAATGAGGGTCGACAACCGCAACACTACGCCCTTGGATTAAAAGAAATCTGGCAACTCCCTCCGGACAGCGAGATCCATAAGGCAGGTAGTGTGCTTCATGGCGCAGGTTGGCCTTTGAACGAAACAGACTCTAGCGGTGGTAGTTTTCTTTACCATCTAGAAGATAACCAAGTCGTCGTCGGGTTGATCATTGATTTAAACTACTCGAACCCATACCTCAGCCCATTCGATGAGTTTCAACGTTTTAAGCATCACCCTGTGATTCGACAATACCTCGAAGGCGGTGAACGGATTTCGTATGGTGCAAGAGCGATTGCTAAAGGCGGTTTTGACTCATTACCTAAACAGCAATTTCCGGGTGGGCTGTTGATTGGCTGTGACGCTGGAACGCTGAATTCAGGAAAAATCAAAGGCAGTCATACTGCTATGAAATCCGGCATGCTCGCTGCCGAAGCGGTTTTTGACGCACTCCAAGCAGACGGAGGCCAGAGAGAAGCCGATTATCAAAGTCTGTTTGAGTCATCTTGGCTGTTTGACGAGCTAAAACAGAGCCGAAACTTTGCTTCTTCAATCCACAAATATGGTGCGATTATGGGAGGCGCTTTGGCCACATTCGAACAAAACATCTGGCAATCTCTGTTTCACAAGGAAGCACCGTGGACGATTTCCGATCCGCAAGCCGATTACCTGTCGATGAAAGAGATTTCCCAATGCAACGCGATTGATTACCCTAAACCCGATGGCAAACTGAGTTTTGACAAGCCCTCTTCTGTTTACCTTTCCGGCGCACAACATGAAGAAGACCAGCCTTGTCATCTGATTATCGCCAGTGAAAGTATTCCTATCGAAAATCATCTTCCTCTTTTTGATGAGCCTAGTCAGCGATACTGCCCTGCAGGCGTGTACGAAATTGTCACGGTTGATAATACGCGCAAGCTACAGATCAATGCCGCTAACTGTTTGCATTGCAAAACCTGCGACATAAAAGATCCTTCGCAAAATATCACTTGGCTCCCGCCAGAAGGTGGCGGTGGTCCCAATTATCAGAATATGTAACTGCTTTTCGCAAGAAATCCAGCACTTAGTGAAAGTGATCAAAGTTTCTATTTCTTACGTATATGAGAATGTCTCTCAACTACAAACCGTGAGGAATAAATATGATTAAACGTAGTGTTGGAATTCTTGCTGTTGTTTTTGGTGCAATCAGCTTCGGAGCTCAAGCAAGCGCAGAATGTTCTGTTTCTGTTGATGCGAACGACATGATGCAGTTCTCAACTAACAGCATTAGCGTCCCGTCTAGCTGTAAAGAAGTCACACTAACGTTGAACCATACAGGTAAGCTGGCTGCAACCTCTATGGGACACAACGTGGTTATTGCTGATACAGCGAATGTTCAGGCTGTGGGCACGGAAGGTATGTCTGCGGGCGCGGCGAACAACTACGTCAAACCAGATGATGCACGTGTTTACGCGTTCACCAAAATCATTGGTGGTGGTGAAAGCACTTCAGTGACATTCAGTACAGAAAAAATGAGTCCAGGTGGTGACTACACCTTCTTCTGTTCTTTCCCTGGCCACTGGGCAATTATGAAAGGGAAGTTCGAGTTGAAATAACTCATTTCCAAAACAAGAAAGGCACGTAACTCACGTGCCTTTTTAACGTTTGAAAGCTTAAGCTTTACATGAATATCCCGCCGTCAACTTCAAATACACGCGCATTCACGTAGTCATTCTCAAAGATAAACTTAGCCGTATTAGCAATTTCTTTGGGATCGCCCATCCGACCCACAGGTACCATTCTTTCCAGACGCTCACGCGCTTCTGGTTTCATCGCTCCCGTCATCGATGTCTCAATCACACCAGGTGCAATAGCGGCCGCTCGAATACCGTACCTTGCCAGCTCTTTACCCCAAGTCGCCGCCAGAGTCGCTACAGCTGCTTTAGACGCCGCATAGTTTGTCTGACCGATGTTTCCAGCACGAGCAACGCTAGAAATGTTGATGATGACCCCTTTCCGGTTGGAATTGATCATCTGAACCGCTGCTTCTCGTCCACACAAAAACGTTCCAGTAAGGTTCACGTCAATCACGGAGTTGAATTGCTCAAGCGACATTTTAGTCATCTCACCATCTTTGACTTTCACCAGTAAACCATCACGAAGAATACCAGCGTTGTTGATGAGGCCGTCTAACTGTCCAAAATCAGTGACAATGTCACTGAAGACCTGCTCAACTTCATGCTCGTCTGTCACATTCGCTTTGTAAGTCAGTGCTTTAACCCCGAGCATGTTGCACTGTTCTTTGGTATCCATCAGGGCTTCTTCGTTAACATCCAATAGGGCCAGTTCTGCGCCAGCTTGCGCTAGTGTGATAGCCATCATCTGGCCTAAGCCTTGCCCTGCACCAGTAATCGCTATTACGCTCTGTTTTAGATCCATCGGCGAACTCCGTTACTTTTTAGATTGATAAAACTCGAACAAACTTGAAAAGTCTAGCTCTTCATTGCCATTTGCGTTGTGAAAAGCATACAGATTTCGGGCTAAAGAACCCATCGGCACGGAAGATTGACTCTGCGCAGCAGTATCCAGTCCTAACCCCAAGTCTTTAAGCATCAGTTTACTCATAAAACCTGGCTTAAATTCGTTGCTAGCAGGTGCTGTTTCCATCACACCTGGGCAAGGGTTATATAATTCAAGTGCCCAGTTTCGGCCAGAGCTCTGCAGCATGATGTTAGAAAGGACTTTCGGGTCCAATCCATTATCAATGCCTAGGTTAAGTGCTTCACACGTCCCTGACATAAGAATACCCAACATCAGGTTGTTGCAGATTTTACCCATCTGTCCATCACCTGCTTTACCAGCATGGAAGATGTTTTTGCCCATATGTTTAAGCACAGACTCTGCTTTTTCAAAGGCACCGTCTGAACCTCCGACGATGAAGGTCAGCGTCCCCGCTTTTGCCCCTGCCACACCGCCAGACACAGGTGCATCAACAAAATCAAGCCCCTTATCTGCCGCACACTGCGCAACAATGCGAGCTGACTGGGGATCAATAGTTGAAGAGTCGATAAGAAAAGTGCCATCTTCAACCATATTTAATAAGCCAACACCACCGCTATGGTCGCCAAGATATACCGCTCGTACATGCTCGCCAGCAGGTAACATCGTTACCACCGTATCTGCGCCTTTGACGGCATCTTCCACTGTGGGAGCAGCAACGGCACCCGCGGACTCCAGTTTTTTTACTGCTTCAGGCATTAAATCGAACACCTGCACTTTCAAACCTGCAGCAAGTAAGTTTTCGGCCATCGGGCCGCCCATATTACCTAAACCTATAAACGCTATGGTACTCATGAATTATTTCCTTCTTTCCCTGCTCGTAGAGCTTAGTAATGGCCCAGTTGTGCCAACGGGTGCGACTTTTCATCCCAAAGAGATGTAAACAAGGTATCAATCACGGCTTCATCGACATTATCGACACGGCTGAACTGCCATTTAGGCTCACCATCTTTATCAATCAGTCTGGCTCTGACGCCCTCTCGGAATTCTCCTAACAGCCCAGAACGTACCGAGAGATTCAATTCAAGACGAAAACAATCGGCTAATGACAGATCTTTGTATCGATTCAACTGCCTGAAACAAATATGGGATGTGATCGGGCTGCCTGAGGCATGATTTCTTTTCGCAACGTCGAGCCACTTACTTTGGCCTTCCAGATCCAGAATGTTTTTACTTACTTCTACAACATCACTAGCGCTGCACGCGCGTTGGATATCCTGCATAAAGGGTTGCATTTGCGGGTCTGGCTTGTGGCCGTTAACTTTGTCACCGAATTCAATGAGCAAGTCTGTCACCGCTTCATAAGCGTCTTCCTGCTCGTCCCAGAGTAAAGATAACAAGCGCTCAACCAGCGACTCTTTCTCTTCTGAAAGCACCATGTGGTCAGCTAAATTTACATCAAGCGCATCGCTACCGTTGATCATCACTCCCGTTAAACCGAGGAATAACCCTACCCCAGGTTCAAGCCGGTTAAGGAACCATGTGGCCCCGACATCAGGATACAGACCAATACTCACTTCAGGCATGGCCAAGCGCGTTGATGGCGTCACCACTTTGTGGCTAGAGCCCATGTAAAGGCCCATTCCGCCACCCATGATGATGCCTTCACCCCACGCGATAATTGGCTTGCAATAGGTGTGGATCAGATAGTCACATTCGTACTCAAGTTTGAAAAAAGTGGTACAGAACGCTTCGATTTCCTGACCGGATTTATCTCGCATGACATCATGCATGGTGCGTACATCACCACCAGCGCAGAACGCTTTCTCGCCTTGCCCTTCCAACAAGACACAAGCAATACTGTCGTCTTCTTGCCAGCTTTCGAGTTTCTCTTTGAGCAAAGCTAACATGTCATAGGTCAGTGCATTCAGTGAGGGCGCATTATCAAGAGTCGCCACACCAATCTTGGTATTCCCGTCTTGGCATGGCAGCTCTTTAAAATGAACGGTTGCTGTCATAGTGCCTCCTAGCCATTTTTCCATTGAGGTTGACGTTTTTCTAGGAACGCGTTGACACCTTCTGTTTGATCTTGAGTGTCAAACAACTGAATAAACAGTTCACGTTCCTTCATCAAACCGTGTGCTAGTGGGCTCGTCCTTGTGTTTTGTATCAAAGATTTACAAGCCGTGACCGAAGACGGAGATTGATTTGCCACTATTTCTGCAAGGCTAATTGCCGCATCAAGAGCATTCCCTTTACTGACAACCTCTTCAACCAGCTTGATGCTGAGTGCTTTTGCTGCATCAATCTGTTCACCGCACAAGATAACGCGTTTCGCCCACCCTTCACCGACAAGCGCCGTCAGGTTTTGCGTACCACCAGCACAAGGCAATAGGCCAACTTTGGCTTCTGGAAGTGCCATAACCGCCTGTTCTTCCGCAATTCGAATGTCACACGCTAATGCCACTTCCAGGCCGCCCCCCATCGCATAGCCATTAATGGCGGCAATGGAAACACCACGGAATGCAGATAAGGTTTCAAATGCCTCACCAAACAAGCGCGACATATCTACTGCGACAGATTTATCACCATCTGCAAACAATTTTAAATCAGCGCCGGCAGAGAAGAACTTCTCACCCTGCCCGGTAATGACTAGGGCGTAAACGCCTTTATTCTCGTTAAGATCTAAGACGAGTTGTTTCAATTGAGCCAGACTTTGCGCCGTCCATGTATTCGCTGGAGGGTTGTTCATAGTAACGACTGCGACATGGTTGCGAATCGTGTGTTGAATGGTACTTCCTTCTGAATGATTCATCGTTGAGCATCCTTTCGATTAAAGTAATTGAGAGCCTTCAGCTAGCATTCGACGCGCGATGATCAATCGCATGATTTCATTAGTACCTTCAAGGATCTGGTGAACACGCACATCGCGGAAATGACGCTCCATCGGGTACTCTTTGATATAGCCGTAGCCACCGTATAACTGAAGTGCCTGGTCACAAATCTTAAAACCGACATCCGTCGCAAATCGTTTCGCCATCGCACAATATGCCGTGGCTTCTGGGTCCTGATTGTCTAATTTGCTTGCCGCGAGGCGCACCATTTGTCTGGCCGCGACCAGCTCTGTCACCATGTCGGCTAACCTGAACTGTAGCCCCTGAAACTGAGCCAGTTCTTTACCAAACTGTTTGCGCTCTTTGACGTATTGCATCGCCTCATTCAATGCCTGCTGCGCAGTACCTATGGAACAAGTCGCGATATTGATGCGTCCTCCATCCAGCCCTTTCATAGCGAAAGTAAAACCTTCCCCTTCTTTCCCTAACAAGTACTTTTCAGGTACCACAACGTTGTCAAACGTGATGGCACGTGTCGGTTGGCTGTTCCACCCCATTTTGGGCTCTTTACGCCCGTAGCTGATACCTTCCGCATCCGCAGGAATGACAAAAGCAGAAATACCTTTTGCTGAGCTATCGCCTGTACGCGCCATCACGACTAACACTTCCGTGTCACCAGCACCGGAGATAAAGGTTTTACCGCCATTGATGATGTACTCATCGCCCTGCTTTTTCGCAGAGGTTGTCAATGAAGCGGCATCGGAGCCCGCGTTCGGCTCAGTTAAACAATATGAACCAAGCCAATCGCCAGTGATCAGCTTTGGACAAAACTCTTCTTTAGCTTCCTCAGTGGCAAAACTGGCGATCATCCAGGTCACCATGTTGTGAATGGTCATGAATGCAGTGGTGGAGGTGCACCCCATCGCCAGTTGCTCAAAAATGATTGAGGAATCAAGACGGCTCAGTTGCAAGCCCCCCTGATCTTCTGGTGTATACAGGCTAAGAAAACCTAATTCACCCGCAGCTTTGAGTACGTCTTTTGGAAACAGCTGCTTTTCATCCCATTCTGCGGCCATCGGCGCTAGTTCATCCATCGCAAACTGCTGAGCGGTTTCTGCAAATGCACGTTGGTCTTCATTTAGTTCAAAATCCATTTGTCCTCCCGTTATCGCAGTTGAATGGTTAGGTTTGGCCCTGTCGGGATATCATCATCAAACCAGCGCGACGTAACGGTTTTGGTTTCGGTATAGAATCGAACCGCTTGCTTACCATAGGCATGTAGGTCGCCATAGAAGCTGCCACGCCATCCAGTGAATGAGAAGAACGGCAAAGGCACAGGAATCGGGACATTGATACCCACTTGACCAACTTGAATTTCGTGTTGGTATTTACGTGCAGCCGCACCGTTTGCAGTGAAAATCGATGTTCCGTTGCCGTATGGATTGTTGTTGATGAGTTCAATCGCCTCTTCTAATGTCTCGACTTCTAGGCAAACTAAAACAGGACCAAAGATTTCCTGTTCATAGACCGACATATCAGTCGTCACACCTGTGAACAAGGTCGGGCCGAGCCAGTTACCTTCCGGCATGCCTTCAACATGGCACTGAGTTCCATCTAGTTCACACACAGCCCCTTGCGCTTTGCCTTCTTCAATCAAACTCACTACACGATTCTTAGCTTCTTTGCTGATCAATGGCCCGTACGCTGCGTTGCCATCATCCCATGCCCCCGGAGCCATCTTCGCCATTTCAGTTTTTAGATCATCGACCCACTCTTTCGAACTTCCAACGAACACCGCAACTGAAATAGCCATACATCGTTGGCCGGCCGCGCCAATTGAACTGCCGACCAAGTTATTGATCACCTGCGCTTTATTGGCGTCTGGCATCACAACCATATGGTTTTTCGCACCAGCAAACGCCTGAACACGTTTATTGAAGTTGGTGCCCGTCTGATATATGTACTGAGCAACTGGCACAGAGCCAACAAATGACACAGCACGAATCAAAGGATGAACGAGCAGTTTATCGACCTGATTCTTACGGCCATGAACAACCTGAAGAACGCCTTTTGGCGCGCCAGCCTGTTCAAATAGCTCAGCCAAACGCATCGCAGTAAGCGGTACTTGCTCAGAAGGTTTAAGAACAAAGGTGTTCCCTGCGGCGATTGCCAGTGGGAACATCCACAAGGGAATCATGGCTGGGAAGTTAAACGGTGTGATACCACAGCATACCCCTAGCGGTTGAATCATCGAGTAAGTATCAATTTCTGTCGCAACATTTTCGACAGTTTCGCCCATCATGTTGCTTGCGATGTTTGCAGCTTGTTCAACCACTTCAATACCGCGCCAGACGTCACCTTTCGCATCGATGGTGATTTTTCCGGTCTCTTTTGAAAGAAGCTCCGCTAGCTCATCATGGTGCTCTTTAAGTAAGTGCTGATAACGCAGCATCAAACGAGCTCGCTCCGATACTGCAACTTCCTTCCAAGATTTAAACACTTCAGCGGCATTTTGAATCGCTTGCTCCATTTCCTGTTCAGTCGCACAAGGAAGTTTGGCAATGACTTCACTGGTTGCCGGGTTGGTCACCTCAACCCATTCATTGGTCTGTGACTGGCAGAACTCACCGCCAATAAATAAGGGAACTGACTGAGTCATAATGATGTCCTTTTCTTTTATAGTGGGATCTCAATACCCATTGCGGTTGCTTCACCGCCACCAATACAGAGTGATGCAACACCTCGCACCACGCGTTTGTTGTTCTGATTTCCATCTGTGCCTAGAGCCTGCAACTGACGAAGGCTATGGATGAGCGTGACAAGAATCCTTGCACCACTGGCACCAATGGGATGGCCTAATGCGCACGCACCGCCTTTCACGTTAACTTTCTCGCTATCGAGGCTGAGCTGTTTGACAGCGATCTGCGTCACCACTGCAAAAGCTTCATTGATTTCCCATAAATCCACTTCGTCCACCGCCCAATCTAACTGCGATAGAAGCTGTTCAATCGCGTAAACAGGTGCCAATGTGAATTCAGCAGGAATACGGGCATGTGTTGCATGACCTTTGATAATGGCCAGTGGTTCCAACCCCTGTTGCTTGGCAGTCTGCGCGTCCATCACCACAAGAGCGGCAGCCCCGTCGGATATCGCGCTGGAGTTGGCTGCAGTAATCGAACCATCTTTGGCGAATGCGGGCCTTAACTGGGGTATTTTTTCGGGTTTGATTGAGCGTGGTTGCTCATCATAATCAAGCGGAGGATCTTTCTTGAGGGCAACAGGGACAATTTCATCGGCAAACAAATCCTGCTGCTGCGCTTCAATCGCTCGGTTAAGCGACAAGGTTGCCCACTCATCCATTTGCTCTCGGGTAAATTCAAGCTTATCGGCAATTTGCTGACCGAAGACGCCCATGAGTTCACCTTCATACGCATCCTGCAGACCATCTAAGAACATATGATCGTAGGTCGATTTATGACCCATGCGCATCCCAGAGCGTGACTCTTTAAGCAAATATGGCGCATTAGTCATGCTCTCCATACCTCCTGCAACAATGCAATTGGCACTGCCCGCTCGAATAAGATCGTTTGCCAGCATCACCGCTTTCATACCGGAGCCACAAACTTTATTGATGGTCGTACAACCTACCGCTTTCGGTAAGTCAGCCCCCAGAGCCGCTTGTCTAGCGGGCGCTTGCCCACAGCCTGCGGGCAACACACAGCCCATATACACTTCATCGACTAACTCTGGCGATAAAGATTGCTCTTCCATTGCCGCCTTTATCGCGACCGCCCCTAGCTTGGGTGAAGAATATTCAGAAAGCATGCCCTGAAAACGCCCCATTGGTGTTCTCTTCGCTGCAACTATCCAAATCTCTTTCTCTTGCATTGCCTGCTCCTCACAAGATTGTTGAGTAACGGCTTTACTACCTCAGCGACCACAGAGCAGCTTAATTCACGACGCTGCTTTCACTTTTCAAAGCCATTTGTTTTTTGCACGGTTATTTTCTTGACGTTTACGTAAGCATAGCACTAACATTTACGTTAACGTAAAGAAACACATTCACAACCTGTAAAATCTTTTTTACCGTCGTAGTGGAAAGTGTGATTGTCTATCACCTAGCAGTTGGGGAGTTTCATCTGGTGGAAACATACAAAATCAGCGAGCTCGCTAAAGAGTTTGATATCACAACAAGAAGTATCCGCTTTTACGAAGATATGGGCCTAATTCAACCTGAGCGCAAAGGCAGTATGCGGATTTATCAGCGTAGAGACAGGGTTCGTCTTAAGTTGATTTTACGAGGGAAGCGACTTGGTTTTTCATTGGCCGAGATACGCGACTTGTTAGAGCTTTACGATACTAATCAAATAGATACCCAGTTGATTAAGATGCTCAAAATCATTGATGAGAAGGAAGCTGTACTCAAGCGTCAACTTGAGGACATCACCATTGTCCTTGACGATTTGAATACCGCTCGCCAGCGATGTGAAGAAGCGTTGCAGCGTTCAAAAGCCAGCTAAAGCGCTTCTCGAGACATCATTAATCCGCCAGGGATCGTAACCAGCAAAAACCGCTGAATCGGAGGCGATATGATATCTCAGTACACCCCCCTCAACTTTGGGCTCGATGAGTCTGTGAATATGTTGCGGGAACACGTGAATGCTTTTGCCCGCGAGCACATTGCACCTATTGCGGCCAAAGTGGACGAGGAAAACCAATTCCCGAACCACTTATGGTCGCTAATGGGTGAAATGGGCTTGCTTGGCGTAACCATAGACGAACAATATGGTGGCGCTGCAATGGGCTATTTAGCACACGTGGTAGCCATGGAAGAGATAAGCCGTGCATCTGCTTCTGTAGCACTTAGTTACGGTGCTCATTCTAACCTGTGTGTGAATCAGATTTTCCGCAACGGAAATGCTGTTCAAAGAGAAAAATACCTACCTAAATTAATCGATGGCTCCTACATTGGTGCGCTGGCGATGAGCGAACCTAATGCAGGCTCAGACGTAGTCAGTATGCAGCTCAAAGCCGAATTAAGCGGTGATCATTATGTGCTGAATGGCACCAAAATGTGGATCACCAACGGCCCAGATGCGGACGTACTCGTCGTTTATGCTAAAACCGACCCTAGCGCAGCTTCACGAGGCATCACCGCTTTCATCATCGAACGTGATTTTGAAGGATTCAGTCACGCTCAAAAGCTCGACAAACTCGGTATGCGAGGCTCGAACACCTGTGAGCTGGTTTTCACCAACTGCAAAGTTCCCGTTGAAAACGTACTTGGTGAAGTAAACCAAGGCGTCAAAGTCTTAATGAGTGGCTTAGATTACGAGCGCGTGGTACTGGCTGCTGGCCCACTAGGTATCATGCAGGCTTGCTTAGACCTTGTTGTGCCTTACGTTCATGACCGTAAGCAATTTGGTCAGTCCATCGGTGAGTTCCAGTTAGTTCAAGCCAAGGTGGCGGATATGTACACCCGTGCCAACGCAGCACGCGCTTATGTCTATACCGTTGCCGCTGCCTGTGACCGCGGTGAAACAACAAGAAAAGATGCCGCTGGCGCGATTCTTTACAGTGCCGAATTAGCAACACAGCTTGCACTCGATGCCATCCAGCTGCTAGGCGGTAATGGATATATCAATGAATTCCCTGCCGGTCGCTTATTAAGAGACGCCAAACTCTATGAAATTGGCGCAGGTACTTCTGAAATTCGCAGGATGCTTATCGGGCGTGAACTGTTTGAAGAGTCACGCTAACGAGGATGTTATGGCAATCATAAAAACTAAAATCAAAACTGACTCTCCCCTGTTCACTAAAAATCAGCAAGCGATGAGTGGACTGGTCGAAAAATTGAACGCAGATGTTGAATCCATCAAACAAGGTGGTGGCGCTAGGGCTGTCGAAAGGCAGCGAAAGAAAGGTAAACTTCCGGTACGCGAACGTATTGATCTTCTGCTCGATCAAGGATCAGACTTTTTAGAAGTCGGTCAGTTCGCAGCGTGGAATGTTTACGAAGAATCAATCCCTTGTGCAGGTGTCGTTGCAGGTATCGGCAAAATAAAAGGGGTTACCTGTATGGTGCTCGCCAACGACCCATCAGTCAAAGGCGGTACCTACTACCCACTGACAGTGAAAAAACACCTCAGAGCACAAGAAATCGCTGAACGCTGCCACTTGCCATGTGTTTATCTGGTCGATTCGGGTGGTGCGAACTTACCTCACCAAGCTGAGGTGTTCCCAGACAAAGACCATTTCGGTCGGATTTTCTTTAATCAAGCACGCATGTCTGCCAAGGGCATACCTCAAATAGCGGTTGTTCTAGGGCCTTGTACCGCTGGTGGCGCTTATATTCCTGCGATGGCAGATATCTCTGTGATAGTGAAAAAACAAGGCACCATTTTCCTCGCCGGGCCTCCTTTGGTTAAGGCGGCCACAGGTGAAATCGTGACGGACGAAGAACTCGGCGGCGCGGATGTTCACTGCCGTAAATCAGGGGTTGCAGACTACTACGCAGAAAATGAGCAACAAGCTTTCCATATGGCGCGAGAAGCACTTGCAAGCAGCAACCAAGAGCCTGTAATACCGCAGACAGAAAAGGTGTTACCACCACGTCTACCCGCTGAAGATATCTACGGCATCGTCAATGCCGATCTGCGTTTGTCTTTCGACGTGAGAGAAGTGATTGCGCGCATAGTTGATGATTCCGATTTCGATGAATTTAAAGCTCTATTTGGCACAACGCTAGTGTGTGGCTTTGCTCGTATCGAAGGCAAGCTGATTGGCATCGTCGCGAACAACGGTATCTTGTTCGCGGAGTCAGCGCAGAAAGGCGCCCACTTTATCGAGCTGTGTGCTAAGCGAAAAATTCCATTGCTGTTCCTACAGAACATTACCGGATTCATGGTTGGCAAAAAAGTTGAGGAAGGTGGCATCGCCAAACATGGCGCCAAACTCGTCATGGCAGTGGCTTGTGCTGATGTGCCTAAATTCACCATCATCATTGGCGGCTCATACGGAGCGGGCAACTACGGTATGTGCGGTCGAGCTTACGAGCCAACGATGATGTGGATGTGGCCTAACGCTCGCATCTCTGTAATGGGAGGCGAGCAAGCAGCTGGCGTACTAACTCAAGTGAAGCGTGAAGTCCTGAAACGCCAAGGCGAACCTTGGTCAGAAATGGAAGAAGGCCAGTTCAGGCAAACCATCGTTGATCAGTATGAAGAACAAGGCCATCCATACTACGCCAGTGCTCGCCTCTGGGATGATGGCATCATTGATCCGAAAGAAACTCGACATGTTCTCGACCAAGCGCTCACCGCGACAGAACATGCTCCGATGCCAGATAGCCATTTCGGTATCTTTAGAATGTAGGAGCATGACATGACCACTTTGAAAGATACCGACTATCTCACTTGTAGCGTCGATACGTTCGGCGTTGCCAGTCTGTCACTTAACCGGCCAGACAAGCACAATGCGTTCAACGCGCAGGTTATCGAACAGTTGATAGAATCGATTAACTCACTGGCACAGCGATCGGACGTTAGATACTTGGTGTTACGTGGTAACGGAAAACATTTCTCCGCAGGCGCTGATCTTGGCTGGATGCAGTCAATGGTGGGTAAAAGTGAACAGGAAAATCAGGAAGATGCGTCAAGACTTGCTCAGTTGATGCGCTGCTTGGATAACTTCCCTCACCCTACTCTCGCTGTTGTGCATGGCTGTGCGTTTGGTGGAGCTCTGGGGCTCATCTGCTGCTGTGATGTCGCGATTGCTGATCATAGCGCCTTGTTCTGTCTCAGCGAAGTTAAGCTAGGACTGGTTCCAGCGACCATCGGGCCCTATGTGAACCGCGCAATTGGTGCTCGCCAGTCTAGACGTTACATGCTGACTGCTGAACGTTTTGACGCTAACAAAGCGCTTGAGATTGGTTTGATTCACGAAGCCGTCGAAGCCAGCGAACTGGAGAAAACCGTCACTGAAATGGTAAATCAGTGGCAGCTTAATAGCCCTGCTGCACTTACGCAAACCAAATCTCTGATTCGAGAGTGTGATTCTCAGGCGCTTGACGATGCTTTAATTGAATACACCAGTCAATTAATCGCAAAAGTCAGGGTGTCTGAGCAAGGGCAAGAAGGTCTTAAGGCTTTCTTTGATAAGCGACCACCAAATTGGGCAATGGGAGGCCGTGAATGACGACGACCTCGTTACTGCCAGAGTCAGTCAAAATAGTTGAAGTAGGTCCTCGCGACGGTTTGCAAAATGAGCAAGCCGTTTCAACCGAGGCAAAAGTCGCGCTGATCAATCAACTCTCTTCTTGCGGACTCACCCACATCGAAGCCGGATCATTCGTCTCACCAAAGTGGGTGCCACAAATGACGGACTCGTTAGAAGTCATGTCCAAAATTACTCGCGCGCCGAATGTTACGTACGCCGCTTTAACACCCAACATAAGAGGGTTTGAGCAGGCACTTGACGCCAACGCTGACGAAGTCGCGGTATTCACATCCTCTTCAGAAGGCTTTTGCCAAAAGAACATCAACTGTTCTATTGAAGAAAGCCTGGAAAGATTTCGCCCAGTGGTGGCTCAAGCAAAAGACAAAGGCATTCCGGTTAGAGGGTACTTATCCTGTATCGTCGATTGTCCTTATGACGGTCCAACCGAACCTAGTCAGGTCGCCAAGGTTGCTCAAGCACTGCTTGATCTTGGTTGCTATGAAGTTTCTCTTGGAGACACGATTGGTACGGGTACGCCAGTACGAGTTGCGAATATGCTAGACGCGGTTTTTGAGAGAGTGCCTTCACAACAGGTCGCCGTTCATTTTCATGACACCTGGGGGCAAGCTCTCGCCAATATATACCAAGCCCTTCAAATGGGCGTACGTGTTGTAGATAGCAGCGTAGCGGGTTTAGGGGGATGCCCTTATGCCGCAGGCGCTTCTGGTAACGTAGCGACCGAAGATGTCGTTTATCTTTGCCAAGGTTTAGGTATTGAAACGGGCGTGGATCTAAATCGTCTCGCCCAAGCCGGATGGGAAATCAGTGACGCCTTAGGGCGCCAGCCGACTTCCAAAGTTTCACTGGCTTTGCGTAGCTAACAAACTCTCTCTATTTTTGGGCTGATAGGATTGAAGTAACAAACAAACCATTATCAGCCCAATTCCTCCCCACCCCGACATGCCAATATGCTCTCCGACTACAACTACGGCAAATACAGCGGCTACAGCAGGCTCAAACAACGTCAACAAACTCGCTTTGCTGGCAGACACCGTTTTTAACCCATAACCAAAGCAGACATAGCCAAGAAACATTGGAACAAACGCCATGTACAAGGCGACGGATGTATTTATTGGTGTCGCAAACAAATTACCACCAGTAAAGAACAATGAAGGTAACAGCAATAGTGAACCCAGCCCGAAAATACTCCCCATCGCAGATTTGGAATGTATGCCTTCAGTGATGAGCATTTTGGCTGCCCACGCGTAAGTGGCATAGGTGAAACCCGCAAGCAATCCGAGCGCTATTCCTATGAATTTCATGTGTTGAATATCAGTTTGTGTGGAAGTTGATGTCTCTGATAGAGTCAGTAAAAGGATACCAGTTGCGCCCACGATGAGGCTTATCACCCAGCGGGTATCGATTGTTTTCTCTTTGCCAAACAGGCACTCCAGAAATGCAACGAAGAATGGCGCACTCGCGATAGACACTACCGTCCCAATCGCCACACCGGCCATTCTCATAGAGCTATAAAACGCGAGAGGGTAAACGGCCAAAGCAAGTGCTCCAGTCAACAAAATAGCTTTATTGGATTTCAATATGCGCCGATCTTTTCTGATCGTGTTGCAAGCAAACAGAGCCAGGAGAAGTCCACCCACACCCATAGAAAAAGCACCAATAGCCAACGGGCTTATATCAGGCGCATACGTAGCTGCGGTACCAGTCGTCCCCCACAATAAAGAAGCAAACAGGATGACCAGAACTCCAAGATGTTCATTGTGTGTTTTTAGCGTCTGACTCATAGCTGTACTCTTTGTATTTATCATTTTGATAAGCACAGCTTAAACAAGCAAAGAGCATAAGACTTTGCAGAAAAGACACTTTACTTGATTTTATAGACTCAATTTCATCAACCACGTAGCTCTCGGGGAGACAGCCCAAATGATAATGAAAAACGTCGGCTAAAGGCTGACAGGTCAGCGTACCCGACTCTCTCCGCTATTAACTGAACTGGGATATCTGTATGCGTAAGTAGTGCCTTGGCTTTTTCCATTCTTTGCTTGGTCACGTATTGCAGAACACTTAATCCAGTGGATTGTTTAAAAATCTTTTTAAACTGCGTCGGGCTCAAACAGGCAACCTTAGCTAAGTTATCTACCGTAATCTCTCTGGCTAGGTCTTCCTCAATATGATGCAGCACGGCTCTAACCCTATGATCAAGTTGCTGCCCGGCCTGTTGTTCCGCCAATAGCTTCATAAACATGTCGACCATTGGCTCTTCGATGGTAGGGGTTACCCGATGCTGAAGCTGAGATTCAACAAATGTTAGGTAGGACTGAAGTGGTGAAGAAATCGGAAAAACCAGAGTGTCCATATTCAATAAATTCTCTGGCAAAGTGTTTAAATCAGCAACAATGAAACGCGCAGCCTCATTAGCGCGAAAATGGTGAAAAGTGTTGGCTTGTATCACCACGCACTCACCGACCGACACTTTTCCTTGATAGCCTTCCAGCTCAATAATGATGGTGCCCAAAATAGGAAGTACAAGTTGATGATGTTCATGAGCGTGACCTCTACGTTGACGGGTATAGGCTCGAATGGTGAGATTGTTTTCCAACATCGGACTGGATTCACTCCACAAAGTGAGACTGATAAAACTTAGGTGTCACAGCAAGTTTCTTTTTGAAATGTCGCTGAAAATGCGCTTGATCTGAGAAGCCTAGATTGTTGGCAACATCAACAATATCTTCTCCAGACTTGAGCATCACTTTCGCACGCTTTATCTTTTCGTCCATAAGATAAGCGTATGGCGGTAACCCATAGTGGCCCTTGAAAGCACGTAGAAGCTGATACCGGCTCATTCCCACTTCCTCTGCTAACGCTTCTAGGGAATGAGAGTTACTCAGTTCATCCATTAACTTCTCGCGCACCACCGCAAGACTTGACAAGCCGGTCTTTGCCATCGGTTTAACTCTCTGTCGAGAAGTAAACTCAATAAAATCATACAAACAAGATTGAGCTAACAACACATTTTCTTCGCTCTGAAGCGCGGAAAAAAGTGCTAAATACCGTTGCTGAAATTCCGGATGACGCTCTAAATCACTCTCAAAAGCTAAGTAGTCATATTGTTGATTCGAACTCATTTCTTGCTGGATTTGTCCCATCTCCAATGCATCAACAAACAACATACTATAGGACCAAGTACCTTGGTGTGGATTACACGAATGAATATCTGCAGGGTTAATAGTAACGATATCCCCCTGCCCAATCTGATGTGTATTGCGTCGATTTCGGTAATCTGCACGGCCCTGATTGATAATGCCAAATGAAAATTCATCATGGGAGTGAGCGTCATAACATGCCGTCGACTGATTGGCGACACGTAATTCGATCCATGGAAGAACCGTACTCTGCTTGAAGCTCGCACTTTTATCTTTCTTCATTCACTCACCATTGCATTCAGAGCCAAATCATCACGACAGACGAGCATAACATCATTGCCATGAATCTATTAAATTGGCGATGAGCTCGTGGATTTGCAAGTCGATTCGCTAAAACACTGCCAATCATCGCCCATATGCCAACCCCGATCACACAGACTAGTAATGAGACCAGAGTAAAGAGCCACAAGGAATATTGTTCATTTTCCTGCCCTATTACGTAAAGACTTACGCCGGACATCGCAACCAACCATGCCTTAGGGTTGAGTATTTGAGTCAAACTTCCAGTCACCCAGCCGGAACTTTGCCCTTGCTGCACAGTGACACCTTGTACCGGCGCTGCAAAGATTTGGTAAGCAAGATAAAACAAGAAGCTACTTCCAACTAACTGCATCCAAAACTCAAGCTTTGGTAACGTGGAAGCCAGCGTTTGCATCATCTGTCCGGTACCAAATACAACAACCGCATATGCTATCGATGCGCCCAGAACGTGCTTGGACGCCGCCCTTAGCCCATCATTTACCGCAGTGGTTGTCGCTAACAGATTCACCGGGCCAGGTGTCACGGCTCCAACAAATGCAAACACCACCATCACCAATATCAAATTTTCCATCTCGTTATCTCCTCTTTTTCACCAAGATAACGACTAGGAGAGAGACAGTATTGAACGATATTGCAGAGCATCACTCATTGGAAACAGGCTAAATAGCAACAAGGCAGCCAGAACATCTATTACCTTTACCATTGCGGTAGCCAACCCAATCTTGCCAAAGCCCCTAAGAACTTGGCCTCTCCTTTCCCAAAACGCGGTTATTCAAATATTTCGAACGAGTATGTTAATTTTCTCCGATTTTTTCTCACCTCATCAGCGCCTAAACTCAGTTTTAACCAATGAGGGAAAGAAATAAACCCTCTACCAATGAATTTGAAAAATTTGAGGATGACACTATGAAAGCTCTACTAAAAACACTGACAGAATCAAAAGTAGGTTACAGCGCTCTGGCGCTACGTATTCCAGTTGGGAGCATTTTTATGGCGCATGGAGCGCAAAAACTGTTTGGCTGGTTTGGTGGTTATGGGCTGGAAGGGACAGGTCAGTGGATGGCATCTATCGGTCTAGGGCCTGGTGTTCTAATGGCATTCTTAGCAGGTAGCGCTGAGTTCTTTGGTGGCCTTTTCATTTTGCTTGGCCTTCTTACACGTCCAGCTTCCATTGCTCTTGCATTTACTATGCTTGTCGCCATTTTCTCAGTTCACTTTGAGAACGGACTTTTCATGTCAAACAACGGCTATGAGTTTGGCCTAGCCCTTATGGCAGCGAGTGTATCACTGGCATTATCAGGTTCAGGCAAAGCAGCAGTTGATCAATTTATCGCAAAGAAATTCGCTTAATATCGAACACTGGAGGGCAATATTATGATTACAGTTAGACACTCAGATGATCGTGGCGGTGCTAGTTTTGGCTGGCTTGATAGTAAACATACGTTTTCCTTTGGAGATTACTATGATTCACAGCACATGGGGTTTTCTGCTTTACGAGTGATTAATGATGACATTGTTCAGCCAAGTTCTGGTTTTGCAACACACGGTCACAGAGACATGGAGATCATTAGCTATGTTTTGGAAGGCGCCATCGAACATAAAGATAGCGAAGGTAATATTCAAACCTTGCCGGCTGGAGAGTTCCAACTAATGTCCGCTGGCCGTGGAATTTATCACAGCGAATACAATGCATCCGACTCTGATACTCTGCGATTTCTACAGATTTGGATTCAACCAAACACGTTTGGTAATGAACCTGGCTATCAACAGAAGGACTTTGGTAAATCGGAAGGGTTAACGCCTATCGCAACACCCGATGGTCGCAATGGCACTCTGCATATAAAGCAAGATGCCTCTCTTCAACAGTTGATTTTGGCTTCTGGTCAGCGCATTACTTATGAGATTGCACAAGGCAGAAATCTCTACATCCACCAAGTAGAAGGACAATTGACCGTCGACAGTACCATTCTTAAGCCAGGTGATGGAGCAAAAGTTGATGCAACGACATCGGTTTCTTTCGAAAACACAGGAGATGCACCAGTTACTGCTCTAATCTTTGATCTCCCCTAGTTATGTAATCAAGCCTCGGAGCGAGTAAGATCTCTGAGGCTTAAAAGCTTTGGATATCTAGGCTTATATTGCAGCTGGTTGCGATATGAGCTTTAGCATAAGTGCCTCTCTGCGAAGCTCAAGAATATCTTCAATGATTCGCTCTTTTGCATTGAGACCAAAATGTTCCGCATAATTCTTAATCGTATCCACTTCGTGCTTTTCCAGCTTATACACATTGCGCTTTAAATACGCTTCAGCTTCGCTTTTGATAAATCCATTATCCTGAAGGTTCTTGATGATCACATCATCTAGTTCACTCAACTTTCTTGTCATTTTCTTCTACTTCTGGCTACAACACTCGTACATCATTCTAAAAAACATGCTAAAGGTGATATTCCGTCGGAAAAATACTCTCAGAGTATGACAAGAAAGTGACAGCGTTCTATAAGCTCTATAGTGGGCACATTTTACTCTCTGCCCGCCACTTGCAAAGCCTCTCTAGAACCACATTAGGTCAGTTTTAAGAGAGTGACTGGAACCGATATCCTCTCCGCACATTTCATCGTAAGCACTTTGATGAACCAATGACGCACTGTGGTAATGCTGGTCCTTAAAGTGTTCTTTTGCTTGAGATAAACTGCAAAATTTCAGCGGATTTTGATTGGTATCGCGCAAAAGCAATCTATCGCCTTCATCAATCGAATAAGCCAAGTAAATGCCGCCTTCCAATGATTCAATTTGAAGTTCCATACCTTATTCTCCTCTCGTGTCTTAGGAACCTATACGAGAGATACAGTAATTTTGATTACCACATTGTGAATTAGGCTCGTGAATACTCACAAGTGGCGAGTTAAACACCGTGAATCAATATTCACCTAAAGAATATAAATCATCACAAATCACTTCTTATGAGCCCTAACGCAAATTTGTCTGCTGTTCAAACTTTAATCACATAGTTTTATATTTCAGCTGCGAATACAGTATTAACAACTATATTAGAAACCGAATTATCATCAATAATTCCACCTTTAAGGCAAAAAGCAGTGAAGAAGTTCAATTTACCCGTCTCGAGTTAGCGAATATCAGAATTGTTTGCTGGATCAAGTTTTCCGCCAAAGATGTTGCGGACCTATTTATAAAATGAATAATACCAATTTGTTACACACATGTAACAAACACAACATCTATATAAATAATATTCATATAAACCATAATGCATAGGCAGGAAAAGCATGACAAAGCGTATATCGCTTGCCGTTTTGGCAAGTCTTTTTGCGGGTAGCGCTGCGGCATCCAACTTGGATGACAAAATCAACGAAGTCGTTGCACCTATCGTCAACCCATTTGTAGGTATGATCTTCTCGACCATTCCTTTCCCTTTTACAGACGTGCAGGTGCCTTGGATCGTTCTTTGGTTGGTTGTTGCAGCAAGCTTCTTTACCTTTTACCTTGGCTTTATCAACTTCCGTGGGTTCAAACACGCAGTTCAATTAGTCTCCGGTAAGTTCTCAGATCCAAAAGCCAAAGAAGATGGCGAGGTATCTCACTTCCAAGCACTGACTACGGCGCTATCTGGTACTGTTGGTCTTGGTAACATCGCTGGTGTGGCGGTCGCAGTTTCTATCGGTGGCGCAGGTGCAACATTCTGGATGATCCTTGCAGGCCTACTTGGTATGTCTAGTAAGTTTGTAGAATGTGCTCTTGGTGTGAAATATCGTAACACCAACCCAGACGGTTCTGTTTCTGGTGGTCCTATGTACTACCTAAGCAAAGGTCTAGCTAAACGCGGTAACGCTGCATTTGGCCGTACCCTAGCTGTTCTGTTCTCTGTGTTCGCGATCGGTGGTTCTCTTGGTGGCGGTAACATGTTCCAAGCTAACCAAGCGTTCAAGCAGGTAGTAGGTGTAACAGGTGGCGACGCTTCGTTCTTTGCTGATAAAGGCTGGTTGTTTGGTCTTATCCTAGCTGTCATCGTTGGTATTGTTATCATCGGTGGTATCAAGTCTATCGCTAAAGTGACAGAGAAAGTGGTTCCTTTCATGGCGACCATTTATGTCGGTGCGGCACTTATCATCATCCTAATGAACTTCGACCGCATTGATGACGCATTTGGCGCTATCTTTAACGGAGCATTCACTGGTGAAGGTATTGCTGGTGGTGTAATTGGCGTACTTATCCAAGGCTTCAAACGTGCTGCATTCTCGAACGAAGCGGGTGTGGGTTCTGCGGCTATTGCTCACTCAGCAGTTAAAACAAAAGAACCAATGTCAGAAGGTTTCGTGTCTCTGCTAGAACCGTTCATCGATACCGTTGTAATTTGTACCATGACAGCACTAGTTATCATCATCACAGGGCACCTAGATACAGACACAGGTCTAGCAGGTGTTGAACTGACTTCAGCGGCATTCGGTAGCGCGATCAGCTGGTTCCCATACATTCTTGCTATTGCCGTTGTTCTATTTGCTTTCTCTACAATGATCTCTTGGTCTTACTACGGTCTGAAAGCTTGGACTTACCTATTCGGTGAGAGCAAAACAGCGGAGCTTATCTTCAAAGTTAAATTCTGTATCTTTGTAGTGATTGGTGCAGCAATGAACCTTGGCCCTGTTATCGACTTCTCTGATGCTATGATCTTCGCGATGGCACTAGTCAACATTATTGGTCTGTACATTCTGGTTCCAGAAGTGAAGCGCGATCTAGCTGATTACCTAGAACGATTCAATGCAGGTAAAGTGTACAAAGTTCAGCAGAAGCAGTCTCAGACTGAAGCGGTTGAGCAGTAAGTAACCTCAGCCTCTAAGAAATTCAAGCCCGGCACTTTCGCCGGGCTTTTTATTTTCGTTTTATGTCCTCTTGCCAACATTCAACCAGATAGTCGATAAACTGTCGTACAAGGGGCTGCTGATAGCTTCGCGACAAATACACCGCCCATAGGGCATAACTTGGATAGTGATAGTCATTAAGAATGGAGATCAACTCCCCTTTCTCTATTAATGGGTTGGCTAAGTCGCACGGTAACCGAATCACTCCCTTTCCATTAACCGCGACCCTCACTAAAGTACTCAAATCATTCGCTCTAATATTGCCCGATACAGCAACATCCACCGTTTTATTGTCTTTAACGAACAACCAGTTTTTGGCATTTAAATGCGTTAAACAGTTGTGGTCTACTAACTCTTCGGCGTGTTTAGGTTCTCCAAATTCATTTAGATACTCCCGCGATGCGCATATGGCCGTATCAATTGCCATTAACCTTCGAGCAATTAGGTTGTCCGCTGGTTTATCAGTGAAGCGTAATGCAACGTCCACTCTCTCATCCACCAGCTCTGAGTTTTGATCCGAAGCCAATATATCGATAACAACTTGTGGGTGGAGTGACACAAAATTTTGGACTCTATCGATTAGCAGATTCTGTGCAAACCCAATCGGCGAAGCCACCCTAATTGTTCCCACTAAAGCTTCTTTGCCACACATTGAGTCTAATTCTAACGCAGCGGCTTCATCTAAAATGCGCTGACATCGAACAAACGCTTGTTCACCAGCGTGAGTTAAACTCACCTTTCTCGTCGTGCGATGCAATAAACGCTGTTGTAGCCAATTCTCGACCTCCTGTACATGTCGGGACACCTGCAGCCGGCTGATATCTAGTGATTCTGCTGCCTTGGTAAAGCTCTTAGCATTCGCGACTTCAACAAAACTTCTTATTGCGACTAAGCGATCCATAATACGCCACCATTAGTAACTTATATTGATACAATGTGTATCACATACGCTCATTTATCGCTAGATAGCCATCTATTAGACTGCATTTGTTGTTACGAAATACTAAATCACAGACAGGAGATATGAAGATGAAAATTGCAGTGTTAGGTGCATCAGGTTGGATTGGTAGCCACATCGTAAATGAAGCAAAAGCGCGCGGGCATGAGGTTATCGCTTTAGTAAGAAACCCAGATAGTTTCGAAACAGAGAATGTTGAAGCACGACAGTTTGATTTACTGGACCAAAATTCTGATATCACCGCCGCAGTTGATGGTGCAGAAGTAGTGATCTCAGCGATTGGCGGCCGCTCGGCAGGCAATCATGACATCGTCGCGAAAACCGCAGAAATGCTGTTGACTCAGTTGCCTCAATCTACTGCTTCTCGGCTACTTTGGGTAGGGGGCGCAGGCTCTTTGGAAGTTGCACCGGGTATTAAGCTTATCACTGTTCCCGAGTTCCCTGATGAGTATAAGCCTGAAGCTGTAGCTATGGGAGAAGCGTTACAGGTATTTCGCTCTCTAGAAAGTGACGTCAACTGGACCTTCGTTAGCCCCGCTGCAGATATCTTCCCTGGCGAGAAACAAGCACCTTACCGTGTAGGTGGTGACATGTTGTTGACCGATAGTGACGGTAACAGTCGTATCTCAGTCTCTGACTACGCCGTTGCCATGATTGATGAACTTGAGTCTGCTAAGCACACCAACCAACGTATTGGTGTCGCTTACTAAACACAAAGGAGCCTAAATGGCTCCTTTATGATTTCTACACGATGGTCATTAATCGACTGTCTACTGATCTAGGTCATATCTCACAAATAATGAAGATGTTAGCTTTCTGCGATCACACTACGGAAGCAACAAATCTATGAACCACATAGAAACAACAAATATAACAGAAGAATCGATCCTAAAAGCAGTCACTAAAATCGAGAACATCCATAAAGTACGACTGGACAGCTTTAAGCAATATCTTCACAACCACAGCTCAGAAGTTATCGACTCATTAAAAACGATTACAACCTTTTCTTCGCTCGATGAGAAATATCTGCGCATTGATAAGGATTTCACCCAATTTTCTGATAAATCAACACACATATTAGAAGTCTCGCTTTTGCTAAGTTGATCAAACTAGATTTAACAAGCTCCGTATTAAAAGGATATTTGGTAGCTGTTACTCGCCTGATCAAGTGATACAACCCAGCTCAGTTCGGTTTCGTTACTCACCATCGGAACCCAACGAGCATATATCTGCTGCCAGTTACTATTGACTTCCAATGTAACTGTTGAGGTTCTGTCTGGATAAATGGTTGTGATGCGGGATGTCGGATCTGCTATGACCTCTCCACTATCGCTGGTAAAGGCTGCTTCTGAATAGAGATGAACCGCCCCATCACTGGATCCGCTATAGTCCACGGTAAACGTGATGATCTGCCCCACATCGAATGAGAAATCTCTTGAGGCAACGATGTCGGCGGTGTTATCTATTTGGGTACTCGCTGCAGCTGGAGTCGTTGCAGATGCACCTCCTCCAGCAGAACCTGCGTCGCCACCTCCCCCACCACCACAGGCAACAAGGGAAAGCGAAACCAGTAAACTTAAAGTAATACGATTTGAATGCTTCATAATCCTCTCCTATTGCGCTGAAATGACACGATCAGTTTTCGGAGACTTGTACCATTCTCCATCTGTGTCTCCATTACTTTCTACCCAAGTCGGGAAGCTCGTATACGCTTTACTTATGTCCATGTATTCGACTGGGTGCTGCCAATCATCCCGAATGTTAATCACCCAAGGCATATTGTTTTCAGTTAAGAAGCATAGCCCTCCACCAGAATGGTCATCATGCTGGTTTAACAAGCTACTATCCATGTTACTGGTGCCTGGAAACTGTTTGAAATGGGTCTGCCACTGCATCCCTGGAAAAGAAGTAAAGAAGTCGCCGTGGTAGGTATTTTCTGCTGCAAATATGAACGAGTCATAAGGAGGGTAGCCAATAAGCTCCCGAGAGATTGGAGTCGTCAATTCAACGTTCAATTGGTATCCAAGCACACCAGCTGTTTGCTGTTCCAAACATGCACTTTCGGTCCTATAAAACTTACAGCCTCCTGAAAACACCCCTAAACCCTGCAGATCGTCTTTGACACTTTCCGCGACTATCAGCACCGTTTCGCCGTTGTCTGATTCAAGTACAGTATGCTCAACCTCTACACCGTTACGTGTCACGGTTGCAGAAGATACATTAGAGGGATCGACATTTGGCAATTGAACTGCAAATCCGTTCGAATAACCGGCTCCCATAGCCTGAAGGGTATAATCTATCGTGATACCCTTTAGCTCTCTGACCCCATTTAGGGTTTCTGTAACCCTATACTGCAAAACTACATCATTAAAATCGTAATCTCCCATCAATGGCCACCGATCTTCAAAAGCTATTGTCGCGAAGCTGTCTGAACTTGGGTAAACCGAAGTCACGGTAATGTCTGGGTCATTGTTTTGAGTCAATGTTTCATATTTTGAATCCGTTGAACCATCAGTATTCACTCCGTCCACAGCCGAAAATGGGGAGATACTTACAGTGAAAATCAGATCATTAAAATCGTTATCACCTTGAGGCCGGCGAATATCCTCAAAACCTAGCACTAGAAACTCGTTAGCGGTATCAATAAATGCCACGTTGTGCCTACGATATTCTGACGTGCTTTCTGGGTTCAACGACGGGTAGCTATAAAATGGTGTACCCCAGTTACCTAGGCTAGAAATATTATTGTAGGAACCGCTCCACCCCCAGCCATTGGGAATGATGAAAAAAGCCAAGGTTTGTCCTTCGGTCAGTTGAACGCTCAAATCAATCGAATCACCTTCCTGCATCTCACCTTCTCGTGGCTTTGAGGTATTTGGAAATATGATCACATGAGCGTCAATTTCATCTTTAGAAGTCGGAGGGTTATCAGTGTCGAAAACAAAATACCCTAGACTATTGCGATACCCAGCCCCTTCATTTAGAAAGGTAACGGTTGCTGTCGCATAAGCTGCACCATTCAACTGATCATCGATATCTATACTGGAATAACGCTCAGGCGCAATAAAATCACTGTTTACCACAGTGCCCTCAGGAAGCATTGAATAAACATTCTGAAGAACATCACTCGGGAGAGAATCAGCAACAGAATATGTGTTGTTTGGCTTTCCTTTCGTGGAATAATTGGAAGCATCTGATCCGGACTCAAATGTTAAGTCACTGGTTGTTAAAGCTCCCGAGAAAAATGGGATAGAGGTAGTAGCAAGGAAAATGATACTTTGGAGTTTCATAAAATCTGGCCCCTTATCTAGAACGAATCGCACTAGAAAGAGACGCAGCAAAAATAATACCTGATATTTTTTATCTTATTTACAACAACTTATAAAAGTTACCTAGCTTATTCTCATTTTGAGAATAAAGATGAATGTTAAAGTACCAAGTCACACTAGGCACTGCAGTTGCCCCCTATGGTTACCTGTTAACTCTCCAGAGCAGGTGTTTCTCTGCATTGTGTATTGATAGCATTTATCTTATTGATATGCTTAAGATATTCGATGACTTCTTCTTCTGGCATCGGGCGGGCAAATAGAAATCCCTGTATATAGACGAAGCCCATGTCTAAGAGAATCTGCAACTGAATGTCAGTCTCTACTCCCTCAACAATAACCGTCATATTACGGCTCCTTGCAAGATTGACCATCGATTCAAGAACAGGCTTCGTACTCAGCTGCTTATCAAGGTTCTTAACGAACACTCGATCTATCTTCATGATTTCAAAAGGAAGCTGACTAACAAAGTTTAAACCAGAGTAACCTGTTCCAAAGTCATCAACCGCTATTCTAATTCCCGTTCGACACAGCTCTTGAATATGTTTTTTTGCTATTTCCAATTCTTCATCGGTGTATTCACCATTCTCTGTGATCTCAAAGACAAGCTTTTTGAGGATATGGGGCTGAGCTTTTTGGAATTGCTTAACAATACGGAGTAACCTCGGCGCGATTAATGTTTTACGGCTTATGTTGATGCTAACGTATTGCCCTATCAAAATACTTTCATTTTTAGCAATAAAATCAACAACCTGATTAAACACATAATAGGTCAAGCGATTGATCAGATTTAACTTTTCAGCCAAAGGGATAAATATACCGGGAGATACAAATCCTCGCTTAGGGTCATTCCAACGCAGTAATGCTTCACATCCGATAGCCTTATGGCTACTCGCGTCAATGATAGGTTGATAATAACATTCGAAGTACCCTCGATTCAGTGCATCTACAAGCGAAAACTCCAAACTGTTTTTAGCAATGCGTCGTTTGCTAGAGAAGGAATAAGACACGATAACAACGCTAGAAACTAACAGAAACACCCAATATTTATCGAAGATGTAAGACAGGTAGTACACATGACCGGCTTGGGATTTTATAGCAAAAGGGAAACGCTCCCCCTGATACTCACTAAACCTGAAAACCTCTGAAATCGATGAGTTCATCGAAGACTTATTGTCTACAAGTTGACCACTTATCCAAAGGTCAAAATCGATCCCTTGAGGAGTAAACTTCTGCTCAATTAAGTCGAAAAGATAGCCAGGAGGAATCAAAATACTGACACCACGCTGCTGATCATCTAAGAACAATAGGCCGATTGAGTTAAGACGGTTTATCGCTGCTTTAAAATAGGCCACTGTTTGATGAAGCGGTAAGGATTTAAGCTCTTGATAGATATGAGGGTAAAGATTAAATGATACTTTTCCTTTATTAGTCGCACAGAAAAACTGCCCTCCTTTCCTAAAGACCGCGACCTCCTTCGCCATATGTGTTTCAAACACAGACTGTCGCATCTCAACTAACAGCACGTCACAGCTCTCAGCCAGCTTGTTGTCTTTCGCTAAGTAATTAAAGTCATCTTTAATTCTATCGAAGTGTGTTTCAATTTCTCTGGCTGCTTGTTTAGTAGAGGAATCTAAGTGAAGATTGGCGCAACCGATAAGAACCAAAATCAATATTACATTAAATAGGCAAAGCAATAACATTGAAAACAAATGCTTACGAGGTACATTAATACTATCCAACAATGCCATCGCACTCATTTTTCAAACACCCTATATTGCCCCAATTAATATTGATATCTTTATTAATATTATTCTTCGAGGCGCTGTCATGCGGCGCCACACAAAAACATTCAAGATGGCTATGTATCTTTTTTATGAATTAATATTAAGAATAATTTCGAAATGTAACAAAAGTAAGACGTCCAGACACTCTAACATCTTAGTTACGTGATAATAGTCTCATTATGGATTGCGACTTCGCTCGATTTGAAAACCAGAAAGATCGTTTTGTTCACGTTAGCTAGAGTGTTCCAACTCCTTGTTTAAACAGTGTATGTGACTCTTTTGGTTGAAGATTGTAGTTACTCATCAAGAGATCAGCGTAATCGTCTAATTGCTTGATTTAGGCGTTCCATAAATTCTGGGTGTTCTTCGAGAAAGCGTTTAGATATATACAGACCGAACTCTTTTTCCTCTTCAAGGATAACTCCATAACCGCTCAAATTACTGAAATTATGAAGGAACACGACTTCAGCCACCAAGATGGCATCTACCACTTTAATGTCCAACTTTTCAATCAAACCGTAGATATGGGTCGCTGGAGGGACCATTTGATAACCCTGGTTTTTTAACCAATAAGCAGTATTTGTATTCAGTAGACTGGTGACTTTCGCTTGGCTCCTAAAAGCAGAATCATGCGGGGCAAACTTTTCGACATCTTCACTACGAACAATCCAAACCCAACGATTGCTCATTACTGGCTCTGAAAACACCGCATACTTATCACGTTCTTCATTCTGTGATGCCATAAAGAAGCCATCTGAACGCTGTTTTCTCAGTTCAGACAGAGCTCTGCCATGGTTTGATGACACGGTCACGGTGTACTCAACACCGATTGACGATAAAATAGGTAGAACTTTATCTATCCCAATACCCGTTGGTTTACCCTGCTCGTCTATTGTCGTATAAGGTGGGAAATCTGGAAGGAAGAAGTGCATATTATATGCAGCATGGACCTTTGCACTTGCACAAATTAAAACCAAAACGGAAATAATTAACGGCTTTATCATCATTGAGTTTAAGCGTCTCTTTATAATTTTATCTAAGTATAGGTAGAGAATCTCTCTTTGTTATTTCGATAGATTATACAGTGATGAAGCTCAAACTGAAGTTTGCACTTCATCGCCAATTGTTAGGAGCAAATAGACAGATAACTTATGTAACTTGAGGCTATGGCAGCTTATATTCGTCACCTGTCATGCATACAATCCAAACCAGACTCCCGCCGTTGTATCTGATAACACCCGTCGAGTCGACGTCTTTTACACTCTGAATACCGTCAATCTCTTCGTTGATCCCTTTCGCCACTTCCTCAGGCACACTCCAGATACACGCAGCGATTTTGCATGATGTCGAGTTTTCATTACAGCCTTCAGGCGTACTCCCTTTGTTCCATTCAGTATCTTCTTTAGCCAGTAATTGAGCAGCAATGTATTCAGGGTGGCTGACGTACTGCTCAAACCCAAACCAATCATTGCTGTATGGTAAGTACGGCCCATTCCAACCTTCTATACCGGGGTCTTCAATTAAATTGTCAATCGCCAAATAACCGTATTCGACATTCGTATCTGGCGTGATTTCAAGCGCTCTCCCGGTATCTAACTGATACTGTTTAGCAGCGTTGAGCATTGCTTCCAGCTCACGAGTAACCTGCTCCTGCTCAGTGCTATCGTCGTTGGTGGCTCCAGCTGGTATGAAAACAGAACCAAGTAGCAATGCAATAACAAGGTAGATAGTTTTAACGTTCATAATCTTTTCTTTATGCGAATCAATAGACGGGATGATACAGCCTCTGTGGAATATTCCACCACAGAGGCTGTTACTTAGTTAAAGTACACGTTTCATCTGCCCATAATCACCACTGGTTCGTAAAATCACCATTACAGTACTGTCATTACGATTACGGAAAAACCAGCCGTGATTACCGGTAAAAGCAGCCACCAGCTCTCCTTCATCTTCTGGAACGCCTCGGCCTTTCTCATAGCTGATGGAGTTTCCGTTACCATCTCCATGAGTATCAAAGTTCACTGGCCCACCTTTCGACGTCCAGGCGAACGTCGCTGTTGTCCCTTCTTCCATGGTGAGTTTTACTTCGGCTCCTTGGCCTGGTTTTAATGATATGATGATTTTATCCTTCCATTCTGGTGCTGAAGGTGTCTCTTCCACGACTTCTGGTTGTGATTGAGCAATGGGCTTGGCCACTTCGAGTGTTGAGGCGACTTCACTTCTGGCTTGATCTTCAGCGGCCTCCTTAGCAAGCTGCTCTTTGATCTCTCCCATTTCCGTTAACCCAAGTAAACGGCCCGCACCTGTTGGGTCGATGGCATACTCTGCTGGTAGCACCACCGTAATGAGTACAGCAACAGCAGCCACAAGGGCGATAAGTGTTGAGCGAACGAGCTGTTTATTCGATGGCAAATCAGCGCGCGATGGTATTTCTGAGTTATACATGAATCTTTCCTTTTCTTGTTACTGAGCGACAACATAGCCCGTGAGCTGATAGCCGATGAGCATAAAACCCAAGCTCATCATGATGACGTTGGCTGAATAAGCCTGACGATAAAAGAACGACTGTCGACGCCAAAAGCCCATAGCAATTAAAATGATGCCAAGCGCGATGAGTTGCCCGATTTCAACACCAATATTGAAAGCCAAAAGGTTGGGCAACAGCCCATCTGGTGAGATGTCATAGTCGATAATTTTTGAAGACAACCCAAACCCGTGGCAAAAGCCAAACAATAGTGTCGCTAGTTTTGTGTTTGGCTGAACACCAAACCAACGCTGGAAAGCCCCTAAATTATCCATCGCTTTATAGACAACAGACAGACCGATGATGGCGTCAATGATGTAGCTATTGATGCCGATATTAAAGTACACCCCAAGCAGCATTGTTGACGAATGCCCAAAGGCAAACAAACTGACGTAAAGGGCGATGTCTTTCATTTTGTATAGAAAGAAAATCACACCAAATAGAAACAAAACATGGTCGTAGCCTGTCACCATGTGTTTTGCTCCTAGGTAGATAAAGGCAATAATATTAGTGCCTGTAATTTCCTGAATGTAGCCTTTGTCTCCTTGCGCTACGGCATGAGCCAACGCTTCGCTGCTCATAAGCATCAAAAAAGTAAGGATGACAACGGCGATTCCACGACGAAGGTGTTTTCCTGATGGTGCAAGGAAAACACTTTCTTCGCGTGAAGAAAGTAAGTTCATAAATAACTCCATTGTTTAAATCTGTAATAAGCCGCGAGCACTGCGGCTCCTATCAAACAAACAATTGAGTTCTTGGGGGGCGTTCTATCTTAAAAGGACTTCGGATAGGTAAGCCATGAGCTTGCCTATTAATATCGGCTTCTCTCAGATGCGAAAAAACAATCAAGTTCGCCTCTTTGATGTCAGCTTTATCATGGGAATGGCTGCTTGCATCGTGCTGGGAAGCAAGCTCGGTTTCTGTAGCACTTACAGGGTGGTGGACAGAGTGCGTGTGATGATGTTTCGTTACAACGACTGAAGCAAGCCCGTGAGAGCGAAACTCACCAATCGTAGAGGCCGTCATACCTATAGCAACAACGAGTAGCATTAGCAGGCTAATAAATTGTGTTAACGCTTTTGAGTGCATAGGCCGTCATTAATTGTTTGGATAAGCTTGAGTATGATGAAGTAGAAAAGTTCGAAAATGTCTCGTTGTTATAATATAACAAGTTTGAAATATCAACTGTTGTTCAAGGACTGTGTCTGTAAATTGTGTTTAGTAGAAGCATTCATATGCATACTCTATGCGACTCATAAAATCAACTTGAAGACATCCACTTAGTATTAACGGAATAAAATTAGATCTTTATTCAAAGTTTATTGTTTGGACTACAAATTAAATACAAGAAGAAATATAAAATTTTTATAGCAACACTCCCCCATGTGGGTATTAAAATCTAAAAAAAATAAATTTTCTCTAGCGACATTTTTTCCATAATTGCTCTTTTAAGTAGCACAATTTCATTTTCCACAAGACCCAAATTAAAACCAAAAAAATTGAAAATCATTCACCTTTAACATAACTAATCGCAATCTATAAAATAGCCACTCTTGCAATTATTAAGTTACTTACGTCAATAACGTCAAAATAATAATATAACGTTCCGTAATTAAACTATCAGCCCACCTTTGCAGATAATCGAAAACCTCTGTCAATAACGTCATCATTGACCTTAAGGGAGTCACAAAAGAGTTGAAGTTTTACCCTCACCTTCACTAAGCAAAATCAATCTTCAAATCAATCTTCAAATCAATTTTCAAAACCATCCCGATTTACATAACCAGTAGAATAAAAAATAGGATAACAACCAAAAATAGATTTATCATATATCTCAATCATGTATAAATTAAAACCAGCCCATAAATCATTACAAAAACATATAATTAGCCAACACATTAATTTAAATGAGGTGTACATTTAAATTTCGTTAATTACCAATCTAAGGTTTAATTACTTTAAATAAACATTTAAATTTTTTAAGTTAAAATGGATAAACATCTAAAAATCAGTCTATTAGCTCAGTTCTAGTTTATTAAGAATAATGAGGATGCATCTAATGCAATTAAATAAGAAAAAGGCAGTATTGCAGCTGAGTTTACTCACTGCAGCACTGAGCAGTGTTTATGTTACCCCAGTTGCAGCACACGGATATATGGTCTCCCCCCAAGACTATGCCTATAGCTGTTATGAAGGGACAACGAGTGACCCCACGCTATGTAGTGACACGGTTAAGAATCAAAAGAACGAGATTAACCAAGGCAACGCAGCTGGCGATCATCAAGCCGTCATTAACAATGAAGAACTTTGTTCAGCTTCTAAAGGCGGTGAATATGCAGTACTTGATATTCCAAGTGCTAATCGCTACTCCACAACAATTGAGTTGGATACTAACGGCGAATTTGAAGTCACCTATAAGCATACAGCCAAGCACAAAACTTGGTATTGGGACCTGTTTGTTACTCGCAACGGCTTTAACCCAGACACAGACAAACTAACCTGGGGAGATTTAGAGCGTCTTACTGTCATAGATGGTGAAGGTAAAGAAGCGGATGACTACATAACTTATAAAGTGAAGTGGCCAGAAGGGAAGTCGGGCAAACACATTATCTATCAAGTTTGGCAGCGCCCCCATCCTACCCACAAACCGCATGATGAATTAGGCCCGCCGCCACAAGATGTTTGGGATAGCGCAGAAGCGTTTTATAGCTGTGCCAACGTTATCGTCGGTGATCACGAACCAGGCCCAGATGAATCACCGTGGGTGAAAAATGAAGACTTTGCGACTGAAACTATCGAAGTCTCTCCCGGCGATCAAGTCAAAGCTCGCTTGATGTATAAGGGCTATGAGGACTTCGAAGTCCTGCAAGATATCACTGCGGAGAACGAGAATAACGAACATTGGAAGATTGACTTAGCTGAGTCTATCAACAACAACGCTACAATCTCACAATACGTTCAAGTCGGTGTATTAAACGACGATGATGAAATCATCCTTAGTGATGATCCATCAGAGAATAACATCTACTATACCAGTGAAAATTGGTCGCACTTGATTGAAAAAGTCGATCAAGATACGTCCATCGAATGGTCGAACAAAGAAGCTGAATATGAGCTGACACCTGGAGAAACACTGTCTATTCCCGTTGAAATAGAAGTAATTAATGGTAAACAGGACGTTTACTCCTACACTGCGATACTAAGAACTGTAGGCGGTGAAAAACCTGAGCAAATCATTGAGGGCACAACTGAAAACCCAGCCTCTTTCGAAATCAGTGTGTTAGGAGACTACAGCGTTCGTATCCACAGCCAAGTTGATGGCTCGCATGAGCAAGCCACCTACGAGTTCTCTGTAGTTGAAGAACAAGGCGAGATCGAATATGACTACCATTACCCTGAAGGCTTCGGCAGCTACGTGGCAGGTGATGTCGTCAAGTTTGATGGAGAAGGCATCTACGAATGTTACGGAGACTGGGCAGCAAACTGTAATGACGAACAGTTCTTACCTGGTGTTGCGATTGACCCAGGCTGGGTTGATCAACAGTGGAGAAAGTTAGACTAAGCGATGAAAGCCACCTGCTTGCAGGTGGCTTACTCCTTCTAAGCCCTCTTCCATGAACTTATTTATCAAGGCTTTATTGCCATTATTGCTGGGGCTGCTGACAACATCAGCCCTTGCGGAGAGCATTAGTGCTATTCAAGAGCTTGGCCGTCACCTGTTCTTCGATACCCAGTTATCACTTAAGGGCAATCGAAGTTGTGCGCTTTGCCATTCCCCAACTCATGGCTGGAGCAACACGTTTACACAAACGATAAATATTCATGGCGAACCCGACACGTTAAACACTCCCTCTTTGTTGAACATTTCTCAGCAAACCGTGTTTTCCCTTACCAATCCTAGCCGGACCAAAGTTGAAATGGCCATCACAACCCCTATGTTTTCAATTGATCCATTGGAAATGGGGCTGACGCCTGACTTGCTTCTTTCTCGATTAAAGAAAAGCGCTTCCTACTCTGAATTGTTTGAACAAGCCTATGAAGACAATGACATTACCTTAGAGCGTGTCGTTCATGCGCTTAAACATTACCTCACACTGATTGAAAGTCGGAATACGAGATTTCATCGGTATCTTGGCGGAGAAGAACAAGCTCTGACAAGCGAGGAACAGGCAGGCTTTCGATTGTTTAATAGCGTACGATTACAGTGTTCACGCTGTCATGGCGGAGCTTTACTCAATCAACCTGAGGCCACAATTAGCCAATACCAGAATACTGGCCTTTACGGAATCAGCCGACAAGGAGAACCCCCACATTACCCTGCTACAGAGCCGGGGTTGCGCCGTCACACCAACGATCATCAAGATGACGGCAAGTTTCGGGTTCCCTCGTTAATTAATGTCGCGAATACAAGCCCTTGGGCGCATGATGGTAGCGTGCAATCTTTAGCGTCTGTGATTGATAACTATGCAAGAGGCGGCAGAGAAACAACCTATGGACCCAATCAGGGAGATGGCTTCCACCATCCCAATAAAAGCTTCTTAATCAACGGATTTAGCCTAACTCGCAGCGAGAAGGCTGCGCTCATTGCATTTCTGCATTCTCTATCCGTAGAAGATGATTGGACACGCTACCCATTCAATTCTCCATTTTGCATCTCGAATGATAAGCAAACTAATACCAGTCCTGACGGCGCTTGTTCACCCACTCAACATACCCAAGAGCACCCAAAATGAACCTGAAAATAATTACCAAGATTGGCTTGTTGGCCACAGTAATACTGCCCATCGCACAATCCTATGCGGATATGAGTTCTGCTCGAAACAAACATTTTGCGAGTGAATATCTCACTCTATGTGAAACCTCAGCAGAACCTGTAGAAACGGCCAACACCCCCGATGAGGCAGCTCAGCAAAGCCTCCGAGTTTCCAAACCGTTTGCAAAAACACTGACGCTAAATGAACAAGGACTTGCCTACCTGAATTTGTCGATAGAAAACTGGGACGAAAAGTTAGTGTTATTCCATAGCAAACAAGCCAGCATTGAAATAAAAGACACCGACGTTACGGGCGAAAACATTACTAACCAGCATTGTGACAAACCGGATATGACCATCAGTCATATCAATACCCATGAATGGGGTAGCTACCCGGTTAAGGTTTCTGGCAAGCCTAATCAACGTATTACGATTAAGTTTTACCGTGAACAAAGTCGTTAAGCTTAATAGCGAGCCATCAGGCTCGCTATTAACTCGTAAATTGCCGGTAATTGTGAGTCGTTAAGTTGACGACAAAGCAATTAAAGACACTTCAGAAAATATTTAGCCCAAAGACACCTTTAATATCAAAGAGTACTTTTTCCGTTTTGCTTCTAGAGATTTGACTTCCTTTCTTTAATATATCAATTAGTTGCGCCTTGTCGTTTAAATAATCGGCTCTCCTCTCTCTTATCGGTCGTAGTAAATCTTGTAAGCATTCCTCTAGTACTTTTTTTGTTTGGCCGTCACCAAGGCCACCACGTCTATAATGCTCTTTTAATTGGTTGATATAATTCTCATCTGGATGAAAAGCATCAAGATAGGTAAATACAACATTACCTTCAATTTTGCCTGGGTCTTCAACTCTTAAATGGTTAGGATCCGTGTACATTGAATTTACTGCGGTTTTGATTTCTTTTTCAGTAGAACCAAGATTAATGGTATTCCCCATCGTCTTAGACATCTTATTTTTGCCATCTGTACTCGGTAAACGTGGTGCGTTGCTTAACAAAGGCTGACACTCATTCAAAACAGTTAGCCCTGCCAGAGAGTTAATCTTTCTCACTATTTCGTTAGTTTGTTCAAGCATTGGCAACTGGTCATCACCAACAGGGACTAAAGATGCATTAAATCCCGTTATATCAGCAGCTTGTGAGATTGGATAGGTTAGAAATCCAGCTGGAATTGATCGTTCGAACCCTTTGTTTTGGATTTCATTTTTCACTGTCGGATTACGTTCTAAGCGACTGATAGAGACAAGATTACTGTAATACATAGTCAGCTCAGCAAGAGCGGGCAACTGAGATTGAAGACAGATAGTTGTTTTAGAAGGATCAATACCAACAGCCAGATAATCTGCAACGACATTTAGAATGTTGGACGAAACTTTTTTGGGGTTATGAGCGTTATCGGTAAGCCCTTGCATATCAGCAACAAGGATCGTTTGGTCATGAGTTTCCTGTAAAGCTACGCGCTGCTTTAAAGAGCCAACATAATGACCCAGATGCAAAGGGCCTGTCGCTCTATCGCCAGTTAAAATGACTTCGCGTTTATCAGTACAGTGATTTTTTGTGTTCATGAGAATATCCCCTTAGTTAAAACAGATCGCTACTGGAGATATAAAAGAGATTACAGTCTTAGCTACCTACCAGCAGCTTAAGAATGTAAGAATCCTGAGCCGCTCTAATTAGAGCGCCACCAGAAGAAGAATAATGTAGACGTTGAATTAATTTTCATTGAGACAATCTAACAATAATCCGATTCGGACTCAACTCTCTCTCAAGAGCAATTTAAGGTTTAATTCTCTTGTGATTAAATCCGGACTTTTAACCATCGGTTGTCTTATTTTTGTTAGTGTGAGAAAGAATGTGCGATTTAAATAAGGCGCGCTATGACCAAAGTAAGCTCAAAAGTACCCGATTAACAGCATGCGCCCTTCTGATGTATTCATCAGAAAGGCTACGATTATAAATATGCACTACGAACGCTCAAATACAATCGTTTTGTCGTTATACATGAACACGCGTTTCTCAACGTGATATTGGATAGCTCGGCCTAGTGTGAGTGATTCAACATCCAGCCCTTTTCGTGCCAAATCTTCTGGGTAATAAGTATGATCAACCGTCTCTAACCCTTGAGTGATAATTGGCCCTTCATCAAGATCATCACTTACATAGTGCGCAGTTGCACCAACCAGTTTAACGCCCTTGTTGTATGCCTGATGATAAGGTTTAGCCCCTTTGAAGCCAGGCAATAGCGAGTGATGAATATTTATCGCTCTGCCAGACCAGCGGCTGCACATGTCGTGCGAAAGAACCTGCATGTAGCGTGCAAGTACCAGCAGTTCACAGTCTGTTTCGTCCAACACTGATTGTACTAATGCTTCCTGTTGAGGCTTGGTCTCCGCCGAAATAGGAAAATGGTGGTATGGAATATCATGCCACTCAACCAGAGATTGTAGGTCCGGGTGATTGGAAATCACCGCCTTGATGTCGACTTTAAGATTACCCGTGCGGTAGCGGTAAAGCAGATCATTTAGGCAGTGATCATACTTAGAAACCATAATCACGACTTTTGGTCGATAATCGGAAGGTGTTAATTCCCAGTCCATATCAAACTCTGAAGCGCGCGCTGAAAATGCCGCCTCAAAGGATGCTCGGTTTAGCTCTTGGCCGTTTTGTACACTGAACACTGCGCGAATGAAGAAACGTTCGTTTAGAGTGTCGTCAAATGAGTTTAACTCTTTGATGTAACATTCAAATTCTAGTAAAAATCGTGTAACTACATCGACTGTCCCTGCTCTACTCGGGCAGCTAGCGGTTAAAATATAAGTTTTCATCTCTTTTCCTAACGCCGTATTAACCAGCTTTTGTTTCTCATTTTTCATGCAACGGCATAGATTACGCAACATGAGTATCACCTTATTTTAAAGTGATTTGGCGCTAAAGCTTGAATACGACTCCATATTCTTGACCGGCATCCACTAACTAGGCAAATAGCTGTACGGCGCAGTAGAGCAATGTTATCGCTAAGACCATATTGATAGCCTTACCATATTTCTGAAATTGCGATTGAAGCAGCTTACCTGCGACAGCCCAGACCAAGTTACTGACAAGCGCGATAAGTGCAAGTAACAAACTCGTCGCTAAGATCCAGTAGATGTTTTGTGTGTAAGGCAGCACGAATGTTGATATTGATGTTACTCCATACAGAATAATTTTTACGTTCACGAACTGTAAACCAAAGCCAGTAAGGAAAGTGATACCTTGTGAGTTTTTTGACTCAGTGTCGATGTCACTCATCGCAATTCCCCAAGCTAGCCACACGATGTAAACCGCACCCAACCATGTCAGCCAAGGTGTAATTACGGGCAAAACGTTAACCATGTGGTAAGTAAACAAGCCACACAGAAGCATTAGCACAATGTAACCACAGAACATTCCACAAATGACTTTTGTTGAACGCTTTAGTCCGTATTGTGTCGCAACACTGAGCGACAAGATATTGTTTGGCCCCGGCGTGATGGAAGTAATGATAACGTAGGTGAAAAATGCAGTGTAGATGGCACTCATCTCTATCTCTCCTGTTTTTTGTGCACTATACTCCGCCACAATTAATTAAAAAATTGAATGTATTTGAACCTTGAGTTTGAATTTTTCGAACTATAAAGTTGGGAGTTTGGCCATGAATCTAAAACGCCTCCTTACGTTTAAAACCATTGTTGAGGAAGGATCATTTCTAAAAGCTTCACAAAAGCTTTATTGCACTCAGTCGACAGTGACCTTTCAAATCAAGCAGTTAGAACAAGATCTTTCACTACAATTGTTTGAAAAAATCGGCCGTAAGATGGTGCTCACTCAAGCGGGAGAAAAAATTCTTCCTTATGTTTACGAGCTCGCACGAGTGATGGAAAACATAGAGGGAACGGCACAACAAGAAAGTTCTGAGCCAACAGGAGAGCTGAAAGTATTGGTCGCCGAAACTCAACTCGCATATAAAATGGCCAAGGTTTTAAAAGAATTTCGAATTAGAGCACCAAAAGTCAGGCTCTCTTTGCAATCACAAAACTGCTATCAAATTCGAGATGAGCTGATTGCTGATAAAGCCGATTTAGGCGTGTTTTATCAGGTCGGCAATGACGATGCGCTAGAAGTTCATGAATTTGAGCAAGAACCGTTAGTGCTGATCGGATCACCGCTTTTAAAAGAGTTGGATTTACAAAAACAAGGCCAACACATTGAGTTAGGATTCATCAGTAATGGCCCTCAGTGCCTTTTTCGCCAGACCTTTGAGCGTATCATCCGAGAGCGAGCAATAACCATCGATAACATGATTGAGTTGAGTAGTATTAACACTATAAAAAACTGCGTTGAGAGCAACATTGGAATTTCATATCTGCCTCGTTTTACTGTTGAAAAAGAACTACAAAATGGCCGCTTACAAGAGATTTTATTCACCAACGAACCACAAATGATAGAGCCTAGGTGTGGGTATCATGCGGGAAAATGTGTAACACCTGCGATGGATGTCTTCATTGATTGTATGCGTAATGAATACTAAATATTACCCCGCTCCAAAAAACCAAAAAGCGAGCACTAAGCTCGCTTTTTTAATGTTAACCGCAACGTCTATTACAGTAACTCTACTGACTGCTGGGCGATAACAAATTCTTCGTTAGTAGGAATCACCATAGCCACAGCGTCGAGTATGTCAGATTTAGCGATTATACCGGCACTGCCAAAACGTGCTTCTTCATTCCCTTTTTCGTCTTCGATAAAACCAAGTAACTTGAGATTATTGAGGATTTCTCGACGGATAGGCAACGAGTTTTCACCGATGCCGCCAGTAAAGATGATCGCATCTAACGATTCAAGAGGAATAAGATATGAGCCGATGTACTTAGCGACGCGATAAGTGAAGACTTCAAAAGCCAGTTTAGCGCCTTCATGGCCATTTTCCATTGCTTCCAAAATACCGCGAGCATCAGACGTCAAGCCGGACACACCAAGGAAACCTGACTTCTTATTCAACGTTTCGAAGACTTTTTCCTGACTCCAGCCCTTCTTCATCAAAAACTCGATAATACCTGGATCTAGGTCACCAGAGCGTGTACCCATCATCAAGCCTGCCAATGGCGTAAAGCCCATCGATGTATCGACAGATTGGCCATTACTGATTGCACAAACAGATGCACCATTACCTAAATGCACAGAGATAAAGCTGGATTGCTCAACAGGTTTACCTAGCATTTTAGCCGCTTCACGACTAACAAAGTAATGACTGGTGCCATGGAAACCATATCGGCGGATGCCGTATTCCTTGTACAGTTCGTTTGAAATCGCACCTGTAAACGCCTTTTGAGGCATTGTTTGGTGAAACGCTGTGTCAAAGACAGCAAACTGAGGAAGGCTTGGGAACGCTTGCATTGAAGCTCTGATTCCCTTTGCGCCTGCTGGGTTGTGGAGCGGTGCCAAGTCAGACAAGGTTTCAATTTCAGCCAAGACTTCGTCGTCGATACGAACTGTTGAAGTGAACTTTTCGCCACCGTGCACGATACGATGTCCCACAGCAACCAGATCCTGAGTAAAACCTAATGACTCCATCAGGCCAACAATTCGGTTAATTGCGTGTTGATGGTGGTTGTCTGGAGCAGTGATGGCCTCCTCTGTTTTCTCACCCTTATATTTCCAGCCGATTACCGCTTCGGAGAGGCCAAAGCATTCCCCTAATCCAGTTATGACAGCCTCACCAGTGACGGAATCGATAACCGCGAATTTAAGAGAAGAACTACCAGAGTTGATAACCAGCACAAACGAGTTAGACATGGAGTGTATATCCTGTTTCAGACCGAATTTTGAAAGCAAAATGCTTTTTGTTGTGTGCTTTACATTATTCAATATTTTTTTAATGATTCAACTTTATTTTAATCACAACCTCAATCGAAACGATTTTTTGTTGATCTAACGCAATCTGCGATTTAATTCGAGCAATGAATTTATTGTTAGTTTTATAAATATGCGATCCAGACCTACACTAAACTCTAACAAATGAACGTTATGAAATAAGCGAACTGTGTTTCTATGGTTTAAATCGTGTCGGCGTTAGCAATTTTTCTGGTTATATCAGGCATCATCATTTTATTAGCGGGATACATTCCAGCTAACAAAATTTGTCGAAAGATAAAACACGTAGGCTGGCAGGTACTGAGTTACCTTATCATCGGGTTTGTTGTCGGCTATACCTTTGTTTTAGGGTCAATTTTCGCCAATCCAGACGTCACACCCGTCTTGTTTAGCTTATGTATTATTCTGTTTAGCGGCAGCGTATTCGTGTACATGGTCACCACTTATAGCTTGCAAAGTATTGAGCAACTTCACTTACTTGCTGATGAGGAAAAACACAATGCACTGCATGACTCGTTGACCGCCCTACCAAACCGAAAGCACTGTATTGAAACCATCGAACTACTTATCGAATCAGACAAGCCCTTTGATCTGATGCTGCTTGATATCGTCAACTTCAAGCAAGTTAACGACGGGATGGGTCATTTTTGCGGGGACCAGCTACTCATTCAGATTGGCCAACGAATTTCCTCGCTGCTTAAAAAGGAAGACTTTATTGCTCGTATTGGTGGTGATGAATTTGTCATCATATGCCTTGATAGCAATGAAGCCAGCGCAAAAGCACTCGCAAAGGAGATTGACGTCGAACTGCGCAAACCATTCGCCATTGACGGATTTGAACTTAGTACAGGTGCCGTCATAGGTTTGAGCGAATTTCCACGGCACGGAGACGATGCAGAACAAGTCATCCATGCCGCAGACGTTGCGATGTATTGGGCGAAAAAATCAGGCCATTTAGTGGCATGCTACGACGATAAAATGAGTCAGGGGGCAAAACGTAAGTTACGTATTGCGAGGGAAATAGATGCCGCTCTGCTACACGATGAGTTTTGCGTTTATTATCAGCCAATCCTATGTGGAACGAATGCGTTTGTCTGCGGTTATGAAGCCTTGATACGCTGGCTAAAGCCAGACGGCACGCTAGTCAGCCCTGTAGAATTCATTCCCGTTGCCGAACAAAGCAACAAAATCACATCTATTACCAGTTGGGTGCTCGATCAAGTCTCGGCGGACATTGAAAAGCTCAAAAAGAATGGAATTGACTGCCCTGTTCACGTCAATCTATCAGCCAAAGACTTAATGGGGAACAACCTCAAGCGTCAGCTGGAAAAGCTGATTCAGATTTATCCTGATATTACCGAAACACTCATCTTAGAAATCACAGAAAGCACGGCGATTAATCGATTGAGAAGCCCAGAAAAATTGCTAGAAAGCCTGAAAAGTCTTGGATTTAAAATCAGCTTAGATGATTTTGGTACTGGTTACTCTTCTCTGTCACTGTTACGTGATTTGCCTGTTGATCAAATCAAGATTGACCGTTCATTCCTATATCAATTGGAAACGAATCAGCGTAATGGTTCTATTGTCTCTAATGCCATCGCGCTGGCACATGGTTTAGGCTATACCGTCGTTGCTGAGGGTGTTGAAGATGAGCAAGTATTGAACATGCTTAGGCATTATGGTTGCGACTATATTCAAGGCTTTTTCTACAGCCCTGCACTGAAGATTGATGAAGCTATCCGTTGGACACAGAAACACAATCCCCCTCAAATTGTCGAATTGGCTAAACAGCCTTAACAATCCATTCGAGCTGAAGTAGAACATAGACACCTCGCCAACTACTAATGCCTCCAAGAAGATGTTTGGCTTCCCAACAGCAGAGGTTAAGTCTTAGATACTAATGGATAAGTCGTATCTTCATACTGTTGCGCTTTGTGATGACTTATTTACTAAGTAAACAGCTTATGGCTATTAGGTATCATTTTCATGATTGAATCGTCGAATTTATCACTGAGCAATTTCCACTCGATATCACCAAATCACTACCAATAACCCCTACCCATGAGTAACAAAATGTATCTATAAAAAATACAAATATAAAAAAACATAACGGTATCAATTCATTGTTATTTAAGGTTTTTCTTTCCCTCTAACTTTTTATTTTATTTTTTGAAGAACCAAGGAACTTTCACAGTAGAGTCTTTCGCATCGTGTATTCACGAGCAAACATCAAGCCAACTAACTGGCTAAATAATATGGACTTTATTATGAAAAAAACGATTTTAGCTGTTGCAATCGCTTCCCTATCTGCCACGTCTTACGCTGTTGAGCTATACAACAACGATGGCACCACTTTCGCTATTGGCGGTCACGTTTCTGTGAACGTTAACGGCTCTGAGCAAGGTCACACTGACGTAGGCACAAACTCTCCACGTATCAACTTTAACGCTACTCAGGACATCGGCCACGGCTTCACAGCAGACGCAAAAGGTGAATGGGCGCTTAACTACCTAGATGGTGGCGATCAGACATTTACTACTCGTCTTGGCTATGTGGGTATCACTCATGAAGAACTAGGTCGTGGTGTTGTGGGTACTCAGTGGGCGCCGTACTATGACGTCGCTGGTGTGGCTGATATGCCAATCGCGTTCGCTAACGAATTTATCTACGACGATCACGGAATCCTTGGTACTGGCCGTGCTGACAAGATGGTGAGCTACCGTAACGGTTTTGATTTCGGCGAGATGGGTAGCCTGTCATTCGGTCTAGGTTGGCAGGGTTCAAAAGACGAGACTAACGAAGAAACTAGCGTAAAGACGGTATACGATGACCGTGGTCAGATTGCTTTGACTTACGCTATCGCTGATTTCGGCTTAGGTTACACATTTAACACTGGTGATTTCACCACAGGCACTTCAACAAAAGAAACGGCAGAATCTCACCTAGTTTCTGTTAAGTACGGTACTTACGGTAACGGCCTATACCTAGCGGGTGTTTACGGTTCAAATGAATACATGAACTACAACGGCTCAACTCTGCTTGTAGAAAGTGATGCATACGAAGCACTGGCATCTTACGCATTCGAAAACAGCCTCAACCTAATCGTGAACTACGAACAAGTTGAAGGTAAAGAAACTAAAGCTGGTTCAACGGTGACTGCACGTGAAGAAATGGCGCTACAAGCTGAATACAACTTCACACCTAAGTTCATTGGTTACACGGCGTACCAATTCGACCTGAAAGACGAAACAGGCTACAACTCTGATGACAAATGGGTTATCGGTGCTCGTTACTACCTGTAACTCTTAGAAAAACTGTCCTATTCCTGGCGTAGAATACGCATGCCAGTTTTTGCTCACTCCCGTCGGAGTGAGCTTTTTCCGTTTCTGACGCTAAAAAGTTTGGCGTAAGGATCATAAAGTAGTACAACTGAATAGAGATGTTTCAGCGCTCGCAACGCTATCTGTGGCAGAGGTACACCATGAATATAGGCTCCGTGGCAAAGCTCACCGGATTATCCAGTAAATCCATTCGTTTGTATGAAGAAAAAGGCGTCATTACTCCCCCAACTCGCAGTGATGCGGGTTATCGTGAATATGGCGAGCAGCACGTTCAGGAGCTTAATCTGGTTTCCCGAGCAAAAAATGCCGGGTTTTCATTAGCAGAATGCAAAGAGTTTGTGGAGTTAGCTCATAACCCAAAACGCAAAAGCAGCGAAGTAAAAGCCAAAGCTCAGGAGAAGCTCAAAGAAGTTGAATTAAAAATTCGAGAGCTACGTGAAATAGAGAAACAACTAAAAGGTTGGGTTAATGCCTGCCCCGGTGATGAAAATAGCGATTGTCCGATCATAGAAGACCTGACCAAGTAAAGCTCACAAACGGCTGTTGTTTTTCTTAACCTTTTCAACAACCCATCATGAAGTACATCCTCAGATCATGTAACATTGAAAGACTACACAGTTACTTCGGATGTCTTCATGGAAGCAGAATTACTGGAAATAAAGAATTTCCTCTCTCAGCACCCACCTTTTGATGAGCTCGAAGATGAAGTGCTCAACTTCGTTACCAAGCATGTTGAAATTTCTTATTTTCGTGAGGATACGCCAGTCATCCACTTTGGCGACGAAATCCACGATTTGTACATGGTTCGCAGTGGTGTTGTTGAAGTTTATCGGCGCAAAGGCGAACTCTACAACCGACTGGATGAAGGTGCGCTGTTCGGGCAAATGGGCCTGCTCACCAATAACAAAGTACGCTTTCCAGCCAAAGCGACCAAAGATACATTGGTGTACTGCATTCCTGAAGCAGTTTTCCAGGAGCTCTACGACAATCACGAAACCTTTGCAGATTTTGTTGAAGTTGAAGATACCGCCCGACTTCGCCAAGCCGTTTCAAGCACCAATGAGCAAAATGATCTGACCACATCCAAAGTACGCACGCTCCTCACCGGTGACGCTCCATTTTTGGAAAAGACAGAAACTATTCAGAATGCAGCGATCAAAATGGCTGAAGAAAATGTCTCTTCACTATTGATCATCGACCCCGATATTCTTGAAGACAACGAAGAAGATAACTCACCACTTGTCGGCATCATCACCGACCGAGATCTGTGCACCCGAGTGTTGGCTGAAGGTCTGGATGCTAACGATGAAGTGTCCAGTGTGATGACAACGGAGGTCATTTCCCTTGACCATAATGCGTACGTTTACGAAGCGATGCTTACCATGCTGCGTTACAACGTACATCACCTTCCTGTTTTAAAAGACAAGAAGCCTATTGGCATCATCGAAGCCACAGATATCGTCCGCTACGAATCTCAAAACTCTTTACTCCTAGTTAGCAGCATCTTCCAGCAGCAATCGATCGAAGAGCTTGCGTCACTATCTGAGCAGGTAAAAGACAGCTTCGTACGACTGGTCAACGAAGATGCGAATTCTCACATGGTCGGCAGTGCCATGTCGGTGATTGGTAAGAGCTTTAAACAGCGAATTATTGAACTGGCCGAAGAAGAGCTGGGCGAACCCCCTATCCCATACTGCTTTCTCGCTTTAGGCTCTATGGGCCGAGACGAGCAAATTCTGGTCACCGATCAGGATAACGCCATCATTCTCGATAACTCCTATGTCAAGGAAGAGCACGACGAGTATTTCTCAGCACTGGCAAAGAAAATCTGTGATGGATTAAACGAATGCGGTTACACCTATTGTACAGGTGATATCATGGCCACCAATCCAGAATGGCGAATGACCCGAAGCGAATGGGAAGAGTGTTTTGCCGACTGGATTGACGACCCGAACCCGAAGGCCCTATTAAATGCCTCCATCTTCTTTGACCTAGTAGGTGTATACGGACGCCTGAAATGGGCAGAACAACTCAATGGGTTTATTGTCAGACGTTCACGCAAAAATAATCGCTTCCTAGCCTGTCTGGCTCGTAACGCCATGAATCGAACTCCACCACTCGGTTTCTTCAAAGATTTTGTGATGGAGAAAGATGGCCAACATAAAAACTCTATTAACCTCAAGCGTCGCGGCACTGCACCACTTGCCGACTTAATTCGCGTCCACGCATTAGCGGTAGGATCTCGTTCTACCAACTCCTTTGAACGCTTAGATGATATTCACGAAGCCGGCATTTTACCTAAAGGCAAAGCACGCGACTTACGAGACGCGCTTGAGTTTATTTCCATGGTGCGAATTCGTCACCAAGCACTCGATGTAGAGAATCAGATCGAACCGGATAACAATATCGAACCGGAGAACTTATCTGATTTCGAACGACGCAACTTGAAAGATGCTTTCCAAATCCTAAGTAACGCACAGAATTTCCTTAAATTCCGTTACCAAGCCAGCAACAACTTTAAGTAGGTGAACGATGTTCAAAAATATGATGCGTGCACCAGCGATTGATTGGGAAAAGAAGTTTCAGGCGAAACAACAGACTAGCCGAAATGACTCACTCAAGCGTTACTACAGCGCTGAAGTTCCAAGTGCCGATACCAATCTGGAAGATGTGACCTTTCTAGCCATGGATTTTGAAACCACTGGTTTAGATTCAGAGCAAGATGACATCATCACCATTGGTACGGTGCCGTTTAACCTCAACAGGATCTTTATGAATCAAGCTCATCATTGGACGGTACGACCTCGTCAGCAACTGGCTGAAGAGTCCGTGATCATTCATGGAATCACCCACAGTGATATTCTCGACGCACCGGACTTATCGGAAGTTTATGATCAAGTCTTGCAGCAGATGGCAGGCAAAATCATGGTGGTACACTATCAGCGAATTGAGCGAGAGTTTTTTGATCGAGCACTCAAGGATCGAATTAATGAAGGGATTGAGTTTCCTGTCGTCGATACCATGCATCTTGAAACCCTCTACCAACAGCGCCTACACGGCGGAATACTAAATAAAGTGTTAGGTAAGAAGCCGGATTCAGTCCGGCTAGGCGCAAGCCGAGCGCGTTATGGTCTTCCTCCGTACACGCCACATCATGCTTTAACTGATGCAGTCGCCACGGCCGAGTTGTTACAGGCGCAAATCGCCTATCATTATGAACGGTCGACAAAACTCAATCAGATTTGGGTCTGATAAGAAATAAATCGCGGATACAAAAAAGGGACGAAAATTCGTCCCTTTTTCAATTTTACCATTTCGGCTAGCGATCGTATTTTTCAGTGCGCATGCCCATTAGCAAACTTACACACATCATCAACAATACAAAGGTGAATGGTAAGGCAGTTGAAATGGCACCCGCCTGTAGCGCCTGAACCGCTTCAGTCCCACCAACCCATAAAAGAGCAACTGCAATTGCACCTTCCATAAAGGCCCAGAATACACGCTGAAGTACAGGTGCATCGACTTTACCACCAGCAGTAATGCTATCGATAACCAGTGAGCCCGAGTCAGATGACGTGATAAAGAACACCAAAACCAGAATCACCGCGATGATTGAGAGAACAGTACCGAAAGGCAGTACGTCAAACATCTGGAACATTGCTAGCGAAACATCCGTCAGACCATTTGCACCTAGCTCACCGATGTTGTTAACCACTTGGTCAATTGCGATGCCGCCGAATACTGACATCCAGAGTAGCGTTACCGCTGTTGGAACCAACAGAACCGCTGTCATAAATTCACGTACTGTACGACCTTTAGATACGCGTGCGATGAACATACCCACGAATGGCGACCATGAGATCCACCACGCCCAGTAGAATACTGTCCAGCCTTGGAACCAAGCTTCATCTTGACGGCCGTGAGGGTTACTTAGCGGAATGATATTCTCGACGTAAGCCATTAGTGTTGTGCCAATATTGCCAAACGCCACCGCATAACCAATCAGAGCAACCAGAATCAGTAGCAAGAATGCTACGATCATGTTGATGTTACTAATAACCTTTACACCACCATCAATACCACGAACTACTGATACGACAGCCAGTAAAGTTACAACCGTAATGACAACGATCTGTAGACCCATACCTGCATCTAGGCCAAATACATGATGGATGCCGCTCGCAGCCTGCTGTGCGCCCAAGCCAAGGGAAGTAGCAAGACCAAACAACGTCGCTAATACCGCTAAGATATCAACAATATGGCCAGCCCAACCCCAAGCACGGTCACCAAGAATTGGATAGAAAATAGAACGGATAGAAAGCGGCAAACCTTTGTTGTAAGCAAAGAACGCTAGAGACAGAGCAACTACACCATAAATAGCCCAAGGGTGAAGGCCCCAGTGGTACATCGTTGCGCCCATCGCCAGTTTCGCAGCTTCGGGGGTGTTGGCTTCAACACCTAACGGTGTTTCAAACCAGCCTGTGTAGTAAGCAACTGGCTCAGCAACACTCCAGAACATCAGACCGATACCCATGCCCGCAGCAAAAAGCATCGATAGCCAAGAGATGAATGAGTAATCAGCCGTCGCATCTTGACCACCAAGACGTATTTTACCCAATGGGCTTACGATTAACGCGAGACAAAAAACAACAAAAATGTTTCCAGACCAGATAAATAGCCAGTCAAAGCTCCCGATAATTTGAAACTTCAAGCCATCCAGCAACGATTTTGCAGACTGCGCATCCATAACCAGCACTGCAAATAGGAATAATCCGATGAATCCGGCACTCACGCCAAATACGGGGTTATGAACATCAAACCCCCACTTCTGTACATTATCTTGTCCGATGGTGTAATCGGTACTATCGATACTGTACTTGTCTATACCTTTAGTCATCTTTCCTCTCTTGATGAATATTCTTCCCTAATCAAGTCTTCAGATAGAAAAATCGTTAGTGATAAAAACAATTTAATCTATATCAAGACTTGATCGACTCAACACCATTGTACGCCTAGATACAGATCATTCCAGTAAATCACTATTATTTGACCACTTTTTGGACGAATACGAATTCAAGAGCCTACTATTCACACAACAATCAACTATCTCTCACCCCATATTCATTTTGACTTCTAAACATTTGAGAACATCACATTTACACAAAAAAGTTTCTTCTCAAATCTCATAACTATTCATTCCCTCACTAATATGAGAAATAAGTATGATATTTATGAGTTTTCAGGCTTCATTTCGAGGGAATTTTCATGTATTTTCTCGCCTCCAAACGCTTCGCTCATTAAGGATTAACATTGGAAAAGCACGAAGAAGTTCTTATCTCTATTCGACAGATTATCCGCGCCATTGATCTGCACTCGAAAAGACTAAGTAAAGAGTCTGGGTTAACAGGCCCACAACTGATTCTTATGCGCTCAATAAGAGAGCTTGGAGAAGTGACGATTCGAGAGCTTTCTAACCATACGAATATGAGTCAAGCGACAGCAACGACAATATTGGATCGCTTAGAGCGCCAAGAGCTGGTCAAGCGTGTACGCAGCGTTCAAGATAAGCGAAAGGTTCACGCACACCTAACTGAAAAAGGGCTGGCAGTCCTCGACCAAGCACCAATGCCTTTGCAGCAAAACTTCATCAATAAGTTTCAGCGACTGGAAGAATGGGAACAATCACTGCTTCTTTCTTCGGTGCAACGTATCTCCTCAATGATGAATGCTGAGGATATCGATGTAGCACCTGTACTTGAGTTAGGAAGTATTACTAAGCCAGAATAACCACCCGCACCAGAATTGATTTAGCAACACTTTAGGCTTACTTTTTATAAAGGCGTAAAGGACAGCCAAAGGTGTTGCATGGTGAAAAACGAGACGCTTCAGACCCGACAGAGTGATGCTATCCTCGACATCAGACAACAGAAACAAGTTCTGAAGTTCATCGCCGCTATCACGCTCATTTTCTTCGTTCCACTCGGAATCAAAAATCTTCTCATAGGTGAAACCATGCTCGGCGCTGTATTGCTAGCGTTTGAGATTACCTTGCTTCTTGAAATTGCTGCCATTATCTATAACAAGGTCGGCCTCTTCGGGCATTTTATCCCTTTGGCTCTTCTCGTTACCTCAATCATTATGGCAGTGAACATCTTTGGCACATTGGCCACTTACTGGGTGTTCCCCATCATCATTAGCATTGTATTTCTTCTGCCAGCTCGCACTGCCACTATTGCTAATATCGTGGTATGTCTGGGTTGCACCATTGCCGTATTACCTCATCAGGAATTATCGGAAACCTCTCGCTATGCATTTTCCTTACTCGCGACCGCGGTCATTGTCCATGTGGTTGTGAAAGCGGTCAGACAGCTACAAACCGACCTTCGCTACTTGTTAGTAAGGGATCCTATGACCGGCGCTTACAACAGACACCAATTACAGAGCTCACTTGAGAACATTCGCCAGCTCTATACAACCTCGTCAATCGCGCTTATTGATATCGACAAATTTAAAACGATTAATGACCTCTATGGGCACGATGTCGGTGACCAAGTCATTACGCAGGTGGTAAAAATTATTGATGCCGAAACCGAGCACTCAACCATGTTGTTTCGTTTAGGGGGCGATGAGTTTCTTTTGTTGTTCCCTCAAGCGGATCAATATGCCGTTGAATCTTCAATGGAAGCAATCAACCGCGCCGTCAAAGAGAGCGACTATCCACAAGAAGCCAAAGTGACCCTCAGTTCAGGAGTGGCGGAGTCCCAACCCTTTGAAACTATCGAAGATTGGGTCAAACGCGCTGACATTGCACTTTACCAATCAAAAAGCCTGGGGCGCGACCGTGTTTCACTGTTTTCCCAACCAGATCGTGTGGACAATGACAATCAGAGCACTTATCAGCGCGCGTCTCGTTAATTAGTTGAATATGGGCAGTTGTCGAGCTTCTTTGACCTGTCGAATTGCCAAGTGTGTATGGATATCCTTAACATTTTCTAAGCGCTGGATTTTACGTGTAAAGGCTTCGTACCCAGCCAGATCATGACTGACAACTTCCAAGAGGTAATCATAAGCACCAGACACAACGTGGCAACTCACCACTTCCTCCATATCCCGAACAGCTTGCTCGAAGTCATCGATAGAAGAGGCTTGGTGGTTACTTAGGCTGACCTCGACAAATACCGTCATCCCAACCCCAACCTTATCTTTACTTAAGCTTGCACGGTAACTGGCGATCACTCCCTCTTCTTCAAGCCGTTTAATCCTTCGAGCACAAGGGGAAGGTGACAAACCGACTTTGTCGGCAATATCTGCTGTCGACTGACGGGCATCCTTTTGTAACAACATCAAGATGTGTTGATCGATCCTATCCATGGTTCACGCCTCTAAATAGCAATTTTCATTCATAAGTTAGCTGATTCAGCTAATACTCATATTGTTATTAGTTAACTTTGCCATATTTGGTCTTAAGAAACGACTCATAATTACTTACACCAAATTAATATACTAACAACGTTATGATCTCAGGTTACTTGGCAATGGCTGCCACACTGCTGCTCTGGTCTGGCTTTTTTCTTTCACTTCGTGGTGGCGCACATTCGGAGCTCACGACAGCAGATATCGCATTGGCTCGATTTCTCATCCCTTGTATCGTGCTGCTCCCTTTGGTACTTAAATCAATAAAACTCATTCAAAAAGTACCGAAGCGCTACATGCTAGGGATGTTTGTTGGCTGTGGTTTGCCTTATTTGTTGGTTGCCGGCACAGGCATGCAGCTGGCGCCAGTTTCCGACGGCAGCGCGTTAATACCGGGCACACTGCCACTTTTCGTGTCAGGCATCGCGGTAGTGCTATTTCGACAACCGTTAAGCTCTCACCGTATTTTGGGACTTATGCTAGTGCTCGGTGGCATCGCCGCTTTTCTCTTTCAGGGCTTTGGACACTCTGGCAATGGCTTATTGACCGGATACGTTCTGTTCCTGTTGGGGAGCATGATGTGGGCAACGTTTACTATTTGCGCGCGAGTTTCTAATCTGAACCCTTTAGTTGCTGCGGGAGTTATTTCGTTACTCTCGACACTTGGATTAATCACCCTTATCGCCAGTGGCATGCTCAAGAGTCATTTAATCGTGACCAGTGTGGCCGACTGGCCATGGAAAGAACTCGCGGGTCATATCACCCTACAAGGCATTGGTGCGGGTCTGGTTGCTGCATTTACCTATTTACATGCGATTTCAGTATTGGGCGCTGAACGCACCGCTGCGTTTGGTGCTGCAACGCCCGCGATAGCGACGTTACTTGCTATCCCTGTGTTCAATGAACAGCCCACCTTATTGGGATGGTTTGCGCTTGGAATGGTGTGTGTTGGCAGCTTGATCGCCAGTAATATATTTATGAAGCAAGACACTTCTCTGCTGTATCAGCCGCCAAAATTTAAATGATTCGAGGGATCAGCGTTAAACAGGGAACGAGAACACACAGAACGTAAATCTGGCGCGCAAGAGCTTTGTTCTCCATTTTGATAAGGAAGGGAGAAGCGATAAACATAGAAACTAGAACGTGCAGTGCCATATTAGTGACAAACTGTTCGAGTATGAGCGTAAACAGCAACCAGATCCCGATCTGTAGGCGGGAGATACGAATTTTAATTCCTAGCCCTACTATAAAGACTGACGCTGCAAGCGAAGAAATCATCAACAAAACTACTTTTTGATATTAATTATCATTTGCAACAAATACTAGTGGGAATCATTATCAAAAACAACTGATTTTTTGTTGTTACACGCAGAGTCCGGTATAGTCTGCAGCGAAATTTCTTTGCTCGGATGACCATTTTGAAAACCCCCTGTATCGCTGCATGCAAAAATAATGGTGGAATATGTAGCGGTTGCCATCGAACCATTGATGAAATCGTCAACTGGCGTCACCTTTCAGATGATGAAAGAGACACCGTTATGGATGCGCTTCAAGGAAGCACCACAAGCCATACCTGCCCTTCCTGTGGTGAGCCAGCCCAATGCGACATCAGCGCGGGTAAAAACACCTGCTGGTGTTTTTCTCTCGAAAAGCGAGATACATCTTCTCTCCCGTCCAATGAATCTTGCTTGTGTAGAAAGTGCCTCAACCAACTGCCTCTAGAATAATTATTCGTTCAGTAGCCTCTCAAAATTTGGATTAGTTTATCTAATCCAAATCATAGAAATTAATCTTGCTTAAGATCACACTTTTCAATTGCACGCAAACCAATCTCCTTCTAATATTCTGCGCCTAAATCATCCGTTTTTCTTTATTTAGTTAGGGTTGCATTACGCAGCACCTGTGGTTTCGTGCGCTTTAAATTTAGGTATGTCTGAAAATGTCCGCATCATCTCAAGTTATCAAACTGACATTTTTAATTGCAATACTGACCGCGGTAGGTCAGATGACTCAAACCATGTATGTGCCGTCTATCGGTCATATGGCAGATGAGTTTCTTGTGTCACCCGCTGCACTTCAGGCAGTCATGGCGTGTTATCTAATACCATACGGTTTTTCTCAATTTTTCTATGGCCCGCTATCCGATCGTTTAGGCCGGAAACCGATTATTATTGCTGGTTTGCTGATCTATATTGTCGGTGCAATCGTTGCTCTGTTTGCACAACAATTCGAGTGGTTTCTTGCTGGCAGCTTTATTCAGGGATTGGGAATTGGCAGCGGTGGCGCTATGTCGAGAACCCTAACACGAGATGTCTTTTCGGGCAGAGAGCTTCATCAAGTGAACAGCTTGATCAGTATGTGCGTGATTTTTTCTCCACTATTGGCCCCTGTTCTTGGGGGATATCTGACGGAAACCTTTGGCTGGCGCTCCAGCTACATGTTCTTGGCATTGTTTAGCATCGCAGTGGTGATCACCATGATGACCCGATTCGAAGAAACCTTGCCTAAAGCGAGTCGACGCGATGAATCTGCACTACGTAGCTATGGTTTTGTGCTCTCCAACAAAAGGTTTCAGGGTTATTTAATGTGCCTCGTGGCAACATTCTCTGGTGTGGCCATCTTTGAAGCCGCCGCAGGCGTTCTACTTGGTGGCGTGTTAAAGCTACCAGCAACGACGGTGAGTATGTTATTTGTTTTGCCTATTCCCGGTTACCTCGTCGGCGCTGCGCTGTCTAGCGTCATTGCATCTAGAAGAAGCGAGAAAGTTTCGATGATGTTTGGTTTGCTAGCCATCGTACTTGGCTCACTCATTGTACTTGTGCCAGGACTAATGGGACAAACCTCCGCGATGACGTTGGTTGGCGGTGCAACTATCTACTTTTTGGGGGCTGGCATTCTATTCCCTGCCGCAACCACGGGTGCTTTGTCACCTTTTCCATACCACGCGGGAACCGGAGGAGCCATTCTGGGCGGTATGCAGAATTTAGGTGCAGGTTTAGCCACCCTAGCCGCCTCAATCATCCCATCGCATGACCAGATGCCAGTAGGTGCATTAATGTTGCTCATGTCATTTTTAGCGTTGATTGGGCTGATTCGTGTATATCACAAGCACGATCCTTCCAATGAAATGCCTTTGGCAGTCTAACCAACGTAAAAAAGGAGCATGAACTGCTCCTTCTTTATTTAGTCTGATTCGGTTAAGTCCAATTAGCCGTTACCATTTTTTCATTATCCTACCGACCAGATTAGGATGATAAGCCCAGCTGTGGTCAAACATAGACATCAGTTCGGGATTACCATATTTGGATAAGCTAATAGCGTGAAAACGGTTCTTAAGCTTTTTGAGCTTAGCGACTTTCGCCAGCATTTCATCCGATTGCTTGGGCGCGATAAAGTCAGAAATCACTACCATATCGGCATTTTTGTATCTATCGCCACCCATTAAGTCGATAGACTTCATTAGCACAGGCTCTAAGTCTGTTCCGCCATGAAAACTGTATGTGAGAAAGTCACTCGCTTCACGCAAACCATCTTGTCTCGTCAGCTCATAGGTGATTTGTTCCGTAGAGAACAAAATAACAAAGCAGTCGCGATCTTCCGCCAGTGCAATCTGCATTAGCGCATACGCCATTGCTTTCGCGCATTGTTCAGGGAAGCCGCTCATCGAGCCTGAAGCATCCACACAAACAATAAAAGGCCCCTTTTCAACATCGACCTGTTTGTTGTCTGGCCTGTGCGCCTTAACCTTGCGCAGCGTACGAGATTTACCCTGCATACGATAATTCATTAAACGTTTATCGACTAAATGCTTATAGAACACGACTTCTAATTCAGGGTAAGCCAAAAACATGGTTTCGTTAGGTAGCAACTTGTTGAGGTCATCGCTTTCATGAATACCAACAATGTCGTCCGTCGCTTCGTCTGACTTTTCCTCGACCATTTGTAGCTCTTCAGCTGGCGCACGATTTAAATCTGGGTCATCAACCTGACCCGCCATGCGGCCCAGGTTTTCCGCGATTTCCTGCAGCCCTTGATTCTTTTTCAGAAACTCAGCATGGCGCTTCATCACGGATAAATCTGTTTTACTCAGCTTAGCCGCTGCCATATCCCATAAGCGGCCAACGCTGTTCTCATCTCCTTCTTCAGTGACCTTATCCATGTTTTTCATGGTTTCCATTCGCTGATAGAGATCTTTCAAAGCTTTTTCTTTGCTTGCTTCTAGCTCTGTTACCTGAGCCTGACGAATTGCCTCAGAGAGACTTTGATACCACTGATCACAGAAGTAATGTGGGAACATCGGGTTGTTCAACCCTTTGTTCTTTTCCATAAGACGACGGGCTTGTAGATAAAAGGCTGAGTGCCATTCAAGCTTCTTGATAATATCGGGGATCTGTTCAAAGAATGTCGCTTCATCCCAATGAATGACTTCTTGATAAAGCGCGAGCTCTTGCTGGAATCGCTCTGTTTCACAGACTTTGGTAATGCGTTTTTTAACGCTACCTCGCCACTTAAGCAGATGGTTTTTAACTTTCGTTTTCATCCCTCTGTTTTCAGTGATCGCCATGACTTGAGAACGAGCCATTAGGTCGTTGACCGCAGAATCTATGATCCCTGAGTCTGCAATCATTAACGCTAGGTTTAAACCGTCAGCTCCTAACATTCATCGCTCCTTTAAGAGAAGAATTGATTTAGGTTTCTAAAACGGAAAACCGTGCGTTCGCATTCGGTTTTGGTCGATTCCAGTACTTGCTGAATGTGCTGGAGACTGGCTTCCATCGCGCGAGGTAAGTCTTGGTCAATAAAACTATGCGGTAGAGCACCATGAAAGTTAGAACGTACTTTAAGAAGATGATGCTCAGCGTGTTCAAGCTGAGCCAAAGCCTGCTCTGACTTAGTCAGCCAACTTTGATACAGGCCGTCGTCGAGACCTTTCTGTGTAACAACAGAAACCAATACCGCGCGATTAGCGATGTCTTTGATGACGAGATTATTGCCAGCATCAATATCAAAACGTAAACGGCACATGTTGGAGTTCTGATTCACATACCCGTAAACATCACCATGGCCTTCTTTAATCACGCGCTCCAGTTCATTCTTCGGAACGTAAACCCAGCGGCTGTCGCCTTTCTCAGATTCAGACACTGACATGTTGCTTTGCAATAGCACCAATTTCACTAGATCAAAGGCGCTACCCACTTTATAGCTTTTTGCATCTGATATGTCGTAGCTGTGGATTTGTTTTTTTAACAAGCCCGTGGTCGATTCCATAGATAGCATAATGCCAAACTCAGACTCTAACTCTTCCTGGACTTCCGCTAGCTCCTCACGACATAAGCTAATCTGTTGTTCAACCTCTTGCTGATCAAAAGCATTCTTCAAAGCAAACTCTTTCACGACTCGCTGCACCACTTCTCTTGACTCTGGGCTATTCCATAAGCAGTCTTGCAAAAGCAAGAGATCGAGTGGATTAACACTATCGCGACCATTAAAATAGGCACTTGCTTTAAGCAACTTAACGGCTTTTTTCCAACGACGGTCTGAGACATACATATCGGTATCAGAGACATCAACACCCATCCCTTCGGTCGCTGATTGCTCTAGCATTTCTTTGAGCTCATAAAGTTTTTCAAATACTTCGTCGCTCAGTTCAAGTTTTTCAAGCTCAGATTGCCACAAATGATACTCTTCATCAGTAATTGCCAAGCCTTCAGGGATTTGTGCTTCCTGCGGCGTACCTACTGTCAGCATCGATTTAAAGTTTTGTTTGTTCTGAATGCGATTAACAAAGATGCGGACTAACATTCGGTCATATAGCGCTTCCAGACCACTGTCTTCATCCGGCAGTTCATTAGATGCGGATACCAGCAGACGCATAGGAACGCGTTCTACATCGCTACCATTTTTAAAGGTCTTTTCATTCACCACCGTCAAAAGTGTGTTGAGAATCGCAGGGCCAGCCTTCCAAATCTCATCCAAAAAGACAACTTGCGCCGTCGGCAAATACCCTTCTGTCAGGCGTAAATAGCGTCCATTATCCTTAAGTTCTTGAATGCTCAGAGGTCCGAACACCTCTTCAGGTGTTGAAAAGCGAGTCATCAAGTATTCAAAATAGGAAGAATTGTCGAATGCTTGGATAAGGCGTTTCGCAATGAGGCTTTTTGCGATGCCTGGAGGGCCTAAGAGGAAAACACTTTCACCCGCCAAAGCTGCGAGCAAACACATTTTGATGGTATCTTCGCGCTCGTAGACACCATCGGATAAGGCATGAGCCAGTTTGTTAATTCGTTCAGAGAGCAACGCTTTTTGCGAGTGGGAGACTCTGGTAGGGCTAATCATTCTGCGCTCCTCTGACTTCGACCAGAACTGAATATATGTATACTTTTATACATTTGTTATCATTTTGTTACAAGTGCATTTTTTTAGTTTTGACCCATCTTTATAACAGAAGCCAGTTTCACGTAACTTGTTGAAATCAAAGTTTGCAATTTTGGGAGACAAGTCACTGGGAGAGTGTCTCATATTTGAGTCACACCCCTTATTAACCTTTTATTCACTATTTGTAGGCTGTAATGTAAGGCCGCATCTCAATTAATGAGTCACGTTAAGAATACTATGGACACACCTTTGAATATTCTACACACTTGGAAGGGTATCTCCCTTCAGGAAGAGCAAACCACACTACCTAATGGTAAAACCATTACTCACACCACGATTTCTCACCCTGGCGCTGCCGTCATATTACCGATAGACAATAATGGCAATATTATTGTGATCAATCAGTACCGCCCTTCTCTCAAAAAATGGCTACTTGAATTACCGGCTGGCACGATTGAACCTAACGAACCTGTTGAGCTCTGTGCAGTAAGAGAATTAGCAGAAGAGACTGGTTACAGCGCAGAAACCATGATATCTCTAGGGCAAGTCACACCTTTAGCTGGGTTTTGCGACGAGATTCAATATCTGTTTGTCGCAAAAGGCCTGTCCGAGGTAACAAGATTTAATTGCGACGATGATGAAGTCATTGAGGTGCTGTCTCTGCCTGTTAGCGAAATCGAACAAAAGATTATCGAAGGCGAAATCACCGATGCCAAAACGATCGCATGTTTAAGTAAAGCAAAACTGTGTGGATACATATAGGAGAGAGCACATGGATTTCCGTTCGGATACCGTCACCAAACCCACCCAAGCAATGAGACAAGCCATGGCTGACGCGTTAGTCGGTGATGACGTATACGGTGACGACCCGACCGTTAATGAATTAGAAGCGTGGGTTGCAGAGCGCCACGGGTTTGAAGCAGCGCTTTTTACCACATCAGGCACACAGGCAAATTTGCTTGGTTTGATGTCACATTGCGACCGTGGTGACGAATACCTGTGTGGCCAGCAGGCCCACAACTACAAATACGAAGCTGGCGGTGCCGCCGTGTTAGGATCTATTCAACCGCAACCCATCGAAAATAACCCAGATGGTACCCTTGATTTCGGCAAACTAAGAGCAGCAATCAAACCAGATGATAGCCATTTTGCTCGAACTAAACTATTAAGCTTAGAGAACACCATCAATGGTAAAGTACTTCCACTGTCTTATCTCGCACAAGCCCGAGAGTTTGTTGATCAACACGGCCTGTCACTCCATCTAGACGGAGCTCGTGCATACAATGCAGCTGTTGCACTCAATGTTGATATTCGAGAAATCGCCAAGCACTTTGACTCGATGACAATCTGCCTGTCAAAAGGCCTTTCCGCGCCTATTGGCTCATTACTTCTTGGCAGCAAAGCTTATATCGCTAAGGCTCGCCGATTACGCAAAATGGTTGGCGGTGGTATGCGTCAGGCTGGTATTCTCGCTGCTGCAGGCAAACTGGCGTTGACCGAACAAGTCGAACAGCTGAAAGTTGACCATGCCAATGCAAAACTGCTGGCCACAGAACTGAGTCAACTTCCAGGTTTCCACGTCAACCCTGAGTTCGTTCAGACTAATATTGTATTTGCTAAGCTGGACGACAATGTTGATATCCACGCTATTGCAAATAAATTGAGCGAAGATGGCATTACCGTTTCGCCAGGAAACCCAATACGCTTTGTGACTCATAAAGACGTTTCTGAGTCTGACATTAAGTTGCTTGTTGAAAAGCTGAAAGCGTATTTGTAGTTTTAGGCACTACTCAATTTAGAAGCCAGTCACCTAAGTGACTGGCTTTTTCTATAGGTGAGAACATACAAATAAGATTGCTTTCCGTAAAATACCGAACGATATTATTGTGTCGGATTCTCAGTAAGCAATAAATAGAATACTGTTTATCAACATATCCTGAAAACAAACCTGCTAGTACGAAGAACATCTTAATATGAAAAATTATCTTATCACTTGTGCGACAGGCGGAATCGCATCTAGCTTAGCTCTCGAGCTCGCTCAAGAGCATTCACTTTTTTTGGCTGCAAGAAATATATCTAAACTAGATGATATTGTCTCTAGCCATGCATTTCAGCATCCCGTACAAACGTGTGCATTAGATTTCTTCAGTCCCGATTCCATTGATGAATGTGCTTTAGCAATCAAAAGCTCTGATAAATTTGATGGTGTGGTGTTTTTTATCCCAAGAATCCCACCTTCCAAAGAAGTATTTCCTAACGATGAAAAGTGGCAAGAGTATTTCAATAACTACTTTATTTTGCCCCTGCGTTTGCTTCGTCAGATTGTCGAGCAAGATAAGTTGAAGGAGAGAGCTTCCATCGTTTTCGTTTCAGGAATCAGCTCCAAAGCCGCACTTCCAAACTACTCAATAAACAATTGCTTACGCAGCGCTTGGGTCGGACAAGCGAAAACCATGGCGTTGTCACTGGCCGAGAAAGGTATATCCGTTAATACCCTCTCCCTTGGTGGTGTAATGACTCAAAGCTATACGCAGAAGATGGAGCAAAAAGCTCTCGACCAGAATCTATCGTTTGAAGAACTGATGGAGAACGAAGTGTCTAATATCCCACTTAGAAAATACGCATCGGTAACAGATGTCATTGATGGTATTTTAGCGCTACTCGGGCCCATCTCTAACCACATGACAGGTCAAAACATCGTGCTAGACGGCGGTTTTAATCGAGCTTATTGACCCCTTCAATATCGTTCCATAGGCTTCGAGTTACTCAACTATTCAAATCAGCGAGAAACATAAATCGTTCTCGCTAACTCACACTTCAAGCTTGCTTAATCCACAAGAAGGAGGAACACGTCATGATGTACACCTACTCAAATTAAATAAAACTTCCACTATGCCATGTTATTTTATGATGATTTACAGTTAATGACTGGCCAAGAACCGTCGAACAAATCAAACTACAAGCAGTTTAATACCGTCATTTGGCAACACCATCAAGCTATTAATAGGTTTAAAATTAAATAAGCCTATTTCTTTGATATCTATTAAGCTATATAACCACTCCGCCAAAGCCGTCAAAACTCCACCATCCATTTTTAACAATATTAGCGAGAATAATAGAGCTTTAATTCTATTTCGGACTGCCACCTGGTTTAGGGAAAGTCCAATAATCAATTATGAAATAATATTAATTGCCACCATTAGTTCCATATTGAAAAATTGCCTTTTTAACCTTTTTTAAAGCCCTTCTAGATTAAATTAGTCTGCTAAATAAGTTCCCATTGAAATTATTTTCAGGCTTGAACATAGGGTTGAATTAAAGGAAAAGAACAATGGATAAGAATAAAAGTCGTCAGTTTGGTAAGAGAGGCATACTGAAACCTCTATCTGTAGTGATTGCACTCAGTCTAGGTGCGGCCAGTGTCAATGTGCAGGCGGCTCCCTCTGCAGCAGCATTAGACTGGAACATGACCAGTGTAAAAAGCCAATCATTTGTTGAGATTAACGGAGAAGCAGGCCAACAGTCATACAAGAAAACCGTGGTGAGGCATGAACAAGTTACCTTTCCTGTTGAGTGGGATGTTTGGTACAACGGTGGGACGCCAGCAACCGAGTGGCAAGTCAGGCTTAACAATGAAGTGATCTTTTCTGCCCCAATTAATGGTCCTACAGGATCTGCTTTTTCTGGAGATACGCAAGTACAGATAGATGAAGCAGGCCAATATGATATGACTGTCAACATATGTGATGCTGACGGGGAGTGTTCGACTTCTCCCGTGCACCAAATTACGGTGACGGATACTGACGGCAAAGGCATGGCACCGCTGGTTATGAATGTCGACAGCAATAACCAATCTTTCCCTCCACAACCAGACGGCACAGTTGTGGGTACCTATTTTGTCGAATGGAGCCAGTATGATCGCAAATTCACGGTTGATAACATTCCAGCCGACAATCTGACACACATCATCTACGGATTTGTGCCTATCTGTGGTCCAAATGAATCATTAACCGATCAAAACTCGCAAAGAGCACTTCAACTAGCTTGTGGCGATTCTCAAGACTACGAAGTCGTCGTTCATGATCAATGGGGCGCTTTTGGCTCTAGCCTACCAGGCACTGCCGATTCTTCGATTAAAGGAACATACGGTCAGATGATGGCATTAAAACAACGCTACCCTGATCTGAAAATTCTCCCGTCTATCGGTGGTTGGACGCTGTCCGACCCCTTCTTCGGATTCACCGACAAAAAGAATCGCGATACCTTCGTCGCATCTGTCAAAGAATTCCTTCTTACTTGGAAGTTCTATGACGGTGTTGACATTGACTGGGAATACCCTGGTGGTACAGGAGCAAACCCAGACTTAGGTGACCCAGAAAAAGATGGCCAAGCGTACGTTGATTTGATGAAAGAGCTACGCCAAATGCTTGATACTCTATCCGCTGAAACTGGGAGAACGTATGAGCTGACCTCAGCTATTGGGGCGGGATGGGATAAAATCGAAGACGTAAACTACCCAGATGCAACTCAGTACATGGATTACCTCTTTGTCATGACTTATGACTTCTACGGGGCGTGGGATAACAACCTTGGTCATCAAGCTGCTCTATACTGTGGTTCACACATCACAGCAGCTCAGTGTGAAGGAACATTAACACCTGATGACGGCCCAGAATACACTACGGATAACGGCGTAAAAGAACTGCTTAAGCAAGGTGTATCTCCAAGTAAGCTCGTATTAGGTGCTGCAATGTATGGCCGAGGCTGGAGCGGTGTCACTCGAGATAGTATGACGGATACATCCAATCCTATTACTGGCGTTGGCAACGGTCCAATTGTAGGCAGTTGGGAAGCTGGCGTGATCGACTACAAAGACATCGTCACGGACTACCTAGGTAAATCTGGTGTTGAACAATTCTACGACGAGCCAGCAAAAGCTCCTTACCTCTATAAAGAGTCTACCGGTGAAGTGATCACCTATGATGATGCTCGTTCTGTTGAAGCAAAAGCAGCTTATGTGCGCTCTCAAGGGTTTGCGGGCTTGTTCTCATGGGAGATCGATGGAGACAACGGCGATATCCTCAATGCCATGCAACGTGGACTACTGGAAGGTGGAGAGCCAGGCAACCAACCGCCAGTCGCCGACGCGGGTGATGACATCGTCGTCAACACTGCTCAAGTTGTTCAGCTTGATGGTTCAGGCTCGCGTGACAATGATGGCAGTATCGTTTCCTACAAATGGGAGCAGATTGCCGGCAATGATCTTAACATCGGCGATGCAGACAAAGCTGTTGCGACTGTTTCTATTCCGGATACAGGCACAAATGACACCTATAGCTTTAAACTAACTGTGAAGGATGATGAAAATGCAACCTCATATGACACAGTTAACGTCAAAGCCGAATTTGGCAGCGAGCCAGAAAACACACCACCTGTCGCTGATATCAGTGGTCCTACTCAAGCGGAAGCTGGCGACAATGTTGTTTTAGATGCATCGGGTAGCTCTGATGCAGACGGTGACAACTTAACCTATAGCTGGTCTTCCTCTGACGTTACGCTTAATGAGAATGGCAACAGTGCAAGCTTTATTGCCCCTGAGTTTACGCAAGATACCAATGTTCTAGTTTCAGTGACTGTTTCTGATGGAACTGATTCTGACACTGCAAGTCTCTCAATTCTTGTCAAGGCCAAAGATGATGGTGGTAACCCGGGAGAATACCCTCAATATGTTGAAGGTACTGCATATGAGGCTGGTGACCGCGTAACTAACGCAGGAAACAGCTACGAGTGTAAACCTCACCCATACACAGGGTGGTGTGCAGGAGAAGCATGGGCCTACGCGCCGGGTACAGGGCTTTACTGGGACCAAGCGTGGACCGAACTATAATTCACTAGATCCAAAACACCCCGCCAGCGCGGGGTGTTTTTTTAAATGCGGTACAAAACCTTAACTACATGCCAACCAAATTTGGTTTTCACTAAGTGTGGTACTAGCGTTTCTCCGCTAAAGCAGACTTTATCGAACTGAGGAACCATCTGACCTTTGCGAAACTCACCTAAATCACCACCCTTTTTACCAGATGGACATGTGGAGTATTTCTTTGCCAGAGTCTGAAACTTCGCACCTTTCTTCAACTGCTTGATGATGTCTTCAGCCTGTTCTTTATGCTTTACCAAAATGTGTAAAGCTGCCGCTGTATTTGCCATGTCAAAATCTCAATGTATTGGGCCTATCTGAGGGCGCATATTGTAACGAAATAGCATGGAATCACCATCCTATTAACTAAATATCCACACAAACTATCAAAGAATCTGACTTAATTGACCTATCTTAATTGATTCGAACCGTAGATGCGTTACCATCTCATATTATAAAGTATCAAATTTGAGAAACGTCCGTCATGGCAAAAACAATCAGTAAAGCAAATCAGTCTCAAGGCATGTTGATGTTTACGCTCACTCGCAGTGAACAGCTATTTGCGATTGGTACACTAAAGGTTCGTGAGATTGTCCCTTATCAACCGACAACTCAAATTCCTTACTCACATCACCATGTAATTGGTACAGTCACCATTCGTGATAAAACCATCCCTGTGATTAATATGCCTGCCGCTATAGGCTTTAGGCCAATCCAGCCAGAAGAATACGACTCTTGCTATCTAATCGTCACCGATTGTCTGAGAACCGTTGTTGCCTTCATGGTTCGCTCGATTGAGAAAATCATCGAATGTGACTGGCGCTCTATTGAGCCTTCCCCTCAATCAGCAGGTAGCAATGTTTTCGTTACGGGTATCACGCGATTCGAAGAACAGATTGTACAGATGCTCGATGTAGAGCTCCTTTTGTCGAAAATTTACCCTCAATATGAATCTACTAAGATTCCGATGTTGACCGATATCGAACGTGAGCGACTCAAAGCACTGAGTATTTTGCTCGTTGATGACTCCTCTATTGCAAGAAAACAACTCGCTGATGCACTCGATAGTATTAATATTTCTTATCAGATCCGAAACAATGGCATTGAAGCACTTGAACTGATGCGAGAAGAGGCGGAACGAGGCCAGCCAATTCAACTTCTCGTTAGCGATATTGAAATGCCTGGATTGGACGGTTATGAGTTGGCGTTTGAAACCCAGAGTGAACAGCAACTCAGTAATGCCTACATCATTCTTCACACTTCATTATCGAGTGAAATTTGTGTCGACAGAGCTCGTCAGGTTGGCGCACATGAGGCTCTTGAGAAGTTTAATGCAGGTGACTTAATTAAGGCTATGCTGAGAGGTGCCGCCATGCTCGAATCAGGAAGTACAAAAGAACGAATTGAAGTCGCGGTGTAATACCAAAAGTTAAGCGTTCTAGACTTTAGTGTGATGAACTTTGTTGCGGTAAGTTCATCAAATCTATTAAATATTCAAATTTTATTGACATTAACTCAAGCATCTCAGGAGTAAATCCGCTAATCTTAACGTAATCGGTAGTTAACGTAGAATTCTTATAATCAGATGACAGAAGACGATTTTAAAAAATCGACCGCTAACTTAAAGAAAGCTGTCCCACTTATGATGCAAAACCACGTAGCCGCAACGCCAGCTAATTATGCGTTATGGTATACCTATGTGGAAAATGCCATTCCTCAAATGAACCGTGAGCTCGAGACCATTCTGGAGAATTACGGCGTGTGTCCACCAGCAGCCGGCGAACAGCTCTACAACAACTATGTTGCTAGTAGAGCTGAAACTGACATGAAAGAGTTGCGCGCCAATATTGAAGTGCTCGTAGGTCAGGTTGCCTCTTCAATGACAGATACGCTCGCGGATACTTCACACTTTTCTCAAGTGATCGACAAAAGCTTCGAAAATCTCGAAAGAGTCGATGATGAAGCAATGTCCATCGACGAAGTGATGAAAGTCATTCGTCAACTCGTTGCCGAGTCTAAAGAGATTCGTCACTCGACTAATTTTCTAAATAACCAGCTCGAAACAGCAACCGAAGAAATTCAGCGACTCAAAACACAACTTGCTGAAGTACAACAAGACGCCTTGTTTGATGGGCTAACTAGCCTGTATAACCGTCGTTCATTCGATAATGATCTGGATACGCTGTGCCGCTCGGAACAGAAAATTTGCCTGATTCTGGCCGATATCGATCACTTCAAGAGCTACAACGACACTTATGGCCATCTATTTGGGGATGCTGTGATTAAAGGCATCGCTAAGCGCCTTCAGATTAGTAGCCGTGATGGTATCCATGCCTACCGCTTCGGCGGTGAAGAGTTCGCATTGATTATGCCCAACAAGCAATTGAGAATCGCCCGTCAATTTGCAGAGAGTCTGCGCCGTTCAGTAGAAAAACTGTCGATTAAAGACAGACGCTCTGGCAAGCAAGTGGGTAATATCACCGCTTCATTTGGTGTAGCCGAATTGCAACCGGGTGAAATGCCTAACTCGATCATTGAGCGAGCGGATAAGCTTCTCTATGAAGCAAAACAACTCGGGCGCAACCGTGTAATGCCACTTTAACCTATAAAAAGAGCCCCTAACAATTAGGGGCTCGTTTTTAATCTTTCACTAATTATTAGCCATCTGCAGTAATGGCCTCGATGAGTTCCCGCTCTACGCTTTCCGCGTTATCATTATCAATCTGGCAGGTTCCTGCAGCTTTATGCCCACCTCCACCATATTTCAGCATAAGCTCACCTACATTAGTTTTTGAACTTCGATCGAATATCGATTTGCCTGTCGCAAACACGGTGTTTTGTTTTTGAAACCCCCACATCTTATGTATTGAAATATTGCATTGAGGGTACAAAGCGTAAATCATAAATCGATTACCAGCATAGATGACCTCCTCTCCCGTGAGGTCAAGAAACACCAGGTTATCGTAGACAGTCGCACAGCGTTGTATCTGCTCTTTGAACAGATTTTCATGCTCTTTGTAAAGTTCGATACGCTCCCTGACATCTGGGTGATCTAATATTTCTTCTATCGAGTGTGATGTACAGTACTCAATCAGGTCCATCATCAGGTTATAGTTGGAGATCCTAAAGTCTTTGAAACGCCCTAAGCCTGTTCTGGCATCCATAAGAAAGTTGAGCAAGTTCCAGCCTGTAGAGTCCAAAACTTCGTCTCGCGAAAACTGAGCTGAATCTCCTTTATCAACTGCTTCCATCATGCCAATCCAATCAGTTGGGAAGGTTTTTTCTCCCCCATAATGCTCCCAAACCACACGTGCTGCTGAAGGCGCATTCGGGTCAATAATATGATTAGGTCTCTCACCTGGATTTCGAATCATTTCAGATAGATGGTGGTCAAACACAAGATGAGCTTGTGCGACGTATGGGAGGTTGGTGACAATATCTTGCGGCGTTATCTCTATGATGCCATCTTGCATGTCTTTTGGATGAACAAACTTTATGTCGTCGATAAGTTCAAGTTGCTTCAAAAGAACGGCACATACGAGTCCGTCAAAATCACTCCGTGTCACTAAACGATGTTTCTGCTCCGACATCTTTATATCCTTATCTTTCACAGCACAATGCACACATTTCGAATAACTGGTACTTTTGCTTCAATACTTGTTTCATAGATAAGTACTATGAGTACATTTTTAATTTTAGACACCTTCGATCTTTTAACAAACTTAAGGCAATGTTTTTTATCTACTCTTCTATACTCGATATGCGACTGATTGATTCGATTGGAGAACAAGAATGAAAAAAGCGACTTGGGTTTTGACCTCGGCAGCAGCAATAGCACTCGTTGGCTGCGCTAGTGAACCCGATGAATATGAAGTGAAAGGCTACACCTCTATTGCCAATCCGGCTTCCGTCTACTGTGCACAGCAAGGCGGGAAACTAGAAACCGTGAGCGAAAATGAAAAACGTGTTACCTACTGCGTCCTTTCTTCGGACAGCCGAATCGAGCAGTGGGAATACTATCGCCAACACCAGAAATCTTCAGATAGCTAATACGTACACCTACCGCGATTAATCACCCCAGCCACTTGAAGCACCTAATTCGAGTGGTCTCGGGACAATTCAGCTAATAACTCCTTTACCAATCCATTCAATCTGTAACAATATGCAACTAATGAACGGTGTTTTATTTATAACATTGTCCTGACAAAACAGTACAAGTGAGGAATAAAATGTGTCACACATCACATTTATACCGTTCTACACTGGATGTCACTATGAAGCAAAAAACTCCCTCACTGTACGAGGAACAAGCAGCTACCTCTGAATCAATTTCGCTTCAATCCAAAAAAATCATTTATAAATCAGCACTCAATGCGCTCATTATCGTAGCAATCAGTATTTTGGTTAACTTATCGATTCGCGCTGATTTCAGCTACCTAAACGCCGGATTTGGTGAAGCGTCCATTACAGAGTCATTACAACTGATGATGTTGGTGATTTCAGTCTGGGCTTTTTACAGCCTGATGCGAGAGCGAAAAGACATAACTCATGCTGCGGCCTTAATTAGTGGCTTTTTCACTGTATTAGCGATACGCGAAATGGATGTCTGGTTTGATATGATTTTCCACGGTGCTTGGGTGCTGCCAGCATTAGCCATCACTGCCGTTGCGTGTATTTATGCTTATCGAGGAGGTAAAAACACTGTCAACGAAATGGCGACGATTTTAAACGCTCGCCACATGAATATATTGATTGGCGGTGTCGTTTTACTGATCGTCTTCTCTCGTCTGTACGGCATGGGACATTTCTGGCACTCAGTCATGGGCGAGCACTACATTCGAGAAGTTAAGAACGTGTCCGAGGAAAGCATGGAGCTGCTGTGCTACTGCCTCATTGCGCTCGCCGCTGTGAAAACTCGCATTAGCATGAGAGTTCGTTAACGCTATAGTTTGGCTGATTTTCTGGATCAAGTTGCCTGTTTAGCCACGTCAACGTTTGGTGGAAATACATTAACCGCGATTCCATTGCGTGACAGTCGAGTCCTGAGGTTGTTGTGAGGACAACTTCTTTCATGGACTGTAACTTATCCTGTATTTCCACCGGCAGATTTAACGCTTCCAGTAATGACAAAGCATGTAGAGCCAACTTTTCGGGTAAACACCTGACATCATCTAACGGTCTGTCAAACGCCTTGTTCACCACCCCTTCTAAATAAACTCGATACGTCGTCAACTCATCTATCAATAAAAACGCTTGAGCATACAAACCTTGATGAGGATACATAACACTGCAATGCTGATCTATGTCTTGGTCAATATGCAGATTGAATCCAGAACTTGCACAGTGTTGTTTAAGTGTACGCAACAAGCCCTGTTCATCCATCAGAGACTGGATTTCAAAAATACGCTTGAGATGGTAATCATTGGACACGAGTGTCACATCGACACGTTGTTCTGCTAAGCCCAGTTGCTTTAACTTCAAAGCGGCATTGCGGATGTTTTGTACCGTATTCTGTGAATCGCTTTCTAGGATAATGTTCAAGTCATGAAACTTCTTCGCTGACGGTAATTGTTTAAAGTAGTCTCTCATTGCCATCGCTTCTGACGTGGTTTGACCTGGCGTCACGCCACCACAAAACAACAATGCCGTTTCATTCAGGTCATAAGAACTGAGTAACTTTGGCAAAGCTTCAACACGCGACTTCCCTTCAGCGGTCAGAGCATTGCCAATAAGCCGCTTGCCAAGAACAATAACCACATTACGAATGTTCATTATTTACTCACTTCTCAATTATTCATACTAACTTGCTGAAGTACTGTACAAACATCTTCTTTATAGATAGCGTTAGCAAGGTTAATATTTTGTTAACTATATTTAAATAGAGTCTGATCAACAGGCCATATCAACAGGAAGTTAGTTTATGCTGTCGATTTTCGATATTTTTAAAGTCGGAGTTGGACCATCCAGTTCCCACACCAACGGGCCTATGCTGGCCGGTTACCACTTTACGCGCCTGCTCAACGAATCTCTGTCGAAAGTGCATAGAGTACAGGTTGATCTGTATGGTTCTCTATCTTTGACAGGGATAGGTCACCACACGGATCGTGCAGTGATACTCGGGCTTATGGGTAATAGGCCAGACACTATCAAGATGACCAGTGCTAAACAGTCACTCCAACAGACACTGGATGAAGGTACGCTGCTATTAGCTGACGCACATACCATTGCATTCGGCTATGAGAGCGACATTGTATTCCATAGCGACAACCTGCCGTTACATGAAAACGGCATGACGATAACGGCTTATGATTCGTTTGGGACGCAGCTCGCATTTGAAACCTACTACTCTATCGGCGGCGGCTTCATTGCCACAGCGGCAGAGCTGGAGAATGGTGGCAGTGAGCAATCGGTCGACGTGCCCTATCCATTTACCTCTGCAGATGAGATGCTCAACATGGCAGAGGAAAGTGGTTTCAGCCTTGGCGGAATGATTCTGCAAAACGAAGTGTGCTTTTTCGACGCCGATGAAATTGACCGCAAAGCAGAACAGATATGGAAAGTCATGTCCCTCTGCATGCAACGCGGCTTTGAAACGGAAGGGATTCTAGAAGGTGGCCTAAATGTTACCCGACGTGCGCCTAACTTGCTCAAAAAACTGGAAGCCAACGAAGCAATCGAAAACGATCCAATGGAAATCATGGATTGGATTAACTTATTTGCCTTTGCCGTCAGTGAGGAAAACGCTGCAGGTGGCCAGGTAGTCACCTCGCCTACCAATGGCGCCGCAGGTGTGATTCCAGCAGTATTGATGTATTACCATCGATTTATCAAAGAACTCGACCTTAAACAGATTAAAGATTTCCTCGCAGTCGCTGGAGCGATTGGTATTCTTTATAAAACCAATGCGTCCATTTCTGGTGCTGAAGTTGGCTGTCAGGGTGAAGTTGGCGTTTCATCTTCTATGGCTGCAGCAGGTTTGACGGCACTTAGAGGTGGTAGCAATGAACAGATCTGTATTGCAGCAGAGATTGCTATGGAGCATTCATTGGGTATGACATGTGACCCAATTGGTGGCCTAGTGCAAGTTCCTTGTATCGAGCGTAATGCGATGGGAGCAATGAAAGCGATTAATGCATCGCGCATGGCTCTAAAACGAACCAGCAAGTGCTTAATCTCTCTAGATAAAGTCATCGCTACCATGTATCAGACGGGTAAGGATATGAACAAGAAATATCGTGAAACGTCACTTGGCGGGTTAGCGGTTATTCATATGGCCCCACCGTGTGAATAATCTAAACTCTTAGTGATCCACTCAGAGAATTGAGTCGCCAGTGGATTGTGAACATCACGCTGCAATAAATAGTGCCCATCTCGACTGGGCACTTTTTTATCGCCTAATTTCACTAGACTGCCCTGAACAAGCTGCTCTTCGACCAACAACTCTTTCACTAACAGCACACCCAACCCCGCAACAGCTGCCTCAATAGAAAGGAGGGAGTGATCAAACTGCAACGACGGCTCTTTCACCACTCCCACATACTGATGGTAATCGAACCAGAATTGCCAGTCTTCTTTGTAACCCGTTGTGGCAATTTTCTCACACCCTGCAAGTTCTTCCAGCGTGTTCAACAGATTGGATTTAACGAGCCGCGGAGCCGCAACCAGCACCCAACTTTCTTCCGTAAGAACCTTGGCCTTCACTTCATCTTGAGGTAAAGGTCCATTAATGATTTCAATGTCCGCTACGTTGCTCCCGTTCGGATAAGCATTAGACGTGGTGAATACCTTGAGCTCCACATTGGGATGTTCGCGCCGAAAGTCTTCGAGACGTGGAATTAACCATTGAAAACAGAAGCTTTGCGCAATACTCAGCTTCAACATTTGACGTTGTTTGCGTTGAAACAGTTGTTCTGTTCCGACCGACAGTGATTCAAACATTTGGGTCAGTAGCGGTAAGTAGTATTGAGCATCTTGCGTTAGCAGTAGCTTGGCGCCTTTGCGCTCAAACAAGGTCGCATCAAGATAAGTTTCCAGTTGCTTAACTTGCTGACTTACGGCAGCCCGAGTCACATTAAGTTCTTCCGCAGCTCTGGTTAGGCTCTGTAACCGAGCTGCGGATTCGAAGGCTTTTAAAGCATTGAGAGGAGGGATAAAGCGCATAGTTAGGCAGTTGATCTTACAAACACTCAGCATGACAAGGCTTTATGACAGATGTATTACTCAACCTTATCTGCTTTGCCTGCAGCACCTGCAAGTTTCGCCAACCACTTATCCCAAATCATTGGCGTTTGTTCATTATCTTCTGCTTCTTCTTTTCTTCGTACCGCATTTCTCACCGTCATGGCGCCTAGCCACCTTATCGGCTCTGGTGGAAAACACCCTAGCGGCCCTTGTGCTAACCCACTTCGAGTCCAATCATTATTTTCCCCAAGCACAAGAGAAGACAATATCTTTCCGCCCATGCGGGTCTGCACTACGCCACTACCTGAATAACCGAAACCATAAAAGATGTTTTTCTGCCCCTGAAGACTACCAAAGAAAGGCAATCCCGTTACCGAGCGGTCAGATCCACCTGTCCAGTTGTAGGCAAATTTGGCCTCCTTAAAGTGGGGAAATAACTTCTTGAACGACTTATCCAAAATGGAGAAATATCGGGTGGGTTGGTTGAACATGTTTTCAACCCGATTACCAAACGAAAACCGATTCCCGCCCTTACCTAGCATGAGCCGTCCGTCTTTGGTATCTCGGTAGTAATGAACAAAGATACGAGAGTCTACTACCGCTGCACCTCGATCGAACTCACTTTCTTCAAGAGTGTTTTCGAGTGGTTCGGTTATGACCATATCGGAAGATACCACCACAATACTGCGCTTAAACTGTTTAAAATGTTCAACCATCCAAGCATTTAAGCCCAAGACCACCTTTTCCGCTGTGATGTTGCCGTTTGGTGTTATAACGGTTGCAGGATCGCCAAAGTTAAGCTGCGTCATTGGCGTATTCTCAAACACTTTGATGCCTTTCTTGATTGCGACTCGGCGAAGACCACGCACCAATAAAGCTGGCTGAACACTCCCTGCTGCAGGCGAATAGTACCCTTCAATATGCTGCGCAGAACCCGCTAACCGAGCGATATCGTCATCATTGCATTTTTGCCAACTACTGATATTTTGTCGCCTAAGTTCATCGACCACTGGCTGCATCGCCCCCCGCTGAGCGGTGTTGGTTGCCGTGTAGTAAGTGCCCTGTCGACGCAGTTCTGCGTCGATCCCATGTTGTTGACAAAATTGCTCGATTTCATATACCGTAGTTTCAGATTCTTTAACGAGTCTTTTAGCTTCATCCTCACCAAATAAACGTTTCATCGTTGGGTACTTGGTAGACCAAGTCAGCATACAGCCACCATTCGCACCAGATGCCCCGCTGCCACACAGCCCTTTGTCAATCACGGTGATCTCAAGTTCAGGTTGCTGTTCTTTGAGCATGATGGCAGTCCATAAACCGGTATAACCACCGCCAATAATGGCCACATCAACTGTAATGTCCTGTGACAAGGATTGCGTATCAAGGGGATGCTCTCGCTCTAGAGCCTGTTTAAACCAAAATGAGGGATGCTGTGACATAGCTGAATACCTTATGTTATCGATACTCAAAAGGTACTCATACCGGCGTCAATCGCCCAGCGAGGATATCTTTCGCTCAGCGATAGTATTACTAACGCGAACAAAAAAGCGCAGACTGGCTGCGCTTTTTATATCAAATAATTTCTGACTAGATTTTGTCAGAAACCGCTAACGTTGCAGACAAGGTATCGGCACCAAACTGAAGACTTCTTTCTGGCGACCAACCATAAAGTGGATCAGGATAGTCGTTGTTGTCTTTAAACGGCATTTCAATCGTATAAGACAAGCACTTGAATTGCTCCGCTACCCAATTTGAACCTACTGTCAGGTTAGCTTTACCCGGCTCATCTTTGTCATAACCAAACTCATCTTGGAATTCAGGTGTCACGGTATGCAGTGCCTGTTTGAATGCAGTCTCAAGTGAAGCCAGTCGCTCATCATAAGAAGGAATGCCTTCTGAGCCCGCGACAAAGTTGTAAGGAATCGCTTCATCGCCGTGAATATCAAGGAACATATCCACACCAGTTTCAAGCATCTTCTCTCTTACCAAAAAGACTTCTGGGCTTTTCTCCATACTTGGAGATTGCCATTCACGGTTAAGGTTTACACCAATCGCGTTGCAACGTAGATGTCCACGGATACTGCCATCAGGGTTCATGTTTGGTACAACATAAAGTACCGCTTTATCAAGTAACGCACGAGCACCTGTGTCTTCATCATCAATCAGGCGCTGAATCATCCCTTCCATAAACCATTCGGCCATGGTTTCACCTGGGTGCTGCCTAGCGATGACCCAGATTTTCTTCTTGCCTTCTTCCGGTTCGCCAAAAGTCAGTAAGCTCATGTCATTGCCATCAAGGGTATGCCCTAGAGTTTCCAGTTTGCAGTGATGAGCGCTTTGCGCGGCATGCAACAGATCTTGGTGTCGGTCATAGCTATAAGGCGCAAAATAGGCAAAGTAAACTGAGCCATGTTCAGGAATCACGGTAAAACTAAGCGTATCACCGTCAAATTCGGCCGGAATTCGGAACCACTCTTCTCGGTCATAAGAGGCCACTACGTCATAATCCTTCCAACCCTCTGGATACGCAGAGTTTTTCAGGTCAACTATCTGAATAGAATGTGACTGCTCAGCTTCTGTCTCCAGTCGAAAGTGGAACCACTGATAAAACTCAGATTGGTTGTCATTAGGAATCTTAAGTTGAATTGCATCTTTGTCATCTGCGTTGACGACTTCAATACTACCACTTTCGAAATTGCTGAAGATCTTCATTGAATTACTTTCCTTATCAATAAGAGCGAGATTGCCAGACAGGCTAACACAAAGGTTAGTGCACCAAAATGAAAATGCAGACTCCTGACAAAAGGTTTGCAAGTGATACTTATCCGACGCAAACGTTTTGGATCAACTTCATTATAAAAAGTTATGCGAGATTTAGAAAAACTCGTGCATCGAATGCATTTTCTGCGATAATTGTTTCAGTTTATAACATGCCACAGATGATATTATTATCAGATGTTAATTCTGTGTTATACCAACTATATGAGACTATTATGTGGAATAAACTCAACAAATCAATGATGTTCTGCCAAGCAATGTTTGGTTTATCATTCTACGGTGTGATGGTTATCCTGACCCGCTTCTTCTTAGAAGATTTGGGGTATAGTGAAGCGGACACCATGATGGTTGTCGGGGCTTTCTCTTCTATCGGTCCACTGTTCGCTATCGCGGGTGGCTTCATAGCAGATAAATTCCTTGGAGCCTACCGTTCACTCACTATTGCTTACGGCACTTTTGCAACTGGCTATACGCTACTCGTGCTAGGTGCATCAACAACGAACGTGCCAATGAGCCTTGTCGGTATCGCACTGGCGAGCTACGCGCGTGGTTTGATGTCTCCTTCTTATCCAAGTCTATACAAACGCACTTTTTCTACTGAAGAAGACTTCGAAAACGGCTATCCCGTCAACTACTCGGTCAACAATGTCGGTGCACTTCTCGGCCAATATCTGTTCCCAATGTTTGTCCTGGCAATCGGGTTCCATGGTAGCTTTATGCTGTCTGCGGTAATGGCTGGTTTCGCTTTTGTTACTCTAGTCATCTTCAACAAACAGTTAGTTGGTGTGGGTGCAGATATCGACAAGAACTCAGTGAGTCTTAAAAACTGGCTGTCGTTCTTTGCCCTTTCGGCAGCAATGGTTGGCTTAGTGTTCTTCATGTTCTCAAACATGGATATTGGCCAGAACATTGTCTACGCCATCGGTGCTGCAGCTATCCTGTATTTCATCACATTAATGATCAAGTCAGGTAAGTCAGACGCGTTGAAAATGGGCACAATCCTTATCATGACTGTACTCACGACCTGCTTCTTCGTGTACTACGGTCAAATGATGACCTCTATGACCATGGTAACCATCAACACCATGCGTGGTGACCTGTTCAACATCATCCCTATCGCTCCGGAAGCATCAATGGCAATGAACCCACTTTGGTGTATTGTGGCGGGCCCTGTGATTGCCATGACGTTTTCTTCTCTGGAGAAAAAAGGCATCAACTTCTCCACTGCGACAAAGATCGGCTTTGCGTTTATCTTCACCGCTATCGCCTTTGGTATTCTGACAATGGCTGTAATGAACATTGGTGAAGACGTTGTGATTCGTCCTGAAGTCTTCTTAGCGATTCACTTCTTCCAAGCATTTGCCGAAGTTATCGTTGGTAGCTTGGTAGTCGCCTTTATCCTTTCAGTCGCTCCAAAACACATTGAAGGTTTCTCGGTGTCGCTCTTCTCAGTGGCGATGGCATTGAGTGGTATCGTGGGCGCGGTATTCTCAACCTCAATCGCACTCGAAAAAGGCCAGGAAATAACGCAAGAGATCGTACAAAACGTTTACGGTGATTACTTCCAATTGCTAACTGTACTAGCCGTAGTCATGGTTGCAATTGCTCTGATTTCTTCTGTCATCATTCGTAAGATGCTAGATGCAGCTCGTGCAGATGAGCAGCCTGAGTTAGTTGAAGCTGAAAGCTAATAGATTCATGAAACAGAAAGCCCCGGTTTATATCCGGGGCTTTTTATTAGGTGCTAGCAAAAAACCAAAATGTTCAAAAAGAGGTGTTAGAAACGATTTCCATCTCTATCAAATGAGCGGTAGTTGTAATCAACGTGAACAACGGGCTGATAAGTAATCTGACCATCCGCACCCATTTTTTCTGTCAAAGTGACTGTCGAATCTTTGATTTCAAGTGAACGTGTTACTTCTGGCTGCCATAGACCAATACTTAAATGTCCTGTAAGTTCTTCTGCGGACATAGAATCGATTTTACTGATGATATCTCGGCCTTGGGCATATGCGGCTTCTTTCGAAGTGGCTGCATCGCCGTTAACCACTTTTGTATCTGAATACATACGGTAGCCACCAGCTGTAGCTGCAGTTGAGGCGATCATTAAGATGGTTGCAATACTTACTACTTTAATCATAACTGACTCCTTAGTTACCTTAAAATCGAGCCTTATTACCTTGCTCGAATACCTAAATGGTACGTAAAAGAAGACCGATAGGGATTAGAAAATCTTGCACTTGTTATTCAACAAATTCGACGATTACTTAAAACTGGTTGTTGTATAAAAATTAGGGATTTAGTGGTCTAAGATATGCTAGTAATAAAAATTTATGTGACTTCAATCACTTATTATTTCGAGTCTAGAACGAAGAAAGCGGAAGACTTTTACTCTTTATAATCATTTCTCATAAAATAAGTAATAAATGTCATAATAAAAGCTGACAAAATTACTCAACTATAGAGAACAAACCACCCAATACATGAGTTGTAGCCTGTCAAAGCACGGTCAAAACTAAGCCACCTAAGATCAACATCGTCCCTGATAGGCGAGTAACTAAAAACTTTTCAGATAGCCAAATAATTCCAAATATCATCCCAAACACAATACTAAGCTGACGCAGCGCGACCACATAACTCACATTCTCCGTCATTGTCATTGCGTAAAGCACCAGCCCATAAGTGGTTGACATCATTGTGCCTGCGATGGCTGAAGGCTTCTTGATAGCCCAAGCATCTTTAAAGTCATCAAATCGCTTAGCAACTACTAGATAGCTCGCGATACACAACGCAATTGACCAAAACTGTATCCCCAAATAGAAAACCGCAGAGGCTTTATCACTCACTACTTGTTGAAAAGCATCACCCAAAATTACTAGAGCTTCTTTATCAAGAATCGAATAACCCGTGGTTCCAAGTGCAGCTATAAGAGCAAACAACACACCAGCATTGAGGTAGCCCTGCAAATTAAACTGCCTGAATGATTCTAACGGAACAAATAGACAACCGAGTGTGATCAGAGAGAAGCCAACCCAACTAAGCGTTGACAGATCATAACCAAGAGCAACCGTACCTGCGCCTACCATCAATACAGGTAGTGCCCGAGCAATAGGATAAATCACGCCAATATCCGCTTGCTTGTATGCGAACCCAAGACCCAGCATGTAAACCATCTGGGCAATACCACTTGCCAATAGAATCCACCAGAAGGTTTGAGGGAATGAATCGACACCAACTTGATCAATGTACCAGACGATATAAGGAGTCAGCAGAAACGCCGCCGCTGAACTACTGGCGAGAAAGAAAGCTGGTCCCGAAGCTTTATTGCTTTTGCTGAGCAAGTTCCATCCTGCATGAAGAAAAGCAGAAATAACAACCAGAAACATAGCCCAAACAGACATAGAAAATCCTTGTAAAAAAGGGCTCCCACAAACGGAAGCCCATCAAATTAAGAGAAGAGATTAGTGGTTTAGTACAGCGATAGATTCGATGCTGATTGCATCGTGGCGCCAATACTCGATATCACAATCGATAAGCTCACCATGCTGGTTGTAGTTAATACGCTCGACGACCATAGCTGGAGTGCCAGACGTGGCTCTTAACGCCTGAGCGGTGTCTCCGAGCAAACTACTGGTACTGATGCGATATCGAATTTTCTGATAGACCATACCGAAATGGTCACGATAGATATCGGTGAGCGATTTAGATAAATCGAAGTCCAAAAGATTAGGAAACAGCTCAGGGCGAATATAGTTAGTGACAAACACCACAGGGCGATCTTCCAGATACCTCACCCTATCCACCTTATACACATCGGAGAATGGTTGAAGCCCAAGAAGGCTAGCAGCCTGCTTATTGGCAAGAATGCCCTTTGCCGCAATCAGTTCAGTCTGTGGGGAACGGTTTTGCGCCAGCGCCATATTGGTAAAATTCAACGTCTGCGTAGGGTCATACTTCAAAGGCTCTGGAGAAATGAACCAACCACGGCGGTCTTCGCGATAGATACGACCTTCCGCTTCCAGCAATGACAAGGCTTCACGTAATGTCACACGAGTGGTATCAAACGATTCTGACAGTTTACGCTCCGCTGGCAATTTTTGCCGCGGTGAAAGTAAACCGGATTCAATCTGCTCGACAATAGAATCTTTAATTTTTACGTACTGCACCCGTTGTCCTTACCTTTTACGCCACGCTTGCGTTCTGTTTTCCAACCATTTCCCTAGCGTCATGTGCACTAGCTTTGCGACCGCAGCTGAAATCATGATCATCACCGCCATCGCTGCTGCAGCGCCCGTCTGACCTGCATCGTCCATATTCAATACAGAAACAGAAGCCGGAATGGTTTCAGTTGAATAGATGAATACTACCGCAGAAGTGGTGGTTAATGCATTAATAAACAGATACGTAGCGATATCCAATGTCGCAGGGACACAGACGGGCAAAGTCACTTTAAAGAACAGCTTATATTGAGGCAACTTGACGGAAGCTGCTGTTGCCTCGATTTCTGCTGGGATCTGCTTCAGCGCCGTCACGGCTGTCATATGACCGACAGTGTAATAGTGAACCACTGTATTGATTACCAGAAAGGCCATCGTGCCATAGAGGAAGCTCAGCGGGTTATTGGCATCGTTAAAGTAGAAAATATAGCCCAAGCCTAACACCATGCCCGGCACGGCCATGGGTACCACACTCAGCATTTGCATTGCCTGCCTTACAGGAGCAAAGGCGCGTCCTTTCTCGATGCAATATGCTCCGACAAAAATCAATGCGGTACCAATAATGGCAGTCCATGTCGCCAGCGATAATGAGTTGAAGTACGGTTGCCAACCATAAGTACTCATCTCGGCGAAGTTATAGTTATTCAGCGTTAGTGCTTTATTCCAAGGCCAGAAGGTCACCAAGGAACCATAAACCGCCATGCCCAATACCGTAATGACCGCTAATGAGATCAATGAACAATACAGGAAGCAAGCGCCATCTCGAACTTTGTTCGGTTCAGGTTGATAAGGTACGGAGCGCGTATCAAACAAGCTCTTTTGTTTTTTCTGCACCCAACGGTCTGCCACGAATGCTAACAACGCGGGAATCAACAACAGAATACTGGTCACTGCACCCATAGAGAAGTTTTGCTGCCCGACAACCTGCTTAAAGATATCCGTAGCAAGAACGTTATAGCTTCCACCGATGACTTTTGGCACACCAAAATCACACACAACTAAAGTGAAGACAACGATCAGCGTGCTGATCAATCCGTATTTCGCTGCGGGTAAAGTCACCATAAAGAACGTTTTCAGTGGAGATGTTTTCAACGCGCGAGCGGCTTCATACAAACGCGCGTCAGATGTGCGAAGAGAGGTAGTCAATATCATCAACGCATGGGGGAAGGTCCAGAAGATCAAGCCTAACGAAATACCAATTAGACCATACACCGAATGGCCACCCAGCACTTCTTTCGCTATACCCTGATTACCAAACAAAAAAATCAGGCTAATTGCTGGTAGCAGCGAAGGTGCAAGAATAGGCGCAGCGCCCAAGACATGAAACAAGCCCTTCATTGGCATACAAGAGCGAGTCAGTGCGTAAGCATAGCCAAACGCCAATACACCAACCACAGCGGTTACCAACAGGCCAACCGTCAATGTATTACCGAGAGATTGCCATAAGCTCGCCTGTGAAAAGTAGCTGGCAAAGTTGGCTAAACCAACAAATTCACCTTCCGTACCCTGCACGCTTTTCGCCAACATCGCCCATAGTGGCATGACGATAAAAATCACCAGCAACGAAAATAGAAGCGCAAGTAAGCCAAACAAGACGATGTTATCGCGGCTGATACGTTTTAAGTGGCTGGTAGAGTGATTCTTCAGAGCAATCAGCCTCGAATTATTCATTGTATTACTGTCCATTGCATTCATCCTAAGCCGCAATCGCTTTGTCGCCACTTGCGCTCAACACTGGGTATGCTCTGGCTCCGCGCTCAGCAAACTGAATGTAGCGAATGTCGCCAACACGCAGCTTCATGTTCTGTGCTTGTTCACCGGAAACGTCAACAAAGATAGGAGCTACGAGTTTATCGTGCTGCAACTCACACTCATACCGGCAGAACGACCCTAAAAACTCATAGGTACGAATACGGACTGGCAACGCATCCTTTACTTCTTCAGAAAAGCGAATGTTCTCTGGACGGATTGCTAAGTCAAAACGATCACCACGGACCAGATTTCGGTTTTCCAACACCGGGGCTTGAATGAGGGACTCCGCAATGCGTAGCTGACTGTCAGTTGCGACCGAAGCACCAATAAAATTCATGCTGCCGACAAATTCCGCCACAAATCGAGTAGCAGGCTGTTGGTATATTTCCTGCGGTGTGCCAACTTGCTCAATAACACCGTGGTTCATGACCACAATGCGATCTGCCATCGACAGCGCTTCATCCTGATCATGAGTCACCATAATGGTGGTGATACCCAACTTACGTTGTAGTTTACAAATCTCATCACGCAAGTGAACGCGTACTTTGGCATCCAGCGCAGATAGAGGCTCGTCAAGGAGTAATAACCCTGGCGAGAGCGCTAATGCGCGAGCAAGTGCAACACGCTGTTGCTGACCACCAGATAACTGATTTGGATACTTTTGTCCGGATGTAGGAAGTCCAATCATCTCCAGCCAGTAATCGACTTTTTCCAGTGCTTCTTGATTCGACATGCCTTGGTTCTTCAGGCCAATAGCAATATTTTCCTGCACAGTCAGATTGGGAAACAAAGCATACGATTGGAATACAATGCCAAAATCGCGCTTTTCAGGTGGTAGGAAAGTCGTCTCTTCACCGTGTTGAGAAATTGAACCTGAAGTTGGAAGATCGAGCCCAGCAATGGCTCTCAGTAGCGTCGTTTTACCGCAGCCAGATGGCCCAAGGAAACAAACAAACTCGCCTTTTTCAATGGCAAGTGAGATATTTTTAAGCGCTGTGAATTGTCCGAATTGCTTCACAACGTTTTCAATCTGTAGATAAGGTTGGTTAGTTGGCATAACACACTCTCCAAATGGTATATACCAACTCTAAATCTGGTTTATTTCAGACGCATTACAAATTTATAGACCAAAGATGACAAAAGCATGAAAGGCAGGATGATTTAGCCACAAGGACCGACTCGGACTAATCCCAAGCGACAGACATTTTATAATATGGGATATCCCCTTTGTAAAAGCGCTCACCCTGTTCTGTCATACCAAATCTTTTATACAGCGTTAATGCACTTTCGCGAGCATCACACCAAAAAATGATAACGCCAGTATTTTGCAATTCACTAATTATAGCCTTGAGTACGCTTGAACCTATTCCCTGCCCTTGATACTCCGGAGAGGTAGCAAACTTTCTCAATCGAGCGACATTGTCAGAGACAAATACAGAAGCGACACAGACTAACTCACCGTCGACAAACGCACCAAAATGTAAACCCACGTCATCTTCTTCTACACGGCAAAAATCGATACTCTTTTCTGGCCAGAGTACCCGATGCCGTAAAGCAAGCGTTTCTTCTGCTGATATTTTTCTAACGTCCATGACTTCTTCTACCTCGAATAACCTTTCAACAAATTTGCCTGTGATGAAGCCAAAATGCAAAAGGGAGAGCCTATGCTCTCCCTCAAATACTCAGTCGTAAAAAACCAGTAAGGTTATCTAGACCTTATGATTTTGGCTCTGATTTAGCATCAAATTTCGCAGACCAAGTTGCAAGAATGTCTGCTCGCTTACTACCCATTTGAGCAAAGTCCATCTCTGCCATGTTCTCTTGTACATTAGGGAAGTTAGAGACGGTCGCTTTGACATCTTTATGAGCAACAACCGGATACATTTCTACATACAGCTCGTTCGCTGCTTTAGAAATAGACCAATCAACAACACGTTTTGCTGCTTCAGACTCTTTGACCAAGCCTACTGCTTCTGACTCCCAGCCAATGCCCTTAGGTGTGATCACAGCCAAAGGGGCGCCCTGAGTCTTCAGCTTAGCACCACGGCTAGCCATAGAAATACCAATCGCTACTTCGCCCATACCCGCTTGTACACATGGCTTAGAACCTGAGTGCGTATAATGTGCGATGTTTTTATCCAGCGCCTTCATGTAGTTCCAACCTTTGTCTTCACCCATGTTTTGTAGCCATGCAGAAACCTGCATGTAACCTGTACCTGAAGACGCAGGGTTTGGCATAGCAATATGACCTTTGTAAACCGGATCTGTCAGGTCTTCCCACGACGTAGGTTTAGGTAGGTTCAACTGTTTCGCCACCGCTTCATTGAAACAAACTGCGTTGAAAAATGCATCATTACCAAACCAAGCTTGATTCGATTGCGGGTCGTTAAGGTTCGCATGTAGGGACTCTACACCATTAGGCGTGTATGGCTTAAGCAAACCTTGGTCTTTCAATAATGCCATTGAAGAACCTGCCAGACCCCATACAACTTCTGCACGTGGGTTGTTTTTTTCTGCCAGCAACTTAGCAGTCATAATACCTGTAGAATCGCGAACCCACTTGATCTTGATGTCTGGGTTTTCTTTCTCAAACGCAGACTTGTACTTTGCAAGAATGTCTGTTTCGAAAGCGGTGTAAACCGTCACTTCCTGAGACGCCATTGCATTCGTTGCTAGCAGAGAGACAAGCGCAGCCAGCGATCCTTTCATCAAACGGTTTTTCATCATTTTCTCCAATTAAGACTATTTATTTGAGACCGGTTGACATTGCATCCTCTTTGCAAAAATCGATTGGTCTGTACCAGTTGACGATATACACCCTAAAATGGCTTTGTGACGATTCTATGAATAAAAAATGGCACTTTTTAGAAACCTATCCAAAAATTTGACCAAGTCAGAATCCCACAACAATGCGATGTTAAAGTTTTATGAATTTCAGTTTTTGTCTATTTACTCATCGTTTTCTGCCCTGTTAGAGTGAGCTCAAATTCTGGTGTATACCAAAACACAACAATCATGGATATTGGGATGAAAAACGAATACTTACTGCTAACTCCTGGGCCACTTTCAACATCAGAAACGGTCCGTGAAGCTATGTTAAAAGACTGGTGTACTTGGGATGATGAATACAACAAAGACATCGTAGAAGTGATTCGTACTAAGCTGACAAAGCTGGCAACTCAACACCAAGGCTATACGAGTGTGCTTATGCAAGGCAGTGGCACAGCGTCAGTTGAAGCCACCATTGGCAGTGCGATAGCAAAAGAGGGCAAACTCCTCGTTGTTGACAACGGTGCCTACGGCGCTCGAATTGCACAAATCGCACAATACCTGAATATCCCTTGCCATGTAGTTTCCCCGGGCGAAACATCACAGCCACACTTGAACGAGGTGGAAACTGCATTGGCAACGGATCCAAGTATTACTCATGTTGCCGTTGTGCATTGCGAAACAACAACTGGCATGCTGAATCCAATTGAGGCTATTACTCAATTGGCAAAACAACACGGTAAAGTTGTCATCCTAGATGCGATGTCTAGCTTTGGCGGTATTCCAATGGACATTGGCAAAATGGGCGTCGACTTTATGATCAGCTCTGCCAACAAATGTATTCAAGGTGTACCAGGGTTTGGTTTTGTCATAGCAAAGCAAAGCGAACTGGAAAGATGCCAAGGGCAAGCCCGTTCATTGAGCCTAGATTTGTACGATCAGTGGAAGTGTATGGAAGTGAACCATGGCAAATGGCGTTTCACGTCTCCAACGCACACTGTACGCGCTTTCTACCAAGCTCTATTAGAACTTGAACAGGAAGGCGGGGTTCAGGCACGTCACACTCGTTATAAGACCAACCAGACAACTTTAGTCTCAGGCATGCGTTCATTAGGCTTCGAACCATTGTTAAGCGATGAGCTTCACTCGCCAATTATTACTTCTTTCTACTCCCCGACTCATCCGGACTATCAATTTAAGGCGTTTTATGACCGCCTGAAAGAGCAAGGGTTTGTCATCTATCCGGGCAAAGTATCTAACGCAGATTGCTTCCGAATTGGCAATATTGGCGAAGTATACCCGCAGGATATTGAGCGCTTGATCGGTGCAATCAAGAACGCCATGTACTGGAAACAAGCGCAAACGGTAGCTTAATCATGACTCAGTCGATAAAACTAACCCACTTTCGCAGTGAAGGAGACGTCAATACCACGCCTGCTCGACAGGCTTGGAACGCATCCTTAAACGACGAACGAACGCAAGAACTGCTACAACGCGATAGCGACGTCTTTCTGCATCAGGCCATGTCTACGCCGTGCCTGGACGCACTTGAAGCAGCCGAAGGAATCTATATTCAAGATGCCACAGGCAAAAAGTACATGGATTTTCATGGCAACAACGTTCACCAGCTCGGCTACGGTCATCCACATGTGATTAAGCGTGTCACCGAACAGATTGTGAATCTGCCATTTTCGCCTCGCCGCTTCACCAATGAAACCGCGATTCAATGTGCTGAAAAACTCACGCAGATCTGTGGTGGAGAGCTCAACAGAGTCTTGTTCGCCCCGGGCGGCACATCGGCAATAGGCATGGCACTCAAGTTAGCTCGTCATGTCACTGGCAACTTTAAAGTGGTCTCTTTGTGGGACTCTTTTCACGGTGCCTCTCTGGACGCGATCTCTGTCGGCGGTGAAGCCTGTTTCCGTGAAGGTATGGGCCCTTTAATGGCAGGAGTAGAACGTATTCCTCCAGCTGTATCCTACCGCGGTGCTTTCCAGAATGCCTCTTCTGATGGTAGCGATGTTCACTATGCCGACTATCTGGAATATGTGATTGAAAAAGAAGGTGGCATTGGCGCTTTTATTGCCGAAGCTGTGCGCAATACCGATGTTCAGGTGCCAAGCAAAGCCTACTGGAAACGTATTCGTGAGATATGCGATAAGCACAATGTCATGCTCATTATTGACGACATTCCGAACGGCATGGGGCGCAGCGGAGAATGGTTCACGTATCAAGCCTATGACATCGAGCCTGACATATTGTGTATTGGTAAAGGTTTTGGTGGTGGATTAGTTCCCATTGCAGCGATGGTCACCAAAGACAAATACAACACTGCAGAGCAGATTTCTATGGGGCATTACACCCATGAGAAGAGCCCAATAGGTTGCGCCGCTGCACTCGCAACTATGGAAGCCATTGAGCAAGAAGGTTTACTGGAAAAAGTAAAAGACGATAGCGAATTTGTACGTGGAAAATTGCTGGAAATGAAAGGGAAATACCCAGTAATCGGAGACGTTCGCGGCATCGGTTTACTTTGGGGCGTAGAACTCGTGACAGACAGGCAAACCAAACAAAGAGCGTTTGATGAAGCGGAAGCCGTGCTTTATCAATGTCTGAATAATGGCCTGAGCTTTAAAGTTTCTCAAGGCAATGTTATTCAGCTCAGCCCACCATTAATTATTTCACGTCAACAACTTACCGAAGCGCTGGCTATCTTTGAAGAAGCGATTGCCAATGTATGTAATGAACACAACTACTGATAACAGGATATCAATTATGACTCACTCTCACTCACCGATTCAGGCTGTCATCTTTGACTGGGCTGGCACCATTGTAGATTTTGGTTCATTCGCACCAACCAGCATCTTTGTTGAAGCATTCAAACAAGGTTTTGACTTTGATATCAACTTAGCAGAAGCGCGCGAGCCAATGGGGCTTGGCAAATGGGACCATATTCAGGCGGTAGGTCGCCTTCCTGCTGTAGATAAACGTTGGAATGAGCAGTTTGGTCGTTCCATGAATAGCGATGACATTGACCGCATTTACGCAGCCTTTATGCCTCTGCAAAAAGCAAAAGTCGCTGACCACGCAGAACCTATCCTGAATGCGATTGAAGTCGTCGATGATTTAAAAGCTCAAGGCATCAAGATTGGTTCTTGCTCTGGTTACCCTCGTGAAGTCATGGATGTGTTAATCCCTGTCGCTGCTGACTATGGTTATAAACCTGATTATGTTGTTGCGACAGACGACCTTCCTCAAGGAGGCCGCCCTGCACCTTATATGGCACTAAAAAACGTCATCGAGCTGAACGTAACGGATGTAAAGTCATGCATTAAAGTGGATGACGCGGCACCGGGCATCGACGAAGGACACAATGCAGGTATGTGGACGGTAGGTTTGCTGCTGTCTGGCAATGAAGCAGGTTTAACGTATGAAGAATATCAGAAAGCTGATGAAGCAACATTGAATGCTGCTCGAGAAAAAGCGAAAGTAAAACTGATGAAGAGCGCGCCACATTACTTGATTGACACAATCTCTGAGCTACCTGACGTGGTTAAAGATATTGAACGCCGTCTGGAAGCGGGTGAGCGTCCTTAACCCAGCAGTTCGTTCATAGTAGAAAAGCCAGTAGCCCTTTGCTACTGGCTTTTGTTTTTAAAAAGACAACAGGCGTTGCATTTCCACAAGGAACTCTACCATTACCACAGTGCCTTCCTCAGTGAGTGTCCAGCAGAACAGGGCAAAATTGGCAAACAGCGTTAGCCAGAATAAACTCTTAAAGCCAATGTCATTGTACTTATGGTGCAACACAGATTGAGCAAGCAAAGCTCCCGGCCAGCCTCCGACAATATTCAAAACGTGAAAAGTCAACGAAGGAACACGCCACCCGCCAGTGTGAAGTGCGTGTTTATCCAGTGCATAAACCATATAAGCAATCGTGCTTAACGCAATATAAAGAACAAACGACAGCGGTGGATAATCAAGAAGAAACACACTTGCTACTAGCGTGGTAAAAAACCAAATAGCAATAGACAAAGAGAAATTAAACACAACTTGCCTTTCGACATTGACAGCACGGATACCACCTTGGGCATCTTTCGCCAATCGAAACTGAACTCGCTCACTGATTCTTGGGGGATGACCGTATGCTTCTAGGTCACAAAGATGAAACTTGATTTGTGCTTCCTGATCATCAACCGAAATATACCCGTAGCCCTTAGTATCGTGCCACTCACTAATGGTTCCTTGAATCGCCATTATGGTCCCTCACTCTCTCAGGCTCCCTGCCTAAGATTCCTTAGCCAAACACAACGTATTCTCGTTTTACTTCTTAGTTCCAGTTTAGTTGCATAATCAACAAGTCGCCTAATAAAACATTCAATAATGCCTCACTCATTTAATATTCAGATCAAGAATCAATACTGACAGGTTCTGACACTCCCCTGCCATAAACTCAGTTTCGAACTCAACACCAACAGAAAAGGAGTATTACAATGGAAAACGTAATTGAAATGGTTAGCTTTAAGCTACTGGCAGGAACAACATCTGAAGACTTTATCGTAGCCGCCAATCAAAGCCAGAAATTCGTTGCGACATTAAAAGGCTTCCAATATCGTTCTTTAAGCCATGATGCAGAAAACGATACATGGACCGATGTGGTCTACTGGGACTCAATGGAAGACGCTAAGTCGGCAGGCGAACAGTTTGTAAACTGTGCTGAGTGTCAGCCGTTAATGGCATTGATTGATTCTGAATCGGTCAACATGCAACATCAAGTTCTACGTATGAGCGATCTGGCCGCTAAGTATCAGTAGGATTGACTTAACGCTAGCTTAAGGAGGGTGCATAATGTGCCCTCCTGTAAGGAGAAAGGAACAAGATGAGTAAATCTGAACGACTGTTTGAGCTGCTGACTTTGCTACGCTCAAAACGTTATGCAGTCACAGCTTCTGAGCTAGCCCAAACTATGGAAGTGAGCGAACGAACTATCTACCGAGATATTCAATCACTCATGAATTCCGGGGTTCCAATTCAGGGCGAAGCAGGCGTTGGTTACATCTTACAGGCGGGCGCGCATTTGCCACCATTGATGTTCTCAGAACGAGAAATGATGGCACTGGAACTCGGAATGAGGATGGTTCGAGCTTGGTCAGACAGTGATCTAGCAGATGCTTCCATCAGCGCATCAAACAAAATCCTCTCCGTATTGCCAGACAAACTCAAACAACAGGTTGAGAGCTTTCCGATACTGGTGCCTGACTTTTATACTCAGACCGAATCGGCTCGCCACGGGCAAATGCTCAGACATGCAATTGATGCAAAGTTGAAAATAGAGATTGATTACGTCGCAGAAAATGGGTCTAGAACGCAGCGTACTCTGCAACCTCTCGGGCAAATGTTTTGGGGAAAAGTCTGGACGCTAGTCGCATGGTGCGAACTAAGAGACGATTATCGTCACTTCAGATTGGATCGGATTGAAAAGCTAAGCATCCTAGACCAGCAGTTTGAGACCAATAAAACTAAGTCTCTAGAGCACTTTATTACGCTTTACTCACCAAAGGACTAGCAGGCAACTCTTAAGATGAGCGGGGAAATGTTGACCGCCATCATACAACCGTTCATGTCATTTACCACGTCGAACTCAACATATTCCATAATGTACGGCGGCCCTTCCTCCCTGCTCATATCTCTGAAATGAAAGAAAACCTTCTGGTGTGAGTTTTTCTTAATAGATATTAAACCGTAGCCATGTTTGGCATCATACTCAACGATTGTTCCCTGCATAATCTTTCCGTACATCTTTTGTCTATATTGACAATAAATACTCACTGCAGGGAATAATGGATCACACAGTAATTAAGCGCGTAGAATACTCTTCAGTTCAAGTAGCGATTCGACTATGTAGTTTGGTTCAATCCCTTCCACTTCATCTTCTTGAGTTGTATTTAACCAGCAGGTCTCAATCCCAAAGTTAATTCCACCTAAGATGTCAGAATGAGGGTTATCACCCACCATCAACACTTTACTCTTACAAGGGTTGCCCATCTTTTCCAATGCGTGAGAAAAAATCCCCACATCTGGCTTAGCGATACCGACTTCTTCAGAAATAATCACGTGCTCGAAGTAATCTGTCATTCCTGTTCGTTCTAATCGAATCGCCTGAAGTTCAGTAAAGCCATTGGTAATGATCCCTAACTTGGCTTTGCCTTGCAAAGCCTCCATGAGCTCTTTCGCTCCGGGTAGCAAGGTACAAATATCGGCCATTGCATCAAGAAAAGCGCTGTTCAGTTCAGAGGTCGTTGTTTCCAGCTTCTCAGCCCAAGTTTTAAATCGGGTGTGCTTTAATTCATGTGCAGTGATAGTGCCATTCTGATAATCCACCCAAAGAGGTTTATTGACCGTTTGGTAATGGTTGTAGTCTTCTTGGGTAAATTCAATCCCTTTGCGAGAGAACATCAGCTGCATCCCTTTAAAGGCATCAAAATGGAACAGGGTTTCGTCAGCATCGAATAAGATCCAATCGTATTTCATTTTTCTCTCCTCAATTTTCGTCGCTAGTGTAGATTGTTTTCCACAAGATGATAATCTACTAATCAAGAAACTGATTGTTTACTATTACTCAACCAATGCAAGCCTATTCATCAATACCTGTTTTTGTCGCTGTAGTGGAAAGTGGTAGCTTCTCCACTGCCGCTGAAAAGCTCCATATCACCAAGTCCGCGGTCAGTAAGCGCATTAACCAGCTGGAAGATGAGTTGGGTATTCGCCTGCTTAATCGTACCACTCGCAAATTAAGCCTCACCGAAGCCGGACAACGCTATTACGATTATGTCGCCCAATCACTTAGCCTTGCACAACAAGGCATTGATGCCGTTACTGAACTGCAAGGAAAGCCAAGGGGTAAGCTCAAGATTACGGCACCAATGTCATTCGGTGTTTTACATGTCGCTCCTTTAGTTGCCGAATTTCTGGCTTTATACCCAGACTTAGAAATCGACCTGCAACTGGAAGATCAAATGGTCGATTTGATTCAAGACGGATTTGATTTAGGCATTCGCATTGGTCATCTACCGCTTTCTAACTTGGTTGCTAAGAGGCTAGCCACTTGTCGCAGTATTCTGTGCGCCTCTCAATCTTACTTAGACGAGCATGGAGAGCCAGAAAAACCCAGCGATCTAAGCCTTCACAATTGTTTACGTTACGCCTATTTTCGTGGCGGTAGCGAATGGACTTTTGAAAGCCCTACAGGACCAGTTAGTGTGGTGCCTAAAGGTAAACTGGTCGTAAACAACAGTGAAGCAATCCGCAGAGCTCTGTTGGAAGGCTTGGGGGTTGGTCAATTGCCCACATTCATCGTGGCAAAAGATATTGCCGCTGGTAAGCTCAAACCCATTATGACGGCATACACACTCCCTTCTCACTCTGTTTATGCTGTTTTTCCAGAAAGAAAGCACCTACCACTAAAAGTCCGCGTGTTTGTGGATTTTATCGCCGAGAAATTTGGGTCAGATGTCCCCTATTGGGATTTGACTCCACCAGCGCATAAACCTTGAACAATGAGTCACTCAAGATGTGACTCTGTCCTCATATAGCTGTGAATTACTCGACTCTAACTCGATTTCATGACCTAAAACAAAGGCGAGAACACCATACAGGCACACAATTGAGCGACTCACTGTTCCGTTGTATCCGAGGTCTTTATGAAACGATTTTTTCCTTCCAGTGTGATGCTCACCCCATTCGTGGTAAAACATTATTCTCAACCAGAACAAGACGATACAGATATTGAACCCAGTGATGACTTTGACGAATGCAGCGAATCGGAAGAGAAAGAATGAGACCCACTTCCGGTCCAAGTAGCATATTTTCATCTAACCTATTGGCGTCAGTTCGATAAGGAAACAAATAATGAAAAAAATTGCAGTTATCCTCAGCGGCTCAGGCGTATTTGATGGCGCTGAAATTCATGAATCCGTGCTTGCGCTACATGCCATCGAAAAACAAGGAGCAAGCTGGCATTGCTTCGCGCCAAACATCGAGCAGCTTCATGTGATAAACCATATTACTGGGGAAGAAATGGCGGAGACACGCAATGTCTTGACTGAAGCTGCTCGTATAGCACGGGGCAACATTGAAGATGTGGCGAAACTCAATGCTGAAGAATTTGACGCACTCCTTCTGCCTGGTGGGTTTGGGGCGGCAAAAAACCTGACTGATTTTGCAGTCAACGGAGCGGAATGCAGCATCAATACTCACGTCGCTTCTGCTTGTCGAGCTTTCGCTCAAGCCAGAAAGCCAGCCGGCTATCTGTGCATTGCACCAGCTATCATTCCGATGATTTACGACAATGGCGTCAAAGGGACAATCGGCAATGATGACGCCACTGCTTCTGCATTCAATGAATTGGGAGGCGAACATATTACTTGCGAGGTGGACGATATCGTCTTCGATAAAGAACACAAAGTGCTTTCAACACCTGCATATATGTTAGCGGGCAATATTTCTCAGGCAGCCAGTGGCATCGAAAAGCTAGTAAGCAAACTTGTAGAAATTGCTTAATTTCTCCATTCAACACTACAGCCCTCTGCCCAATCAGAGGGCTTTTTTTCATTTTTCATACAAAGTCATCGCTGAAGAACATTACGACAATCACGGTTCCTGTTGAACAAACGGTTGCGGTAACCCACTAATATTTAACATTTTTATCATTATCGGAATACTCATCTGACCAAGCTCACAAATCCAGAGCATACCTACCACTTTTGGGTAGGCAAATTGTTTGAGATCAAAATTGCTACGACCTTGGATATGCCAATCTATCTGCAGTTTTTATTCTAAATATATTCGGAGCAAGTCGATGACAAGTGCATTTTTTATCCCTACTGTAAACTTAATGGGTGCTGGCTGTTTAAAGGACGCAGCAGACAGCGTGCAGTCTCAGGGCTTCAAAAAAGGTTTGATCGTTACAGACAAGATTCTTAACCAAATCGGTGTAGTAAAACAGGTTCAAGATCTGCTGACAGAACGTGATGTCCAAACTGTAGTTTTTGACGGGACTCAGCCTAATCCAACCATCAGCAATGTAAATGACGGCCTGGCTTTACTGACAGATAATGACTGCGATTTCGTTATCTCTCTAGGTGGTGGTTCACCGCACGATTGCGCTAAAGGTATTGCATTAGTGGCTTCAAACGGTGGCAAGATCGGTGACTATGAAGGTGTTGATCAATCTGCAAAACCAATGCTGCCACTCATTGCCATCAACACAACTGCCGGTACTGCGTCTGAAATGACTCGCTTCTGTATCATTACTGACGAAGAGCGCCACATTAAGATGGCCATTGTGGACAAGCACACCACTCCACTGATTTCAGTGAATGATCCAGAGCTGATGCTGGCAAAACCCGCTTCATTGACAGCAGCAACAGGTATGGATGCTCTAACACATGCTATTGAAGCGTATGTTTCTATCGCTGCAACACCAATCACTGACGCCGTCGCCATCAAAGCTATTGAGCTTATTCAGGCTCATCTGCGCACCGCTGTCGAAAACGGTGAAGACATTGAAGCTCGCGAACAAATGGCGTACGCGCAATTTATGGCAGGTATGGCGTTCAATAACGCGTCTCTAGGCTATGTTCACGCGATGGCTCACCAGTTAGGAGGCTTTTACGATCTGCCACACGGTGTATGTAATGCGATTCTTCTACCACATGTACAGCGCTACAACGCACAAGTGTGTCCTGAGCGCTTACGTGATGTTGCTAAAGCAATGGGTATTGACGTTGAGGGCATGACTGCAGAACAAGGCGCTGAAGCGGCAATCAATGCGATCGTAGCGCTTGCGAAAGATGTGGGCATTCCAGCAGGCATCAAGGAACTGGGTGCGAAATCTGAAGACATCCCAACGCTTGCAGACAATGCGCTAAAAGACGCGTGTGGCTTCACTAACCCGAAACAGGCGACACACGAAGAAATCTCATCAATCTTCGAAGCCGCCATGTAATACCGTTTTCTTTTCCTAACTCAAGCCTCCTTCGGGAGGCTTTTTTAGTCATCGAAAAATTCAATATGCGCGGGTGAGAAGTCCCAGTATTGAGGCGTCAGTTTCACCAAAATACAAGGTCACCGACTTGGTCTCGCCTTGTGCAAAACTACCATCTTGATCGATACGCGTTGGCGACACATAGTGCTCGTTACCAAAATACGCTTTGATTTGCTTAGGCTTTAAAGTGATCCCGCCACCAGAGTTGTTCGTCACCATCGCTTGTACCATGCGCTTGCCACCTTGACTGCTATAAATGTCGTAAGATTCTAAACTGAAGTAGCTGTGTGCAGGTTTATCGCGATTTTGCTTTGGTTCTGGAACATAAACCGAGCCGTCCATTGTTCGAACATAGTGCATCGTATCTTGAGACTTTTCGATGCTGTTTTTAATATCTCCCAGGCCAATGTCATCACCATTATCTGCAGCGTAAGCAGATAAAGGGCTTATTGAGGCGATTACTATGAGTAAATAGCGAGCTAGCATTACGTACCCTAATTGTGTTGTTAAAATTCAGCGGCGCACAAGTTTAAGAAACACCTATTAACATTTGTCAATCAGACGTTAAATTGCCTTCATTAACGAGTTAAGATCTCATAAAAGCAACCCCAAATATTTGATCGAAAAATACGCCAAATATATAAGAGAGCAAAACATCCAAGAACGTAATCATTTCATGTGGTTATTGATATTTATTTTATTAAAACCAAGCTGTTAGCAAAGACTCTTAAGCAATGTAGAATGCTGCTATCGATTCAAGCAAGGAGTGTGGAATGATGAAAGTAAGTATTGTTGGTTTAGGCAGTCTTGGAGGATTTCTCGCCGCTCGACTGTCTTCTTTTCCCGATATTCAAATCCAATGGATCTATAGAAAGAGTTCCATCAGGCAAGACGAACAGGTGTTACTCACCTATCCGGAAACCGAAGAGCCACTAATCGGTCAAGCACACGCCACCAGCTACGGGTTAGAACAGGTGACAGGTGATGTCGTGTTTATCACAACCAAGGCGCACGATAACAGGGCCTTATTCGAGCAAGCCAAAGCCTGGACAAACAAAACGATCGTTTTACTCCAAAATGGCACTGGGGAAGATGAAAAACTCGCTCAAGCACTCGATTCGAGTAACGCTATCATCAGCGCAATCACTCATTTAAAAGCCAGTTACACCACCGCCCCTTATCAGGTCACTTTGCACAATCAGTTACTGGACTGTGTTTACGCCGTTCACCAAGGCCAAGCTAACCCGTATCTAGACTCAATATTGAGTCACGCCTTTGATGAGGTAAAACGCGAAACAAGCACTTACCATGCGAGGCTGCCAAAACTTATGATTAGCTTCGCTGCTAACGCTGCGTCGTTTATCTTTGATTCAGACATGTATGGCCTAGCCTATAACGCCAAGTGTCGCGAATTAATGCTAGAAATTGAACAAGAGTTCTTGGTTCTGTTTGATGCTTTGTCTATTCCGCACCCCAAACTCACTATTTCTGAGCTGATCTCTTTGCTGGATTCTCCCAGCTACAAGGATGCCTATTTCAGCATGAAAGAAGATTTCGACAGTGGAAAACAAGTTGAGTTTGAAGCCATTTTCCAAGCTACGCGAAGCTTAGCCGCCCTTCACCACGTCTCGTTCACTCGTGGTAATCAAGTTTGTCACACGCTGGAGAACTTGCTGAGCAAGTAGAATAACGTGAAGCGCTATCGCAATAGGTGCGTAGCGCTTACAGTGATCATTTTGAAAAGGTCTCTAGATGCTGAGATCTTCAAGCAAATCCAACTTAGTACGCAACTGCGCTGGCAGTTCTATACGTTGTTGCTCGATAGTTTCTTCATCCATTGCCTGAAAAACAGTCTGAGCCACTTGCTGAGCAATACCTTCTAAGTCTTGGGCAGATGTGGCAATGAACGAGTTAGACGATTGCAGCGCTTCCAATGCAGGGGCTGTTCCGTCTATTCCCACCACTTTGATGCGACCGGAATATCCTAATTCGTCTATCGCTTTGGCAGCAACCAATGCTGGTCTATCCCACGCCGACCAAACCCCTCGGATTTTTCCTTCACTATCAGCGGTTAGAACTTTCGCCAGTTTCTGTTTGAAAGCTTGATAATCAGATTTAGCAACATCTGGCTCTATAGTGCTGTGTACTCGAATTTGATGATGGTTTTCAAACTCTTGCTTGGCTGCTAATTCGCGCTCGTAAACAGGTGGGTAGGCTCGATAGCTCACCATCACTACCTCTCCTTGAAAATTCATATCTTTCGCTAGGTAGGCCGCCGTTTCACGAGCCATCGCGGTATTGTCACTGGTAATGTTAGCGACAAAATACCTTGATTGAGCAGAGTCCATACCAACGACAGGAACGCCTTGCTCTTTCGCTATCATTAAATATTCTTCGATTGAGCTTGGGTCTGCGTTAACGACAATGGCCGATGGTTTCGACTTAGCATAAAGACTTTCACCAAGTTCAACAGGATCCGAGACAAGATTGACGTTCCAGTGATTATCCCATGACACCTCCTTAAGCTTGTCGACCATGATTCTGGTACCGGGCTCTTCAATCCAAGGGGTATAAAGAAGGATGTCTTTGGTATCACTTGCATAGGCGATATTACTCAGTTGTAACATAGGTGCAAGCAAGGCAGATAACTTGAGTAGCTTCATTTTCTTCCATTTAATTTAATGACTTATATCAAGAACATATCAAGCTCTTCAACCTGTTCAACAAACTCAAGTTTAATCAAGACATTTAAACTTAATTAATCTTATGTAAATTGTCTTAACTGTTTAAAACTAAAACAATATCCACCCAATCTAAGATAAGGAGTAGTCATGATTTTTTGGGTGTTGTACTTGGTGGCAATATACGCAGGAGTGTCTTTATTTGTTCCCGAGATTCGAGAGCTAGTGATAACCGCAGCTATCCTTTTCAGTCCACTGTGCTTGGGCTTGCTTCTGCTGTTTAGCAGAGAAAACGAATATCGCTTTATGGTAGTCATATCCTTTTTGGGCTCTATCGTTTTACTGGCTCTGATCCTCGCCCAGCATCATTTATCGCCGTCAACTCGTGGGATCGCCTTCTTAGCATTTGTTATGCCGATTGCGTTCTTTGTCGACAGGATCATCATCGGTCTAAAAAACAAATACATGAAAAGAACTAAAGAGTTCTAGCAGCGAATCCAACACGGTATTAAAGGTTGTGATTCGTTCGTGAGATTAGGTTTACAGAAGAAGGGATTTTTATTGTGAGCAGCCTGCTCTGGGCATATTACCCAGAGCCTGAGCCTTTAGTCGACTTTGTGGTATAGATACGCTGCTCTTTCTGTGAACAATATAAAACCATTGTTGGCTCGTTCTATTGGAACGACAGTCATATTTTCTCTGCCCATTGTACCTGGACCAATGACCACTTTTTCACTAAATGGAATGTCTCGATCCGACGGCTGAAACGAAACATGCTCTTGTTCATAAAGCGATAAACGATAATTGTCATATACGTAGACTCCTTTTGTAAAAGAGCCACTTTTCTTTCTTGTATACAGATTGAGCTCATACATACTATTCGAGTTTAACTCTAACTCAGTTCGCAGCCTCAGCATCAAATCTTCTGTTTTACTCTTGGTCGCTACATGAGACTCAGTATCTGAATAGTAAACACCAGATAAACGCCCGTAACTTTCTGAGTGATAATACCAGCCTGTGATGAATGGCAGCGCTGAAACCAACGCGAGCACCGCCTTATTCACAGATCACCTCAGCAATATTCGATGGAAAACTCAGTGATTCCAGCTCTTCATTTATGATGATAGAGATACCATCATTTGTTATCACCGCAGAACGACCAAAGTCTTTCCTGTTGCCGCTAGATTTAGAGATGTACGCACACGAATCATATATCCGATACGAGTAATCTTTTGCGGTATCTGGCCCTTTGAACCCTTTGAAAGCTGCACTGGCGTACATACCCGCTGAGAAGCATACACCTGAGAGAGCGATATAAAATATGGTCCACCGAACGTTCAGTTTACCTACAAAGCTGCTCGTATCTTTCTCTATAGGTTTCAAGCATTCATGCTCAATGACTTGCTGAGGCTGGGCACTATCAATTTCGCCAACAAATCGATAGCCTTTACCACGCTCAGTTTTAATGACCTTACCATATTTATCGTCAAACGCTTTCCTACAATAAGACAGCGCATTCATTAAACTACTTTCTTCGACAAACACACCTTTACGCGTCCATACATGGTCCAACAAGTCCTTCTTGGACAGTAAAGTATTAGAGTTATCTATAAAGTAGTTTAGTAATTCAATTTCATTTACTCCTAAGCTAACGATGTAATTTGTTTCTGTGTTTTTTACGATTCCTTTTTCAAGATCAACCTCGAAAGATCCATTAATTGTAATCATTATCCTTGCCAATTTTATTTCTGTATTTATTTATAATTTCGAAATCAGTTTAGAATTTCGATAATGGGCACTTTATATTTATGCCTCTTTCTACACATAAGTTAGGGATAAAAACGGAGTTTTTATGACCTTTTCTTCACTTTAAACATTTATTGATGCCGACAGCATGGCAATAACAACAATGAGTACAGCAACTGTACAGAATACTAAAAGCGTGAGCAAAAACCGATGGTTAATAATCTAATTAAGGTTTATATATCTTTAACATTCGTAAAAAAGCATTAAATCCGTATAAAAAATCACCAAACATACATAATAAATATAGGAAATTAAATATTATAAAAATAAACTATCAAGATAAAAGCAATAGAATTAATATTAATTGTAAAATACTCTATAAGCCATCAAGTCAATAGAGCAGTGTCAGTTAACTTTAAGCTGCTTCAAAACAAGCGCTGACACATCATCACAAAATAAACTTATTAAAAATACCAATGCATCGTTTTGTGACTACACTACCTAAACTAACGGAGGTAGTTATGAAGATACAGTTAACGGTTATTCTCGCGCTTGTCAGCGTATTTGCTACAGCGGGCGAAAATAAAATTTACAATGTAAATGGTAATGATTATGAAGGTTACTGGGCAAAAGTCAGTGACGATGCACCATTAGTCTTACTCGTTCACGACTGGGACGGGTTAACCGACTATGAGATGAAGAGAGCTAAAATGCTCAATGATTTAGGCTACAACGTTTTCGCTGCAGACTTATTTGGTAAAGGCGTTCGACCAACCGAAGTAAAGGATAAAAAGCAGCACACAGGTGAACTGTATAAAGATAGAGACAAACTAAGAGCCTTGATGCAAGGTAGTTTAGATTATGCTGCCACTCTTGGTGGCAATGCCAATAATACCGTTGTTATGGGTTATTGCTTTGGTGGCGCTGCAGTTTTGGAATCTGCAAGAGCTGGGATGAATGCCAAAGGTTTTGTAACTTTTCATGGCGGACTAAAGACACCTCAAGGTCAGTCTTACCAAGAGGCGACCGCTCCAATACTGGTTTTGCATGGTACTGCTGACAGTGCCATCCCAATGGAACAGTTCGCAGCATTGGCAAGCGAGTTAGAAGCCCAGAACGTAGCCCATGAGATGATCACCTACAGCGGTGCTCCTCATGCCTTTACTGTATTTGGCAGTGAACGTTATCGAAAAGAAGCAGATGAAAAATCTTGGCAGCGCTTTACGGAGTTCCTTGCCTCTTCAACAAACTAATCTCAATTAGACCAGAGCCTCAACGCCTCGAATCCATCTGGGTAGATTCGCATTGAACCAATCTAGATATTTTTGAAGTTGAGGCTTTTGGCGTTCATAGAGCAGATTAGTGACTTCTACCACTATCCAAGCTTTAGCAATGATCACATGTCGGAACAATTCCTCTCTTGGCATCGCTTTATGTACGTTCATGTAGCTATCGACAGTGCGAAGCATGGCTTCTTCATCCCCTAACCCTTTGATTAAAGGAACGAGATCTATCGCTGGGCTACCCGTGCTGAAGCGTTCCCAGTCAAACAACACCAATTCCCCATTCTCTCTGCGACCCCAGTTACCATCGTTGGTATCACCAGACAAGAGCGTTGGGTAATCAAAAATGATGTCACTTTGGGACTGCAACTTTTTCAGCACGTTCTGTTCTTGAGAGCTGAGAGATAGGAGCTGAAACGCTGTACGTAGAGCATCGTCACTCCAGCTATGCTGTTTAAGCGCCCAGTCTGAATCAATTGGAGTTTGGTGTATAGCCGCGATCTGACTAAACACTTGGCTTGAACGGGTTAGTTCCTCCAATGTTACAGCATGAGGAATGTACTCTATGACGATGGAATCACCTTCGGCTTGGACAAGAGAAGGTGAATGCACTCCTCGTTCACTCAACGCTTTAGCAGCAGTTAAATAGAAACCTCGCTCTATTTCGTTAACGCCTTGTTTCTGAATGTACCTCTGCCCTTGCCTTTCTATCAAACGGACTTTCGCGCTGCCCATTTGTGACAGTTCGTTGTCTGTACCCATACTCTCAATCGCCGAGAACGTTATTAATCTATATTCATACACTACCTGACTTTCAGTAGTGACCAAAACAAAAACGCCCCATAACTTTGTTACAGGGCGTGTAAGTATCACTTTTAGCGAATGTTAAGGCGCTGAGTCCACTTCGACTGGAAGGTAATGTTTGGGTTCTAGCTTAAGCCACTCAGGCAGCACGGTACCAATGGAGATAGAAGACCAAGTGCCCGACAGAATGCCGATAAACATCGCGATCGCAAACCCTTCAAGTGCATTGCCGCCCATAATCCATAAAGCAGACACCGTTAGCAAGGTTGTGCCTGAAGTCACCATGGTTCGAGAGAACGTCGCGATTACCGCTTGGTCGTTAATTTCGTCTGTAGGCGTCTTCTGTTTTGCTACCAATAACTCTCGAATTCGGTCTGCGATAATGATGGAGTCATTCAATGAGTAGCCCAGTATCGCCAAAATCGCGGCAAACACAGTCAAATTGAATTCCATTTGTGTCGCAGCAAAGAAACCTAGCACCAATACGACATCATGCAGTAGCGCAAGCAATGAGCCGCTCGCGAGCCTCCATTCAAATCGGAAACACAAATAGCCCAGAATACACAGCATCGAAATCAGCAAAGCCAGTCCACCTTGGTCTACCAAGTCCTGTCCGACTTGCGAACCCACCATGCTATTGCTGACTACATCAACCTGATGAGAGACCCCAGACAGTACAGATGTGATGTCTGGTGCCGTCGCCTCATCTTCTGGAATTGGATAACGGATGATCCAACGACCATCCTGATCAGAATGCGTCACTGAAGTAAATTCACCTAATGAAGGCTGAAGAACTTCAAGTAAGTCGTTGTTATTCAGGTTCTTGTCCACCTGAACTTCTGTCACCATGCCTCCGGTGAAGTCCAACCCCATATTGAGGCCTTTTACTGCGAACGCCCCCAGAGAGATAACCATGAGTGCAACCGAAACAAAGCTGGTGATGTAACGGATACGACGGATATTTTGTTTTAGATATTCAACCATAATTAAACCCTTACATCACGACGGCTATCGCGTCCCCAAACTAAATTGATAATTGCACGAGAGGCAAACACGCCACTGAACATACTGGTTAGCAGTCCAAGCCCTAACGTTAGAGCGAAACCTTGAATTGGGCCGTTACCGATTGAATACAGAACCACCGCGGTGATCATCGTTGTGATATTGGCATCAAGAATGGTGCTCAGCGCACTCCCAAAGCCCAAATCGATGGATTGAGCAAAAGTTCGCCCTTCCGCCAATTTATCTTTGATCCTTTCGAATATCAGGACGTTGGTATCTACCGCCATACCCACGGTTAATACCAAACCAGCGATACCCGGTAGTGTTAATACAGCGCCCGGTAGTAAAGCAATTAAACCCAGCAGGCTAACCATGTTGACCACAAGTGCAACATTGGCCACCCAGCCCAAACGTCTGTACCACAACGCCATGAACGTCAGTGTCATCGCCATGCCCAAGGCTAACGCGGCAAAACCATTTTCAATGTTTTCTGCACCTAGCGATGCACCTATGGTACGCTCTTCAACAATCGTGACAGGAGCAGTTAATGAGCCAGCACGCAGCAGCAATGCTAAGTTCTGAGCTTCATCCAAAGAGCCCGCTCCTGTGATTCGGAACTGACTACCTAACTGGGATTGAATGGTTGCAACACTGATGACCTTCTCGCTACGTTCTGTCTCGCCATTTGCATTGGTGGTGTACTCTCGGTACACGGTCGCCATTGGCTTACCAATATGCTTGCCGGAGAAGTCACTCATGGTTTTACCACCCGAGTGATCCAGCGAAATATTAACTTCAGAGAAGCCCATTTTGTCCACGCCAGCACGTGCATTAACGATGTGTTCACCGGTTAACACAGGGCGTTTTGACAGCACAACATCACGACCATCATTGTCCTTAAGCACAATGTCACCATAGGACACACCTTCGGATGGCGATTTCGCTTCATGGAAGGCTAATGTCGCTGTTGCGCCAATGACGTTCTTCGCCTGAGAAGGATCTTGCACACCCGGCAGTTCAATACGAATACTGTGCTCGCCTTGACGCTGTACCAAAGCTTCCGTGATCCCAAGCTCTTCAATACGATCACGCATAATTTTCAGGTTTTGCTTGATGGTGACAGTTTGAAACTCAGATTTGTTCTGCACTGTCGGCTTAACTGCTAGGTAATCTGAATGACGCTTAATGTCCCAACCTGGATAGTTTTGACGAATATAGTTCGCAGACTTAGTTAAAGCCTCACCTGAATTACTTTTCAGGTCGAACCCATCCACGCCGACCTGCGCGAACTTAACGCCTCGAATGTGCTCTTGGCGTAGCATGTCTCGCATTTCATCGACGATAGTGTTGCGCTGCTCTTCGAAGGCTTTATCCACATCCACATTCAATAAGAATTGCACACCACCACGTAAATCCAAACCGAGCTTGATTGGGCTGAAACCCATATCACTTAGCCATTTTGGTGCCACAGACACGTAAGAGAAGGTAATGGCGTCTTGCTTACCCAATAAACCATTCAGTGCTTCGCGTGCATGGGTTTGATCGGTTTCGTTATCGAACACCAATGTGGTTGAGTTCTCTTGCTGAGTAATCTCGTTAGCGTGGATGTTTCGTTGTTCCAAGTAGCGATTTAGTTCCACTGGATTGTCGATAACTTTATTTTTTTGTGACATTGTCACCTGAATGGAAGGTTGCTCACCGTACCATGTGGGGATCGCACTGAGTGCAAGCACAATAACTGTCACGATCAGTACTGCGTATTTCCATGCCGAGTAGCGGTTCATCACTCTCGCATGTTTCGTTTTAGGCGTATTTTTCTTCATAGTTATATCTTTACATGCAGTACCCAATCAAAGTCTTAGCTGAGATAGGTACAGAAAGTCATCTGACTCTTAAGTTTGGTCAGTCGTAAAACAATGGATTGAATCTGTAAGAAGATGAGTACTTTGTGCCAATGCGTAAGATGGCTAAACAGCAGAGGTGATAAGTGAGGTGCCAAAGGGCTTAAAGCTAGCCGATAAAACTAACCACACCTGTCTTACAGATTTGATAGAAGTCGTTAGACGAATTGAGCGTTCAGGGCCACATACAGCGCGTTGGATTCTTTCCAACCCGAAATACGATGATTTGAAGTGAAAGACTTTTCGACCCAGCAGCCATTCTGGACCAGTGGGTAAGAGTAAAGACTATTTAGAGGCAGAGACGCCTGACTGGAATAATGGCCATCGCTGGTTCCCGGTGCTTCTCCTTCCTCTGAATGACGATCAGATAAGCTCCAACGATTAAACTGAACAATGGCCAAAACATCGGTGTCAATTTCAGACTGTGACACCGGACTTTGAGATGTTTCTTCTTGTTGTGACTCTTCCAACAGAGTCTGATAATCCGCTTGGGATTGAGGTAAAACATTAGCCGTATGGCGATTTAAGCGTGCGCTGGCTTCATTTTCGGCTTGCGCAAAATACGCCAATGCTTGCGTTGGTAACACCATCGCAAGCAAAGTAAGCCAGAAAAACTTGATTAAACGTTGAGCCATTCACGACACCAATATTAGAAGACGACTGGATGGTAAGTCCAAATCTGCCTATAAACAACTAAAATGTTCTAAAACCTAATATTGCACATTTAACCGCTAAACCAAACTGATTAAAATCAGTAAAACACCTGAGTTATCTGTTGCTAGCGATAGAATATTTCTCCGGTTTGTGCATCCAGATAAATCTTGTTTGCCTGCTTTAGCCCACCGCAGTATACAAAGTAGACATCTCTTTGCTCAAACGTCAAAGAACGAACCCAACCACTGGTTTCTTCAAAGTCCTCTGGTTCACACGTTTTTTCTTTGAGCAATTGATCTGTCTTTTTCACAAACATTTCAAAGTGCTGTTTGAAGTCGTCTGATTTTTCTATGTAGCTGCTGACGGTTTCAACCCGCTCCTCTTTAGTAATGGTTGGTGCCACTTCCAGCAGAGCTTCCATTGGCACCCATTCCGCCACTTCTTCACCACCCTCTTCGTAGACATAGTAAGGAGAAATTCTTCCCCAGCCGTCTTTTTTCTCAAGAATATGCAGTTTATCTCCGCGATAGGCCACACTTTCGACGAACGCGTCATACCTCGGATATTCTCTAATTCCGAGTTTAGGAGGGCTAACGTAAAAGTCCGTCACTTCCGGTTTCGGTGGTGGTGGCGCTTCTTCTTTTACTGGTTCTGGTGGTGGCTCTTTGTTTTCTTCCATCATTGCAGCCGCTGCAGCCGCATCTTGTTGCGGCTTTAAGTAGAAGATGTAATAACCACCACCCGCACACGCCATGCCGAGCAGCAGAAGAACAACCATGAGTATCTTTTTCATATCGTGTTAGTGTCTTATCTATACTTAAGCCATCTTTCATGAACAATATAGCTAATATGAAATGGCACGGGCTATATCTCACTGTAGCGGCATTTATGCTGATCACTTTACCAATTAAAGGTGTAAGTGAGCATTGTCGTGAAGATACGTGGAATCAAGCCCTCAACTTTCAAAAGCAAGTAGAGTCCTGGTATAACAAAAAAGCCAGCAAATTCAATCAATTCCTAGCTTTCTATAAACAACAAGCATTTCTGTATCAAGAATTTAGCACAGAGGAACTGTCTGCTTTGTGGGACTCCAAAAACGAGCTACACCAAAAGAGAATCCTGAGCCAGTCAAAGGCTGCCACCATTGCTGTAGAGCGCCTTCAAGAAGAGAGTGCTGCCATTCACCAACAGTCTTCGATCATAGATCGAGCTTACGACAAATGGAAAAACATATACACTCACTGCAACCAAGCTGAACTGAAGATAAACAGCTCTTCCAGTCAGCATTATATGAACGTAAATCTTACTCTGAAAAAAGAGACCGAAAGCCTCCAAAAGAAACTCGATGTGATGATCAAAACTTATCAAAGAGAAATCGAGGCTATCAAAGCACTCAAACCATGAAATACGTTGAGTGATCAGCTAGCCAATTTATGCAAGTCAGCTTCACGGACATATTTAAGTTTAGGCTTCACAAATTCCCTAAGCTGATTGATAGAGAAAGGCTTATCCAAACACTCTAAACCGAAGACGTCTCCTAGTTTTCTGTCGTTACCCAGCAATACCAGTCGGCCACCCTTTTCGAACAAAGAACCCGTATAAAGTTGAGAACAAAGTACTTCGATATCACGTTCTGAACTAAGCTTGCTATCAGTATCCAACAAGATTAAGTCTGGCGCGCCTTGGCTCCAAAAATGTTTTACTTGATGGCGCCTATAAAGTTTAGAGGCTTGAGGGTGGGAACACGCCAGGATCTTTGGATCTTCGCAAATCGATATTATCGTATTTCGTATTGTCGTACATATTAGCGGATATTCACTGATGATTAATACATCCAACGCTCATCGCCCCTATTTCCTACCAATTAAGCTGCCACCGTAAACGTGACAAGGGCGACGAGATTCCACAAACTTCAATCAGATTACAAATGATTAATTAACATTAAACCTCAACAATAAGCCAATAAGAAACAATTCAATTTAATATCAATACCTTACTTAAAGTAACAATGATAACTCCTTAACATTATGAAGTTTTCTGAACACCACTTTTAAGGAAAATCACACCTGTTTGGTGATTACCGGTTAACCACCACTGCCGACTTCAATCCTTTCACCACAATTTTTTTTCAGGTATCAAACGCGTCAAAGGCTTAGACACCGTTCAACAAACATCACCTCACCAGTTTGCGGAAGGAGTAGAAACTGCTGAGCAATCGGCGTATTTACTTTCGAGAAATGTACATCAACAACAAGGTTTTCTATTTGCTAAACCTATGCCCTATGAACAACTCACGGACTGGCGTAACCAATACGAACATTCATCATAGTTAAACACCTCTTGGGATATACACAAGTAAGCTCAGCATCAACACTAAAGCCTCAGAACAGATCAACCATGCTCTTAATCTACCGATGAAGTTGGTATTCCACTGCCACAGCTAATGCAACGGTTGCTCCCACCATAGGGTTGTTGCCCATTCCGATAAAACCCATCATCGCAACGTGAGCAGGCACAGAAGAACTGCCGGCAAACTGGGCATCTGCGTGCATTCTTCCCATTGTATCCGTCATACCATACGACGCAGGACCTGCTGCAACGTTGTCTGGGTGAAGAGTTCGACCTGTACCACCACCCGAGGCGACTGAAAAGTAGTGGCGACCTTGTGAATTGCATTCCGATTTATAGATACCAGCGACAGGATGCTGGAAGCGTGTCGGGTTGGTTGAATTGCCGGTGATACTGACATCTACCGATTCTCGATGCATGATGGCAACACCTTCACGTACCTCGTCGGCGCCGTAGCACAAGATATCGCCTCGTGCGCCTTCAGAAAAACGCTTACGCTCAACTTCGATCAGTTGATTGGTTTGGTAATCAAACTCTGTTCGAACATAGGTAAAACCGTTGATACGGGAAATAAGATAAGCTGCATCTTTACCTAGGCCATTCAGGATAACTTTCAGCGGTGTTTGTCGAGATTTATTGGCATTGAGCGCTATTTTAATCGCCCCTTCTGCAGCGGCAAATGATTCATGCCCCGCCAAAAATGCAAAGCACTGGGTTTCTTCACTGAGCAAGCGAGCAGCTAACGCCCCATGCCCAAGCCCAACTTCTCGCTGCGCTGCAACACTGCCTGGTTTGCAATATGCCTGCAAACCCTCTCCTATGATATTTGCTGCTTCTACTGCTGTCTGAGCTTTTCGGCTAATAGCAAGTGCGGACCCCAACGTATAGGCGTCACAAGCATTATCGAAGGCTATGGGCTGAGTCTCCAATACGATTTTTTTAGGGTCAATACCAAAACTCATGCAGTAGTCGTGAGCTTGCTCGATGGAAGATAAGTTCATCTCTTGAAGTAATTGAGTCATTGAAACATTCATAACGGCAAGCTCCTATTAAGCGGTACGTGGGTTGATGACTTTACAGGCCTCTTCAAATCGGCCATAACTGCCCGTCGCCAGTATCATGGCTTCTTGCGCATCCACTCCCTGATCAATGTCTGCCATCATCTTGCCCAAGTTCAGATACTGGTACCCAATAACCTCATTTACTTCATCTAGTGCAAGTTTAGTAACATAACCTTCAGCCAGTTCCATATAGCGAACCCCCTTTGCAATCGTTGAGTAACTAGTACCTACTTGGCTGCGCTGTGATTTGCCTAAGTCTTCAAGTGCCGCCCCGACTTCTAAACCGCCTTCAGAAAAAGCCGACTGTGTCCGTCCATAGACAAACTGAAGAAAAATTTCTCGCATTGCAACGTTAATGGCATCGCACACCAAGTCAGTATTCAGTGCTTCCAGAATGGTTTTGCCTGTGAGAATTTCCGCTGCCATAGAAGCAGAATGCGTCATGCCTGAGCAGCCAATAGTTTCGATTAACGCTTCTTCAATAATCCCTTGCTTCACATTGAGCGTTAGCTTTGCGGCCCCTTGTTGCGGGGCGCAAGTACCAACCCCATGACTCAGGCCTGAGATAGCGATGACTTCTTTCGGACGAATCATCTTGCCTTCCACGGGAATAGGAGCTGATGGATGTAATTCCCCGCGTTGAATCGGGCACATGGATTGAATTTCAGAAGAGTATTGCATGGCGTTTTCCTTTATTTCGGAAAACAAGCGAGATTTGGCTGTGTATTTAACTGCTACAGAACCGACGACCTGCGTATAAGCAGACTGTCTATCGACGAATCACTTGTTTTCGTATTCTGTAGGAGTCATCAGCCAGAGTGGCGGTTAAGTAGGTGGAACCCCATCACCTTGCGTAATTAGAATAGATCTCTATCACATTTGATGACAAGCGCTCGCTTAGAACAATTATATATTAAAAAAGGCCGCCTTATATTTTCCCGAGAATTAACACAAAAAGAAAGGCTGCTTTAAAAGCAGCCTTTCTTATCACACACATCGCTTACTAGGCGTGGTGACAACCTGATCTTTAGTACCTGCATAAAATACGATGATTTCAGCTGGCTCATCGCCTTCATTGCGACCATAGTGACAGGTGTTCACCACTTCAATAAGTGAATCACCCGCTTTCATTTTCAGTTCTTTCTTGCCTGCAACCTTATCTTGAGTAATAACCGTCAATTGGCCTTTCGTTAAAACACCGGCATTGATTGCCGGGTGCTCATGTAATGGAAGCTGTGCTTTGGCTGGTATAGTAATCTTCAGGACAGTAATTTCAGGTGTTCCCTTGCCATACGCTGGCAGTTCCGTGCCCTCCCAACTCAACGTAGATTTTGCTAGCTGTTCAACTTTAGGCGCTAGTTTATCACTTAGGCTTGGCTCTTCGCTCGCCAAAGCCTGACCAGAAAAAGTGGCTACAAGACACGCTGCTACAAGTAGTTTTTTCATCATTTCATCCTGAGAATTAGTTGTTTGTTATTTAGCATTCTATTGATTGCGACCCGCCGTATTAAATACCATTTATTCGCAACGGCGACAGAATATATTTCAGAACAAAAACCTGTCAAACAAATATTCGTTAAATTCAAAAATTTACTTTTACATTTTAAATCATAACTTTAAATTACAAATATTCACAAAACAAGGTCTCCAAAAACAAAACCAAAATCAGCACAATCATACAAAAAATAGCCAAACGGATAGTTAGAATCGGCATCAAAAGCAAATATGACAGTATTATGAACCAACATTGACGATGTAATTTATTAAAATAAACTCAGGTCTTACTTAATATTAATTATAATTTGAGCAAAGATTACTCTGTGTGGAGAGGCTTTATTGAGTAGGGTAACCATAGTGAGAATCTATGACACCTTTTCATTACAACAAAAGCGGCCTGAAACCCCAAATAGGGAGGGAGAGCTTCAGGCCTATTCAGAATTAATCCGTCAACTTGTCACATTTAGCGGCACAAATGAAATCATTGCGGTGCAAGCCTTTTATAGAATGGCTCCACCACGTTACGGTCACTTTCCCCCACTCCAATAAAATGGATGGATGGTGGAACTCATCCTCGGCCAACTCAGCGATTTTGTCAGCGAACGCCCACGCGAGTTTAAAGTTTTTAAACCTGTATTCTTTTTCCAACTGAGGAATACCATCACGTTCTATAAGCTGCCAGTCGTTAAGCTCAGTAAGCAGGAGTCTTTGTTCTTCTTTATTTAGTGCTACAGCGTCACTGCTGCAAGCTTCACAACGTAGTTCATTAAGCATGTGTTATTTCCTTAGGTTCAAACAATGGAGGCAACAGCCCCTCTTTCATCGCTTGGTGTACATAAAACATTAAGTCTGTCTTGCTCAGTTTGTACAGCTGCTTGATATCTTTGAGAATAAAATAGGCGGGCTGCATTATATCGATGCGATAAGGGGTACGTAGCACCGTCAGGATATCGAATCCTTCTCTCAATGGACGTTCATCGTCCAATGCATACAGTGTTTCGCCAGGAGAAGACAAGATACCGCCACCGTAAATTTTGCTTTCAGAGCCTTCTTTAACCAAGCCAAACTCAACCGTGAACCAGTAAAGCCTTGCGAGATAAACGCGTTCTTTACTGCTGGCCTTTTGTCCGAGCTGACCATAAGTATGAGTAAACTCGGCAAACTCAGGATTGGTTAACATGGCACAATGGCCAAAAATTTCGTGGAAAAAGTCCGGCTCTTGCAGATAATCAAACTCCTCACGAGAGCGCAAAAAGGTCGCTACCGGGAATTTTTTATCCGCTAATAGGGCAAAGAAACGGTCAAAATTGATTAACGCTGGGACAGGCTCAACTTGCCAGCCAGTTTCTTTTAACAAAACTTTATTGATTTCAAGCAATTGTGGAACTCGATCTATTGGTAAATCAAGCAACTCCAAACCGCGCAAATATTCCTTACAGGCACGTTCATTCACTAAGTCCAACTGACGAGAAACCAAATCGTGCCAGATCTGATCTTCCTCGCTACTCCAGTCGACAAATCCTTGTTTATTAATAGGTTTAGATACGTACTGAGTCATCACTTTTCCTTTTAACAACTCCTTTACATTAAGCCTATCGCCTCACGAAATTGGTGACAATTCACCTACGGACATCCTCGGCCAAACATCTGTAACATATTTTTTACATTTGACTGTTTTTTGCTTATTTATCAGCGATATGTTTCTTCTCTGATTGTTTGACTTTGGCTGTATTTGCAACAAAACTTAGCCATAGTTAAGGAAAAGTGTGTAAGACGAGGAAGTCATGTCCACTCAAGAGTCAGTTGAGCTGTCCCCTCTTTGGGATCCCAGCGAAGAAAGAATGGCGTCATCTAATCTGTACCAGTTTATTCAGCATATCAACATGCAGGGTGAGGCCATCGAGAACTACAGCGATTTACATCAATGGTCTGTAGAAAACAAAAAGCATTTCTGGCTGGAAATCTGGCAATTTTGCGATGTTATCGGCTTCAAAGGCGACTGCATTCACGGCGAAGGTGTCGCACGCTGGGGGCAATTTTCATCTAGCCGCGACACAATATGGTTTCCTCAGTCTCAACTCAATTACGCTGAAAACTTACTCTCTTATGCGTTTCAGGAGCCGGAAGGTATCGCTATCTGGTTCAAAAACGAGCGAGGCCAGAGCCGCAAGCTCACTTGGCAACAGCTGTGCGATCAAGTCTCCATACTACAGCAATGGTTAAAACAAAATGGTGTCGAAAAAGGCGATGTCGTCGCTGGCTATCTTCCACACATGCCCGAGACAGTAGTCGCGATGCTGGCGACGACCAGCTTAGGTGCGATATGGACATCGACGTCACCAGACTTTGGTGTTGAGAGCGTGAAGGAGCGCTTTGGTCAGGTTCAGCCTAAGATTTTGTTCTGCTGTAACGGTTATAGTTTCAATGGCAAAACGTTCAAAATGGATGAAAAAAACAATCAGATTGTGCAATCGATATCCAGCATCCAGAACACATGCCATATTGATTATCTGCAAATTGGTCAAGAGAGCCCATTTGGCAATGAACAATTTTCAGACTGGGAATCCATTCTCGCTAGTTACATCCCTCGCGGCCTCCGATATCAGCGAATCGGTTTCAACGATCCGCTGTTCGTTCTTTACTCGTCAGGAACAACAGGCAAGCCGAAGTGCATCGTACACTCGGTTGGAGGCACCACACTTAACCATTTAAAAGAACATCAACTCCACTGCGATATCCAACCACGTGATCGCGTGTTTTACTACACCACCTGCGGCTGGATGATGTGGAACTGGCACGTCTCAACCCTTGCCAGCGGTGCAACACTGGTTATTTTCGACGGCAGTCCGATGTATCCAATGCCAAGCGTGCTTTGGGAGCTAGCGGAAGAAGCTCAAGTCAGTTTGTTCGGGACATCAGCCAAATACCTTGAAGCTCTACAAAAAGCCGAATTTAATCCGAGTCATTACTACAATCTGGAGAATCTTAGGACCCTCTGCTCCACTGGTTCAGTTCTGTACCCTCAGCAATTTGATTATGTCTACAGCCGCATCAAGGCAGATCTGCATCTGGCTTCTATCTCGGGCGGCACAGATATCTGTGGCTGCTTTGTGATTGGTAACCCGATCTCTCCTGTCTATCGTGGCGAGTGCCAGGCACCCGGCCTTGGGTTGGATGTACGCGTTTTTGACGACAAAGGACAATCCGTTGTTAATCAACGGGGCGAATTGGTCTGTTTAAATAGCTTTCCGAATCAACCAGTCGGTTTTTGGCACGATGATGGCGAGCGTTATCACAACGCCTATTGGGACAAGTTTGACAACACCTGGCATCATGGCGACGACGTTGAAATGACCGACAACGGCGGCATGGTTTTCTATGGGCGGAGCGATGCCACACTCAACCCTGGCGGAGTAAGAATCGGAACTGCAGAGATTTATCAGCAAGTAAATCAACTCTCTGAGATTAAAGATTCCATTGCAGTTGGCCGTGTGCTTGATGGGGATGAAAAAGTCGTACTTTTTGTTCAACTCGATAGCGATAAGACGCTGAGTGATGAATTGATTTCAACCATCAAGCTGCAACTGAAAACCCAATGCTCCCCAAGGCATGTACCTGCGGAAGTTTACGCCATCAGTGAAGTCCCGAAAACCAAGTCTGGTAAGCTCGTTGAGCTGGCCGTAAAACAAGTGTTGCATGGTAAAGATGTACAGAATAAAGGCGCTATCGCGAACCCTCAGGTTCTTGACGAAATCGCTCAGTATGCAACACAAACGGTTTCCTAAAATAAAAAGCCCGAACGATTAAGTTCGGGCTTTCCAAATCTGCTAAACCAGTATTACTTCTTGGCCACTGCCATCAATACGGTCAATTTCCCTTGAGGCGAATCGATACTGAATGGTGTCGTCACTTCAACTTCATCAAACCCAACACTGCTGAGTACTTGCAATACATGGGTCGGTGTCATTCCACCCTCTTCGTCTTTCTCCGATAGCCAGTCCCAATGAACAAAGTGATTTCCTTTATTCAGCAGGCTATAGACAATATCAACGACATCAGAATAGTTGGGCAGAAAGCTACATACTGACGATGCAACCACCAAGTCAAATTGATTCCGGAATGCGGGGTGCATTGCTACTAAGCCCCGTGACAGAAGGTCAACGACTGGCTCTACGTTGTCGAGCTCTTTCTTATCTAATTGCTCGATCATAGCCTCTGAGCTATCTAATGCTACGATATCTTTCGCGAAAGGAGAAAGCTTCTGGCTAAGTAGTCCTGTACCACAACCAAAATCGAGAATGCGCTTCCCTTGGACACCGACAATTTCTTGTAGAGAGTCAAACGCTTTCTGTGCATACAATACTGCTGAAGGCTCGTTTTCCCACTCTGCTGCGTAATCATCCCAATTAGTAGCCATCATGATCTCCCTGTTACCTCATTCATTTGGCGTCAAACAAGAGTATCAAAACTACATGAAATTCATAGCTTTTGGCGCCAGAAAACAGACAAGCGTAGTGTATTCTTATAGCATTAGCTTATATAAGCACCAAATACGCGAATACCCCAGATGAACCTATCGCAGATTGAAGCCTTCTGTACCATTGCTGACACTGGGTCAGTATCTGAAGCCGCCAGACAACTCGAATGCAACCGCACAAAGTTAAGCATGTCGATTAAAGCCCTGGAAAAAGACCTAAATATCGAACTGTTTGTCCGAACAGGCAACCATGTCTCTCTCTCTGAAGCGGGTAAAGCCATCTATAAAGACTGCCAGAATATGTTAGTCACTGTTTCACGCATTCGTCAGACCTGTGCTCAAGTTTCCGGTGAATTCAACGCAGAAGTCTGGATAGCTCGCGATGATTCGCTGCCAGATGAAATGTGGCAAGACCTTTCACACCGGCTCAATAATAAGTTTCCTGCTACTTCGTTTAATATCGTGCTTGCGTCTAGTGGGGACCTGGCAAACCTAGTTGCCACTCAACAAGTCGACTTTGCTTTTGGCGTCGATTATGAACGCATCGATGACCCACATATTAGTTATCACCCTTTAGGCAAAATCCGCCTCATGTCGGTATGTAAGGCTGATCATCGTCTCAGCCAGCTTCGACGTGTTTCGGATGATGAATTACGTAATGCGATGCAAGCGGTTATGGTCTATCTCAACGAAAAAGACAACCCTGAACTACAGCCATTCTCCCTGCGCCATATCGGTTTCTCCAGCTTTGATTACATGCTAAGTACTATTCTCACAGAAGACGCTTGGGGCGTATTGCCTGAACCGCTGATCCGTCATCATTTACGTAAACAAGAACTTGCCGTCATCAAGCATACTTACGGCTTAACACAGGAAGATTATTGTATGTTCACTGCAGCTGGCATGGCAGAGCACCCTGGCATGTCGTGGCTGGCCGATAAGCTTAACGAATACTTGTTTGATTTCTAACTGTTTCGCCATCGTTTTCTACGGCTACGGTGGCACTATACTCCTTCCAGCTTTACAATACGACAGTCAGTGTCAATTTTAATGGCACTGAAATTTAACACTATCTCATTGAATTTAAAGAACAAGGTGTGTGACACGTCTATTTCCGTCTATTTTTAGCACAGATCAAGTTTGTCAAATACGTTCAGTGCAAGAAGAATAAGAGTATGTATAGTGAAGAGAATACTCTATGTGTGACAGGACAAGCTTAAATGAAAAACGAATACTGATTTTCTCAGCCCTTTTAGCTTCAGGCTTTGCAGGTGGTGGATTAGTACTCGGGATGCTTGTTGGTTCACTAGTTATTGTATTTGATGGTGTTTATTCATCTGTCAGTCTGCTGCTAACTTTATTGTCGCTCGCCGCTTCTAAATACATTCAGAGCCCTTCTCGAAGCCACTTCCCGTTTGGTAAGGCCGTACTTGAACCTGTGGTCATTGCCATTAAAGGCAGTGTCATCCTCGCAGTCGTCAGTTACTCACTCTACTCTGCACTTATCGCCGTTTTCAATGGAGGACGTGAGGTTGATGCTTCAATCGCAACTTTGTTTGGTGTGATCAATGTATTAGGTTGTGGCTATGCATGGTGGCACATTGCTCGTAAGTCAAAGCGCTTTTCGTCAGGCCTGATCGAGGCGGAAGCCAAACAATGGCAGATGGATACCCTGCTCAGCGTAGCGGTCACATTGGGCTTTATTGTAGCATGGGGTGTCGCTCTATCCCCCCTAGCAGAGTACTCCGTCTATGCCGACCCTATGATGATGATTCTTATGTCGTTTTACTTTATAAAAGTACCCTTCGACATGCTGAAAGAAGCCATTAGAGAGTTATTAATGATGTCGCCAAGTGATGAAATTTGCGATGTCGTTGATCAAGAAGTGTTAGCGCTAGATAAAGAAGTTAAGCAGCACATCGAGCTCACCGCCGTTACTAAGGTAGGCCGTGAACTTAGAGTTAACCTAGATGTCCACTCCACAGAAAAACAGGTGGCTGTGGCCGATCTCGAACGAACTCGCCGTATTTTGAAAAATAAACTGGCTAAGCTACCACTCGATTTAAGGCTTAATTTGAATATTGCCAGCTAATCAAGCTATTGTTTATATACCTTAAACGCCCTCTTTAGAGGGCGTTTTTATTTATAACCCTACAAAAAGCGCCAGTTAGTTCTATTATTATGTATATGATTTCATATTGAACATCTCCACGCCAAGATGGAGAGGCAGTACCACGAGATACATCAAGGTTGGCGCCTATGAAGAACCCATTTACAGCACTACTGGCAGACAAACAATCAAAGAAAACAGCACCTCAGCAAGACGACAGTATAAAAACCAGTGTGTTAGATTTACTGTCTGACGGTATGGTGATCTTCGATGGGCAAGTCGGCTCCAACGCTATTTTCTACGCCAACCCAGCCTTTCTCAAATACTACGGTCTTCCGTCCAACCAAGTTATTGGTCGCAATATCATTGAGTTCTATTCGCACTACCTGAATGATGATCATATTGCTGAGCTTCATAGTGCCGTTCACGAGGCGACGTCTCACACCACTGAAATTTGTGTCAATCAAGAAACAAAGAAAGGCTGGCTGCGTATCAACTTAGAAGCAATGAGGAAACAAGGAGGTGGCAACCATTACCTAATTCTCAATCAGACCGACATCAGCCAAATGAAGCAGGTTCGTCAAGAACTGAAAACATCCAACCAAAAACTTCAGCAGTTAGTATCCAATCAGAACCAGCGAATTAATGAACAAGAAGTACAAATGGGGGTTATGTTTGAACAGGCAGTCGATAATATGCTGCTTCTCAATGCTGAGTTAAAAGTTCTCGACGTTAATGACTCGGCACTTTCCCTTTTTGAGCACAGCAAGTCTGACTTACTTGGATTAGAACTGACGTCACTCCTCTATGAGTTCACAGAGAACAACATTGAAGACAAGCTCTCAAGTGTCGAAATGTATCAAGAAGTACCACTGGACGAAGTGATTAAAGTCAGTCGAACCAGCGATGTACTAAGCCTACTAGGTTCCGTCCGATACATCACAATGAAAACGCAAAAGTATATTGTTCTAACTTTGCGAGACATCAGCAAAGAACAAATGGCTCAGAACGAACTGAGAAGAAGCCAGAGTGAGCTAGAAGAAGTCGTCAGAAGTTTGAATCTGGCTACGCAAGCTGGTGGCATCGGTATATGGAGTTGGGATTTTACAACCAATGAGCTTTCTTGGGATGACCGCATGTACGAGATATATGGCGTTGACCCAGACAACTGCAAGAACAACTACACCATGTGGCAAGAGAGAGTATTGGAAGAAGATATATTTACTGCTGAAGAAGCCCTCAACAAAGCCAGAGAAAACCTCACTCAGTTCAACTCTGAATTCAGAATACAACTACCCGACAAGGAGATACGTTGGATAAAGGCCGCGGCAAACGTTTTATTTGATCAAGATGGAACCACCCCTATTGGTATGGGCGGCATCAATATTGACGTAACAAAAGAGAAAAATGCACAGGCAAATCTAAGGCATGAAAGTGAAATCGCCTTAGCGGCCAGTGAAGCAAAATCCATGTTTTTGGCCAACATGAGTCATGAGATAAGAACACCGATGAACGGCGTAGTCGGTATGCTAAGCCTCCTTAGTGAATCAGAGCTCAATGGTGAACAGAAAAGTATGGTCACAACCATCAAAGATTCTGCTCTAACTCTACTGCACATTATCAACGACATCTTAGACTTTTCGAAAATCGAAGCCGGCCAAATGTCACTGGAAAGTGTCCCTGTGGAACTGCAAAAACTTATAGAAAGAACATTGGATGTCCTCTGTTTACAAGCAAACAACAAAGGTATAGAGCTCTATTTAACTTACGATGCTAGCCTGCCGAAAGTCATAATGAGTGACAGTGTCAGGCTCAGCCAAGTGTTGTTGAACCTTGTTGGCAATGCTGTTAAGTTCACAGACAGCACCGATGAGATGAAAGGCAAGGTGTGGGTCTCAGCCACATTAAACCAGCACGACATTGCCCCCTACGTCGAGATTATCATTGAGGATAATGGTATCGGTATGACAGAAGAGCAGATCGAAAAGCTGTTCAAAGCATTCAGTCAAGCGGATACCAGTACAACCAGACTTTATGGCGGGACAGGTTTAGGTCTATCCATAACCCGCTCTCTGCTAGAAATGATGGGAGGTGATATCCATGTTGATAGTCGCTTTGGTGTTGGAAGCCGCTTCTCCGTTGAACTTCCTTTCATTGAGGTGGAAGAGCCACCTCAAGATCCAACCCCCAACTATGTGAACGGTTCTAGAATTTTATTCGTCACCAATGATCAGAACATAGCCACTTTCTGTGATATCAACTTAGCTAACTTCCGCTGCAAAACCAACTGTGTAGCTAATATGCAAAGAGCTATTGCGGTACTTGATTACGCGAAGAAGGCCGGCGCAACCATCGACCTGATTATCGTTGGCCCTGACTTATATCACTATTATGAGGAAAAGCCGCTCTCCCAGTTCAACTCAGCACTACTTGAAGAGCAAAAATTCATTTTTCTCTCTCGCGACCCTAGCATTGAGTCCGGCCTAACAAAATCTAACTATTACGTCATGCCATGCAGCCCTTTCAAACCCAGTGAACTGACCACTGCGATAGGCGTCATGCGAGAACTCATTAGTTGTGAGAGGAACATAAAGCCTATCGTAAGTGAACCAAATCAAGACATTCGTGAAAACAAAACTGGGCTAATCTTAGTTGTCGATGATCAACCCACCAACCGTGACGTAATACAGAGGCAGTTGAATCACTTAGGCTACCAATGTGAAATGGCAGTTCATGGTCAGGAGGCATTACACAAATGGAGAAATGGTTCGTTTGATTTAGTCCTAACCGACTGCCACATGCCAGTAATGGATGGGTATGAACTTACAAAACAAATCAGAGAATCCGAAAGGAAAGACAAAACCTTAGGCCATACACCAATCGTCGCAATTACCGCCAATGCAATGGTTGAAGCCTCTGAGCAATGCATTGCTTCAGGGATGGACGACTATTTAACAAAGCCAGTCGAACTCAAAACTCTTGATCAATCGATCGAAAAATGGATGCAGCTCTCCCCTATCCCCTTAGAAGAAAAACCGTCTGAAGAACCATCTTTAGAGCCTGAAGACGTTGAAGTGCCGACAGCAAAACCTCCACATGATCCAATCTGCATGTCTACTCTAGAGCAGATTTTGGGCACCAGAGAACTGTCTATCGTGGCACCTTTGCTTGAAGGGTATTGGGAGTCTGTTAACGAAGACATTGAAAAAGCGGAGATTGCGCTCACCGATAAGAGCGATGGTGATCTCCAACAGATCGCCCACGCAGCCAAAGGTGCCGCTCGTTCTGCGGGAGCAGAAGAGCTCGCGGACAAATTTGAAGTGCTGCAAAACACGGCACACCTGAAAAACTGGCCAGAACTGTCTGACACACTAAGCAGCGCTAAGGTAGAACTGAAACGCTTACAGAATTACCTAGTTGAGCACTCAATTATCGAAGACACGGAAGTAATATATGAGTAACTATGACCCGACCAATTTTACGATTTTAGTCGTAGAAGATCACAAGTTCTCTCGCCAAGCACTCGTCGGAATGCTAGTGAGAGGTGGTTACGAAAATTTGCTTTGCGCGAAAGATGGTATGGAAGCCATGACAAAATGCGCTGAAAACAAGATAGACTTGATCATCACCGACATCAACATGCCTAACATCAATGGGCTAGAGCTCATTAAGGCCATTCGAACAAACGAAGCTCAAATCGCCTGTGACACTAGGATAATCGCGGTGACAACACTATCAGATACTGCGACGATTTCCGCTTGCATGACATTAGAAGTCGATGCATTTCTCGTGAAGCCTATTAATATCAAATCCGCCAAAGAAAAAATCCAGAGCGCGATCACCGAACCAAAATGTTTGTACCAACAGCACTTTTATAATGATGTGAGTACAAGTATTAATTTAGCACCTCAGCAAAACGAGCCCGATACAACCAAACGTATTCGCTCGATTGATAGTCGAGTTCATGAGTTGTCACAACTTTCTGAACTCAAAGAAGGAATGACACTGGTCTACGATATCAATGCGGTTTCTGGGGGCTGCTTACTAAGAGCAGGAACGATACTCAACAAAAAGCTCATTTTACGTTTGTTTGAACTGAGTAAGATTGTCGATACAAATAGTATTGTCGTGCGAGAAGATAAGACCCAAATGGCTGTTTAATCTTGTTTTCTAAATTTGAGAATCAATATGAGAACTCGCAAATATTTCCGACTCTGAGAGGAAACGAAAACTCTCCAGTAACAACTAGCGCTTTACAAAAAGACCATAAAACATTGATTTAAAACAAAAATAACTTAAGCACCATCCGAAAGAAATAATTGGTTTGATATTTGCTATTCTATTGTTGGACAACACTATTCTCAGCTTAATCTCGTTATGAAGGAGAGCTTTATGGCAACATTCGAACCTAGCAAATTTACGATTCTGGTTGTAGAAGACAACAACTTGTCTCGCAAAGCGTTAATAGGCATGCTGTTCAAAAGTGGCTATGAGAACATCCTGAGTGCACCAGATGGTCGAAGCGCGATAGAGAAGATTGAACATAATCATATCGATTTAATTATTACAGACATCAATATGCCTCACATTAATGGTCTGGAGCTTATCAAGTCCGTGCGCATGGGGCAAACCAAAGCAGTACCCGAAACAAGTGTCATCGCGGTTACTGCCCTATCAGATACAGAAACTATTTCTACTTGTATGCGCTTTGAGATTGACGCCTTTTTGCCTAAACCAATCACTGTGAAAGACGCTCGCGAGCAAATAGAGCAAGCCGTTACTGGTCACACTGAGTTGTATCAGCAACACTTATACAATGACGTCGATACTGAACTGAACAGTGGCAATGAAACAGACACACTGGCGAAACCGATCCCAGACGCCAGTCAAATCACCACTCTGCAAAACTTGTATGAGCTACAAGCAGGTATGACTCTGGTCGGTGATATATTCGCGAATAATGGAGGTTGTCTGTTAAAAGCAGGGACTCTTCTCGATAACCGCTTAGTGAAAAGGTTAAGAGAACTCAGTTCAATCATTGACGATCACCCGATACAAGTTCACCTAGAAGAAAGCCAAGCGGAAGAAGCCTGATTGCTCAGGCTTCTAGGATATTTATCTCTCTTAAGGCTTCGGTGTCAGAGTGTACTTGCTTCTTATGACCTTATGGCCAAACGACTCACCTATTCGTTTCTGAACATCATCAAGCGTGATGGTACTCGTCATTGCATCTACATCTAGTAACGACTCCACACCATAGCCATGCACCAAGTAACGAGCATAAAACCAGGTGCGGTCTACTGGTTGATTTTCCAACGCTTGAAGAGCAACGGCTAGCTGACGAGCAGCTGCGTCAACATCTGACTGCTTAACATCCGTCAGCAAGTCATTTAATACTTTATCGATAGCCTGCTCGATGCGATCAATGTCCTGTGGCGCTACTTGCGCTTCAACAAACCAATCAGTAACTGACTCCTGATCTTGTTGAGCAGAGTATGCTTCTGGTGCATAGTCCAGCCCCAACTCTTCACGAATATACGCCGTTAGACGCTTCGACAATATTCGTTGAATCATATCGTCAATGTAGGCATTGCGAACACTTGATTGAGAGGCTGAAGGGTTAGTAAGCCGAATCAGGTAGAAACTGTTCTGTTCATTATATATATCAAGATCAATCACACTCTGCGCGTTCTGGTTGTAACCGACCTCGAAGTCCATCGGCTCAGCCGTTTCAAGGTTGATCGAAGCTAAATATTGGCGCAAAACCTCATTAAGCTCATTGGCCTCTAAGTCCGCTATGATCACAACCTTATTACCGCGAAACTGACCGAATAACTGTTCGTGTACAGAGCGAATTTGGGCTTCAGAGACAGATTGATAACCAGAAGCAGACGACATATAGTGTCGGCTAGAGGGTAAATAACTATTGTGATTAATCGCCTGATTCCATTGACCTAATGGCGTAGATATGTAGGTTTTCAGCTCTTGTTGATACTCTTGTTTTACTGTTTTGAGGTGGCGAGATTCGACATTCACATCGCTAGCAAAGTTAAACAATACCTTAAAGCCTTGCTGCAGTTTGTTTTTGGGCACACCCACTTCCACACCGTGATGGCTGAAACTGATAAACGGATAAACCTCAATGCTATTACGCTGTAAGAAGGTGTCCAATTGAGGCCCATTAAAGTCCCCCAGTCCGCTGCGGCTTATGACAGGTATGGTTAGCTCGACGGCAGGGTAAAGTGAAGGATCAAGCGCCGCTTTTCCTCCTTGACTACCATAAACTACATTTACCCAGTCACCAGCATTCGGGTCTTGCTGAAACCAGACTTCAATGCCATTTGACAGAGTCCAGACCTCAAACCCCAGATCATTCTTTTCCTGTGACAAAATCGCACCATTTTGACTGGGCTCTGCCAGCTCGTTTTCCGCCACCGACAATATCATCGGTTGAGTGCCCGGCTTCGCATATTGTGTTCTGATTTCTGGTATCTTCGCCTGCCATGCTGCAATAGAGTCACCTGGTTCAACACCAATAACAACCGAATACTTCGCTTCAAGCAAATCACGCAACTGTTCGTTAACCGTTTCGAGCGTCGCCAGATGCAAAAAGCGTTCTAAGCTTTGTCGATAGTCTTCACGTGATTGTATCGGTTGCTGCAAAGATAAACTCATTACCTTAGACTCAGCAAAATCTAGTGCTTCTTTGTGTCGCCAGTGATAGTCCACATCGTTGAGCAACTGCTGATAGTAAGCAAGTGAAACGTCCACTTCCTCTTGAGTGACACCGTAGTCTCGCATTGACGCTAACGTACTAAGAAATATCCCTTGCGCATCATTGCGTTCACTAGCAGGAAATGAAGCCGACAAGATTCCATAGCGATTGAAGTTAATGTAGTAATTTGAGATGTACAGGTCATGAAGTGGGATCGCCGCATCACTGTACATACGCTCCATGCGCTGATTGATCAGATGCAATGCGACTTCATCCAACCAGCTTTCCATCAGATCGCCTTGCGTTGTAATCGCAGTTTTGCCCCGCTGAACCATAAAAGTGATACTCGGCGCTTCATACTCTCCAACTTCATCGACGAAATCACTCAATTCAATAGGAACATAGTCAATGCGAGTTTTACTTATGCCAACACCAGCTTTCCAAGAAGCAAACTGAGATTCAATCAAAGCTTCAATCGTTGTTGTGTCAATATTCCCTGTGACAATCAGCTCAGCATTTTCTGGGTGATACCACTTTTTATAAAAGGCAATAATAGACTCTGGTGTCGCGCTTTGAACCGATAATGAATCGCCTACGGGGTCCAAATCTTCTAAAGCGGTACCTTTTAGCAAATAATCATAATATTTGTCGGCCAGACTTTTATTCTCTGGTCGTGTGCGACGTATTTCGCCCTGTATGACACCTTTCTCTTTTTCAACTTCTGTTGACGCGATTGTTAAGCCATCGCCAATGTCTCGCATCCATAGCAATGCGTTGTTTAGCTGCGTATTATCGGGAAGATCGAGCTGATAGACAGTCTCATAGTAGGCTGTATAAGCATTGATATCCGCGCCAAACGTGAGCCCTGCTTGTTCAAAAAGACTGACCATTTCATTAGAAGAAAAGTGACGGCTGCCATTAAACGCCATGTGCTCAAGAAAGTGCGCATAGCCACGTTGCTGATCAGTTTCTTGTGATGATCCAACTCGCACAAACAAGCGAATAGAAACAGGAGCGCCAGAAACGGGATATATGTAGTATTTCAACCCGTTATCCAGTATTCCTTCAATCCATCCCTTATCCGCTTCAATCGGTGGATCATTAGGAAAAGAGGAACAACCAGAAATTACAACAGCAATGAAAAACAGAAGGATTCGCATAATCAGGCTACTTATTCGTATGAATACCTAATAAAACTATACTTCAAAGCTATGTTTTATATATAAAACCAAGCACATTTTCTTTTATTGGTACTTTTTAGTTGCACCGTTAAAATCGCAGGCGTATAGTTAATCGCAATTCGACGATTAACTATTAATAGACATCTCATGACAAACCAATGTAGCCTCGCAAACCAGCAGGCATTCTCGACGACAGACGCTGAAATCGCATTAGAAACGGCCTTTGCTTTAAAGGCAAAAGCGCTTTCACATCCAGCCCGAGTCAGAATTCTTAAGATTTTGGTGACATTGGATAACCTTGGCGGCTGTCTGAACAGTGATTTGGTGTCCCAGTTAGGCCTTGCTCAGTCAACAGTGTCTGAGCACTTGCGTATCCTGAAGCAGGCTGAGTTCATCATCGCGGAACCCAACCCACCTAAGGTTTGCTACAAGGTTAACCGAGAAGCCATTTCCGAGTTTAGCCACGCATTTAATACCATTTTTAACTGAACTGACATCTGAGTATGTAACGCTACTACTCAGATTTTTTATACCTTCATCAATCGCCTTTCGACGATAAACGAAAGAGAGAAAAACAATGAAAACTGAAACTGCAGTAAACAATGCCGCAAACAACATGAGTTTCCTTGACCGCTACCTTACCGTGTGGATCTTTGTTGCCATGGCCGTTGGGGTCGCCATAGGCGCCCTATTTCCTCAGGTAGCCGATTGGAATGAAGCCATGTCTGTTGGCAGCACCAATATTCCTCTAGCCATTGGTTTGATACTGATGATGTATCCGCCTTTAGCGAAGGTGAATTACAGCCTATTGGGTAAAGTTCGTCAGGATAAGAAAGCCATCACATTGTCATTGGTCATGAACTGGGTTATCGGCCCTATTCTGATGTTCGTTCTGGCACTGACGTTTCTTGGTGATCACCCAGGCTATATGGTTGGCATCATTCTGATTGGTTTGGCGCGTTGTATTGCGATGGTTTTAGTCTGGAATGATATTGGTGGCGGTAACAAAGAATACGGCGCCGCTCTGGTTGCATTAAACAGCGCTTTCCAGATCGTGACCTATAGCTTCATGGCTTGGCTGTTTATCTCTGTACTGCCTCCAGTATTCGGCTATCAGGGATTCGAAGTCGACATCTCAATGCTGGATATTGCAGAAAGCGTGATGATTTACCTTGGCATTCCATTTCTAGCAGGTTACACCAGCCGTAAGTGGTTAGTCGCGGCTAAAGGCGAGCAATGGTACAACGAAGTGTTTATTCCGCGCATTTCACCTATCACTCTGATTGCCCTACTGGCGACGATTGTACTGATGTTCAGTTTAAAGGGGGAGATGATTCTGGAGCTGCCTATGGACGTGGTGCGTGTCGCTATTCCACTGGCCATCTATTTTGTCTTGATGTTCTTTGTCAGTTTCTTTATTGGTAAGAAAATGGGCATCGAATATGATAAAAATGCCTCGATTGCCTTCACCGCTACAGGCAACAACTTTGAGCTGGCGATTGCAGTATCGATTGCAGTATTTGGCCTTAATTCCGACCAAGCCTTCGCGGGAGTAATTGGCCCGCTGATTGAAGTGCCTGTGCTTATTGCTTTGGTTAACGTCGCCCTAAAAATGAAACAAAAATACAAGCTAAGAGCTCAACACGCATAGCGTTTCTCGCCCGCCAAACATGGCGGGCACTATTGCCCTCTTTTTTTTCTACGTCGTTCACAACGTACCAATACCGCTTGTTTTTCCTCATCAGTGTAAGATCGCCATTCGAGAATCTCATTGAGGGTACGGAAGCACCCTAAACAAACATCCTCACCATCCAAACAGCAGTTTCTCACACACGGAACAGGCACCTTTTCTACATCTGTTGTCATCATCATCCTCTCAGTTTAAAGCTAGCGGTAGAGGCTCAAACTGTCGAACTCACACACCTCTTTAAAAGGTACAAAAAAGAGAGCCTCAGCTCTCTTTCGTTTCTTCTTTCTCCGACTGGAACCTATCTTCGTATAGCTCCATAAAGTCTTTCCTGATTTCCTGCTCAAGGTGTGTCGCCTTATCAGTAGGACAGAAAATCATAAAGTGAACGACCTGTTCACCTGTCGAACCGCTGGTAATGTGGATGTGAGGCTCTGCACCAGGTAAATCGACGCCTGCGTGCTTCTCAATCATTGCATTGTACCGAGTTGCGACATCACTAAAGTAGTGACAATGCCCTTCAATCTTTTCGATCATCACAGGAACCAAAGGGTATAAATTGACAAATTCGCTCACGACAATCGAGAAGTTGTGATAGACGTAGCGCTTCATAAAGTTAAGATTTTTCACCGGATAGGTGAAAAACATACTGTTTGGCAACGTCGCTGTTTTTCCTGTGTAGTGGTATTGACCATGATGAAGGTCAATTTCCTGAATGACGGTTGCCATCATATTGTGCTCAATCACCTCACCGCACAATTTACCGACTTCAATCCAGTCACCAATTCGAAACGAACGTGAGCTCGCTCTTTGAATAGAGCCAGTAAAACAGAGGATGATCTCTTTCGACGCAACGACAATGGCAACGGCAATGGCTGTCACTGACAGAGCAAATTCATTGATCTCAGATTTCCACAGAATAAAAAGTAACAGAACGGTAATAGCGAATGCGCCGTTCTTAGTGCGCGACATCCAGTTACGCTGTTCTTCTGATACAAAAGCAACGTCACCACGAATTTTAGATAAAACAATTCGGCGAATTATCGCTATCAGAACGATAATCAACGCCGTAAAAATAAACTTATGAGTCAGAAGAAAATCGATTACAGCTTGTACTTTCTCCATTCTCGGCTCCTGTTGTTATGACAAAGAAAAGGGGCCAACGCCCCTCTGAAGAAATTCGTTTTGAACGAGAATAACTTCCCATACTTATTGAGAAGGATCTAGTTTACATTTCTATTAATGCAAACTAGATAGCGTTCATATGCTACTTGAATCGAGCAGACGTAATAAACTCACCAAACGTTTCACACCAGACAATCACGGTGTTGTATTCACCCAAATCAACGTCTGTTGGCAAATTGAGGGCGAAGCGGTCAAACGTTTTAACCTCACCTACTTTTACCATGGTATGTTTTTGCTGGTTAAAATCTACTTCAGTTTCAATAAACTCAGGCGATAGGTAAAGTTTATAATCAGGCCCTGGTGCCAATTCACCGACAAAAGCAATCTGGTCATTGCTAATAGAGACAGAGCCCTCCCCCCAATGGAGGAAGTCACTGTCTTTTCGGTCACGCTGGAACGTTGCAGTGTAAACCGCGTTATTGGTCACACTCTCAACAGAGCTCATTGAGGGAGAATCTGGTTGGATAAGAATTGGCAATGCATAGATCCCGACAGCAAAGCCGATTGCACCACAAACAAGATGTGTAAACAGTAAAAAAATCCTTTTCATCCCCGAAACCTCTGTTTATCAAGCATACATAGTAAATGTACACGATAATCAATGAGATAACAGGGACATATCGAAATTTTATCTGTAGTGAAGTGCAGTTTTCTCAGACAAGGTCACAATAACCTTCACAGCCTGCTCCATACCTTCAATGCTAATAAATTCATGAATGCCATGAAAATTATAGCCTCCTGTGAAGATATTCGGACAAGGTAAGCCCATAAATGACAATCTTGCTCCATCCGTACCACCGCGGATTGGCTTAATTTTAGGTTCAACATCGCAGGCAATCATCGCCTGTTTTGCCAGCTCAATAATATGTGGATGAGGCTCAACCATTTCTTTCATATTGAAATAGCTGTCTGACAGTTTCAGATCCACACGCCCTTTAGTTAATGCTTTATTAAGTTCGTCCACTTTGCTCTGCATGAAGGCCTTGCGTTGCTCTAGCCCATCACGCTCAAAATCTCGAATGATATAACCTAGCTCACAACGTGCTACAGCCATTTCTGCAGACTTCAAATGATAGAAGCCCTGATAGTCTTCTGTCGCCTCCGGTGTCTCATCTGCAGGCATCATCATTTGGAACCGGGCAGCGATATTCATCGCATTCACCATTTTGTTTTTAGCCGTTCCAGGATGAACATTCACACCATGGCAGATCACATCAGCACTGGTTGCATTAAAGTTCTCATATTCCAGTTCGCCAACAGGGCCGCCATCAATGGTGTAGGCCCATTTCGCACCAAATTTCTCCACATCAAACAGATCTGCACCGCGACCAATTTCTTCATCCGGAGTAAATCCGATACAAATATCGCCATGTGGAATGTCTGGATTTGCTTTCAACTCAGCAATGGCGGAAATGATTTCCGCGATACCGGCTTTGTTATCCGCACCGAGAAGTGTCGTTCCATCCGTCGTGATCAGGTTGTGGCCAAGAAGTCTACGTAGATCAGGGTACTGAACTGGGGACAGTACTTCGTCCCCCTTACCTAATGCAATATCGCCACCCTGATAATCCTCAACAATCTGAGGTTTGACGTTTTTTCCTGACGCATCAGGTGCAGTGTCCATATGAGCCACAAAGCCAATAGCCGGGACATCGTAGTCAACATTGCTTGGCAGCTTCGCCATCAAATAGCCGTTATCATCAAGTGACACCTCACTCAAACCCAGTTCCAGCAATTCTTGTTTTAGGAATTGGGCAAAAGTGATCTGCCCTTCACTACTTGGGCATGCGGGGTTGGAAGGGTTGGACTGCGTGTTAAAGGTCACGTAGCGCAGAAAACGTTGAACCAGTTCATTCATAGCGGTATCTCTTTGTATTATGATTTTTAAAATACTGGCGCTTATCCTACGCCTTCCAAACAAAGAGGTTTTGCTGTAAATCAGTTTTTAAGCAATGAGAGCAATGCAGTGCATAATAACAACACTAGTAGTCAGCCTTGCTCTAAGAATCTTGTAGCCTGCTGGTTTGCGCTCTTTCTCCGCTATTCTGACCGCTCTTTCTGAAAACCAAACCAGAAAATAGCCAATTGCCAACAATATAAGTGCCAAGGCGATATTCTGGCGTGAAAGCAATAAGACGCCCCATGTCATAACAGCAAACAAGTTACTGAGTAAAAGCGCGTTGCGACTGATTTTGTCTACAGAATGATCAATGCCATTACCCCAAAGCACCCCTGATAAGAAACTCAAGATCACCACACTGTATGAGATAAACATTTCTTCGCCTGTGAGCCCGAAAAGACTCGCACCAGTGACGATACAAATTAGGCTCAACGCGAACGGCAATAGCCCTAAGTAACCCAATCTAAACATAATTGAAGTTGACGATGTTTCTTTGTTCATAATGCATCCTTAAGCGTTTTTTGTTTACTACGACAAAAAAGCCCGAATAGTTTCCTATTCGGGCTTTTAGTTTGGAACTTAAACAAGCATTAGAGCAGGATGAAAATACCCGCTAAACAAGCACTCATAAGGTTCGCCAGCGTACCTGCAAGCACCGCTTTGATACCGAGATTGGCGACTTCAGAGCGACGTTCTGGCGCAATCACACCGATAGAGCCAAGCTGAATAGCAATTGAACCGATGTTAGCAAAGCCACACAGTGCAAATGTGACGATCACTTGAGTGTGTTCAGAAAGCAGCGCTTTGTGTTCAACAAAGTAGATGAAAGCAACAAACTCATTCATCACAATTTTCTGGCCAATGTAAGAACCCGCCATCAGCATTTCATTTGCCGGTACACCAATCACCCATGCCAGAGGAGAAAATAGGTAGCCAAACAAGGTTTGCAGAGTAATTCCGCTAAAGCCTGCTACTTCACCCAAACTCTCAAGACCCGTGTTGACCATGGCGATAACACTCACGAACGCAATCAGCATTGTACCGACGGCGACAGCGACCTTCATACCGTTCATCGCACCGCTTGCCAGGGCGTCAATTACGTTGCTGTCTTGCGCTTTGTCCATTTCAATATCAGACTGATCGATTGGCGTTTCACGCTCAGGCACAATGATCTTAGCCATCATCAAGCTGCCTGGTGCGGCCATAAAACTTGCGGCAATCAAGTACTTCAGCTCAACACCCAACCCAGCATAACCACCCAGTACACTACCGGCTACAGAAGCCATACCACCAGCCATCACAGCGAACAGTTCAGAGCGAGTCATGCGCGAAAGGAAAGGTCGAACAAGAAGTGGAGACTCACCTTGAGATAGGAAGATATTACCTGTGGCAACCAGAGACTCAGCTTTACTTGTTCCTAGGAACTTTTGAATACCACCACCGATAAACTCGATAACCTTTTGCATAATGCCAAGGTAATAAAGTGCAGAAATAAGCGCACTAAAGAAAATGATGATAGGAAGTACACGAACCGCAAAGATAAACCCTGTATTGGCTAAATCACCAAACAAGAATCCAATGCCTTCATCAGCAAAGCCTAACAGGCTGGAAACACCATTACTTAAACTGGTTAGTGCGGTTTGTCCCCAAGGGAAATACAACACTAAGGCTGCAAAACCAACCTGAAGTAACAACGCGCGAGATACTGTTTTCCAGTTGATCGCTTTGCGACTTTCTGACAGCAACACAGCACACAATAACAGTGCCACAACACCGATTAATCCGAATAGGACATTCATTAAAGATAACCTCTACAAGCATTGGAAAATAGCTGGTCCGGTCCGTGGGGTCATTCACCATTCCATGTGACGGCTTGTATTGGCAGAGCGAGTGCTCTTAACCGGGCGGAGAGTATAGCGTACAGAGTGAGATATTCATCACATATTTTAACGCAAACGTTCAAACGTTCACTCTATGAACAGGTTCTTCTGAAACTGGCTAAATTGAGAAGACGAAAATTGAGTACAGAAACCCAATATATGCACTTCATTGCTATAAAACCATGAACCAAGATCACATTTTCAAACATGTAATCGAATTCAATTACTCAAAAAGTTTGGCAACTTACCATTTGGCATCTAGGTTTATAAAAGTGTCAACTAACGTACTAGTGACAAAGACAGATTCTCTAACAACGTCAGCAGCTAACAACGCAAACACAACTACATATTGCCCCACCATTTGGTGGGGCTGTTTTGTTTATCCTCCTGTTGAAAAGACGCATCGCATAAGCACACAACAAGATCTGCGTTATTTTGAGCTAGATTTATGCCATTAGCGGTATAAAATAACCCGCCCTTAAACAGACGCCAGAGATCACTATGCAACGCGATTACACCCTCTCCTCCCTACAAAGTATCCCTAGAGAAGAGCTGGAAGAACTGAGTCTACGAATGATCCATCGACTGATCGCAGAAGAATCAATGACTGAACTGTTTACGTTCGATGCAGACGAGACTGAATCCGAAGACAAACTGCAAGAAGCCCAGTTTGATGCTATGTTGAGGATGAGCGCTATCGCACTGAGTGAACTGCCAGCCCTTTTCAGCGAATCAGACAATCAACAGCAAAACACGCTGCGCATGCAACGCTTACTCCTTTGGCATTTCTATTCGGTTTCCTTTCACCTCGAACAGGCAATACCACTTGAGGTCCATTGCCAACATGTAGAAGTGCTCCTTAAACAGGCACCAACTAATGCGCTAGAATGGGTCACAACCTTAACGGATTTACTCCGCCAGTACGCGAAAATTAGCCAAAGTAGCTAATGCGCTCATCATTGATGAAGTTAAATGCCAGAGTTGTCTGGCATTTTTCATTTTTGAGTCTGATTCATTGGCAAGATTTATCGATTCAAGACATACTCAAAGTTACACTAACTAACCTATAAATTAAGCCTAATTGCGCTATTGCCTTCTACTTGCTTGCACCATTTCATTGAGTGCATATGCCGAAGATGAAATTGATTACTCGTCCTGCCACAGTCAACCAGACAGCGCAGGCATACTCGACTCAGCATTCAGCTATGTGAATGCCCGTCTTTGTGAGCCCGCTGTTTGGTTTGATAATTTCTTTGTCGATGACCGTACCGATGAAGACGCTAGCGCGGGTAGTATCGTTCGCTGGACTAATGACTTTGCCTATGTTGAAGCAAAGGGTTATGAGTTCAAAACACGTTTCAAGGCGCGCTTTCACCTGCCTAAAGTCACAAAGCGCCTCAAGGTAGTTTTTGAATCCGATGATGAAGATGATCTGCGCGATCTCTTTCCACAAAACTCCAGTGATGCGGAAAGCACGCTTGCGATGAGATATGACTGGCTGAGCAATGCCAGAACCAGCTTCAATATAAAGCTTACTGCTAAGCCGGGGATTGAAGGTCGCTTTAGCTACACCTATCCAATGAGCGAAGACATGGTCCTCAGAGCGACACAAAAGATTTATCAGAGAAAGCGTGTCACAGGTGAATCTACAGAAGTCGATTTAGACTATTCCATTAGTCCAGATTTTTTGTTTCGTTGGAGTTCATTCGCAAGCTATGAAGACGATATCAAAGGTTGGGAATTGGGCACTGGGTTTACCTTATACCAGCACATTTCAGACCATCAGGCACTGAGTTATCAAATTAGCACGACCGGAACCAATCGCCCCTTTCATTACATCCCAAATACCCATGTTTCTATCACTTATCGCCAAAGCTTCTGGCGGCCGTGGTTATTCTATGAAGTGATACCAGAGTACAACTGGAATCGAGAAGAAGATACTCAGCGTGAAGGAGAAGCAAAAGCCACGTTGAGATTGGAAGTGTTGTTCCACAACATCTGAAAAGGCCGGGATATCCCGGCCTCATTATTTAATCGTTGGTTAGAACGACACGAGCGTTCTGTTTCTGAATTGGTCGGTTGTTGTTACCCATCACCATCTGCATTTGTTTTGCCTGTTCCGTCGTCAATGTTTGAGCGGATTTAAGAACAAACCAGCGTACGCCTTCAGAGCAAGGTGGCGTCGTCAGAGAACCATTGAAGCGGTAGTACTCCCCTGTTGCAGGCAGCATATCTTTTACAGCAAAAGGCGTTTGTAACCTTACCGTTTCACCTGGCTCAGGCATGGTTGCTGTCAACTGTGTGATCTGGTTATTTTCCCCTGGTGCAGCGTTATACATCACAGCGACGACCGCTAGGTTGCCATCTTTATCCGCATTTACAAAGTGCGCTTCCAATGGAAAGTTTTGACCACGAATGTGGTTTTCTGAAGGAGTATGGAAGTGGAACTGCGCCAGATTAAACTCAACTCCATCTACTGTCACGGCGTTATTCCCCTCAACAACCGCTTGAAGTGTGTGTCCATTATTAGTGAGCCCAGTAACCATGCCCTGATACTCAATGTTCAGTGGCATCAGCTCCGCGTCAACCACATCCTTGATATCAATCGGGCTTTGGTTTTTGCCAGTCGCACACTCTTTTGCAACGTCTCCCCAATGTTCAGGTCCCTTATCACCTTTGTAACCCCATTCAGCGGCCTGAACCGTACCCGCCATCGCAATCATCAAACTTGCGGCAATAAATGTTTTTTTCATGTTATTTCCTTATTATCGTCACCAACTGATCGGCCACCATCATAAGTCCATGAACAAATCCATGAGTAGTAGGAAAACTTTGATTACCTGCGAATTTTGGAACCGGATACAAAAGAAGTGAAAATTATGGTTTTATCAATTTCACTGGAAGCTGCCTTTGTCTTTCTAACATTGCCAGTTTGATCTTGCCCTAAAACAAAAACCAATGTTGTATCACCAACACTGGTTTTTGAGCAACACTAGGTATCAGAGATCAATCAACGAAGTAAGGCAGTTGCTCTTCTGTTAAGGCACTGTCAACAGCAAACTCAGCGTGCTCTGTCACATTGCTCACATTCCAATTAGTCAGGTCTTGGGAAAATGCCTTTGCCGACTTAAACATCCATGTCATATTGGTGACTTTGGACGTAACCCAATTGCTTATATCTTGATTGAAGCTTTTGGCACCAGAAAACATAAAAGACATATTAGTTGCACTTGAGGTATCCCAGTCGCTTATATCCTGATTGAAGTTTTCTGCAACAGCAAACATGAAACTCATATCCGTCACTTTAGATGTGTTCCAGTGACTAATGTTCTGATCAAAGACTTTCGTCCTTGAGAACATACGCGACATATCGGTTACATTCGATGTATTCCACCAACCAATATCCTGATTGAAGCTCTCTGCTTCATTAAACATCCATTTCATCTTGGTGACCTTGGAGGTATCCCAATTACCGATATCCTGATTGAAACTTTTGGCACTATAAAACATATAGGACATATCGATTACATTTGACGTATCCCAATCGGCTACGCTCTGATTAAACAGAGTTGCGTTTGAGAACATCCAAGACATATTCGTTATTTGGGAAGTATCCCATTGAGAAAGATCATGATTAAAAGCTTTTGCCGCATTAAACATACCGCGCATATCACGTACCTTTGACGTATCCCAACGGCCAATATCTTGGTTAAACATAGGAGTATATGCAAACATCGAACTCATGGAGACTACATTAGATGTATCCCAGTAACCGATATTTTGGTCAAAAGCCTTGGCGAAATAAAACATACTGCGCATGTCTGTTACGCTCGAAGTATCCCAATAGCCAATATCTTGGTTAAACTTGTAAGCATAATGAAACATGGCGCGCATGTTTGTTACGCTCGAAGTATCCCAATGGCCAATATCTTGATTGAACTGTTCAGCCTCTGTAAACATGCTCTGCATGTTTGTTACGCTTGAAGTATTCCAATGGCTAATATCCTGGTTGAATTTTTTGGCTTTGTAAAACAGCCAATTCATAGTCGTTACATTCGATACATCCCAATCACTGATATCGGCATTAAAGGATTCTCGAACGCCAAAAGGCTTTGTCATGTCCGTGACTTGCGTGGTACAAAAGCGGATCTGGCCGCGCTCAAGATAATCCAACATGGTCTTGTCTCTGATAAGCGTGTTGTCGACCACAATATATACCTGTCCGTTCTCAAGCATCACAGAGTTGACGGCTTGGTCTGGGCATTTTACCGAAATATCCGCGGCAAAAGCGGAGTTGCCAGCGAGCGCTAACGCGCCGACGAAAAGTGACGTAAGTGTACGTTTCATTGTATTTTCCTAGAATTGAATAGACGTTATAGAGGAAACCGTGGAAGGTCGTTTTCAGACAGGCCGCTGTCTTTAGAAAAGTCCGTATGTCGTTTGACTTTACTAACATCCCAAACGGTTAAATCTTGGTCAAAGCGCTTAGCGCCTAAAAACATGCCGTCCATATTGATGACGCGGCGCGTATCCCATCGGCTGATGTCTTGGTTAAAGGACTCGTCTTTAGCAAATAAATGGCTCATATCCGTGACATGGCTGGTGCAGAGTTGGATATTGCCATCAAGGAAGTTTTGCCAGTAATCAGAGTTGCGGATAAGTTGGTCATTCACGACCACAAACAACTCTTCTTCTTCAATCAGCACGGTTCCCGGGGCGTTCGATTCACAGGTGATACTTTCTGTAGCAAAGGAAGAGGCGCTGCTAAGTAACGCACACGCAAGCACGATAAGTTTTAATTGCATTTGAGATATTTTTCTTATCAATGAATAGTGCGTGCGATTATATTTATAAATTGATTATTATATAAGTCAGGGTTGTTTTATTATTTATACCAATAATTTTAATTGAGACATTCAATATAATATTCTTAGATATTATTGATTTAAATAATTATTATCGACAGCTATTGTTTTTATTATTATTTATTTAACTTAAAGCCTTCCCGCTATATGTTCATTATCTAACCAGACAGTTCACTGATATAAATTGAACATTGGCTAAGAAGTATTAGGTGGCTCAAATAACAAAAAAGGCGACAGGTTAACCTGTCGCCTTTTACTATTCAGAATCAAGATTCCATTATTCCCAGTCAAGAATCACTTTACCTGATTGGCCGCTACGCATTGCGTCAAAGCCTTTTTGGAAATCGTCAATCTTGAAGTGGTGAGTGATGATTGGCGTCAAATCCAAGCCCGATTGAATCAATGATGCCATCTTGTACCAAGTTTCGAACATCTCACGGCCGTAGATACCTTTAATCACCAGACCTTTGAAGATCACTTGGTTCCAGTCGATACCCATGTCTGATGGCGGAATGCCCAGCAGTGCAATTCGGCCGCCGTGGTTCATTGTCTTCAGCATGGTGCTAAATGCCGCCTGAACACCTGACATTTCAAGGCCCACATCAAAGCCTTCTGTCATGCCCAGCTCTTCCATTACGTCTTCAAGTTTTTCTTCCGCAACGTTGACTGCGCGCGTCACACCCATTTTACGTGCAAGCTCAAGACGGTATTCGTTCACGTCTGTAATCACAACGTGACGAGCACCTACGTGCCTAGCGACTGCCGCCGCCATGATACCGATTGGGCCAGCACCTGTGATCAGTACGTCTTCACCCACAAGGTCGAAAGACAGTGCCGTGTGTACAGCATTGCCGAACGGGTCAAAGATTGATGCTAGATCGTCTGAGATACCTTCAGGGATCTTGAACGCGTTAAACGCTGGAATCACTAGGTATTCAGCGAATGCCCCTTCACGGTTTACACCCACACCAATGGTATTACGACATAGGTGAGTACGGCCGCCGCGACAGTTACGACAGTGACCACAAGTGATGTGGCCTTCGCCAGAGACACGGTCACCGATTTCGAATCCGCGAACTTCCTGACCAATAGCAACCACTTCACCTACGTATTCATGACCAACAACCATAGGAACAGGAATCGTGTTCTGAGACCACTCATCCCAGTTGTAGATATGAACGTCTGTACCACAAATTGCGGTTTTCTTAATTTTGATCAGAATGTCGTTATGGCCAACTTTCGGTTTTTCAACCTCAGTCATCCAGATGCCTTCTTCAGGCTTTAGCTTAGATAGCGCTTTAATTTTCATTACTTAATGATCTCCATGTCACGACCCACTTCGATGAAGGCATCGATGGCGCGATCAAGTTGCTCACGCGAGTGTGCCGCAGACATTTGTGTACGAATACGTGCTTGGCCTTTTGGTACTACTGGGAAAGAGAAGCCAATAACGTAAATGCCTTTTTCTAGGGCGCGCTCTGCAAACTCAGCCGCAACTTTCGCATCGCCAAGCATGATTGGAATGATCGCGTGGTCAGCGCCACCCATAGTGAAACCAGCGGCTTCCATACGAGTGCGGAAATGTGCTGCGTTTTCCCATAGACGCTCACGTAGGTCACCACTTTGCTCTAGAAGATCAAGAACTCGGATAGAAGCATTAACGATGGCTGGTGCTACCGAGTTTGAGAACAGATATGGACGAGAACGCTGACGTAGCCAGTCAATCACTTCTGCTTTACCTGAAGTATAGCCACCTGAAGCGCCGCCCATAGCTTTACCTAGCGTGCCTGTGATGATGTCGATGCGATCAACGACATCGTGGTATTCGTGGGTACCTGCGCCTGTTTTGCCCATGAAACCCACCGCGTGAGAGTCATCGACCATAGTGAGTGCGCCGTACTTGTCAGCAAGGTCACAGATAGCTGGCAGGTTAGCCACTACGCCGTCCATTGAGAATACGCCGTCTGTAACGATAAGGATGTTACGAGCGCCCGCTTCTTTAGCCGCGATTAGCTGCTGCTCAAGCTCTTCCATGTTGTTGTTTGAGTAACGGAAGCGCATTGCTTTACACAGGCGAACACCATCGATGATTGAGGCGTGGTTAAGCGCGTCAGAGATGATCGCGTCTTCTTTGCCCAGAATCGTTTCGAACAAACCAGCGTTAGCGTCAAAACAAGAGGTGTATAGAATTGTGTCTTCTTTACCAAGGAACGTAGAAAGCTTTTGCTCCAGCTCTTTATGGATGTCTTGAGTACCACAAATGAAACGAACAGACGCCATACCAAAGCCGTGCTTATCCATGCCTGCTTTACCCGCTTCAATTAGCTCAGGGTGGTTAGCAAGACCAAGGTAGTTGTTAGCACAGAAGTTAAGCACTTCTTCGCCTGTAGAGATTTTTACAGCCGCTTGCTGTTGAGAAGTGATGACGCGCTCTGACTTGTAAAGACCTTCAGACTTTACTTCTTCAATCTGTTGTTTGATCTGTTCGTAGAATGCAGAAGACATTTCAAATTCCTTCCTAGTTATTATGTTAAGCACATTGCTTATTCATCACCTTCGTTTTCAAATTCGAAGGCGTAAAAAGTTGCTATAAGTGTAATTCAAGCACGCAATTTTCATTATCCCACCAGATGGAAAAACATTGGTGAATCACAGGCACAAATAAGGAATTTTTATGATAGCAATCACAATCCATGTTTTGTGTGATGAAATTTCGCGCTTCATATCAAATAGAAAATTTCTGTCTGAAAACGATATGGAGCGTTAAATCACAAGCCCTCACAATGCCCGCCCTTAACTTTTAACTAACGAGCATTGCACATGACCTTATCTGATCAGCTAATCCGTGACGCTTTTTCGAACGGTTGGCATACATGCGTTTATCAACCAAAAGTGGAACCGAGCTTCGAAAAGATTCAAGGCGTGGAAGCACTGTTCAGGCTCGATATTCCAGGCCAAGGCATCTATCTGCCTTCACACTTCATTGAGAGAGCTTTTGAGCTTGGTTATGAAGAAGCGATATTTTTCATCGTCTTGGAACAATCTCTTAAAGACGTGAAAGGCATTGGTGCGAACATTGGTTTAGCGATCAATATCAGCCATCAGGTGCTCGTTAACCCAGAAAACATCGAACGCGTCCGAGAACTGCTTTGGGAATTTTCATTCCCAGCCTCACGCCTGACTTTTGAACTGAGTGAAAGTGAAGAGTTAGATGAATCAGTTGCTCCGCAAATCGACGCCTTTCAACAAATGGGGATTAAAATCTCTATCGACGATTTTGGCGCTGGCTATTCAAACTTCAACAAAGTGCTCAGCCTGAACATCGATGAGATAAAGTTTGATCGTTCCATTATCAACAATAATGAGATGCGCAGTGCTGCACTCATCAAAAACATTCTTCAATTCTGCCGTGACTTTGGCATCACCTCTGTTGCTGAGGGCGTGGAAGATTCTGACACTCGAATTTACATTCGCAATCTGGGGTTTGATACCTATCAGGGCTTTCATTTTTCAAAGCCAGTACGAATCCACGAACTAAGGCAGATTGCAGCATGATCATTCGAGCATCAAACCCAGTACCACTGCCGCACCAAAATGTTATCGCTCAGTTTCGAGTTTTAGTGGTTGATGAAAGCACTCTATTTGCGCAAAGCATCAAAAAGATGTTGATGCAACTAAAGGTCGATGACAAAAACATTACTCATGCCTCCGACACCAAACTTGCAGCGAAATACCTAAGAGAGAGCAAAGATTCAGGTTCATACTTTGACGTCATTATTTGTTCTTTCAATTTTAAGAGCCAACCTCAAGGCCGTGAATTCTTTCGATACCTTGAGAAAGAGCAGGTTCGCGCTCACTTGACCGCATTGATCATTACTGACAACGCGACAGACATTGATACAGTTCGTCAAATCGATGCATTTTTGCCTGACGGATTCATTGCTAAGCCCTTCAACTACAATCAGTTTCTGTCTAAGTTTGGGCAGATTACGGAGAAAGCATTGCGGCTAAAACCGCTTAAAAATGCCTACTTTCAAAAGCGTTATCATGATGTGCTGGAACTAACACAGGACGAAGGCTTGCCCCCGAAAGTCGCTAACGACATGCTTCGTCTTCGTTGCCTATCACTCATTAAATTGGACCGCTTTGAAGAAGCTGTTGAGCTTTGCCAACCATTTATTGGAGCTCAACAGGAGTGGCCTTCAGTCCTCTTAATTGAGCTTTATAGCCTGCAAAACGATAGTCAAAAAATCAGTGATATTCTTTACACCTCAACGTCACTCAAAGACCACCCCAGAGTCCATTGGGTATTAAGTGAAAGTCAGCTTGAAGGTGACGATTACCAGTATCTGCTATCACATTACTCTAAAGTGAATGACGACCATGAGAAGTCCGTTAAAGCCGCTCTCGTACACCTGCTAGCACTAGACTACGATGCAACTTTAGATTCACTTGGTCATTTAATACGCAGTAACAAAACCAACCCGTTGTTAGATAAGCGTCTGCTTGTATTCCTACAGGGGCTCGTCTCTCTAAGTAGTACTTTTGAAAATAAAAACAAAGTCTTGGAAGTCAATGATCTAAACAAAATAGCGCCAAGCAAAGAATCGCAACATCAGCTCTATTTTTTGTTTGTATATATTCTCAAACACTACGACAGGAAGAGCTTGTTTCTGACTGGTCAACGGGTTGATACCTTTTTTGATAAGGCGCTGTATGCAAAAGATAATCTAGTGCTGATACTTTTGGCTCTTGCTTGTTATCAATTAGGCTTATATTCGAAGCTCCAAAAGCTTTATCAACAAAGGATGAGTTTCATAGAGAAAGATTATCTGGCCATTTTAACCTCAAAGATTCTTGGCCAATTAGTTCAAATGAGTGACAAAAGGGAATTGTATTACGATACCAATCGAGATGACGACCTCTCGGCATTGGTGTCAATGACCCACTCATCGCCTTTGAATACTCGGTATCATGAAGGATTCATATCTCAGCTCTCCGACATAGTGAAACGACGGAAAGTGAAAAGAACCAAAGAGATCATATCCCATATTGAGTCGAGTATTGCTTTTCTCAAAGACAGCTACGAATCACTGGGTCTTACATCGGATCTGATGAGACTGAGATCAGAGTATGAATTAATTAAGATCAACCTATAAGGAACTCAACACTTTTCTTCTTTTGCTTCAGGTCATGGTAACGAATGTACTTAAAGTAGACATCGTGTCTGTTTTGTATCGTTTGAGAGAAAGGATTCTCAATGACTTTCTTAATGTCAGCACGATAAAAGATAAAACCGTGCTGATGGCAGCAAGGCTCAAAGTACAAGTCATACAAAAACTGGCTCATTGCAGGGTCGATGGTCGGGAAACTGACAAACGTATCTTCTAAGTTCTTTGATAAATAATCGAAGATTTGCCGGCGAATAATAATGCTAGAAGCGCCCAAGCTGAGGAACATATTGGCCTCTGTCGTGTAAGCAAAGTGCCCAACCAACAACCCTTCACTTCGGAAACAAATCACGACGATACCCTCCCGAGAAAACCCAAACCGCTGAGTCGTATCAAGAAAATCAAAACCATAAAGTTTTGCGTGCATGGAGCGTATCAACGCCAGTTCTTTTTCCGGTAAAGAGGAAAAGTTATACGTATCAACCTGAGTAATCTCGTAGTCATAGGCAACGTCTGAATTGAAGGGGCGATTCATCAGTTTCGTTGCCGACTTTACTTGAGACATTTCTTCAACGGAAAAATCGTACTCAACTTGAAAGAAACTCGCTAAACCGACGCGACGGACGAAGCTCGGCGTGGTTTTTCCCCTTTCCCACTGACTGATCATCACCTGATTGACACCAGAAAAGGCGCGATGTGAGTTGGAAAGCACATCTGCTAGTTCTTCTTGAGAGAGTTGTCGCTCTTCTCGTAGCTCCTTCAAACGCTCGCTGAAATTTTCTTTATTCATCGCCAACTTACCGAAATTTATTTTTAGTGTAGTTTATACTGGAAATGCATTGGAGACATCGCAGAAACACAAAACAGGCGCTAGTTCATCTAACCTATCCGCCTGTTTTGGTGACATAAAAGAATGCGCGTGTTACTTTTCTAACACTAAGGTGACTATGGTGAGCAATACGACAGCGAACGCGGCCAGCAAGATATCTTGCATCATTGAGCCCAAGTCAAGAAGAAAGCCTGGTTCTTGCATTTTGAGTACCTCTTGCTGTTTAACATTTCGCCACCTTATCGATTCAACAATTCATTAACAACCGATTTAATTCTCAATTTAAAGACATATCACGGTTTCAATTTGGTTAATTCAAAACTTATCGCTTTGCTCCCAGATCTTGCATCCTTCATTTTGATCGTTGATGAGGGTAGCTTTACTGCTGCCGCAAAAAAGCTCGATGTGACCCCTTCCGCACTGAGTAAATTGATCACTCGGCTTGAGTCAGCCCTGTCCGTAAAGCTGTTTGAGCGCACGACACGAAAACTCGTTATCACGCCCACTGGGCAGCAGGTTTATGATCAGGCAATTGTGATGGTAAACGCCGCCCAGCAAGCTTGGGAGCTATCAACAACCGATCACAAACAAGCGACAGGCTCTCTTACCATTGCAGCACCAGAAGCTTTCCTCAACTCGGTTTTGCAGCCTTTTGTTGTTCCGTTTTTGCAGCAATATCCAGACATTCAGCTGAAGCTACGTGTCGCTGATGGCGAGATCGATCTACTCAGAGACGGGATCGATGTCGCGTTCAAACTCACTGATAAACCTGATGAAAACTTGGTGCTTAAAGAAGTTGGAAAAACGAACCTTGTCCTTTGCGCCAGTCCTGAATACATAGATAAACGTGGTATGCCTTCCCACCCAACTGATCTGCAACATCATGACTGCCTGTATTTGGCCGAAACTGAGCGAGATAATGTCTGGGACTTCTTTAAAGACGACGAATTCCATTCGATGACGGTCTCAGGTCGCTATGCGGTGAACCACTCACAAATGCGTCTCACTGGTGTCAAAAATGCGCTCGGTATTGGCATCTTCCACGATTTTGTTATCGCGGAAGCCATCGAAAACAGACAAGTTGTCCCTGTTCTCTCCGACTGGACAATCAAAAGTAACTACCATGGCGCAGTCGCTATGCAGTACCCGCAAACCAAATATATGCCCGCTCGCCTACGTGTCTTTATTGATTACATCAGTCAAGTATTAGGCGATAAACTCGCTAGCAAATAACGAGAACCCTATGTTTAATAAAATTCATCACGTTGCGATTATTTGCTCTGATTACCCAGTATCTAAGCAGTTTTATACCCAAATATTGGGGTTAAAAATCCTAGCCGAAAACTACCGAAAGGCGAGAAGTTCTTACAAGCTCGATTTAGAGCTCCCAGATGGTTCGCAAATTGAACTGTTCAGCTTTCCCGGGGCTCCAGAAAGACCAAGTTTCCCCGAAGCACAAGGCCTTCGCCATCTCGCCTTTGAAGTCGATAGTGTTGAAGAGGTCAAAAGCTATCTCGAAAGCAAAGGGATTGAGGTGGAGCCTGTGCGCATTGATGAATTCACTGGTAAAGCCTTTACTTTTTTCCAAGATCCAGACGGGTTGCCGCTTGAGATTTATCAGATATAGCCAATTGCTAGTTGTAGCAACTTTTTAAGTTTCGTTTCAGTCAATAGAGTCTCATCACAGAAATATCGGAAAATAACTTAATTAAGCTTCCTCACTCCTATCCACTGCAATGTTCAAAGGTAATTATTAATACTTAAATATTAATCACGTCTCATAGTCTCTCCCATGAGGCAGTATCAGCCGGTGATAGCCAAAGGCTTTAAATTCTATGCAATCGTTATTTTCACAGCTAAGGGAGAGTGCACTAAATGGATTTTCACAATAAAGTGGCAATTGTTACAGGCGGTTCAACAGGTATTGGTCACGCAACTTCAGAGCAATTAATCAGTCGTGGAGCAAAGGTTTACAACTTGGATGTGCAGAGCCAACAGGACTCACTCGCTCACTTTGTGCCTTGTGACGTTAAACATTATGAACAAATACAATCTGCTATCGCGGAAATCCTAAAGATAGAAGGTCAGATCGACTTACTTTTCGCGAATGCTGGCATTCATTTGTTTGCCAACCTTGAGCAAACAGAGCCACAAGAATTCGAAAATGTAATCTCAACAAATATAGGTGGTGTTTTTTACACTTTAAAAGAAGTGCTTCCCGTTATGCGTAAGCAAAAAAGTGGGAAAGTCTTACTAATGGGTTCAGATCAATCAATTGTAGGGAAAGGTTCTAGTTCTGTTTATGGCCTAACCAAAGGTGCAATTGGTCAGTTAACAAAAAGTACTGCGATTGATTATGCTCAGTACAACATTCAAGTGAACTGCATTTGTCCAGGAACTATCGAGACTCCCCTACTTGAAAAAGCTCTATGTACCTTCCATCAGCTATCGGGGGAAAAGCATGCCGATATCAGACAGCAATTAGAACACGCACAGCCAATAAAACGGATAGCAAGACCAGAAGAAGTGGCAAATTTGGCCTGCTATTTACTGTCTGAACAAAACAGTTTCATGACGGGTTCTATAGTACCTATTGATGGAGGCTATAGCTGCCAGTAGCGACAATAACCATTGACTACCTCTACACTAAGCAGTCTCTATTTCAAGACTGAGCAGTTTCTGTAGACAATTTGTAATACTCGCTTTAGCTCTTCCGCTAAAGCGAGCCATTCACACAGCTCAAAGCATCTCGAACGACGATAAACTATCTGATCGACGCCTTAATCAAGTGAGGTGAATAGTTTAAAAACCAAAGAAGCGCATAGGCCAGGTCACCTTGCCCATTTCGATCAAATCATAAATGGTGAAAAATACGGCACAAATAACCGCCAATTTGAGAAGACGATAAACAATGAACATAGGTACTTCCTTAAACATGAGAATAGCCGATAGAACGGCTCATAAGACAACGAGAAACAAGAACCACGTTATACCTTTTACTCATTAAGATTTCGAGCACCAAACACCACAAACTTTCCTACTCCCAGCGGGATTCAGCACAGCTTAACTTTGATATGCATCCAATTTAATAAAGTCACATAGAAAAAAGACGTTCGGTTCCAGCCATTTTAACCCCTTTTTAACCCTCTCTTTCCTAACATCCGGCCAATACTGCACACATGGAAGAGAACAATGAGAAAACATGCTTGTCTACTGGCCCTAACTTTGGGGCTGGCATCCCATGCGATGGCCATTCCAATTCCTGATGATCTGGATACTGAACTTCGTAAGCTGATTGAGCAACACAGCCTCACAGGCGAGCCAAACAAAGGCTTTGAAATACCCAGTGTAGATTCAAAAGAAGTGAAATTAGGAAAACTCTTATTTTTCTCCAAAGCACTAAGTGGTAACAAAGACGTTGCTTGCGCCAGTTGTCATCACCCTTACCTTGGTGGGGGCGACGGATTATCACTCGCAGTAGGGACACTGGCTGAAAATGAAAATGTGCTCGGCCCTGGTCGGAAAACAACCACTGGTGAATACTATGTAGCACGCAACACGCCAACGATCTTCAACGCTGGTTTATACAAACGCAGTTTGTTCCGTGATGCTCGTGTCGAATTTGTTGACTGGCTTGATCCGTCAAAAGGGATCAGTACTCCCGATGTTGCATTTGGTGAAGCTGACCCAAATTCTGGAAATACCCTTTTAGCCGCTCAAGCTCGCTTTCCACCAGTTACTGCATCTGAAATGCGTGGTTTTGATTTCATGCAGGATGCATCTAATGAGGCCGTGAGAGCGCATCTAGCGGCAAGAATTGGCGATTATGGCGACGCCAAAGGCGAATTGTTTCGAAACCAGTGGCTGGAGAAATTCGCTTCTGTTTACGGAGACGATAAGTCACCTAAGGAGCTTGTAACCTTTGCCAACATTACTCGAGCACTCTCTGCGTACCAAGAGTCGATGAACTTTACCGACAACGCATGGAACCAGTACGTGAAAGGTGACTCGTCTGCACTTACGACGTCGCAGAAGCGTGGAGCCTACCTGTATTTGTACATGCCACCTCCCCCATCTGATGGAGGGAATGAGCCCGACTTTTTACCCACACAATGCATTGGCTGCCACAACACAGACACTTTCAGTCAAACCAAAGACTCAAACTATCACCGCCTAGCCTTCCCGCAAATCGGCCCCGGAACCGGAGAGCCAGGTATGGAAACAAATGACTTAGGTCGAGCCCATCGAAACGAAAGTGAAGCCGATATCTACAGCTTTCGCTCAGGCACCCTGTTAAACATTGAAGTCACTGGTCCATTTGGGCACGCAGGGAACTACGATACTCTAGAACAAGTCATTGATCATTATGACGATTATCACCAAATACTTGACCAATATATTGACGAGCTAGGCTGGTGCGAACAACCTCAGTTTAAAGACATCGAACATTGCAACAGCTTGTTTCCTGACGCAAGAGAGAACACAGATAAAGCCGCGAAGATCATTGACGATGAGATAGCAGATGGCGCCCCCGTCTTGCAAAAGCTCAACCTGTCAGATCAATCGAAGACCGATCTGGTTAATTTTATGAAAGCACTTACCGATCCCTGTGTGAAAAGCGCGGAATGCTTGCAAGCTTGGATCCCTCAACCAGAAGAATCCGATCCTGATGGGCTTCAACTGGCAGCGATTAACTATCAAGGGGTTCCTCTTTACCTGCCATCCAAGTGTTCCGAAGGTGAAACCCTTCAGTCTGGTGGGAAGCTGACAAGAGACCAAGGTGAGTGCATTGCTGGCTCAATGGAACACTTTTACTTTGATGTCCTACAAGATAACACCACTGTTTACCTGAGCAGCCGAGACGGTCAAGGCGATCTCAAACTCTATTACCACCCTACGAGTTGGGCCTCCAAACAGAATGCGTTAGCGGAGTCGATTGGTGAAGGTACAGAACAAGTTCTTATCATCACACTTAATCAGGGCCGTCACTACGTCAGCGCCATCTCACAGCAAGGATATCAAGGGGTTTCTATCGCTTTGGGTACACGCCGTGCCAATAAAGAGCCTGGTGAGCATCCCAAAGCAATCTCAGATGAATGTGTGACCTCTTCTCCTGTTTCACTTGGAGAATTACAAAGCGGTACTCCAGTCTGCACTGCACAAGGTGACAATTACTATTTCATCAAGGTTACAGAGCCCAATAGCACTCTGGAAGTCAGAACAAGACACGGTTCAGGTAATACCGACTTATATGTCGGTCCTTATTGGCCAAGTACAAGCCAGTTCGAGTTTTCATCTCGCAGCGCAGACAATAACGAATACCTGAGAATAGATTCACCCATACCCGGCTGGTACTTCATTCTTGCGGCTGGAGATGGACTCAATCAGGGCACATCGCTGCAACTTGATATATCCACACAACAATAAAGCATTGCTTTTTAGGCAGTAACGTTAATTACAGCTAAGCCATTTAATGGCTTGGCTTTCACTCATTCTACTAATCTCAATTTGGAAACTTATGATCAACACAATACTAGTTGAAGATGATTCACGCTTGGCGGGTAATATCATTGATTTTCTAGAGCTCGAAAACATCACATGCGATTACGCCAATAATGGCGAAACAGCACTCAACCTGATCGAAAAAAATCAGTATCAGGTCATCATCCTAGACGTCAATATTCCTCGACTCGATGGCTTTAGCGTATGTGAACGACTTCGCACTCAAGGAGTAGCAGTTCCGATCATTATGTTGACCGCCCGAAGCCAACTCGAAGACAAACTGACAGGTTTCAAGGTGGGTACTGATGATTACCTCGCCAAGCCCTTTGCTATGGCAGAATTGGTCGCCAGAACCAAAGCACTAGCCACCAGAAAAAGTGGTCAACTGATCCGATTCAAAGCGGGCAATATCGTATTCTGCACCCAAGAAAATCAAGCGTATATCGACAACCAACCAATCAAGCTTCTTCCCACCAGCCTAATTATCCTAGAACACTTGATTCGTGCTTATCCGCACTCAATCACACGTCAATCTCTTAACCTAGCAATCTGGGAAGACCGAGCACCTAACAGTAACTCCCTCAAAGTCCACATCCACTATCTGCGCAAAGCATTATCTCAACACAGTAGCAGCGTCTGCGTTGTATCAGTAAACAAACAAGGATTTAAGTTGCAGGATACAGATAGTGAGAGCCAATGAGATTTAAAATATCGAGCTTAAAGCACTCTATGATCGCCATGCTATTTGCCACTGCGCTCATTCTCGTGACACTAATGTCTACGCTATGGTTGCTGCACTTTTTTAATAGTCACGACAACATGATAAAAGGCGCTCTGCTTGAGGTTGCTCACAAAAGTGAGTCGGAAAGCGTTGAGCAAAGCCCGCGTTTCATAAAAACCTCAAAGTGGCATCAGTTACCCATAGAAATTCGCCGCCACTTCGATCGTGACCTGCTCTCCCCAAACCAGATCCACCATAAATCAGATCGAACTAGTCCGTTATCAAGACCAACCGAATCCGTGTATGTGATGTTGATTACGAAACCTGATGGTAAAGTGCATTATGTGGCTCATCATTTCAAAGAACCACCAAATGCTCCTCCGCAAAATTGGTTTGAGACACCCGAAATTCAGGCCATTCTTTTCGGTGCTTTCGCATTAAGTTTCTTTCTAATGATGCTGTTCATGTTTATGTACTCAGCCACTAAACCCATTCAACACCTTTATCAGTGGGCTAGACAACTGGATTCCACCAACATAAGTAGTGCACCACCAAACTTCCAATATGAAGAGTTAAATACACTTGCTCAGATTATTCTTGATAGCTTGCGTAAAACCGAAGCCTCGCTCAAACGTGAGCAGGAGTTTGTGCGTTACGCCAGCCATGAGCTGCGCACACCGATTGCGGTTATTCGAAGCAGTGTAGAATTGATGGATAAAGTCGAAAAACAGTGGGAAGAAAAGAGCCACAATGCGAAGCAACGTATAAAGGACGCGAGCCTCTGCATGGCTGAACTCTGCGACACGTTACTTTGGCTCAACAAAGCGGAGCATTCTCAGCTAACCACTCAATCTGTTGCCCTCTCGTCAGTACTGCATTCTGAAATAGAAAACCTAAGTTATTTAACCCAAGCCAAAAACATTGAAATTCAAATCCATACCGATAGCTATAAAGCTAACCTTCCTTACGCAGCCATTCAGATGATAGCTTCCAATCTATTGCGTAATGCCGTACAGCACACCCATGAAGGTGTAATTACGATTATCCAGCAGCAAGGAAGCATTCAGATCATCAACAAAGAGTACTCTGATTATTACGAGCACTATCCGGACAAGTCAGGTTTTGGCCTTGGTTTAATGCTTGTTAAGCGCTTATGTAGACAACTCAGGTGGGGCTTCAGATTTGAAAAGACACACGGCCAATGCCGTGCATCTTTATCGATTGGGGAGCCAAACCTTATGTTGACTAAAGGTTTAGATGACGTTCTTTGCGAGCAAAGCGCACTTTAAACCAAGTTTTAGGTGCTTTCGTCAACAAAATGCCACACAGCAAGGGCAGCATCAGAGCCAGTGATTGGTGAGACAACATCTCACCATTGATATATGCAGAAATAAACAGTGCAACTACAGGGAATATCAGAAAGCAGATTGACGCCTGAAATGGTGTAGATACCTGGCCAAGCTTAAAGTAAGCGACAATCCCGCCAACGCTAGCTATCAAACCTAAATAAACAACTGCAGAGATCGAATCCCAAGTAAAGGATTGCACATCAACATGCTCACCCATAGAAGACACGGCGAACAATAAAATGGAAGCGACCAAACACGGCAATGCATTGTAGGTAAGTACTTGGATGTCCTTACAATGCTTTTGCACAAGCACGTACATAACCGCATGAATCGCAACTGCCAACCCTAGAGATGCAGTACCAATCAGGTAGTCCGAACCACCCATCTGCATTTCATTACCCAATATTAAGCATAAGCTGATCACCGCCGCAAGAAGCCCAAAGACTTGGTGCTTTGCGAGTCGTAACCCAAGGAATAGACCAGACATCAACATCACTGCAACTGGCATGTTAGCAAAGATGATCGAAGCCAAACCGGAGGAGATATATTGCTCCCCGTAAATCATCAAAGTAAAAGGAATCGCAAAGTACATCAGCGCTACAATGATCACCCACTGCCCCTTACCTTTCGGAAACAGTAATGGTTGACCAAACACTTTAGCCAGTACAGCTAACAGTGGAGCGGCAAGTAGAAAGCGTAACGCGGTAGCAAAAATCGGCGGAATAGAGTGCAACGCCACTTCCATAGCGAACCAAGTGGTTCCCCATATCAAGCAAACAGAAACAAAAAGCAGAAAAGTTAGAGACTTCGAATTCATGGTGACTACTACTCATTTAATAATTATTGTAAATCATCTGCTTGTAGAGCATTAATGACGTAGCACAGTATACGGAGTTCACCAGAGAAATTTTTTGCCTTTAAATCTATAAATAGTCTTAAATAGAGAAATTAATTTCTTATAATCGAATAATTTAGAAATAAATACTACATAATGACACCACAGAAATATCATTGTTTTTAACAGGGATATTAATTATTACCATCGCTTTAGATGTCGACCAAAAGACATAAATCAATCCAATACAAGCTTCAAAGTAATGTGTGAAAAACAATGTATCGCGCTTTTGTGCGTGCTATAGCCAGACACACAATAGTGCATGTGGTTGAATATATTCTTAAACTTCAACAATCATTAATAAACTTATGGCTAAAAGAAATGACAGCATTCTGATTCACTTGTGTAGTGCACCTTGGTGGGTCAGCGTCACAATGTCTCTTATCACCTATTTTGGACTTGCCAGCGTCTTACCAAGAATCTTTGCATCCACAGATAACTTTATTCTGAATGCAATTGGACCCAACTTGCCAAATCTAGCGCCTTTGTTTGGCTTTTTGTTTCTGATACCCGCTCCAATCTCATTGATTGCTCAACGTAACAGAAAGCAGAGGTACAGCCGAACCACTGCACAACTTAAATCTCAACGATCCACTGCTGCATTAAATGACTTGAGCTGGATTGAGTTCGAGAGTTACATAGGAGAGTTTTTTAAACATCAGGGTTATCACGTAAAACAAGCACTCTCTTCGGCACCCGACGATGGGGTCGATATATGGCTTACCAAAAATGGAGACGTGAGCTTAGTACAGTGTAAACATTGGAAAAGTAGAAAGGTTGGCGTTCAGGTACTGAGAGAAATGTACGGTGTTATGCTGGCTAATCAGGCCAAACAGATGATCATCGTAACCTCCGGCCACTTCACTTCTGAAGCAATCCGATTTGCCGCAGACAAACGCTTTTGGTTAATCTGCGGCGATGAACTAGTGAACATGGTAGAAGATGGACGCTACTTCATTGACCGCTCGTCATCCGAACCATCAAAACAGGACGAAAATAGCGTCCTGTGTCCTAAATTCCAGTCAGAATTAGTACTCCGGACTGCGAGGAAAGGCAAGAATTCAGGCAAGCAATTTTATGGCTGCTCCTCTTTTCCTAAATGTCGATTTACTTTAAACACCTAACAATTAAAAACGTGGCTGATAGCATTAAGAATAGCGTTATACATTAACTCCTTTCATACCTTCAGAGGTATAACGATCACCCACAGGTTTAAAATTGTTGATGGCTCGTTCCAGCATTTTATGGTCCTGAGTCGTCAGCTCAATATTTACCGCTCCAAGGTTATCTTCCAAGTATTTAAGTCGCTTTGTACCCGGAATCGGTACTATGTCTTTACCTTGGGCAAGCAACCAAGCTAAAGCTATTTGGGCCGAAGAACATTCTTTCTCAACTGCCAACTGTTTTACCGCGTCGGATAGCGGTTGGTTAGCCTTTAAGTTTTCAGACGTGAAGCGTGGAAGTGCTTTGCGAGCATCGCTCTGAGCAAAGTCCTTTTCTGACTGAATAGTCCCAGTCAGAAATCCGCGCCCTAACGGCGAATATGGCACGAATCCAATACCGAGTTCACGACAAGTGGGCAAAACTTCAGCTTCCACATCTCGAGTCCAAAGTGAATATTCCGTCTGAACCGCCGTTACTGGATGTATGGCATGTGCTCGCCTCAGCGTGTTTGGGCTCACTTCAGAGAGCCCAATATGTGCGATTTTCCCAGCAGAAACTAGATCACTAAGCGTCTCCATTGTAGTTTCAATAGATGCATTAGGATCTAAGCGGTGAATGTAATAGAGATCAATACACTCAACGCCGAGCCGACGCAGTGAGCCTTCACAGGCCTTTCTTATGTAATCCGGGCTGTTATCAATACGTCGTTTGTATTCTCCCGGCTCACGTACAATGCCACACTTGGTTGCCACTTTTACGTTACTGCGACGAGTCCTTAAGAATCGACCAATCAGTTCCTCGTTATGATGGTCACCATAAGTATCTGCTGTGTCCAAAAGCGTACACCCTAGATCAACAGCTTTATTCAATACCTCTATTGATTCTTGATCATTTCTGGGCCCATAGAATTCACTCATTCCCATGCAACCTAGGCCGATCGCAGATACTTCTAAGCCATTTCCCAAGATACGTTTTTCCATCATCTAAATTTCCTTGGTTTGTTGTGTTGTTCACAGTATGCTCTCCTCAAAAGGAGGTTCATATGGCCAAAAAACACAATCAGTTTTCCGAATTCGGAAATAACAAACACAGTAGACTCAACTGGGATGATGCACGAGTCTTCTTGGCCATAGCGAGAGCAGGAACACTAAGTGGCGCATCCAAAACACTAAAAATAGGTATCGCGACAGCGACTCGTCGGCTCGAACGCTTAGAAAATGCGCTTGAACTGCGGTTGTTCGTGCGTGACCAACTAGGGTACAAACTTACCGATGAAGGGCTGTCACTAATTCCTCAAGCAGAAGCTCTGGAACAAGCCGGATATGCGTTTGGCTCTGCGGCACAAGGTACGGATGATGGGGTTTCAGGCCACGTTCGATTAGCAACCGCACAAGGACTGGCTGATCATTTGATCATTCCGGCCTTACCAAATCTACTCAGCAAGCATGATGGGCTTAATGTAGAAGTGGAAACCAGTGTTTCAACCGTCAACTTGCATCGAAGAGATGCTGATATGGCTATACGTATGGTTAGGCCAGAAAGAGGAAATGTAACTATCCGTCGTTTAGGAGATTTAGGTTTTGGGCTTTACGGATCTGAAAGTTATTTAAATAGAAGACCTCGTTCAAAGCAGACAAATCCCTATATTAATGATGACTTCATTGGCTGGACGGAAACTCAGCAACACCTTCCTGCTGCACAATGGATTCAAAAAACACTACGTGGCAGAACTTGCAAGCTTACTACGTCCAGTTTGTCCGCGCAGTTCAGTGCCGTTCATGCTGGCCTTGGGCTCTCAATTCTTCCTCACTTCATCGCTAAACAACAAGGTCTCATCTGCATTGAAAATGAGGTGGGCTGTAATCAACCTATCTGGCTCGCGATTCACTCAGATTTAGCACACTCAAGACGGATAAGAGTGGTCGCTGATTTCTTGAGCGAGCTAATTTATGAAAATCAGGAATTATTGGAGTTTGGAAAGTGAAAATAGGATACCGAAAAGCTAACAAGTACCTGTTGTAACTAGCAAGTCCATCGAATACAAAAAAGCCGCTTAATGCGGCTTTTATTGAATACTTAGTTTCTAGTGCACTGGCTTATCGGTTTTCGAGTAAAACTTGCCGAAGTACTGTTCTAGGATTTCTGGCGTTAGCTCACCTGCTTCTTCAAGCTTTTTCAGCTCTGCCGCGATAGCTTTTTGCTCTTCAAGTGATGGAAGCGCTACCTCAGGTTCATCACTCATTTCCTGAGACATTTGCTCTAGCTCTTTTTCAAAATCACTCATGATATTACTTACCTAATAATATAAAAACTGGGGCTAAGTTTACCCACTTAGCCCCAGTTATTCTAGCTTACGAATGGTTTTATAGCTTAAAGCTACCCACCATACGATCAAGACGTTCTGACAACTCTTTCAGATCAGAACTAGCGGCTGCCAACTCCTCTGCTGTACTGGTTGTCACTTCATTGATGGCGTTAATCTCTTCAATGTTTTGGTTGATCGTATGCACAACCGTTGATTGCTCTTCCGTGGCCGTTGCCACCTGAGTGTTGCGATCAGAAATATCATGGATTCGCTCAGAAATATTCACCAGCACTTCTACTGCTTCATCCGATGACGACACACCTTCATGCGTGACAGATTTGCCTGCTTCCATTGCGGTTACCGCATCTTTGGCGTCGCTTTGAAGTTGGTTGATCATCTTCTGGATCTCTTCTGTCGAATCTGCGGTTCGGCTTGCTAGATTTCGCACTTCATCCGCAACCACAGCGAAACCACGCCCTTGCTCACCCGCTCGCGCAGCTTCGATTGCTGCGTTCAATGCCAGCAAGTTGGTTTGCTCGGAGATATCACGGATTACGTCAAGAATCGAGCCGATTTCTTGTGTTGTCGATGCCAGTTGCTCAACCACTTGACCAGTATTCTCGATGTCCATAGCCAAACGACTGATCGCGTCTTTGGCCTTGTTAACAACATTCTGACCGACCTGAGTATTATCTGACGCTTGATTCGCGGTTTCTGCAGCGGTTGCCGCATTCGATGCAATCTCACTAATCGTTGCGCCCATTTCATTAATCGCCGTAACTACCTGAATGGTTTGGTCGCGCTGAATCTGGCTGTTATCGTGAGTCGTGTTGGCTTTATGGGAAACACTTTCAGAGGCGGTTTGTAGCGCACCGCTGGTTGATGCGACTTCTTTCATCGACTCATGTATTTTCTCGATAAAGCCGTTAAACCCTTCAGATAACTGACCAATTTCATCGCTGCTCTGAACTTCAATACGCTGTGAAAGGTCACCGTCCCCACGACCAAGATCGGTAAAGCGCGCTGCAATAGACTTGATTGGGCGTGTAATGCTGTTCGCTAAGAATAAACCCATGAAGATGAACAGAGCAGCAACCACTATCGTAGTAACAGTCATCTGTTTGGCAACATAGTTAAGGTCAGCGAACACTTCATTTACCGGTGCTACACCGATAACAAACCAGTCCATTGAAGGAATATATAGGCTCGAAACGAAAACTTGCTCGCCTTCGTAGCTCGCTTCAATCAGGTTGAAGCCAGATTTATTCATAAGCATAGAAGCTTCGCTTCCATACAATTGAGATAAGGTCGAGCTGGCTTTGTCCTTCTGGCGATGAATTTGTACCTGTCCTTGTGCATCCGTCAGGAATACAAAACCCGTGTCTTCGATTTGGAAGCCGTTGAGCAATCTAACCATGTCGTCCATTGATTTAGACAAGCCGGACATGCTGAATCCGTTTACAAACTGGAAGTTAGCGAACATTTTCACTTCACCAGTCGATTCCTGAAACATGCTCACCATGGTAGGTTGCCCAGACTGCGTGAAACCAAAGAACCATCCGTCTTGCTGTTGGTTCAACTGACGTAAGAAGCCATTCTGGTTCCAGTAGTAGGCTGTTTCACGGTTCGCAACAGAGGCATCATTCAAATTGTATTGATTGCGAACGTTATTGAGCTCTTTAACCAGCATCGCTTCCACTTGAGGGTCGATGTTGGTCGTACTGACCGCTTGTTTGATAAATTCATTGTTTGCTATCTGCTCGGCGGCGCGCAGTAGCTGAGTCACATCGTAATCGATTTGTCCTTTAATCTGGTCCAGCATAGATGGTAGTTCGATATCTACTAATCTATGTTCGAGGACCTCACGTGCCTGACGCTGTGCCATCACTCCGACAATAATTGTTGAAGCAAGAACAGCAAAAGTAATACCCGCAACAACCTTTTGCTTAATACTGATCGCGTTTAGTTTCATCATTCGAGTTGCCTTATAGCGCTTTATGATTGTTTGAAAGTTGAAATCACAGTTAATTTTTAGCTTAGGAGGAGAGCAAGCCAAATTAAATTGTGACGCACTTTTTTTATATCGGACAAAAAATACATTCCTTTACTGAATAAGTCATCAATTTCGCACTAATTTGCAAACCAATTTTTCGATATTGAACACTTGCATGAAGCGTTAAAATCCCCATATTGTAAGCAACTGAAATAATAGAACTTATGTTGCACTACTAAGTTGGATAGTTATTAACCATCCAATACGCAACATTAGTCAATGGATGAACTTTTTCACTTCAAAATCCACTAAGTGAAAAAGCGAGGAGATAGACATCGATGAATTCTCAGTCATTTCATACCCTACAACAATACTTGGAAGGCCAAGTTATTGGTCAGACTGAACTTGTTAAACAACTTTTAGTCGCTCTATTAGCCGATGGCCACATTCTGGTTGAAGGCCCTCCGGGATTAGCGAAAACACGCGCTGTTAAGTCATTGGCTGACTGCATTGAAGGCGACTTTCACCGGATCCAATTTACTCCAGATCTACTTCCTGCCGATTTAACCGGCACTGATATTTTCCGTCCGGAAACGGGCGAATTTACATTCCAAGCAGGGCCAATCTTTAACTCACTGATTTTGGCTGACGAAATCAACCGCGCACCAGCGAAAGTTCAAGCTGCCATGCTCGAAGCCATGGCAGAAAAACAAATCACCGCTGGTCGTCAAACATACCCACTGCCAGAGCTGTTTCTGGTAATGGCGACGCAAAACCCAATTGAGCAAGAAGGCACTTACCCGCTTCCCGAAGCGCAATTGGATCGCTTTTTACTGCATCTCAATGTGGATTATCCGAATTCAGAGAGTGAACTGGAAATACTGCGCCTGAATCGCGGTGAAGCAAAAGGCGAGGAAAAAGTCGCTCCGCCTGTCCTCTCTCAACAAGATATTTTCTCTGCGCGTCAAGAAGTGTTGAACATCCACATGGCGGAAGGGGTTGAGAACTATATTATTCGTCTTGTTATGGCGACACGCCAACCAACGCAATATGACGATACACTGAGTAACTGGATAGAAATGGGAGTCAGCCCTCGCGCAACCATCGCGTTAGATCGCTGCGCTCGTGCTCACGCTTGGCTCTCTGGTCGTGACTATGTATCACCAGAGGATGTGCAGGCAATGGCTTTTCCTGTTCTCAGACACCGTATTCTGCTCAGCTATCAGGCTCAAGCCGAAGGCATTAGTGCCAATCAGGTGGTTAACCGCCTTCTGTCTCTGGTGGGCAGCGCATAAGGGTTACAGATGGATAAACAATTATCCCCATACTCTGATGGCGTAAACTTGTGTCTTGACGAACTGCTTTACTACAAGCAGCAAGCGATAAAGTGGTTACCTCCTGCAAAGAGTTTGTGGTCTCAAATGCTGGGGCAACATCAGAGTAAGCAACTAGGCCGTGGTATGGACTTTGCCGAAGTCCGCCAGTATCAACCTGGTGACGATGTGCGGAGCATTGATTGGCGCGTAACCGCTCGAACCGGTAAACCTCATACCAAGCTTTTCACAGAAGAACGAGAGAAGCCCATCATTGTGTATGTGGATTTCAGTGCCAGCATGATGTTTGGTTCTCAGCTGATGTTCAAATCGGTCTTGGCATCTCATATGGCAAGCCTGATTGCGTGGTTGTCTGTTGCTCAGCGAGATCGTATAGGCGCAATGATTGATACTGGCGACCAACTGACTGAGCTAAAGCCGACCAGTCGTAATCAAGGGCCGCTCGCGTTAATTCAGCATCTGGTGAAGCTTCATCAGGACAAACTGAATCAATCGACTACGCCCCACTCCTCAGATATGGGCCATGGCTTACAGGCACTGAACCGCCTATGTCCTAAGGGGAGTGAAGTGGTCATCATCAGTGACTTCCTGCGTTTCTCAGAATCAAACCAGCCATTACTCACTCAGCTACGTGCCCACAACCGCGTACGATTGGTTCATATTTCCGATCCTTTGGAAGCGGGCATTACCAGTTATCGTGGCGTCGAGCAAGTTTCCGACAAACGTCAAACGTTGTGGATGGACTTTTCTTCACGAAAAGCACGCGATCAGATTAAGTCTGTTTTTGAGCAAAAGCAGCAAGATCTGAAAGACTTATCTATTAACCATGGCTTGAGTTTTACCCGTCTCTCTACCCAAGAATCATTACTACAACAATTATCTGGACGTAATCAATGAGCACCAATAACAAGGATTCACTACTACCACTTAATCCAATGCATTTACCGGAGGTGCCCTCGTGGTTTCCACTGGCATGGGGATGGTGGGCGACCGCAGGAGCGATTGTCTTTGGCACATTGATAATTTGGCTGACCTATCGCTGGAATAAAAAGCGTATGGCACCAAAGAAAACCGCGCTGAAGCTTATTCAGGCAGGTGACAAACCTGCTGAAGCCATTGAATTATTACGTCAGGCCGCGCTGTGTTACTACCCAAGAGAAGAAGTAGCGCAGTTAACAGGCAAAGAGTGGTATGCCTTTCTTGATACTCAGATGAAATCACCTGTGTTCCTCGAGAACTATGAACTCTGGCAAGAGGCTTTGTATTCGAAAGAGCCCGTAGGAAACGCGTCCGAACTGATTACCCATTGCTCCCAGTGGGTCGATGAGGCGCTTCCGCCAAAAAGAAGGAGAGCCAAAGTTGGCTAACATCGAATTCGTATGGTGGTGGGCATTTCTGCTGCTACCACTCCCCATACTGATTTATTTTTTACTGCCGCCAGTTAAACAGTCATCTCCCGTTTATATGCCCTACCTGCCCAACTCAGCGGCAGGCAGTGCGCCGAGGAACTTGTTGGCTAAAGTTCTGGCGGGTCTGGTTTGGGTCTGCCTGATTACCGCGGTTGCAAGACCTGTCTGGTATGGCGACCCTGTCACGACACAACCGAAGCATAGAGACATGATACTGGTAGTTGATCTGTCTTACTCGATGAGTAAAGAAGACATGCAATTCAACGGTGACTACATCGACCGTTTAAGCGCAGTCAAACAGGTCTTATCTGATTTCATTTCCAAACGTCAGGGAGACCGATTGGGCCTAGTGCTGTTTGCCGATCACGCTTATCTGCAAACACCATTAACGCTTGATAGACATACCGTTGCCGAGCAGCTCAATCAAACCGTATTACGCCTTATTGGGACCAAAACCGCGATTGGTGAAGGCATAGGGCTGGCGACCAAAACGTTCGTCGATAGCGATGCACCGCAGCGTGTGATGATACTACTCAGCGATGGCAGTAACACTGCGGGCGTACTTGACCCAATCGAAGCGGCCAAAATTGCCAAGAAGTACAATGCCACGATATACACTGTTGGCGTCGGCGCCGGAGAGATGATGGTCAAAGAGTTTTTCATGACACGTAAAGTCAACACAGCTCAAGACCTAGACGAAAAATCTCTGATGGAAATCGCCAAGCTGACAGGTGGGCAATATTTCCGTGCCCGTGACAGCAAAGAACTGGCGACTATCTATGACACCATCAATAACCTAGAACCTGTTAGCCAAGCCACACAAACCTGGCGGCCACAACAAGAGTGGTTCGGGTTTCCACTTGCAATCGCACTGGCGGGCTTCTTCGCACTTATTATCATTAGGAGGAACCATGTCTGATTTTAGCTTCCTCTATCCAGAGTGGCTGCTGGTACTTCTTCCACTATGTGGTTTAGTTTTCTGGCTCTCAAAACGTAGCCGTAACCAGACGTTAATTGCCCCCCATCTTGCCGAAGCAATGGGTATACAACACAAATCGGCACGCAATGCTGTCACCAGTGCAATCGCCATCTGCGGTTTACTCGCCACAATTGCTCTCTCTGGGCCAAGCTTTACCAACTCTGAAAGACCTAGCTTCAGCAACGACAGTGCTCGTGTGCTAATCATGGACATGTCGATGTCTATGTATGCCACTGACATCAAACCTAACCGGCTGACTCAGACTAAATACAAGGCCAGTGACCTACTCAAAAAATGGAGTGAAGGTACCACTGGTCTCATCGCTTACGCTGGCGATGCGTACACCGTTAGTCCGATGACCTCAGATACGCGTACCATTCAAAACCTGATCCCCAACCTCAGCCCCGAATTGATGCCCTACCCCGGTGCCGACGCAGTAAAAGCCGTTCGTTTAGCTATTGATATGATGAAAAACGCCGGCTTGTCTCGTGGTGACATCATACTCTTCAGTGATGATTTGGATAATGCGGAAACCCAAGGAATTCAAGATCTTCTTGAAGGCACACACTGGCGACTGTCCATTCTGGGTGTAGGTACCCGTTCAGGAGCCCCGATACGACTCAGTGATGGCACTCTGCTCAAAACCGATGCTGGACAAACCGTGGTGGCGAAATCCAACTTCAGTAACATGAATAGCGTGTCCAAATCCCTTGGTGGTTTCTTTACACCTATTCAGCTCAATAACAGCGACATAGACGCCATAGCCAATCACACAAGTAGCATTGAAAGTACGGGTAAACTAAACCAGTCACAACAAATCAGTGATCGGGTCAACAGCGGTATCTGGTTGTTACCTTTGCTGATCATCCCGACGCTTCTTATGTTTCGTCGTGGCTTTTTGTTTTCGATGATCATCTTGGCTTACCCACTACTGTCGCCTAAGCCAGCGATGGCTTCAGCTTGGCTTAACAGTAATCAACAAGCCAAACAGCTCTACGATGCCGAGCAGTATCAAGAAGCGGCGGATCTGTTCGAAAACAAAGAGTGGCAAGGTATAGCGCAGTATCAGGCGGGTAACTTCCCTGCCGCCATCAATGCACTTAAAGATTCACAAACGCTAAACGGAAAATACAACCTCGCTAATGCCTACGCTCAAAACCGAGAGTTTGACCAAGCCATTAGCCTTTATGAGGACGTGCTCAAACAAGATCCGAGCAACGAAGATGCAAAGAAAAACCTGGAGATTGTCAGACAACAGCAACAGCAACAGCAACAGCAACAGCAACAGCAACAGCAACAGCAACAGCAACAGCAACAGCAACAGCAACAAAAGTCTGGCAATGACTCCTCTTCAGAGCAAGAGAATTCCTCTCAATCTGGGCAAGATTCATCTTCAAATGAGAAATCGTCTGACAAGCGATCTGAGCAGCAGCAATCTCAAAAACCTCAGCAAACCCAAGAAGAGACAGGCGAACAGCAAAAGCAACAGGCATCAAGTTCCGAAACTTCTCAGCAGCAACAAGACCAAGACAAGCAACAGCAAGGTGCTTCAAAGTCGGAACAAGAGCCAGCTCCGCAAGATAAAAGCGCGACTCAACCGCAAAGCGCAGCTGAGCAGGAGCAAAATTTAGAGCAAATTGACCCTGAACTTCGAAAACTGGAACAGGTCGAAAGCGCGCGCGACCCTAGCCGTTTACTCAGAGCTCAAATGATGTTGCAAGCTCAGCAAAAACAACCACCGCAGAATACAGGTAAGAAGTGGTAACTATGAATCGACAAATAATGAAACTGATTAGCTTAGTGGTGCTGGCTTTATCTTTTGTCAGCCCTGCCGCTATGGCGGCAAATGTCTGGGCGACCGTCAGCAAGAATAAAGTCGTCAAGAACGAAGTGTTCCAACTTCGCGTTGTAGTCGACGAAAAAGTCTCTTCCGATGATATTGATTTCAGCGCACTGGAAAAAGATTTTTATGTTGGACGACCTAGTTTTGGCTCTTCGATCAACATAGTCAATGGTGATCGCAGTACACGCAGTGAGTGGAATCTAACACTGGCCGCTCAAACACTTGGCGTTGCCAATATTCCCGCTTTTACAGTCAGCGGGGCGAGCTCAAAGCCGATTGCTATTCAGGTTACTATGGACACCGATGAGCCTAAAGTATCCGACTTAGTTGAGCTACGCAGTTCACTGGATAAGACGACACTTTACCCAAATGAAAGTGCCTCATTACGTACTCGCCTAATCATTAAAGCAGATCCAAGACGCCTGCAAAGCCCTAATGTCATCCCTCCTCAAGTCGACGGATTGACCTTAGCTCAAATCGGTGAGCCAAAGCAGTATCAAAGTGTTCTCGGCGGTGTGGAAGTCACTGTACTCGACCAAGCCTATCGCGTGACAGCAAACCAGCCCGGCGAATACACACTACAAGGTGCCGCATTCAAAGGTTCTGTTGTTTATGGCAATGACCGAACAGGGACCACCAAACTTATCTCAGTTGATACGCCAGCAAAAACCTTTGCTATCAAAGTTGAAGATAAACCCGCTGGCTACAGTGGCGTATGGCTGCCAACATCGGAGCTTAAGCTAACCCAAACATGGGTTGCGGCGAATGGGGAACCTATTCCTTCATCAACCACACATCAAGCTAAAGTGGGTGATTCGATTACACGAGAAGTCACCTTGGACATTGAAGGGCTCTCTTCTGACCGTTTCCCGAATCTGAAGATCAGCTATCCTCAAGGCATTCGTGTGTACGAAGAAAAGCCTCAGTTCACGCAGCTAGAGAATGGTTTCACGCGCATGACATTGAAGCAGGTGCTTATTCCTCAGCAAACTGGTGATGTTCAACTTTCAGAGATCAATCTCAATTGGTGGGATAGCCAGAACAAACAGCAGAAAACCGCTCATCTAGATGGTATAGCGTTAGCTGTCAGCCCGGGAGAGAGCCTAAATATTCAAGTGCCTGCGTCTCAGTACTCAGCACCAGCTGAAGTAAAAACAGTCACCGTAAGCGATCCTGGCTTTTGGCCTTATCTCACTGCGCTGTTTGCCTTGCTTTGGGTTATCACAACCGCTTTATTGTTCAGAAAACGAAACACTAGCGTGCAGAACCAGCAGAAGCCAATCGCACCACTCGATGCAAGTGGCCGCTTAGTTTCAGCGCTTGAAGAACAAGATCACTTTAAAGCACAACACTGCGCATCTGAATGGCTTCAGGAAGCCCAGATTAGCGATAAGGCGCTTCTTGCCGATATCCAAAATGAATTGGATGAAATGCAAAAATCACGTTTTTCTCAGCAAGAAACTGGCTGGAATGCTTCAAAACTGCTTAAACTAATTAAAAAGGTGGACAAAATGCCTCGAGCAAAAGGGAAGCCTGAGGAAACATTAGCGAAGCTTTAATACCGCGAAGGCACTGGTAGAGGCATTGTTCAGGTCCAAGTTCATTGTATCAATGAATAGCTGGAGGAATGATGTCGGCAATAGAAAAGCCAGATCCCAGTACTCATTATGTGATCCTATATTTTGATGGGTCTCAAATGACTTCGTTTGAAGTTGATGCGCATAGTCGGAATGAAGCGATAGAAGCGTTTAAAGACTTGGGATTTGCTGAGCGTGATATTTTCTCGATTTCTCCCTGATGACATCACGTAAACTCGAAAGGTAGCTTCACGGCTACCTTTCTGTTTTTTGGAAGAATAGTAAGACAATGAATGGCACTGCATTAAGGACGATAGTGACATTGGGGGCGCTACTTTTTACCTGCGCTTCATCCGCAATGGTCGACTTAGTTAAAGTCGACAAGTCCAAACGTCGCATGTATCTGATTGACAATGGTCAAGTGGTGAAAGAGTTTCGCATCGCGCTAGGTAAACACCCTAAAGGGCATAAAACTCAGGAAGGGGATCATCGAACGCCTGAGGGTCGCTACTACCTTGACTTCGTGATTGATAAATCAGAGTTCTATCGCTCAATCCACATCAGCTACCCTAACCCAAGAGACATTGCTTATGCCGCAAAACTTCACGTCGATCCCGGTGGTAACATTAAGATTCATGGATTAAGAAACGGGGAAAAGCGGCCAGCCAAATTCGTACAAAGTTTTGACTGGACCAATGGCTGCATAGCCATTACCAACGAAGAAATGGATGAATTGCTCACTCTCGTGAAAACAGGAACACCCATTGAGATCCGCTGGTAATACTTAATCCTTACATACCTCTGGTTCAGCCGATCCCGCTTTCTTCTCTCTTGTGACCCACCAGCACAGCAGTGAACCGATTGTCACTAGAGCGACGCCTTGCAAGAAGGTATCCGTAAGAACCAAACCAAGAATCACAGACGAAATAACGGTCGAAAGAACAGGTGTAAAGTAAGATAGCGTCGCCAAAAGCACCATGTTACCGCCGATAATTGCGTAGTTCCAAAGCGCGTAGCCACTGCCCATTGCAATACCTGTAATCAGCAACAAACCACCGGATTCAAGGTTAACGCTCATCCCTGTTTCATTACTGATCGCGTATTTAATCCATAAGGTCACGGCCGTCATGATAAAGAACAGCGTAATCGGATTTTGCCCTTTGGAAATACGCTTAGTCAGATTACAGTAGATTGCCCACAGAAACGCGCCCACAAATGCCATAGCGTAGGTTACAGGGTTAGTCGCCACATTGGTTGCAATTTGGGTGAACGAAAGCCCTTGATCGCCAGTGATACTCCAAGCCACACCAAAAAACGCCAGTGCGATTGCGGGGTAAACGAGAATATTGGTTTTCTTCGGGCTGAACGTCACAGCCAGTAAAACGGTCAGAGCGGGCCATAGGTAGTTAATCACCAGCATTTCTACGGCTTGTTGGCGAGAGTTCGCCATAGCCAGTGCAAGTGCCAAACATATTTCATAGGCGACAAACAGCCCACCACCAATCAATACATAGGTCAGAGAATATCTTCTGATTTTTGGCAGGCCCATTACCATCACCAAAAACAGAGAAGCGACAGTATAGATTGAAGCAGCGCCACCAATCGGCCCTAAAAACTCAGTGACCGTTCGCGCTAACCCCATCACACTGCTCCAAAGCAGGATGGCTAACACACCGCACAAAGTAAATTTATGTTGGCTCACTCTATTCTCTCAGATTAACAGCAAAGGAGCTTAACCTAGCGTTAACTGTCATTCTCTGTCAAATGTCTTATCAATTTTGCCGGAGTTCCACCATACAAGCTGTCGGGTGGTACGTCTCGTGTTACCACTGAATTAGCGGCGATGACACTGCGCGCACCAATAGTCACACCTTGATTAATTACCACGTTGCCACCGATCCAAACATCATCTTCCACAGTAATAGGCAAACAGGTGGTTTCCCAACCTCTTCGGCTTCGATAGTCCAAAGAATGACCCGCTGTGTAGAACTGAGTGTTTGGGCCGATAAGTACGTGGTTGCCAATCGTAATCTCAGCCCCATCCAACATGGTCACATTCATATTGATGAAGGTGTTATCGCCAATCGATATCGTTTTTCCAAACTCACAAAGAAAAGGAGAGCGAATCATGCTCGCTTCGCCAAAACGTTTCAGCAGCTGGCGACAGGTGTCAACACGCTGAATATCACTGGTATTGTGATTTAGCTCCTGCAAAAGGCGTGTTGCTTGCTCGCGAATGCGATTAACGCTGCCATCAGCCCCGTTAAACAACTGACCTGCGACCATTTTTTCAAACTCTGTCATAACGTTTTCCAATTAACTGCTTGAATGGGAAAGGTAAAATAGCGCGAATACAAGATTGGAAAAAGAGAAAACCTAACCGGTGAATATTTCCTTAATTTACAAAAAAGCCGGGCTGTAAACCCGGCTTTCCATCTAAATAGAACAGGTTACACAATTTCCCAGCTATGGGTCATTTCTACGCCAGCACCTAGCATCAGACACACTGAACAGTACTTTTCCAGAGAGTCTGCTGTTACTTTTGCGACAACATCTGTATCCAGATTGTCTCCCGACACTTCAAAGTGGATATTTACTTTGGTGAAAATACGAGGAGCTGTTTCACGGCGCTCGGTCGTCAGTTTCGCAGTGCAGCTAGTCACCTTCTGCAAGGCTTCTTTAAGGCCATCAACAACGTCAACTGAGCTACATCCGCCTGCCGCCATCAGAACCATCTCCATTGGGCTGGGTGCTGTTGCACCGCCATTGCCATCCATTACGACTGAATGACCAGATTGAGAGTGACCTAGAAATTTAAAATCTTCGATCCATTTAACTTCGGCTTGCATATCTTTCTCTCTTATACGTCTGTCGGGAATGTTACACCCGTTTGCTTGCGAATCTCTGTCAGCAATTTAGCCACAATCAGCGAGCGCTTCATACACTCTTCGTCAATTTTTTTCGTTTCAAATTGCTTAGCAAAAGCCAGTGCTTCGTAATACATTGGATTCGGATCTTGTTTAACACTCAAATCGACACCAACACCACCTCTGGCAATCTTTGTCAGTTTTTTGCCTGTTGAAATCATCTCCATAAGCAACGCCCCTTCCTCACCTTGAATTTCACTCGGCAAATAAGAGTCACTGGTCTTAGAATGTTGCAGCACCACTTCAAAGCCGTCGTAACCTAAAATAACGCTTCCGCTGCCATCGACACCACTATCTAGCATCTGAGCCTGTGCTTTTATGCTGTGAGGTTCGCCAAACAATTCAACAGCTGAGCCAACACAGTAGTAGCCGATGTCCATAATCGAACCATTTGCAAAGGCAGGATTAAAGGTATTTGGGTTTTCACCAGCTAAGTACTTAGGGTAGCGTGACGAGTACTGGCAATAAGTGATCAGTGCTTTGCGAATCTTACCGATGTTCTTACTTTGTTCTTTCAGTAGTTTGAAGTTTGGTGTGTGGGGCGACATGAACGCCTCAAAAAGAACCACATCATTCGCTAACGCAGTCTGATACATTTGTTGTGCTAACTTATCATTCGCAGCCAGTGGCTTTTCGCAGATAACATGCTTACCTGCTTCAAGTAATTTCAATGCTTGTGGAGCGTGTAGTGAGTTGGGGCTGGCAATGTAAACCACGTCAATCGACTTAGAAGTCGCCAGCTTATCAAAATCATCAAAAAGAGTTGGTGATGCGTATTTCTCAGCAAACTCTTTCGCTTTCTCGATAGAGCGAGAATAAACGCCAGCCAAAAGATATTGCTCTGTCTTCAACGCAGCTTCAATGAACTGATCGGTGATCCAGTTCGTCCCGATAACAGCAAGTCTAATCATCATTCCGTCTCCAATCATGACAAAAGGAGCCGATGGCTCCTTTGTTATTTATTTTTGTTCGTGTTGGCTATCTTACACTGTCATCACAACTCGTACCGCTAAAAATATCAGCACAGCGCCTGACAGGCGATCAATCAGTTGTGCTTTTGAACGAATTTTGTCTAAAAGGCGTGGGCTCGATAGCAAAAAAGTAATCAGGGTATACCACAGACCGTCGACCACTAGCGGGGTGAGAACAATTAGCGCTTTAGCCGTTAGACTGTCCCCTACCGCAACAAACTGGCTGAACAGCGCGATAAAGAACAGCGCAATCTTAGGGCTGAGAATGGAGATAAGAAACCCTTCTTTTGCGGACTGCCAAGCCGATGTGTGCTCGCCCGACTCCAGCTTCGCTGCCACACCACCTTTTGAGCGCAACGCATTGTAACCAAGGTATGCGAGATACGCCGCGCCAGAGTAGCTGATCGCTTTGAAAAGCAGCGATGACTGTTGCAGGACAACGGCAAGGCCGATCAGGGTAATGAAGGCGTAAATACCAATACCAAATGCATGTGCCCATGCTGCTGCCAAGCCATTTTTTCGCCCCCCTGCTAGGCTATGTTTTGCGACCATAGCGAGACTCGGGCCGGGCGACATCGCCCCTAAAATACAAACCGTAAAAAGTGATAGCCAGATTGTGAGTGTCATTGTTTTTTCCTGAGGCTGAATCCATGTCGTTAAACTATCGCAGCGAATTAATGATTTGAAATCAAAGTTTATTATATCGGCTATGATTTCAAATCATACCTACAGAATAACTTGACGTGCGCATCGCGTGCAGAACCATCTCACGCATCCATTGATGTGCTTTGTCCTGATCGTATTTGGGGTGCCACATCAGCCAATACTGATGTGCTTCTGTCTCAAATGGCAGAGGACGATATTCAAGGTTATGATTCGCCGACAAGTTCAAAGCGATGTGCTCAGGTACCACCATCAGATAATCACTGGAAACCAACGCATTGACCGCAGCGGAAAAGAACGGGACTTTTAATGCAATTCGCCTTTCATACCCAAGAGATTTGAGAACAATATCTGTACTTGAATCCTTATCTCCTCCCCCAGTCACCTTCAAATGTGGGTAACTTACCAGCTCTTCTTCTGTCAGTGTCTGCTTGGCCGACAACGGGTGAGATTTACGCATCAGACAGACTGATTTGTCCTCACCAATTTTCACACTGGTCACATTAGCTGGCTTTTCTGGCTGCATGGTCGATGCCAAGTGAATACCGGTTTCACCAAATTGTTGAAGATATTCTGGCTGCCATAAGCGATAGGCAAGATTGACGTTCGGCGATTGCTCCACCATAACGGCAACCACATCGGGCACTATGTATTGAGCGACATAGTCACTGGAAGAGAGGACAAACTCTTGCTTCCATGTTTGCGGATCAAAAGGTTTGTCGTGCAGTAGTTGTTCAAACTCTCCTAACAAAAGATTGAGCTTTTCCTGCATGGCCAATGCTCTTGGTGTCAGCACCAAGGCATTGCCTTCGCGCACCAATAAAGGGTCACCACATAAGTCTCGAAGCTGAGCGAGCTGGCGACTCACGGCTGATTGAGTAATGTTGAGTCTATCTGCAGCTCTGCTCACGTGGCACTCTTCGAGCAACACCTGCAACGAACGTAACAAGTTGAGGTTGATATGATTAAGAGACATGACGTGTATTAAAGAACTCCGTGAGTACGGTGTGAGTCATCAGATGGCGCAGTTCAGGGATTGTCTGTAGTTCATCACGAATCTCATTGAGCCTTGCCATGGTAGGCACTTCGACAAACAACATCATGTCGGTTTCACCAGTTATCGCATGACACCATTTCACACCATCTATCTTATATATTGTCTCAGCATAGGACTCACAATAATGAGAGGAGGCTGACATGTCGAACTTCAATGCCATGTACGCCTGTATAAGGTCCGGTTCGTCTTGGGCGATATTCGCATGGTAACCAAGAATGACTTTTTCCTGTTCCAGCTTCTGAATTCTTGCCGTCACAGCTGAGCGTGACAAATTGACCTGTCGAGCAATATCACTGACCGAAGCTCTGGCGTGGCGTCTTAAAATATCGAGAATTTGATTGTCGAACTTATCCATATTACTTCCTGTCATACCTCAACTTATCCTGTTGATTTCAGGTAATGTGACACAAAAACCTGTTGGGCGAAAGAGTACAAATTGTCTATTCACTCACCTGACTTCCGCCAAAGTGACATATAACTACGACAAATTGCTTGCTGTGTTTTTTCATATGTTTGAGTAAGCTATCAAAAAAAATATCAGGAAAGGAAACCATGAGTCAGCTAAAACAAGAAATCACGTTACTCTCAGGCGTTGGGCAACTCTCAACGACCTTGCTGGGAACTGGCCTTTTCATGGTGCCAGCCATTGCCGCTGGTATTGCAGGTTCACTCTCACTTTGGGCATGGCTAATTCTATTTATTGCGATATGTCCGATTGCGCTGACCTTTGCTCAACTGGGAAAGCGCTATCCGAATGCAGGTGGCACTGCGCACTTCGTTCGCCAGGCATTTGATAAACGCCTTGAAAAAAGCGTTGCTTGGTTGTTTGTCAGTGTCATTCCAGTCGGTGTCCCTGCCGCAGTGGCGCTAGCCGCTGGCTTTTTACAGCAATTACTGCCTGAAGCGCTGAACTCCTCTATTTTCGCTCAACTGCTAACAGTGTTTCTCTTAATCGCTGTTAATCTGGCGGGCACAAAATCATCGGGACGCCTTCAGACGCTTATTGCGCTCAGTATCTTCGCTCTGGTCGCTGCATTCTGGTGGAAAGGTGATATTGGCGCGCAAGATCTGACAATGCCAGCGCTCTCCTCCGAATCAACTTGGAGCATTGGGGCTGCATTGGCCGTTATGTTTTGGTGCTTTGTCGGAATTGAAGCATTCGCCCACATGGGGGAAGAGTTTAAGAATCCACAACGGGATTTCCCAATTGCGATCATCATCGGTTGTTTTGTGGCGGGTGCAGCCTATTGGGCATGCTCTGTCGTCATACTCAAATACGGGGCTTATGGGAGTAGCGAATTTGACAGTGCTTCTATCCCTTGGCTGTCAGAGATGCTATTCGGTGAACAATTTAAGTTGCTTATCAGCGCTCTCGGTTTTGCAGCCTGCTTTGCCAGCGTGAATCTATATACACAAAGCTTATCAAGGATGGTTTGGGCGCAGGCGCGCGAGTATAAGCCTCAAAGTGCGCTAGCTAGAGTCTCAATTCGAGGCGTCCCTGCAAACGCCACATTAGCCGTTGGTGTAGTGTTGGTATTGTCGTGCCTAGTGGGCGAAATTTCAGGGCTAGACTTAGAGTTCTTCCTTAAGCTGGCGAACGGTATTTTCGTTCTGGTGTATTTATTAGCGATGTTATCTGCCTACAAGCTACTTACCGGTATCAGCAAATGGCTTGCAGGCGTGTCACTACTTATCTGCACAGGCGTGTTTATCTGCTTAGGTTGGTCAATGCTATACGCCGTTGCTGTCTTTGTTTTATTGTCCCTAGCATGGGGAAAGCGACAAACACTGGATCAAAGTCAGGCTAAATAGCATAGGAGGTGACGGCGTCACCTTTAATTTCCAGAATGCTTTGAGGAAGCACCGCCTTCCAGCCTGAGCTTTTCTCCAGCGGCTCTGATGCCAAAGCAATGTTCGCGCCCTCTTGTCTTATGAATACGGTTGGCGCGTCATCATCAGAGCTATAACGGACTGCCCAAAACTGCTCTCCATCTGAAATGCAAATAGACGCTTTTAATGGCTCTTCAATGCCTTTCGATTTCAACATTTGGCTAATATCAATAATGGTTTTACGAATCGCTTCGACAGGCTGTTCACACAGGCCATTGTGTAGCATCAAAAGAAAAATCAGTTCGCTGTCGGTCGTACCCATGCGTTTAAGGAACAATGATTCAGGTAACTGGCTTTGCAGCTCATATTTAACGCGCTCGAATTCACCAATCTGACCATTATGCAGAAACATCCAGTTGTCGATGATAAACGGATGACAATTAGAGCGAGAGACCTGTGTACCCGTAGATGAGCGAACATGCGCCATAAACCGATGAGAACGAATGTGATGTGCCAGAGAGCGTAGGTTTTCATCTCCCCAGGCTGGTAAGACTTCGTGGAACTGCCCTGGAGTGTCTCGCTCAGTATACCAGCCCAATCCAAAGCCGTCGGCGTTGACCCTTGTTACGGCTTTTCTTGCATCGAGGCTTTGATGCACCAGAGAGTGCTCAGGTTCATACACCAATTCGTCTAAATAAATTGACTCTCCCTGATAGGCTAACCAACGGCACATATTCTTCCCTCAATTGATGACATTTTGTTCAATACAATCACGATTCAAATAATCGGGCAAGTGCTTGTATCCCGGGTTCGATCTCTTGCAATGGCGTATTACCAAAACCGAGTACGACCGCTTGCCACTCTCGATGACTCTCATTGTTATGTTCATAATAGCTTAGTGGCCGAAGCACTATCCCTTGCTTCGCAGCCCTTGCCACCCACTCTTGCTCATCTATTCCACCGTTCCATTTGAGCGTAACATGCAAACCCGCCGCTTGGCTGATGATCGTAACCTGTCCACCGAATGCTTGCTCTATTGCTTGACTGACAACTTCATGCTTTTGTTTGTACAGTCGGCGCATTTTTCGTATATGACGCAGTAAATGGCCTTCAGCAATAAAGTCCGCTAACGCTTCCTGAGTATGTGACGGGGAATCACCGCTCATGGCATCTTTGATTTCAAGACAGCGCTGAATTAAATTATCCGGCACCACCATATAACCTAACCTTAAGCCGTTAAACATCACTTTACTCAGTGAGCCGATATATACCACGTGCTCATCTAGCCCCATTTGGCCCGCTAATCCCTGTAAGCTGGTATAAGGCCGGTGTGCAAACTGAAACTCACTGTCATAATCATCTTCGATAATCCACCCTTGATTACTCGCCGCCCATTCAATCAACTTCAGGCGATTTTCAGTGTTGATGGTCGTTCCCATTGGATATTGGTTACTCGGGGTGATGTATAGCGCTCGTGCCATACTTTTCAGGACATCACTCAACTCAAAGCCTGTTTCTTGATGCACCGTCAAAGGTTCCAGCTGATATTGGTTGAGTTCAAGCACCTTGGTCATTTGGGCATACCCTGGCTGCTCCATTAGAACTTTTTCACCTTGTGCCAGAGTCGCCGCCATCGCAATGGTCAAAGCCTGTTGAGCACCAGAAGTCACAATGATTCTCTGTGCCGAGCAGTGAACGGAGCGGCTGGAAGACAAGTAATCAGACAGCGCCGCTCTAAGCGCTTCACTGCCCTGAATATTTTGATTTCCCAGTAACACTGGGCGTAGAACATGCCTTTGCAGCAATCGCTGCCATTTACCAAGTGGAAACTGTGAAAGATCTGGAACGCCAGGTGCAAATGACGAATTGATATCAAAGCAGTTGGACTCGACCGAAGACGTACCCTGAATCACAGTCGCTGGCACATATTTATCCGGTAACTCAACCGCAACGTAGAACCCCGAGCCTTGCTTGCTTTCTACGTAGCCTTCCGCCAACAGCTGCTCATAAGCGGCCGTCACTGTATTACGACTCACATTGAGCTCACTGGCGAGCTTGCGCGTCGAAGGCAACTTACCCTGCAATGGCCACAAGCTTTTCACTATTTTGGCTCGAATCGCATGAAATAACTGCTGTTGTAAGGTGCTCGCCCCACCTGAGAGAGTCAGATCTCCAATATCAATCAACGCCATTAACTGGACCTATAACTTTGTCAAAACTGGCTCTCAATAACATACCAGTTAAACATTAGATTGGAACCATAAATTACAAGCCAATGGAGAAACGCAATGCTATCAAACACAGAAAGGACCCAAATAAAAAAAGGCGCACACAAAGCCGTGTTCGAGGACAAACATCTTAAACAAATAATTGATGAATCATTAATCGCCCATATCTCGATTAATGACGCTAATGGCCCTATTGTGATTCCTATGTTGGCATGGCGTGTTGATGAACATGTGTATATACATGGTGCGAACAACAGCCGATTGCTGCGCTCATTAAAACAAGGCCACCAGACCTGCCTGACATTCACACTATTCGATGGCTGGGTTCTAGCGAGATCGGCTTTTCACCACAGCGCGCACTATCGCTCAGCAGTCGTGTTTGGCCAATTTGAAGTAGTTGAAGAGAAGCAGGAAAAAGATCGTCTGCTCAATCATTTTATTGAGCAAATTGCCCCCGGAAGAACGGAGCAGGTCAGATTAAGTAGTGACAGAGAACTCGCCGCGACAATGGTGCTTAAGATGCCGTTAAGAGAAGCGTCGGTCAAAATCAGTCGTTTTGGAGTCAACGATGATGAATCCGATTTGGATCTTTCCGTGTGGGCTGGAGTCTTACCCTATCGGACGATAGTTGGTCCACTTGAGCCAGTAGAAGCTTCCACACATTTGGAAGAACCCGATTACAGCAGTGCTTATGGTGAGCGTTGGTACAACCCAGTGAACTAACACTCAATCAAAACCGTAAAACGAGCCCCGCCTAGCTCACTCTCGCCTAAAGAAATACGCCAGTTGAGTCGTTTGGCAGCTTCTGAAGCAATGGTCAGCCCTAACCCAAAGCCGTCGCTATGGCGGCTTTCATCCAGTCTGGAGAATGCCAGAAAGATCTCATCATATTTATCTTTAGGGATACCAGCTCCGTCATCTTCGATATCAATCACTAATGTGTTGTCAAAACCGACTAAAGTGATCGCGACCGCAGCATCCGCATAACGGAATGCGTTTTGAAGCAGATTATCAATCACTAAATTAGCTAAAGTTTCCAATACATCCAAAGCTGGGATGGGCTCAGTCAAAGAGGCATGAAAGCTGATTTTTTTGTTGTAATGCTCTTGCCTGTTAGTACGCTGTTTAAGCCAGTGCTCAGGGAGAAGGTTTTGTGTATCGAGCAATTCGCTTTCCGTCAAACCTCCTACCCGGGAAATTTGTACCACGCTGGCAGCCAGCGCGGAGATATCGTCAACATATCGGTCAATATCATCAAAAAACGGTTCTTGCTCCTCAACAGCATTGCGCCTAGCCATATCGCTGGCTAACTGAATTCGACTGAGCGGCGTTCTGACTTCATGAGGAATAGCCTGCGTGTAGATCTGACTCTGCTTTACATGGCCTTCAATGTCATCTGCCATGTAGTTGAAGCTTTCCGCCAGTTCTTTGAGGGGAAGTCGGAAGTTGTCACTGTCAATACGTGCACTAAACTCACCGCGTCCAAAGCGACGAGACGCACGGTTAAGCTGATTAATTTGGTTATGTAGATGGCGAATAGGGACATAAACAAATACGCCTAAGCTGACAAATATCCAGGCTACAAGACCAATGACAAACATGACTTCGGAGTCTTCGTACCATTCAAATTGGGGTTCGAAAAAATCTCGATTCTCACTGAACATGAGACTTCTCGCCGAGTTTGGTAACGGAAACACCGCCGCATACAAGTTATCTTCGACTAGATAAACGGGGATTGACTTCAATCGGTACAGCTCGCGACAATCTGAGCATGGCAGCGTCTCAGGTTTTACGTTAACCAATGATAGATTAAAGATGTAAAACTGCTGCTTCCCCGTGTTGGTCAACTCTTTATAAAGGGAGTTAGGCTGACCACGTTGTTCGATGTATTGATTAACGAAAAACTGCCCATCATTGAGGAATATCTCGACTTCAGTTTTTCGCATAAAGTCAGAACCCAAAGTGAGAAATGCAACAACAGTGATTACAAGCCCTGTTGCCAGACTAATGTATGCTTTGGTAAAAGTGGAACGAACCATATCCGATTATGCCGCTGTGAGCATATAGCCCTGATTGCGAATGGTTTTAATCTGAGCGTTGTTCACATCCGCTCGGGCTAGTTTTCGTCGTAAGCCCGAAATACGCATATCAATGGAGCGATCATTGAAGGTGTATTCTATCCCACGGGATGACTGGCAACAGAGATCTCTTGATACCGCTTTGTCGGGTGATTGAACCAGCAAAAGAAGAATGTCGAACTCCGCCTGAGTTAAGTCAATGTTTTTGCTGCGATAAAAAGCCACTTTACGTAAAGGGCACAACTTAAACCCATAAGCTTCGTAGTTGTGCGTCGATGGCTCCTGCCCCGCTGCCGCATAACGACGTAAATGAGCTTCAAGACGAGCAACCAAGATATGACCACGAATTGGTTTAGTCAGATAATCATCGGCGCCCAATTTTAGTAAACTGACTTCACTCAGCTCCTCTTGAACTGCTGTCTGTACAATCACAACACCCTGATAGAAGGTTCGTAGCTTTTTAAGAACCGTCGCACCATCTTCCCCCGGTAACATGAGATCCAATAGCACAACGTCAGGCTGGCAGCGCGTCACCGCATCTACCGCTTTATCACCTGAGTACACCACCTCAACACCATATCCTTCGGCCTCGAGATACATTTGAGTCAGTCTTGCGATTTCCTTATCGTCTTCAACAAGAAGCACTCTGTAATTCACAATCTACTTTCGCAACCATTTATAAATTGACGCAAATTATATATTAGACGATTACTTGCTCAAGCGAGGAAATTGAGATTGCGCTCCCTGCCACACTGGATTTTGTAAGAGTCTACTTACAATCAATTACAATATCCGCTTTATCCACTCGATTAAATGCCGTCAATAGTCCCATTCTAGTTTTCGTATCGTGGACATGCTGTGTTCTGAAGGCACATTTTTCTGAGCTGAGTGTTTATGCTCTTACAAATCACAGTGGGCCTGTTCGACAATCTAGTTACTCTCTTTATTATTCACCAAAGTTATCATTCAATAAGTAAATAATGAAATGAATCCTAGCCGCTCTCTTCTTCTCTCGACGTTCACCGTCGCTTTACTATCTGGCTGTAACAGTGATGATACGAATCCAACATCAACAACGACCAATGCCGTTAATGTCTACAGCTCAGCAACCAACTGTAGTGTTCAGACTGGCGCGAATGCTTGCCAGTTCGATAAAGGCGTTTATGTACTGAGCATTGGGCCAAATGTCTCTGAAACGCAGCGTGCTCGGGTACAAACCCAAATTAACAACCTGACTAACTGGGCACACAGTGATGTGCAAAAACAATTCGCTCAAAAAACCTTGGTCATTGGTGTCATAGAAAAAGAGCCAACGGGCAGTGCTGATTATGAAACCTTCGTCCTTAATTTGGCTCAACAGGTCAACACCTCCTCTGGTATTGACGGTATTGAGCTTGTTTACACCAATAACGGCGGTGGTGACGAAACACTAAAAAACACCTCTTACCAAAAGATGCTGCAGCTTTACGACTACTATGTCGATGAAGACGCGTTAACCACACAAGGCGCCGAAGTCGCCAGTGCCTATCAAGAGTTCCAGCGCCTTCTGTCATTGCAAACTGGCGCGACTAAGCTTGAATACGACCCATGTAACTACGGAAACGGTCAGCTCGCCGCCAATACATGCCCTGCCCCAGATGACAAAGGGGACGAAGACCCGATCCACACGGTCAGCAAGGATCTCAACCCAGGCGCTCTATTGGGTTCGATGTATGAATACAAAGTTGACCCAAGCCTAGGCACCTATCCCGGTGAGCTGAAACCTTCATTTACAGCAACCGGGGATGTGGCTAGCCAAGATTCAAACGCAACAGATAACCCTCTTAACTGGACGCATAGAGCGTTTGCGCCACTGAACAACTTCCTCAATAGCTGGTTTTTCATCAATAAGAAGTAAATAGATATGAACAAACACCTACTCGTTAGCGCTATGGCGCTTGCCCTTATCGCTTGTGGTAGCACCGCTATCATGGATAAATCGGCCGCTGTCAAAGCTCAGCCAGAGATCAACATAAAGACCGACAATAATTTATGGAAGCTCGGTCGAGAAGGCACTTTTGATATCGCTGGTATGTATAAAGGTAAGTACTCTCGCAGCGCCTCTTCATCAACGTGGTTCAACAAACTGTCTTTTAAAGATGGAGAAATGGCGGCAGAAGTGACTCGTAACAGTGATGGAAAAACATGGGTGTTGACCTGCACAGGTGGCGGTGTCTCATACAACTACATGGGCGTAGAGTTCGGTGGCAACGATCCTTATATCTGCGATATCAGCTCAGATGAGAAAAGCGTTGGTGAGTACAAAATTGAGCCAGATGCAGGTGTATTGGATATCGGCTTCGATAAAACAGAGAAAGGCTTGGTAAGAATTGGCACCACCCATTTTAATGTGAAAACTATTCATACTGGTGAAGGCTTACTTGTGCCAGTCGACACACCACTTGGCTACAGCTTTGAGCGTGGAACACAAGAAGTCGCAGCTGTGCAAACTAATGGCGCACTCACAATCCAGATGCTTGACTCGCTGAACGATGATGAGCGAGATACTTTAGTGGTAGGCGCGATTGCCAGTGCGCTCGGTTGGCGCCCTCAAGATTAAGCTGATTGATAAGCGCCATTGCGGCGCTTTTTTTGTTTTCTGTGCCTAAAGGTAGTAACGCTGTACGTACTGGTTTGGCGTCAGACCCCGATGTTTTTTAAACATGCGATTAAAGCTAGCGATATTCTGATAACCAAGGCGTTGAGCAATATCGTCAATCTTGATACCATGACGCATCATCTCTACCGCAATGTTACTCAGTACATAACCACTCACCGTGGTGAAGTTCATTCCTAAATTACGCAACCGACGTTGAAATTGCTGTACTGACAGCCCGAGTAAGCTAGAAACATTTTCTACCGTTGGCAGCCCATAATGGCGACTGTAGTTTAGAATTTCATAAATCACTTTCACTTCATCTTCTGGGTCAGGCATATTAAGCAATTCGTCCAAGTCAGCAAAATTCATCGCCAGTCGCCCTTTCTGCAGCCTCGCTTGCTGCTTGGTCGCTAAACGCAGCTCCGAATGAAACCATATCTCCGTGGACGAGTGACTCCATTCCACCTCACAGCCAAAATATGCTTCATATTTAGGTGTATTCTTGCGAGAACCAGACAGTTGTACTCTGAGTGGAGAAAAATCCTGACCAAGATAAGTACGTAAGATCTTGGTGAGTGCCATCGCCATACGGACACTGTCGTGTACTTTACATTCAGGTTCGATCATTGGATTCCGATACGCCCATTTGATCAGTGAACCACTCAGGGATGCAGATAGAAACGCTCCGCTTTGCAGACTACTAAATCCATAATTCACACGTCGAATGGTCGATGCGAGATCACTACCAGAAAGAAGCCAGTGAGAAATAACACCTATCTGTCCAACATCAACATCACGGTTGATATCAAGAATCACATCAGGGTTTCCTGTAACGCCCTCTAATTTTTCAAACCAGCGATTCACTTCAAACATTGGGACCAGCGTCATCGGATTGCGAAACGCAGATTCCGGAATCACTAGTTCGTCATCGTCAATTTGGTAGCGCGACCTCGCTTCCTGATGAATATGTCGAATTCCCAACACACGCATAAAGCGCACTTTATCCATATACAGATCACATCAATTAGACATTTAATATGAATCAATCTGTCACATACTAAGCTAATTTTCAAATCCGAAACACAATACAGATCCTTATTAATAAAGGAGCCTTGAATGAGTTTATTAAGTGTCCCGTTCGTGGGAACCGGTGCAGACACCGCATTACATGTCGTCGCAACTATTGTCTTGATTGCGACTGTCGGTGCAGCTCTGTTTGGATTCTGGAAGTTTCACGAACTACCAATCAACAAAGCCCATAGCAAAGATCATCATCAAATAGGACTGATAACGGCGTTGACATGGATTGGTTTCATCTGGCACTGGGTTTGGGTTGTCGCAGTCATTGTCGCTTTCGTCGATATGGACAAAGCCATTGTGAACCTACGCGACACTTGGCGTCATGCCCCCAACACGAAAGATAAACAGGAGGAGGCTTAATGTTAGAAGGTTTAGCTGTCTGGGCACTTTTTATTTACCTGCTAAGGCTGGTGGGTATGCCCTGGAATACCGCGACTAAGTCATTCGCCTATTTAGGTGGCGTTTCTTGGCTGATGTTTGTTTGGGTGGGTTTGATCAACTATACGCCAATGGATCTTTCTGGTGGTTCGGTGGTGCAATCCCCCCATATCCAGTTACGCCCCGATTCGCCTAACGTAACAGGTAAAGTCGACAAGATTTACATTGAACCCAACCAAAAGGTAAAGAAAGGCCAACTGATTTACGAGATCGACCCGACTCAATACCAAATCACCTATAACCAGGCAAAAGTAGAAGAAGAGTCAGCGATGGTGGAGCTTGAAGTTGCATTTGAGGATATTTCAATCTCACAGGCAACGTACGAGTCAATGGTTCAGGATTTAGAGACTACAGAAAGCCAACTTGCTGCTGCCAAAGCTGATTACAGTTTGCAAAACAAAATGTTAAAGCGTTACAGAGAGCAAAATCGTGTAGTGAACAACACCATCACTGCGAGCGATATCGATAAGCAGGAAACAGCAGTCACTAAGGCACGACACAACGTCTCAACCATAGAATCAAAGCTAAAAACAAAACAGGTGGACACTGAAAAAGCCAAACTCGCGATCGCGAAATCGGAATTAGCGGTAAAATCTAAACATGCTGATTGGAAAAAGTCACAAGAGAAACTCGCAAAAGCAAAGTGGGAGCTCGACAGCACCAAAGTTCATGCACCTGCTGATGGCTTTGTTACCAACTTCATCTTGCGCGAGGGACAGCGTGTCTCAATGTTACCTCGGCTGCAAATGTACACAGATGAGAAATACGTCCTAATGCGAGTCAATCATCAGGCGATTCGCAATGTTAAACCAGGACACAGTGCTGAATTTTCTTCTTCAGTCTACCCAGGTAAGATCTTTTCTGCTCAAGTTGAGGGAATAGTTGAAGCTACTGGCGAATCACAAAGCAATTTGCTTGGTCTGGATGACTCAGTGCATGCGACGACGGGCAAGAACTTACAAAACAAACATCACTTCGTCCGTTTGAAAATAGAAGAAACCGAGGGCTATGACATTCCCGTCGGTTCTGTCGGGCTAGCTTGGGTTAGTGGCGAAAAGCCCGTTGGTTTTATGGCATTCCTTGATGTCATCCGAGGAATCATCATTCGTATGAAGTCTCAGCTTTACTACTTCTACTCTATTTGACACTCCCCTGTAAAAAGCTCGGTTAACCCGAGCTTTTTATTTGCATCCAGCGTTACACCAATCATTAGATTTTGTTATCACTTTTAAGCTTATCATTGGATATGCATCAAAACTCTTATTTTCATTCTATTTTACAAATTCCACCTTTGCGAAATGAGTCCTGCTCGCTCAATACGAGAGTGTACGACTATCCTGTTTTTGGGATTAGATAAAACAGCGCTTCATTCTCAATGATAAGAATGACAAGCGTTACGAGAAATAATCTAAACAAGGGCCGATACCAATAAGGTTTGATTAAGCACTTAAATTGTGTGATATGTCATTAGCAATATTGAGGTTAATTGCAAAATGCAATTTCATATTGCAACCGTTTGCTTCTAAAACGGCATTTAGTGGTGAAATAGTGGGCAATTAAGCACTATAAAAGTTGGCACATATACTGCAATTACTAGAGTGACCCTTCTTAAGCCGAGGGTCACCTAGCCAACTGACGTTGTTAGTGAACCGAATTTGTTCACACTTATTTGAGCCAATCTTACTTATTGAGATTGGCTTTTTTTCTATCTGTTGCCAACGAACTTATCATCAACTTTGATTGCTACATTGATGTGTCAGTTCAATGATCATCACATAGCAATGACACGCTCAATAATTGCACGCTTTCTCTTTTATCTTTGTCTTGTCTATTAAATTTCTTACGATTTAATGTAATAAATAACCACTATAGGCTTTCTTCATTTCCAACACCTCAAAATCAGACATTATTCAATACTTCCACACCAAAATTACTCAAAATCACGTCAACAAACGTTTGGAACACAAACTAGGCGTAGCTAACGTATGAAGCCATTCTTACAGACATGAATTCATAACAAACTTGTACAAATTTAGTAGAACTCCCTCTAAAAATATCATTTAGAAACCGATTACATCATCTTTAATATTTTTTTTATTAAATTCACATTAAAACTATCCTTTTGTTTTATATAAATTTAATTACAAGACAAAGCCAAGCAAACGTTAACCCTTATGGATTTAGATTGACCACGTGATATTTATCACCATAATAGCGGCCGTTTATCTAGAATTTACTCACTTAAGTTTGTTTTATCTATTTGTGGAGGTGATAGATGTCCGAAGATAACAACTACAGTCTGGGGCCCGTTCCAACAACGGCCAGAAAAGGCGTCATTTCACTCACCATGGTGATGTTAGGCTTAACCTTTTTCTCTGCAAGCATGTGGACAGGAGGCTCACTCGGTACTGGCCTTTCATTCAATGACTTTATTCTCGCAGTCCTCTTTGGCAACCTCATCCTCGGTATTTACACTTCTTTCCTCGGCTACATCGGGTCTTCTACTGGCCTCTCCACTCACCTTCTCGCTCGATTCTCATTTGGCACTAAAGGCTCATGGCTTCCTTCTGCTTTACTTGGTGGCACACAGGTCGGTTGGTTTGGTGTAGGTGTCGCGATGTTCGCCATACCCGTTCAAAAAGCGACAGGCATTGATACCAATACATTGATCATTGTGTCCGGCCTTCTAATGACTGCGACGGTTTACTTTGGCATTAAAGCGCTGATGGTGCTTTCAGCGATTGCTGTTCCTGCAATTGCAATTCTGGGCAGCTACTCAGTATCTATGGCCGTCGATAGCGTGGGCGGGTTTGAACAACTCAAGCTTATTCAACCAGAAACGCCTATGGATTTCTCTGTCGCATTAGCAATGGTCGTAGGCTCATTTGTCAGCGCAGGTACACTCACCGCAGATTTTGTTCGCTTTGGTAAAAAACCAGCTGGCGCCGTACTGGTCACCATGATCGCCTTCTTTATCGGTAACTCACTAATGTTTATCTTCGGAGCCGCAGGGGCAGCAGCGACGGGTATGGCAGATATTTCGGACGTCATGATTGCTCAAGGCCTACTACTACCTGCAATCATCGTACTTGGGCTCAATATCTGGACTACCAATGAAAATGCTTTATACGCTTCAGGGTTAGGCTTTTCTAACATCACCGGACGCTCAAGTACTATGATGTCTATTATCAACGGTATCGTGGGCACTATCTTCGCATTGTGGCTGTATAACAACTTTGTTGGCTGGCTAACGTTCCTATCGACTGCCATTCCCCCGATTGGTGGCGTCATCATCGCGGATTTCTTGATGAATAGAAAACGCTACCAGAATTTTGCTACGACAAAATTCAAAGACGTGAATTGGGCTGGTATTGTAGCAGTGGCAGTAGGTGTTGCAGCAGGTAAGTTTATCCCTGGAGTTGTACCAATCAATGCCGTACTGGGAGGCGCGTTGTGTTACGTCGTGCTCAACCCACTTTTAAACAAGAAAACACTCAACGCGCAATCCGCGTAAGGACGCATAATGACTAAGTTATTGATCAAAAATGCAAAACTACAAAGTCAAGAAGGATTGAAACAGATCCTGATTGAAAATGGTCAATTTCAACAGATCCTAGATAACGACATTGCCGTTAACCACTCTGGTGACATTTTAGATGCAGAAGGTGGACTCGCCGTTGCGCCATTTTGTGAGCCACATATTCACTTAGATACAACTCAAACGGCCGGAGAACCAAGCTGGAATATTTCCGGTACGCTTTTCGAAGGCATTGAACGCTGGGCTGAGCGCAAAGAAATGCTGTCTGTGGAAGACGTTAAAGATCGAGCAAAGCAGACTCTGAAATGGCAAATTGCCAACGGTGTTCAACACGTTCGTACTCACGTTGACGTATCGGACCCGACACTTGTCGCTTTGAAGGCGATGGTTGAAGTGCGTGAAGAGATGAAAGAGTGGGTAGATATCCAAATCGTCGCTTTCCCTCAGGAAGGCATCCTCTCCTACCCAAATGGCAAAGAACTGCTTGAAGAAGCCGTGAAGATCGGCGCCGATGTGATCGGGGCGATTCCTCATTTTGAGTTCACTCGCGAGTATGGCGTTGAGTCTCTCCACTATGTCTTCGAGTTGGCAAGAAAGTATGACCGCTTGATTGATGTGCACTGTGATGAAATTGACGACGAACAATCTCGCTTTGTCGAGACCTTAGCCGCTCTGGCCCATAAGTATGAGATGGGAGATAAGGTTACGGCCAGTCACACAACAGCGATGGGGTCCTACAACGGCGCTTATGCGTCGAGGCTTTTCCGCTTATTGAGAATGTCGGGTATTAACTTTGTTGCCAACCCACTGGTCAACATCCACCTACAGGGCCGCTTCGATGATTATCCGAAACGCCGTGGCGTCACTAGAGTCAAAGATATGCTCAAAGCCAGCATCAACGTGTGTTTTGGACATGATGACGTATTTGACCCATGGTATCCCTTAGGGACAGCAAACATGCTTCAAGTGCTCCATATGGGCTTACATGTTTGTCAGGTAATGGGCTACGACCAAATCAACAATTCATTGGATCTCATCAGCACAAATTCAGCACGTACGCTGAATATCCAAGACAAGTATGGGTTAGAAGAAGGTAAACCTGGCAGTTTGCTGATCCTGCCTGCCGAAAATGGATTTGATGCAGTGCGACGCCAAGTGCCTGTCCGTTACTCAATACGCCATGGTAAGGTGATTGCACAAACTCAACCGGCAGTAACCTCTATTCACCTTGACAGTGAAGAGCGCATCACTTTTCAGCGATAACGCTAGTTAGAATCAAAAAAGGGAAGCTTGAGCTTCCCTTTATCATTTACAACGTTGTCGTGCCGACTTTCAACTTAAATGGTCGAATTCGATTTATTTGGATAGCATTCTTTTTCTTTATTCGGATATGACACAGTTCAAGAACTAAGCCAAATGCCATCGCAAAATAGACGTACCCTTTGTTGATGTGGATAGCGAAACCTTCTGCCATCAACAATCCACCAAGTAGCACTAAAAACAGCAGGGCTAAGGTTTTAAATCCAGGGTAACGGCTCACTAGGTTATTAATCTTTTCCGCGGTTAGAACCATAACCACCGCTGAAGAGAGAATGGCAGCAACCATAATGGGCACTTCACTCGTCAATCCAACCGCAGTAATCACAGAATCCATCGAGAAAACGGCGTCCACAGCCACTATCTGTAGCAAAACCACAGCCAGCCCAGTTCGTACATGAGTTGAATGTCCCGCTTCTTGGTGCGCTAGCCAGGCCCAAAGCTCCTTGAGACTTTTCAGCAATAAAAAGGCGCCACCTGCGATCATTATCAAGTCACGCCCAGTAAAGCTCGATGACATGATTTCCAATACAGGCTGTGTGAGCGACATTACCCATGAAATCGAGAAGGCTAGGACAATTCGAGCAATAACAGCCAACGAAATACCCAAGTTACGGGCTAGTTTTCTCTGATGAGCGGATAGGCGTTCGCAAAGCACAGATATAAACACAACATTATCGACACCAAGTACTATTTCCAGTGCGAAAAGTGTTGCGAAGATAACCCAAGTTTCGGGTTGCATGAAAAGTTCTAACATAGGGTTGCCTCCTCGGATGAAGAAGCCAGAAGTGTGTTCAGTCGACTAAAGGGGTCGTCCATTTAAGCTTGTTACCTTTATTGCTTAGGGATCGTCAGTAAACCACTCGCCAAGGTAATTCACAATAGCGCTATTTGTAACAATTCGTAAAAGAAAACCCCACTAAGCTTTCGCCTAGTGGGGCTTATTCTTACTCGCAGCAATCCGGCTACTATTAGGTGCTCCCTGCATCTATTCCTTGATAGTACGCTGATTCCTTCAGCACTTTCCTTATCATCGCCTTCCTAGCGGTGTCCTCGGCAATCCAGCCCGTTAGCTATCCTCGCTAACTCTCATCGCTTTATCCTTAAGCGGTGTCCTAAATCTATCGTCCTGATAGAAATTGCCTTATTCCTTTAAGCGTCCATTAACTTTCCTTGATGTAACCATCCTAGTTACTAGCGTCCAGCCAATGTCCTTTGCTTTCCATGCCGACCATTCGTCCTGAATAATCGAATCTTCGTCCTGAAGATGACCTATCCTTGGGTCTTTCCTGTTCCGTGTCTGCTTCCTGCTGACAACTTAAGATTAAGTCAGTAGCGCTTTTTCACAATGGTCGATTTCGTCTAATATGATATCGGCCCGAATGTAAAAAACTAAAATAATAAAATAATATCAATACCTTAAGATAAAGCAATGACTGTTTCCTAGCATTTTACCATCATTAAACTTACGTATTTGTAAGAGATCTCGCACAAGAGTCATGGTCGTTTACTCCTCTATCGGAACACCTTGTTAGCAAAAAATCGAGATGTAAATCACATTTGTGGCGCGCTATCATTTTCTGAAATCGCTAAGGTACTGAATTTTACTGGACTAACTCAGCCGAAATTAGGATATTATTACCTGATCTCTATCACATTACGTTTGTTTATCTCCCTAAACAGGGTTTTCTTTCCTAGAGGAATGACTGAATGATTTCTAAATGGGCACAACGCTTTTATCAGATGGCTGTCCTTGTGGGCTCTTGGAGTAAGGACCCTTCGACTCAGGTTGGCGCTGTCATCACGAAGCAAAACCGTATCGTTTCAGTTGGGTTCAACGGCTACCCACATGGAATCTCCGATAGTGCGATGACCGATGAGAGAGAGATGAAGTATCTCAAAACACTTCATGCAGAAGAAAACGCTATTCTTTTTGCTAAGCGTGATTTAGACGGATGTGAAATTTGGGTCACGCATTTCCCTTGCCCTAACTGCGCAGCCAAAATTATCCAGACAGGTATTTCAGCAGTCCACTGTCCTGAGCAGACCGAAGACTTCCTGTCTCGTTGGGGGGAGAAAATTAAAATCAGCCAAGATATGTTCCTTCAAGCAGGCGTTAAGGTAAACTGGCTACCGCTAGAAGATTTACAAGACAACGTGTAAACGTTCAAACGTGTCAAACAGTTGCTGGGACTTGTACGGTTTAGGTAAGTAGGCGTCCATACCCGCTTCAAAGCAACTATCAATCTCTTCAGGCAGGACGCTCGCTGTTAAAGCGATAATAGGCGTTCTGTCTCGTCCTTGCTCTGTTTCCCACTTTCTGATGCTACGCGTTGCTGTCAGGCCATCCATAACTGGCATCATGCAGTCCATCAGAATTGCCGTATACAATTGCCCCGACTGAAACATATTCACCGCTTCTGCGCCGTTACTGGCAATCTGGTAATTCATTCCAACTTTGCTGAGAAAGAAGCTAGCAATCTTCTGATTCATCAAGTTATCTTCGACAATCAGCACACAACGGCTTTCATTTATTGGGTAAGGCTGGGAGCGTTCATTATCAGAGTAACTGGTATTGATCTGGATAGAATTGAGAGCCTTGATGATGGCTGCTTCAAATCGGCTTCCCAAGAAGGGCAAAGTCAGATTAGATGATACAAGCGCTTCTGCATCCGGCAACATAAATAAGTGATGCTGCAGGCCGATGATCTCTGAAAAATTAAAACGAGCTCTAAGAGATGCTAAATCGCGGCGCGAGCTGTGATGTGGATGGTAACAATAGAAAATCAAATCAAACTGTTCATCAAGCATCGTCACTTCATGAGTGCTCTCAGCAACTGTCACTGCTAAACCAAAGCGCTCCGCTTCACTCTTTATCAACGACTCATATTTGCTGTCATTTACAATAAACAAAGCTTTTCCCTTTGCTTTGTCCTTACTCGTTTCAACAACAGATTGCGCAGGTATGACGAAGCTAAAGCGGCTACCTAGACCAGGCGTGGAGCTTGCTGTAATACTGCCTCCCATTAATTCAGCAATTTGACGGCAAATCGCTAACCCCAAGCCAGTGCCTCCATAACGACGGGTAATGCTGCCATCTTCTTGAGTAAATGGCTCAAAGATCTCTTCCAATTTCTCTTCATTTATTCCCACTCCAGTGTCCACCACACTGCAGTGCAAATACGCCTTTTCACCTTCATTCATGAGCTTGACTACCACAGATACAGAACCATCTTGGGTAAACTTCACTGCGTTACTAAGCAGGTTCATCAAGATCTGTTTAAAACGAAATTCGTCAATGTACAAACTATCCGGAATATCTGGAGACAACGTTGCTCTGAGTTCAACTTGCTGTTTAAGAGCTTTAGTACTGACCATGTTCATCGCTTCAAAAACCGCTTCACGAACATCCGCATGACTGGGAGATAAAGTCAGGTTGCCAGATTCGATTTTCGACAGGTCAAGAATGTCATTGATAAGTACTAATAGCGCGTGAGAAGAAACATCAATGTCACTGAGAATATCTTTTTGCGAGGAATTAAGACGACTATCCGATAGGATCTCGGCCATGCCGATAATGCCATTGAGCGGAGTTCTGATCTCATGAGACATGTTAGCCAAAAATACGCTTTTTGCTTGGTTGGCAGCCTCTGCATTTTCCTTGGCGACGACTAGATCCCGTTCATGGTCTTTCTGAGCCTGAATGAGATAATTGATGCTACGAGCAAACTTAGAGAACTCATCCTTGCCATCCACAGACACTAATTCAGTACTGCGGCTATTACGCATGCTGCCCATTACAGAGAGAATTTTTGCCAGCTTGGAATTAATACGATAAAGCGTACTCGTTCCCCAAAAAAACATCACGGAGAACACAATGAAACCGCCAATAGCGATGACGAGAAGCGTGTTTTCACTGCGCTGAATACTGCTCTGCAGTTCTTCGTGCAATTTTGATGAAAACAGGCCAAGTTGTTTTTCTACCAGGGCATTACGTTGCTCGATCGCAAGTGCAAAATCCCCAAGGCGTCCACGGCTCCCCTCATTAAGCAACATGTGCTGTTTGTAATAACTACCACGCTGGAAATCGCGACTCGCGAAAATGTTAAGTAGCGTGTTTATCTGGTCAGAATCTGCCCCTAAATTGATGAACTTATCGAGGTAAAATTGCTGCCTTTCGCTGATCTTGAAATACTCGGTGGCATACTCCGCATAAGAAAGGCGAATACCTTTTATTTCCTGGGCCAACCATGCCTCTTGCTCCATCCAAAAGTACAGCCAGCTGAGGTCACTCAATACAAGATCAAGTTTATGCACTTTTAGCTCGGTGCTATGGCTTTCAATGGACTGAACGTCACTGTACAGATCATACAAAACCGCGTAAATCAGCCGACCTAGCTCTAAGCTTCCGTGAGAGCTGACTGTGGCGAGCTCAGGTAGGAGATCGTTGAGTTCCTCAATGTAGCTCAAAGTGTGATTCGACTGGATCATACTGCCGCTAACGTGTTCTTCAGCGTGCGTCACGCTCGTTATTGAATTCAACGATTGCTGCGCCATCCCAAGCGCAATGGCTGCGCTTTGCCCTTCAATGCGGAGTGCAAGCGCTTCGTAGACGTAACGAGAAAAGGCAGACAAATGCCTTAGTGTCTGATTTTTTTCATTGATAACCGCGTAGCTGTGAAGCCTGTCCTGAATATGCACTACCGTATTGGCGGTGAACAAAATAATAACTAATGTAGGAATAAGGCATAAAATCAACAACCGACTTTTTATTGATATGTTAGTGAGGAGCATTGAGACTCGTTCCTTCGAATCATTTTTTGAACCACTAGGCCTATAATATTAGTTCATATTAAATTCGCTTCTTATTAACAAGAGTAAAATTAAGGTGATTTTTTCGAGCAACAAGGGATATATTTGCTTAAGCATTTGACAGCATTAGCATTACTACTTTTCTGTATTCAGTCTCTGGCATGTAATTTTGCCATCGTCACCCTGAACCCAGAGATAAACGTATTGCGCTCTAATCAAGTTAAAATGCTCTATCGAGGCCGTACTTCAAGTATTGGCGGTCAACCTATTAGGCTGATGGATCTCCCTAAAAACTCCACACAACGCCAAGATTTTTACTATTCGTTATTGAATAAAAGCCCAGCCCAGATGAACGCTATTTGGGCACGCCAAAGCTTTTCAGGCAAAACACCAGCCCCCAACGAAATCGCTCACACTTCAATGAAAAATATTACCTTATGGCTGAGCGAGCATCCCAACGGCATAGCCTATGTTCCAGTCGATATGATTCCAGAACAAGCTAATGTCCTCTTTACACTCTGTAATAAAGGCTAGGATTATGGAGCTACAACAAAAATCATTTTTAATAATCGCACTGGCTAGCTGCCCTGTTACCGCTCAAACTCAACTGGCTAACGAGCTGAATCTAAGCGGCTTTGGTACCGTTGCTGCTGCCAAAAGCGATAACAATACGCCTGTGTTCTATGGCCGCGATATCGCCGATGACTGGTGTTTCGATTGTGATACCACTTTCGGTCTGCAGTTGGATTGGCAGATTAGTAATGAGCTGCGCTCAGTATTACAAGTGCTCAAGCGACCTCAGGACACTTTCTCATCCCCAATTCTAGAGAGAGCCTTTATCGAGTATTCAGACTCAGGGCACCGCTATAAAGTCGGACGATTGAGGTCACCGATGTTTATTATGTCTGAGTACTACTACGTCTCCAGCGCCTATCCATGGTTACGATTGCCCATAGATGTCTATGGGGGCAATCTAGGTATCACCCATTTTGAAGGTGCATCTGCGGAGTTTAACTTCGAGTTGTTTGAGCAATTTCAACTCAGCCTTACCCCCTTCTACGCTCTGGATAACGAGGAGAATTACGAACTTTATGGACGCTCTTTCACCTTAGACGTGAAAAATGCATATGGCTTCAGTGCAGATATCTATATAGAAGACAGCCAGCTCCATGTCTCTTATACCGATGTTGAGGCACGACAGATTTTTGCTAACCAACCAGACGTATGCTTTAACCTCCACTTAGTCAGCTTTGGGGCAAGCCATACGATTGGTAATTGGCATCTCCAGACAGAGGCAGTGCTTTCTGAAGATATACGCGCTAACTGGTATGCGGGTATAGACTATCGAATCGATATGTTTACGCCTTACATACAATATGGGCAATCAAGAAGAACCAAGGAGAGTAATAGCTACTTACTCGGGGTCAGATACGATTTTACACCTCAATTCAACGCCTCATTTGAGTGGCAACAAATACAAGGTCGAAAAAACGTGATCAGCGGCCAGTTCACCTTGCCACAAAACACGAGTGAATCGTTTGCTTCTAAGGTCGACTTGGTGTCTATAGGTTTGTCGTTTACCTTTTAAGTAGTTTACGTGCTACAGATCAACATACATTCAGTTTTTACAATAAGCTTTGCATACTTTTTGTGTGTTGAGTATTTTTTATCGAAAAATAAGTAACACGCCCTGTAAAAGTCAATAGGTCATATCGACAATAAACCATGACTAAATCGTAACAAAACCAGCCAATTACTCTGCAATTATTTTTTCTAGCAGAATAAGATGTTAGGTATTACAATCCTGCCGCATAAAAATTACATAATTAAAACACTTTTTATCTCTGCTCACTCCCCCTACACAGTGAAGTAGAGTCAGTCCCCAAAACGTGAAAGGTCCAAACAAACAATGAGTCCAGAGAAACACCTCCTTGACTGGCAAACGAGCCAAACGATTGCGGAAACTATCTCTCCCCTACTAGGTCAACTTTATCGCGAAAAAGGCGTCGAAGTTCTACTGTTCGGTAAAACTCTGGTGAATGCAGCGACCATCGATATTATCAAGACGCACCGTCTTGCTCGTCGCTATACAGGAACTCCACTATCTGCAGATCAAACGCTTCCTCTGATTAAAGCACTATCAGAAATGGAACTGTCACCATGTCGTATTGATGTAGGCCAACTGGCTCATCAATTCTGGCAAGGTCGCGATGATGAGCACGGTGTCAAAGACTTCCTACATTCTTCTCTAATGGGCGCGATGAACGGAGAAACCGTTACTGAGCCTCGTGATGTTGTTCTATATGGCTTTGGCCGTATCGGCCGTCTACTTACTCGCCTATTGGTTGAGAAAAGTGGCCCTGGCTATCCGCTACGTTTACGTGCGGTTGTTGTTCGTGGTGGCAAGAAAGGCGATCTTGAAAAGCGTGCTAGCCTACTTCGTCGTGATTCAGTTCATGGCCAGTTCAACGGCAGCATCATTGTCGATGAAGAGCGTAAAGCCATCATTGCAAATGGTAACTACATTCAGTTCATTTACGCTAACAAGCCTGAAGAAATTGACTACACCACGTACGGCATCAACAACGCTTTGGTTGTCGACAACACAGGTGTTTGGCGCGACGCTGAGGGCCTAGGCCAACACGTAGCCTGTAACGGCGCTGAAAAAGTGCTACTTACGGCACCAGGTAAAGGCGATATCAAGAACGTTGTGTTCGGCGTTAACGAAGAAGTTATCCAAGCTGAAGATACCATTATCTCTGCAGCAAGCTGTACCACTAACGCTATCACGCCAGTACTAAAAGCCATCAACGACAAGTATGGTGTACTATCAGGCCACATTGAAACAGTTCACTCTTTCACTAACGACCAGAACCTGATTGACAACTTCCATTCAGGCGAGCGTCGTGGCCGAAGTGCATCACTCAATATGGTTCTGACCGAAACAGGTGCAGCGAAGGCAGTCGCTAAGGCTCTACCAGAACTTGCTGGTAAGCTGACTGGTAATGCTATTCGTGTCCCTACTCCTAATGTTTCAATGGCGGTCGCTAACCTGAACCTAGAAAAAGGCACCGATAAAGAAGAGCTGAACGAATATCTTCGTGAGATGGCGCTAACTTCTAAACTGTCTGCGCAAATTGACTACACAGACTCGACAGAAATCGTTTCCAGTGACCTTGTTGGTTCTCGCCACGCGGGCGTAGTAGATGGCGCAGCAACAATCGCTCAAGACAGCCGCTGTGTATTGTACATTTGGTATGACAACGAGTTTGGTTACAGCTGTCAGGTTGTTCACTGTATGGAACAAATGATGGGTGTACGTTATAAGACTTACCCTAGTAAGTAACCGAATATCGCCCCTGAAAGATTCAGGGGCAAAACTCCACAACACAATTATAAAGATATACCCCCGTACTTGCCGTTTTCTTGATGAAAGCGGCTTTTTTGTTGCTGACGAATTTATTCATCTTTCATTCATTTAGATTTGTTTAATATTGAGGATAAAAGAGAGGTGTAAATTATGAATAGAGTGATTTCGAGCGCATTGGCGCTGTTTATTGGCTTCTTTACCATCATTTTTGGCCTGGTCCTAGCAATTCCCTTAACCATCGCGGCTCTGATTACAGGTAAGAAGATCGAAAAAGCGATTAAGAAAAACGCATCAGCATTTAACAACCAGCCATCGAAAGGATCTGTGTTGGAGGGAGAGTATGAAGAAGTGTCAAAGTAAAAAGGAAAAGCTGGAATACATCATGCGAAAAAAAATCGCGCTGGCATTTTACTTTGCTGCAGCCGTCACCGCAGGTCTTGTGGGCTGTAGCACGCCTTCGAAGGATCCAGCTTACGACAAAGCTGACACTTTACCTGAATATCAGCAGAATAGCTTTCAGGAATACATCGCTGACACCAAAACTTGGCTGACGGAAAATCGCTTGTTTCTAACGGGAAATCAGCAGCAAGAGCTAGCACAAGTTTTACCACGAGAGTATGTCCCTTCTGAGCCAAACGGACAAGGTGTGCTTCTGGTACACGGTTTGGGCGACTCTCCATACTCTTTTACAGATATCGCCACACATCTAGCTGAGCAAGGTTACTTGGTGAGAACGGTCTTGCTGCCCGGTCATGGTAGTAAAGCTGGCGACCTGCTGCTACCTAGTTTAGAAGACTGGCAAGGAGTCGTTCATCATCATATTGGCCTTCTTAAGCAAGACACCGATTCTATTTGGGTTGGCGGTTACTCTACGGGCGCGAACCTTGTCACTTCTGAAGCATTGTCTGATGAAGACATCAATGGCGTATTATTGTTTTCACCCGCCTTTGAGCCAGGGTCAACGACAGTCAAGTTTGCCGAGCTCGCGAGCTACTTCATTACATGGGCCGATCAGGATCCAGAAGACAATCCTCTGCGCTACAACTCATTACCAATGAGTGCGGCAGCTGTTTACTACCAAACGTCAGCACAAGTAAGAGATAAACTCGCGACAGCCAATTACGACAAGCCCGTGTTTATGCTCATGAGCGAAGCGGATAGTGTCATCGACACTCAGTTCTCAATTGATACCTTTACGCAAAAAATGAAGAACCCAAACAGTCGTATTGTCTGGCAAGGGGAGCACGATCTCACGGAGCCACGTTCAACCCGATTCTCAATGAACCTGCCTGAACAGAGAATTTCTAACGGCTCTCATATGGGGCTGCTCTTTTCGCCAAATAACCCCAATTACGGCATCAATGGAACGAATATAATTTGCTCCAACGGTCAGGAAGAAACCGACGCAGCAAAATGCGCTCAAGGTGAACAAGTCTGGTATTCCGCTTGGGGTTACACCGAACCCGGTAAGATTCATGCTCGCCTGACGTATAACCCTTACTTTGACGAAAGCATGCAGATCATGGATTCCGTCATGTCATCTCGAATCTAACCACTCTTCATCATGCCCTGAATTATCAGGGCATGATGAGCACCACTCCATTTCTGGGGCTCCTGCGTTTTTTCGACTAAGCTGGAATTATTGATTGCAGTTTATTGAAGTGTTTGTTAATAAGTTTAACAAACACATAAAAACAAAGGATTGACAGATGAGTAATGGTCAACGCGATATAACACTAAGATTTCTAGCTGAACCCGGAGATGTCAACTTTGGTGGTAAAGTTCATGGCGGCGCCGTCATGAAATGGATCGATTTGGCAGCCTATGCCAACGCAGCGGCATGGAGTGGTAAGTACTGTATTACAGCATATGCAGGTGGTATCCGCTTTGTTGCTCCAATACACGTCGGTAATTTAGTTGAAGTCAGCGCCAAAGTCATTTACACAGGCAAAACCTCAATGCATATTGCCATTGATGTCCAAGCCAGTGATCCAAAAGAGCTGAAAAATCGCCTGACAACGCATTGTATTGTCATCATGGTCGCGGTAGACGGAGAAGGCAAACCCTCACCTGTCCCTGAGTGGATTCCAGAAACCAAAGACGATATTGAATTAAGAGATTCAGCGATTCGTTTAATGAACATGCGTAAACAAATCGGTGAAGAAATGGAAGCGCATGTAAAGTATCTGAAATAACATTCCTATCAAAAAAAGAGGCTTAAAGGCCTCTTTTTCGCTTTTTTATGTCAGATTAATATCATCGCAACACATCTGTCATTTTTCCTTCATCTTGGTTTGATTAAATCCGCAATCGATTAAGTAGAATGAAGGAACTGGCGTGAACCTTAGCCATACAACACTTAGCGAAACCACCTTAGCCAACCCAAAGGCTGTTGAATACCAATGGGTACGCACTATGTATGTTGAAGGCTACGCCGATTCGGAAATCAACCACTATATTCAAACCTGCTTTGGTGGTGACGATACCTTTGCTGACCTGTTCCGCCGAGTTGCGCTTTCGCAAGAAAGTATTTACGTGCTACTTCAGTATTTAGGATGTGCTCCATCCAACCGAGAGTTCTAAACTTCTTTTCACGACTCCCAACAAAAGTGTGCAAGTATATACTGCGTTGCACTCAGTTATGATTATTGACTCGCAATCGGTATAGCCCACTCTATATATTGTTCATTCCATCAATATACTGCTTGAGCAAAACAGACAAACTACAGATATAAAAAAACCCGATTAAACTCGGGTTTTGGTTACAAAAACTGCTAGTAGTGAAATAGTAAGGAATCTAAGCTAACAGCCAGCTATGCGTAACGCCAGTTTTGCCCTCTTCTTAACTGATCGGCGGCCAAACCAAAAGTGTTAAGTCGAGAAACAAAATGGGCGACCTCACGGTCGCCCTTATCGTTCTTATTAGCCTTTCACACCACCGGCGGTTAATCCTCCGACCAACCAGCGCTGCGCAAGTAAGAATACGATGGTAATTGGTAGTGCAGATAATACTGCTGCTGCCGCAAAATCACCCCATAGATAGTTTTGAGGGTAAAGATACTGCTGCATACCAACCGCTAATGTATATGAGTTTACATCAGAAAGTAGCAAAGATGCCACCGGAACTTCACCGACCACCATAATGAATGACAAGATAAACACTACCGCAAGAATTGGCACCGACAGAGGAAGTAGAACCAATCGGAACGCCTGCCAAGGTGTTGCTCCATCCAATGCTGCCGCTTCTTCTAGCGAATTATCTATCGTCTCGAAGTATCCCTTAATCGTCCACACATGAAGCGCGATACCGCCGAGGTAAGAGAAGATCAAACCGCCATGAGTATTCAGACCTAGGAATGGAATATACTGGCCTAGCTTGTCAAATAGAGCATAAATCGCCACCAATGCTAGTACAGCTGGGAACATCTGAAAGATCATCATCGCCTTAAGGATGGTATTCTTACCTTTGAACCTCATACGAGCAAACGCGTATGCCGAGGTTGTAGAAAGTGTCACGATAAGAATCGAGCTAATCCCAGCGACTTTTACCGAGTTCCACAACCATGTTAGAACAGGGAATGGCGGTGGAGTAACTGAACCATCCGCATTAGTTACGGAAAAGCCTAATGCCAGCTTCCAGTGCTCTAGAGATGGGTTTTCTGGAATAATGCTCCCCGTTGCGAAGTTACCTTCACGGAAGGAAATCGCGATGATCATCAACAGCGGGAAGATAATCAGTGCTAGGAACGCCCACATTGCGATGTGAGTAGCCCAAACACGGTATTTTAATGACTTGCCTTGTACCATTGCCATTGTTTTTCTCCTTAGTCCTGAGCTACTTTTGTTACGCGAAGGTTCAATAGCGCTAGCGCACCAACCAACAAGAAGATAAGCGTAGCGATTGCACTTGCCAGACCAAAGTCCTGACCACCAGCACCTTCAAATGCGATGCGGTATGTGTAGTTAACCAATAGGTCGGTGTAGCCCGCAGGCTCCGACGTACCAATCATGTTCGGACCACCTTGAGTCAGAAGCTGAATCAATACAAAGTTGTTGAAGTTAAACGCAAAGCTCGCAATTAGTAGTGGCGTCAGTGGTTTGATCATAAGTGGTAGCGTGATGCGACGGAAGTTGTCGATAAAGTTCGCTCCATCAATCGCCGATGCTTCATACAAATCTTCTGGAATCGCTTTAAGTAGGCCCATACACAGAATCATCATGTAAGGGAAGCCTAACCACGTGTTCACGATGATGATCATCAGTTTCGCCAAGAACGGGTCAGAGAACCACGTTGGGCTGATGCCAAACATCGCCTCCAAGACCATGTTCACTTCACCAAAGCTCTGGTTGAACAAACCTTTGAAGATAAGAATCGAGATAAAGGCAGGAACAGCGTAAGGCAGTATCAACAATACGCGATAAATCGCTCGCCCTTTCAGCTCTTCCCATTGAACAACACTTGCCAGAACCAAACCAATCAGAACAGTCAGAGCGACACTGACTGCCGAGAATACAATCGTCCAGATGAAGATACTAATAAAGGGTTCTTTGATGCCGTCATCTTTCCAGACACGCTCAAAGTTATCAGTACCAATCGTTACAATGAAACCTGGTGAGACGGTTGAGCCTACAAATTGGCCATTTTCATCAACTGGTTGGTAAAAGCCGACTTCATTGTTAGGGCGTAGGTTCTCTTGCGTTTCATTGTTGTAGAGCGTCTCCCCATCCGCTTGCAAAGTGTAAAGTGGGACAACTGCCGCAAACTTGCGCAAACCGCTCATACGAATGTCTTCACCTGACGGCAAGTGCAGGTCTACAGCGCCAAGAACAGATTTGTTCTTGATGATGGCTTTAATTTTCTCTTTTTCACCTTCAACTTGCTCGACAGGAGTCAACGACATATCACCTGATAACGTAGCGAGGTTGAATTCTTCTGTTGCGAATAGCTGATCACCTTTTTTCACAGAGATACGGTGGCCATTCTCTGTCTTGATAAGAGAGAACGGGTAGCTATCACCACTTTGATAAGTACGATCAAGCAAAACAGACTGAGCACGTTCAAAAGAAAGCTGGTTTTTCGCACTGTAGTTAGTGAAGGCAAGACCAACGGTGTACGCCAGCGGGAACAGGATGAATAAAATCATGCCTGCGATGCCCGGGTAAATGTAGCGATGTGCGTAAGTCTTTTTACTACCAAAGATATAAAGGGCAAGTGCGGTTACGATAAGGGTAAGAAGTGCGAACGCAATCTCACCACGTGAATACATTAGAATCGTCGCGTAGCCATTAAGAATACCGACTGAGCCAAGAAGCGCCCACTTTATGAATACATTTTTACTTGAAGGCAAGCTCGTTGTTGGTGATGTCATAGCATCTGTACCTTGAACTGACTGCATAAAAGAACCTGCTAGCGATAATAAAACAAAGAAATGAAGGAGGGGTTACCCCCTCCTTAAAAAGGTCGACAATTATTTTGTCATTTGTTTTTCTGCGTCAGCCAGTGCTGCATCTACAGACTGACGACCATCAACGATGTTGATGATGGCGTTCTTAGCACTGCCCCAGAACGCGTTCATTTGTGGGATGTTTGGCATGATTTCGCCATTCATCGCGTTGTCCATTGTCGCTGCAATACGCTTGTCTGCATCTAGCTCACGTTGGAAAGAGTTAAGCGCTACCGCACCTAGTGGCTTGTCATTGTTAACTTTACGTAGACCGTCGTTAGTCAGTAGGTAGTTTTCGATGAACTCAACCGCTAGATCTTTGTTTGGAGAAGCTGTACTGATACCCGCCGTTAGTACACCAACGAATGGCTTAGAAGACTGACCGTTAAACTTAGGTAGCGTCGTTACACCGTAGTTGATACCAGATTTCTCGATGTTGCCCCAAGCCCATGGGCCGTTGATGGTCATCGCTGTGTTGCCCTGGTTAAACGCAGACTCAGAAACAGAGTAATCCATATCAGAAGAGATCACGCCTTTGTCTACCAGACCTTTTACAAAGTTCATAGCGTCTTTTACGCCATCGTTCGCGATACCCGCGTCTTTGATGTCGTAGCCTTCTGCGCCGTATTTGAACGCGTAACCACCATCAGCCGCCATTAGTGGCCATGTGAAGTATGGTTCTTTCAGGTTCCACATGATGGCAGACTTGCCTTCTTTCTTCAGCTTAGTGTCGAGTGCTTCAACTTCTTCCCAACTCTTAGGTGGGTTTGGCACTAGGTCTTTGTTGTAGATAAGAGACAGAGATTCAACCGCAACTGGGTAACCGATGATTTTGCCGTTGTATTTAACCGCATCCCACGCGAAGTCTACGATGCCTTCTTTCACTTCTTTAGACGGTTTAATTTCACTTAGAAGACCTGCTTCAGCGTAACCACCAAAACGGTCGTGAGCCCAGAACACAATATCAGGACCATCACCGGTCGCTGCAGTTTGAGGGAACTTGTCTTGAAGTGCGTCTGGGTGAGCAACTGTTACTTTGATCCCCGTTTCTTCTTCAAACTGTTTTCCTACTTCAGCAAGTCCGTTGTAACCTTTATCGCCGTTGATCCAGATAGTTAATTGACCTTCTTCGATAGCAGCATTTGCACCAAATGAGCCAAGAGCAACTAGGGTACCTAGTGCCACTGTGCTTAGGGCGTTTTTCATGATCATATCCTTTTTATATTTGTGTTGTAGGGTTCCACCGTTCAGAGGTTTCACCGTATTTCGACATACATTTTTAGCTAAACTGTCAATTAGCTCATCCTCCTACTCCCTACGCCCTCGGTATTATGGCCTATTTTCGTGATCGTCATCCTTCGACGAAGGCGACAATAATCACAAAAATGACGCTTAACGTGATCGATTTCACTATCAAACCCCAGATTTCTTTGAACTCGATCTAACTCCGTGCGATCAGCCCTCCTCTCCCTACTCCCCGCCTACTACCCCTTTAAAAAAAATCATCAGGAGGATGCAGTAACAGTCCAAGAAAGCCAAACTACAGTCATCCAAGAGTGGATGGTAAGAACCCTTTCCAGTGTGTTTATGATTGCTTTGCAATCAAACTAAAGCTGGTTTGCAATGCCGTGGGGTTCGCTGTTATGAAGTAGATGTTCGTAGTGATTCTGGTGTCATTACCAGTTTGGATTCAACGGGGGAGACAGTTACTTTCATACGGGGGAAGCGAACTTTATTTTGGCTTTGACGGGTGATGCGATTGAATCCATCACCCTTATTTTCTTACACTTCAATTCACCTTACCGAATTCCTACACTTACTGCTCGCGCGATAATTCATATAATGATGGGCAGTAAAATAAAAATATTGATCGAGGGCGAGCTAGATGGCGAGTGTCACGTTAAAAAATGTATGTAAAGCTTATGGCGACGTTTTAATCTCAAAGAACGTTGATCTGGACATTCAAGAAGGCGAGTTTGTTGTCTTCGTCGGTCCATCAGGCTGTGGTAAATCAACTCTGCTACGTTGTATTGCTGGTCTAGAAGACATTACTTCAGGTGATCTTTACATTGGTGAAGAGCGCATGAATGAAGTTGAACCTTCTCAGCGCGGCGTAGGTATGGTATTCCAGTCTTACGCGTTATACCCACACCTGAACTTATACGACAACATGTCGTTTGGCCTCAAGCTGGCGAAAGCCGACAAAGGTGAAATCGACAAGCGCGTTGAACACGCAGCGGAAATTCTTCAACTTAGTCACCTGCTAGATCGTCAACCAAAAGCCCTTTCAGGTGGTCAGCGTCAGCGTGTAGCTATTGGTCGTACTCTGGTTTCTCAACCTAATGTTTTCCTTCTTGATGAACCACTATCAAACCTAGATGCAGCTTTACGTGTTCAGATGCGTTCTGAGATTACTAAGCTTCAGCGAAAACTAGGTTGTACCATGATTTATGTAACTCACGATCAGGTAGAAGCTATGACTATGGCTGATAAGATCGTGGTATTGGACGCAGGCTATGTTGCTCAGGTTGGTAAACCACTTGAGCTATACCATTACCCTCAAAACCGCTTTGTGGCTGGTTTCATCGGCTCACCTAAGATGAACTTCATGAGTGTCTTCATTGAAGCTGTAGAAGACGATCGAGTCATGGTTCAACTGGCTAACGGAACCACTTTCTGGATTCCGGTTGATGGCCGCACGGTAACACGTGGCGAGCGTATGTCACTGGGTGTTCGCCCAGAACACTTGCTTCCAGCTGATCAAGGTGACGCTGCCATTGAAGGTGAAGTCAACATCGTAGAGAAGTTGGGTAACGAAACTCAGGTGTACATGCACATTGATGCAGCTGACGCGGATATGATCTATCGCCAACCAGATACGCTAGCGGTAGAAGCTGGAGACAAACTGATGGTAGGCATTCCAGCACACCGTTGTCACTTGTTCCACAGTGATGGTAAAGCTTGTCGCCGCCTGTACAAAGAAGCAGGTGTTGATTTCGAAGCATAATCATCAACCGATTAAAACAACGCCCGGCTCAATGCCGGGCGTTTTCATTTCCGTTACCCCATACTATTTTGGCATTGGATAACTTTTGCTAACGAATTCCGTTTCAACGACTTGTTGCATGCGGTTAGTATAAGAAGCCAACGTATACATGACATTCGCTAGCAAATTAGCATATCGAAACAAAATAGGATCAGGCGATTTTTTACCCGCATGTTCGATCGCCACAAGAGCACGCACAACTTTCTTCGCTTGTGTCCTGCACAAATGCAACTCTGCTGAAATAGGATGCCCTCCGGGCAATACAAAGCCTTTAAAACCTCCGTCTAGCTTTTCACGCAGTGTATTGTAATCATGATAAAGCTCCTGCAGGTTATCCTCAAAAATTGCCAGTTTTCCGCGCACCGAACCATTCAAGTGATAAACATAAGGCTGGACTCGTTGCAGTACATCTCGGCTATAGTCATCCAGATCCATCGTCAGGACCAGACCAATCCTTGTACACAGCTCATCTGCCGCAATCTCAAAGTCACACACTGGGCTGTCTTCATAAATAAAGGGATAACAAATTTCCCCATGATCCTTGCTTACAGGTTTCACGCTTTTCCCTTTCAGATACAACAAAGGGAGCCAGTATAGCTCCCTTATCAGACAGTTTTCGACTTAATTGGACAGCTTAAGCGTTTTCTACCTGCTTATGACCTTCTTCAAGGTGGACAAAATCAACCAGATCATCACCTGATACCTGATAAGCCTGACCAAAACCTTTTACAAACAGACCTTTCTCCGCTTTCAGGTTGAAAAGAACAAAGTCTTGCAGTTGGCTCAGACCATCAATGATTTCACCGAAGCGTTCTTTCATCTGGGTCACAATTTGTTGCCATTGTTCAGACTCACGCTCAACGACACTGGCTACCGCATCAAATGTCAGACGCTTACGCGCAAACAGCTGCTTTGACGTATCTTCGTCTTCGATCATCATGATAGAAACATTTGGGTTAACCTGAAGGTTGCGAGCGTGGCGCGCAATTTCTGAGATCAGAACGAAATAACCTTCTTGGTTTTGAACAAATGGCGCGTAGCTCACGTTCGGTTGACCATCAGCATCAACGGTGGCTAGCTGAAGCGTGCGGCGCTCTTGGCGAAACTCTTTGATTTCCGGACCAAGACGACCTTGAAGACGCTCTTGTTTTACTTGTGGATCCATTTTGAACTCCTGACTTTTCAATACTTTTTATTTCTAATAATGTTGGCTTCCGGCATAATCTGCCATGCCGAAGCTCCTATTTATTTGCGTAGCTCTTGCTGCCACTGCTTGAATGTTTCTACCTGTTCAGCGATCAACTCACGCTTTTCGTTGCGTCCTAGATAGATTTTAAAAATGTTATTCCCTTGTTCACAGAAGAAACCAAAGTAGTGACTCTCACGTCCCATGAACGGTTTGCTAACTAACGCGATATTTTTCACGTTGTCTAACTTAAGGTGACCATGAAGCTCACCTTCTTTACCCATCAGGTTGTAGTAGCCTCTAGCAACCTTGCCTTTCGGGAATGGGGCCTTCACTTCAAAAATTGAACCGAACGAATGAACAATGGTTGTCACTGGGCCAAAACCGACCAGGTTTTCTAAGACAGACTGAGCCTGCTCTCCCGGAGCCAAAGCAATCATCTCTTCTGGTAGAGCCGCTACCGCTTCGAATTCAGACACCTCTAAACGCTCTGCAATTGCAGCGGGTAGAAGTGTCGGTTCTTGCTCGATCAGTTGAGCGACTTGTTGTTTTAGTGCTTCCATAATAATTCCACTTAGAGTGCCACTTTGTGTGACGCGGTTACTTCAGAATGTGTTTTTTGCAATACTTGAATGCAGGCTTGCGCCAGACTGACTGCCCAGAAGCTGCCAGCTAAAGTCAACGCTAGGTAATCCCCTTCAATACGGGCTAAGCCTTTGTTCTGCCATACTTCAAACAGCGGCATAAAGAAATCAAACGTATCTTCACCTGCTAACAAAGGTAGTTGATGACGGCTAACGACACCTTTGTCGAAACCAGATTTAATGGCAGCAAACAAAGGTTCCAGCGCATGTTGCTTGGTCATCATCGCGACGACTGACTCACCAGACTTCATCGCGTTCATGTAAGTTTCTAATGTACGGTGGTTCATTATTCCATAGCCACCAATGTTGCCACCAGCGCCACAACCGATAGGTAATACTTCAGCGTATGTCTTAGCGAGGCTGTTGTACTGGCTGCGCTCTCGATTGTCTCTTGCCCAGTGATTAACACTTAGCTGGCGCATGTAATGTTTGTCCATAAAAGCGACGCCAAGTTCATACATTGATGCTTTATCTGGTGTCGTTGCTGGTGGTGGCATCTTGCCTTTTTCAACCAAATTCAGCATCGGCGCGGTTCCACCGACCACAAGCTGATAGAGATCTAACCCGTGAGCGCCTGTCGACATGAAATCATTCAAGTCCTGCTCAAACACATCTAGCGTCTGATACGGAAGACCATATAGAAGGTCGAGAATGATTGGCGCCTCTTCGGTGGCAGAGAGCTGCGCGACACGCTCCAAGACGACTTCACGATCATCCAGACGTTTTGCGCTACGGCGGACTTTGGTATCAAAACTCTGAATACCAAAGGAGAAACGGTTAAAGCCGCCTTCCAGAGCTCTTTCAAACATTTCGTCGCTGAATCGATTGATTCGCCCTTCTAAGGTGATCTCACAATCTGTAGCCAGCGGGAAGTACTGACGAATGGCTTTACCCAGACGTTCCACTTGCTCAGCCGAGAGATCGGTCGGTGTTCCACCACCAATATAAACCGCATGGAAAACACCGGTCTGTGTCCAAGGCAAAGCGCTCTTCAGTTTGATTTCATTAATCAGTGCTTCGAAGTAGTCATCGACCAGTTTTCGGCTCGCAGCATTTTGGAAGAAATTGCAGAAAGTACATCGGACCCGGCAGAAAGGAATATGAATGTATAGGCAACGCTTTTTGTTACGTTGACCTTGTTGTTCATACAAGGTGTTGAGAAGTGGCACTTTTTGCTCAGGCATGATGGGAGATGCCATACCGCCCGCATGAGCAGAATGCTTTTTGGGGAACGCAAATCGCAACGGATCAGGCGTATCCTCTCCCAAAATAGATTCATCAAATTTATCAATATCTAACATCACATAACATCTCTTAACGCTTATTCCACAAGGGCTCGCGCTAAATCTTTCAAAACTGCGAACGATCATAAAATGACGCAAATGATAATGCAATTGATAATTGATCTTATTTCGATTGTAAGTAATAATCTCATTCCATGTTGTAAAAAATGATTCATTCGTGAGGCTGGTAGTGAACCTAAAAAGATATGCGATAGCAGGAGGTGTTTCCCTTGCTCTTCATACCGCAATTCTCTTTGTCGCTGATGAGCCAAAGCTTCATGCGATGCCTGCTGGTGCACAATCTTCCACGGTCTCTATCAATTTCAAAGCCGTACCCACTCCACAACCACCAGCAGAACCGGAGCCTGTCGCTGAACAACCCGTAGAAGCACCTGAGCCTCCTAAACCAGTTGAGCCGGCGAAAGTCGAACCGCCAGTGAAAAAGCCGGTGGTGAAAGAGAAGCCGGTAGTAAAGAAAGAGGCACCTAAACAACAAAAAAAGGTGGTTGAGAAAAAGACTGACAGACCCGTTAAAAAAACAACGCAAAAGAAACCACAAGATCAGCCTGTTGCTAAAAAAACTGTAGAGAAGCCAGAAAAGAAAAAAGAGGTTGTGGAACAAACGAAACCTCAACCTGCTGAGGTAAACCAAGGCGTTAGCCAAGAACCGGTACTGGTAAACAGACCTAGCTTCTTATCTAAACCGACTCGACCTGTCTATCCACGACTCGCACAGAAAAGAAAGCTTGAAGGCGTAGCTATGTATGAAGTCTGGCTGGATGAGAACGGTGATCAGGTCAGACAAATCTTAATTTCTTCTTCCGGAGCAACCATCTTGGATAACTCTGCTCTGAAAGCCATCAAAAAGTGGAAATTTTCCCCGCACATCGTTAACGGACAAAAAATGGCCCACCGCGTCAGATTACCCGTTCGCTTTAAATTGGATTAACAATGGAACAACTACATCAATTACAAGAACAGCTTGGCCTGATGACATGGCCACTGATCATTTGTTCAGCATTAACCGTTATGATCATCACCGAACGTTTGTTTCAAGTCATGATCAGTTTGGGCGTGGGTAAGCGCGCTATCCGCAATGAGCTCAACCAAATTTCCCCTTCCGACAAGCAGCAACTAGAAGCCCTAGCAGAGAAACTCTCTCCACGCCGCCCACTGCTATATAAAGGCGTAGCGATGCTGTTAGCCCACCATTCGTTTTCCAAAGTTTTGCGTGAAGATGCCGCGGGTATGTGGCTTCAAGAAAAGCGTCATCAACTCAATTCCGGTCTTCGTTTGCTGACTCTCATCGGTGTGATCAGCCCATTGATTGGTCTGCTCGGGACGGTACTTGGCCTTATTGAAATGTTCAAAGGTGTTGCCGCATCAACAGGCAATATCACGCCCAACGATCTCGCTGATGGTCTTGGTTTGGCAATGCGCACAACCGCTGCTGGCCTGCTGATCGCCCTACCTGCCATTGCTGGCGCTCAGTTGCTTGGCCTGTGGGCGGATAAAGTCATGGCGAAGCTAGAACACACACTCAACTACGTTAACTTGTGGTTGGAAGGCATCAGTCTCCAACACGTTTCACCTCAGGTATCAGCGAAAGCCCCAATACCAGTGACCGAGGCGTCATCATGATTAAAGTATCACAAGAGAAGAGTAACTTCGGTCTAACTCCTGATCTCACTCCTCTACTGGATATTATTTTTATCGTCATGGTGTTCCTGATGCTCACCGCAGCCGTCAAGCTCGATTCACTGGAAGTCGATCTTCCAACGACTGACTCACAAGCGGTCGCGGAAGTGGATACTAAGTCTATTACCGTCAATATTCTCGAAAATGAGCCCTACTGGGCAATCAATGGCAAAGAATACATTGATTGGGAAAACTTCAAACTTGCTCTGCTGGAAGAGCATAAATCAAACAATCATCCGATAGTGATTGGTGCAGAGAAAACCGCTGACGTGCAATACCTCGTCAAGCTACTCGCCTTCTTACAAGAAAACAGTATCCAGGCGACACAACTACTTACGGAAGAATTAAAACAATAGAGTCTATTATGCTTAAGAAAACATTGATCAAAGGAATTGCCGCCCTATCCCTTTCTGCAGTTGCTGCAACAGCAATGGCGAATGAACGTATCATTAGTGCGGGTAGTGCGGTGACAGAACTTATCCTCGCCTTAGAGCAGCAAAACCAGCTGGTTGCCGTAGATGTCACCAGCGAACTGCCACAAGATCTAAAGCTTCCAAAGATTGGTTACCATCGCCGTTTATCCTCTGAGGGCTTGATGGCACTCAACCCAACACGATTGATTGGTTCCGATGAAATGGGGCCAGAAACGAGCCTGAGCCAACTAAAAACAGCGGGTGTTGAAGTCGATATCGTCAATACCCTACCGACTCCTGAAGGCTTGCTGGAACGCATTGATGAAATCGCGGCGCTAACCGATAGCCAGAAGAACGCTGAAGCACTCAAAGCGGAAGTAAACCAGCAGATTTCGAGCCTTGAGAAAAACAAAGCTAAAACCAAAGAAGCCAAAAAAGTCCTGTTTCTGCTGATTCATGAAGGACGCCCGGCCAATGTAGCGGGAGCAAGCACAACGCCAAACGCGATCATCGAGCTGGCGGGAGGCATTAACCCAGCGGCAAGTAAGCTGGATTCATACAAGCCACTGTCTACCGAAGCCATGGTAGAAATGCAACCTGATGTCATCCTGGTTAGCGGTCGTAGCTATGAGAAGATGGGGGGCGCTGATGCCATTCTGGCTAAAATGCCACTATTGGCGGCCACACCTGCTGGTCAATCAAAGAACATTATTACTGTTGACGGTCATGCACTTGTCGGCGGCCTTGGTCTGAAGAGTCTTTCTGAAGCTGAGCGCCTAAGCCAGATCCTGACTACCGTAGAATAAACGCCCGTATTTATGTTGTTACGTCGTATTCCTCTATCCGCAATTTTAACGCTGTTCGGCTCCATACTGGCGCTGACAGCGTTAACCTCTGTGACCGTCGGTCCCATGAACATCAGTTTTATGGACAGCGTATACAGTCTGATTATTCGCTCTAACGATCTCGCGCCTCACATCAACATGGTCATTCACGAGATTCGCTTCCCTAGAACCGTGCTTTGCATGCTGGTTGGTGCCATATTGGCGATTTGCGGCACAGTGATGCAAGGGCTGTTTCGTAACCCACTCGCAGAGCCGGGCATCATTGGTGTTTCTGCCGGTGCTTCTTTGGGTGCCGCTTTCGCGATCGTGATGTTTGCAAAATTCAGTATTGATTATCCTCAATTAATGAACTTTGCCGCCGTACCTCTTTTCGCTTTCTTTGGTGGCGCTCTGACAACCGTCATGGTGTATAAGCTCGGGACCAGCAAAATGGGGACGTCAGTAACCATTATGCTCCTAGCAGGCGTAGCGATCAGTGCTTTGTCTGGCGCAGGTATCGGCTTTATGAGTTTTGTCGCCAATGATCAGATGCTTCGGGACTTATCGCTGTGGCAAATGGGCTCTCTGGCTGGTGCTAACTGGACCAGCATTACGCTTTGTGCCGTCACTCTATTGATACTGATGGTTATTTTTATGCGTAAAGCCATGCCTCTCAACGCCTTATTACTCGGTGAGGCGGAGGCCAGCCACCTTGGTATCCCCGTACAGAAGCTCAAACGCCAACTCATACTGCTTACTGCCATTGGTGTCGGCGTGACAGTCAGCGTATCTGGCATGATCGGTTTCATTGGTTTGGTTATTCCGCATTTAGGTCGGATGCTGTCTGGCCCTGACCACCGTACACTACTACCAATTTCTGCGTTGATGGGCGCATTGCTCCTCACCTTCGCTGATATGTTCTCTCGTGTTGCTTTTGCGCCCGCTGAACTCCCTGTAGGTATCGTCACCGCTATCATTGGCGCGCCATTCTTTATCTATCTGCTGTTCAAACAAAAAGGGAAGATCTTGTAATGGGAAAAGTTGTACTGTCCGGTGAAGGTATCTCAATGCGTTTTGGAAAACGCAAAGTTTTGGATGATGTGGATATCAAGATTAAAGCAGGAGAAGTGACTGCGTTACTTGGCCCCAATGGAGCAGGAAAGAGTACGTTGCTCAAATTGCTCTGTGGTGAAATCCCATCCAACAATAACATTCAGTATTTTGGTAAGCATCGAGAAGAGTGGCAAGCAGGCACACTAGCCAAACATCTTGGAATGCTGCCTCAACACAGCACCTTGAGCTTCCCGTTTCTGGCGCATGAGGTGGTTGAGCTAGGCGCCATTCCACTTAACCTGCCTAACAAAGAGACTCAAACGCTAGCAAAACAATACATGGAGATGACGGATGTTGGGCACCTTGCCGAGCGGCTCTACCCTTCTTTATCTGGTGGCGAAAAACAACGCCTGCACCTCGCACGCGTATTAGTGCAATTATCTCACTCAGGCGACGAGAAAATTTTGATGCTCGATGAGCCGACATCTGCACTGGATCTAGCCCATCAACACAATACGCTGAAAATTGCTCGCCAACTCGCAGACGAGCAGAACACCGCCGTAGTCGTGGTCTTGCATGACCTCAATTTGGCTGCTCAATATTCTGATCGCCTTGTGGTACTGCACGACGGAGGGCTGGTGTGTGACGCAACACCTTGGGAAGCTCTGACATCCGAAATGATTGAATCCGTCTACGGCTATAAGTCTTTGGTAGACAAACATCCATCACTGGATTTCCCCATGGTTTACCCAGCAGCATAAAAGTAAGGAGCGCATAAAGCGCTCCTTTTCATTGGTTGATTAAGCGGACGCTGGACACAGGGCTTGGCGTTGCTTTTTGTTTAACTTGTAAGAGAATAGAGATAGCAGCAGATAGGCTAGCACTATCGCGAACAAGCAGACATAAAAAGCACTGTAGTAACTGAAGAGCTCTCCAACAATGCCAACGGCTAAACTGGCGGCTAACATACTAACGTTGAGTAAATTTGAAAACAGCGTTGATGCAGTTCCCAACCTGTCACGCATCATGTCCTGTAGCGCAACCATTCCCAACGTAGCACAACTGCCAATGAAAATGCCATTGAAGATCTGGGCAGCAATCAGCATGGCTTTGTCTGTTGCGATCAACATGGTCACAAAGAACAAACAACCACTCACCAAACCGACCGACATAACACGTACGGTACCGAACCTAGCAGCCAGCTTTCCGGCGTAGAACATGACTGGGATCTCGCACAACGCTGCCACTCCAAACAGCACTCCAAGCCAGTTTGCTTCCACTTTTAACTCCTGAGACAAATAGAGCGGCATACTGACGATGTATAAGTTGTTTGCCGCAAAGGCGAACACCACAACAAAGGCATACAACACAATCAGAAAGTTTATTGAACTAGGAGCTGTCACTTTATCTTTTTCTTCGATATCAGGCTTTACAACACTATCTGGCAGGTAGCATGCAATAACGACAATCGCTGTACAGACAATAAAGGCAGACGCAGCAAAAGAAGCATTGAAACCAAACTGTGCTTTAAGGATAAACGCCAACGGAGGGCCAAATACCCAAGCAATCGCAATCCCTGCCCGCATTATCGACAAAAAGCTGGTGCTATCTTCAAACCGACTGTCGCCATACTCTCTGCCTAGCGCAAACAATTGACCAAAAGAAGCACCACTGACACTGCCAAACAGCGTCACAACCACTATCGCCAACCAAAATTCGCGAATAAAGATAAAGCTCACCACGGTCACCAAATAGCAGCTCAACGACACAATCAGTATTCGCTTTCTTTGCCACCCCTGATCGGAGTAGCGGGCTATGACCTGCGAGACAATCACTGAGCTAACAACCGCTGTCACCATGTAAGCAGACAGCATCATTGGAGAAGCCCCTAAAGCTTCCACTATAAACAGGCTCGAAAGCGGGTAAAAAAAGGCACCACAAAGCCCAGAAATGAAGGCTGTGATAATAAAAAGTATCGCGGTTCTGTCTTTATGCATATTCTGCTCTTTATGCTATCTGGAGATAGAGATTCACTTTAGAAAACCGCTTAATTTTAAATAGTATCGTACGGCTAAATTAATAGTATTCGACCTACATCTGATACTTTTCCACCAATAGATGTATTTTCATTGACAGTTTTCGCGCAGTTTCATTAGCCTAGTAAGGTGTCAGGGGAGAACTTCGAATTGAAACCGTTTATAGAAAACATCAGCAATCACCCTAGCTTTAACTGGTTGGTCAAACACTATTGTTGCGATGTTATCAAGCAAGAGTATGCCTGTGCCTGGCACTACCATTCTGAATATGAACTGGTGCTCTACCTAGATCCGCACGACGCCTTTGAAGGTAATTACTTTGCGGGTGATGCAGTGGGTAAGATCGATCACAACACACTGCTGTTATACGGGCCTGGATTACCGCACATGCTGAGTGGTCGTTTATCACGAGAGGAACAAGGCACACATCACACCGTTGTCATCTGGTTTAAACACCAATGGCTAGAGAAACTGCAAGACCTGATTCCAGAAGCCCATCACTTTAAACGCATATTGGCAGAAGCCGCCTACGGAGTCAGGTTTAGTAAGGAAACCGCCCAGAGAGTCAACGTCATTACTCGAGACTTAGAGCAACAATCCCTGCCAATACAGGCCGTCAGAGTCATGGAGATTGTTTTGCTCCTAGTGGAAGATCAAACTCGGCAAACCTTATCAGCGACTCCCTACCATTTACACCGCTTTGAAGATGATAAAGAGTCCTATCAAAGAATTCAGCAAGCTAGGTTCTATATAGAGGAGCACTACGCCCGCCCTATTAAGGTTTCCGATCTTTGCCAACTTCTTCATATGAGTGAGAGCTCTTTGTATCGCATGTATGAAAAGCATTTTGGGGTGAGTTTTTCCGAACATTTGAAGCAGTATCGAATAGGCAAAGCGTGTGAGTTGCTCGCAAGTTCTGCAAAGCCAATCGCGCTAATTGCCGAACTGACAGGTTTTCAGAATCTTTCTAACTTCAATCGCCAGTTTAAAACCATGAAAGGCATAACGCCTTCAGCATTTCGTAAGCAATTTCTGTAATACTGCCCAACTTAGGCCGTCACCTTAATCAATACGGCTCACTGACATTGACACAACAACACTACACACACTCAAAATGTTATGTTATAACATTTTGATAATTTCATAGATAACACCTGCTATGCTTTCAAAACGCTCTCTACTAGCACTCATCGCTGTCACTTGTTTTTCCATCGCTGCATTCATTCAAGTTGAAACAACCAAAGAAACACCCTCACCTGAAGTTAAAATCCCCATAGTCCCCTACCAATCTCTTCCCGATGCGGTGACTCCAAAGTTTCAACCGATGAAAGTCCACTACATCGTGAAAGTAGGTGACACATTAAGTTCAATTTTCTCAGCTTGGCATCTGCCTTATCAGACGCTACAACACATTCTAGAAGCCGATCTGGTTTCACTTAAGCTGGATACGATCAAACCCGGCGATCATTTAGAGTTCGTTATTGATAATGAAACACGCAAACTCAACGCACTGATCTTCCATGAGAGTTTGGTAGAGCAAGCAATTTACGAAAAAGACGACAGTGGGCAATTTAGCTATCGTTTTGATGAACAGCCCGGTAGCTGGCGTTCAAAGCTCTACTCTGGTGAGGTCAATGGCAGCTTCTCTGTGGCGGCGCATCGCCTAGGATTAAGCACAACGCAAATCGCAAACATCACACGAGTGTTAAGGGACAAGGTAAATTTCGCTCGTGATCTGCGCGCGGGTGATTCGTTCAACATTCTAATTAAAGAACAGTACCTCGATGATCATAAAACTGGGAATGCCGAAATTGAGGGGATTTCCTTGTCGATGCGAAGTCACGAAATAGCCGCTTTTCTCGCTGACGATGGACGCTTTTATGACAGAGAAGGTAATAGCTTAGAACAAGCCTTTGATCGATACCCGATAACCAAAGCCTATCGCCGTATCACTTCGCCTTTTAACCCTAAAAGGAGGCACCCGGTCACAGGCAGAATTTCACCTCATAACGGCACCGATTTCGCAACGCCGGTCGGCACTCCTATCTACTCTACGGGAGATGGAAAAGTGATTGCTGTACGAAACCACCCTTACGCAGGCAAATATCTGGTTATCGAGCATAACAGCGTATACAAAACCCGTTACCTACATCTCAGCCGTTTTCTGGTTAAAAAAGGACAACACGTGAAGAGAGGACAGAAGATCGCCCTCTCCGGAGCAACAGGTCGTCTGACGGGGCCACACCTTCACTTTGAAGTACTGGTGAGAAACCGTGCCGTTGACCCAATGAAAGCCAATCTACCGTTAGCCACTTCTATTCCCAAAAGCATGTCAGCGGCATTCACAGATCGAGTTGCCAACTTTGACGCAAGTGTTGCCGCGCGGCAAAAGAGCCCAGAGAAAAATGCATAAAAAAGCGGAAGGATAAAGGGCTAGTCTCACCCTATGAATTCAGATGAGCTAAGTTCAGACTAATAGACCAGATACGAAAAAACCGCTGTATAAACAGCGGTTTTTTATCGAAAGTGGCGGAGAGATAGGGATTTGAACCCTAGATACGCTATTAACGTATGCCGGTTTTCAAGACCGGTGCTTTCAACCACTCAGCCATCTCTCCGTTGCGGGACGTATACTAGGTATTGGCATGAGTTTTGTAAAGGATTAATTTGCAGTTATCTGTTTAAGTGACGACAAACTAACCATCTGGTTTTTTGGACAAAGACGACAAAAAGAAGGCAAGTTTACTGTGTAAATACTCTAAACTGCATTTTCTAATAAAATAATGTTTTATTAGAAAACCTTTGATTTATATAAGAAATAGTGCTTTGAGATAACACATGTACGCCCGAAAGTCATTGCACATAATTGTGAAGTATTTCAAAATTAACGAGTTGACCTTTATCAATATAAGATTTCTGAGGTTTATATGAAAGTCGCAGACCTATTTAAACATCGTGGTGATAAGCAGCACTCAGAGCTCATGCAATGGGTTTCTCCTGCTGTACGTGAATATTGGGGTGAGTTTTTACACAAGACAAACAACCGCCACCTGTTTACTCGCCTCAGAGATCTGCAACGTCCAGCAGTCAACGATGAAGTGCAGGCACCTGCCGTGTCACCTAAAGCTGAGCCAAAGCCTATTGAGTTGAAGCCAGAAGCACAAAAACTGTTTGACGAACTGCAAGACAAACTTGGTGAAGTTATTCATACAGGTGACTGGCTCGACATGTCTCAGGAGCGCATTAACCAGTTTGGTCAGGTGACGGAAGATATGCAGTGGATCCACACCGATCCTGAGCGTGCTGAAAGCGAGTCTCCATTCAAAACGACCATCGCGCATGGCTTTTTGACTCTGGCAATGCTGCCAAAATTAACTGACAGTGTAGACCCAGACCACTCATTATTCCCAACTGCAAAGATGGTGGTGAATATTGGTCTTAATCAGGTTCGTTTCCCGTATCCAGTTAAAGCCAATAGCCGAGTTCGTGCGGTAAGCCGACTATCGAAAATCACGCCAATTCGCAAAGGCTTAGAAATAGAGCGCGAGATTAAAGTCGAGATCGAAGGGGTTCGTCGCCCTGGCGCCGTGGTGGTATCCGTAATTCAATTGCACTTTTAAAGACTGGCAGTTTAAAAAAGGAGAGCCGAAGCTCTCCTTTTTTGTATCTATTACTTACTGATTGGTGTGTAGCCGTACTCGCTAATCAGTGCTTTGGCTTCTTTACCTTTCAAGTATTGGATAAACGACTGGGCATCTTTACCTAAGTTTGCTTTTTTGTATAACACAAGAAACGGACGGGAAAGCTCATACTTGCGGTTAGCAATCGTCTGGCTGCTCGCTTCAACGCCTTCAAATTGAATCGCCTTGATTGAGCTATCAACAGAACCAGTCGAAATGAATCCAATTGCCTGCTTATTGTGGTTCACAATGGTCTTCACCATGCTGTTGCTATTGACCACTAAGTTGTCTGGGTTGATATCAGAGACCTGACGGCCGTTGACGATCTTAGTCAAACCCAGCAGGCTCTCAAAGCTGTAACGTGAGCCTGAAGACGCTTCACGCGTTACCACGGCAATTTTCTGATCGGCACCACCAACCTCTTTCCAGTTTGTGATTTTGCCTTTATAGATATCAAACAACTGCTCACGACTTACGTTCTGAACCGGGTTCGACTTGTTCACGACAACCGCCAAACCATCAAACGCCAATGGAGTCACCGTAAGCGTTTCATCCTGCTCGCTCTCAGTTAGGTACCTTGAACTCATGCCGATGTCAGCCACGCCCTTTTTAAGCAAAGTGATACCTGCTGAAGAGCCGATGCCTTGAACAGCAATATAAGTATCAGGGTGAGTGGTGTTGAAATCTTCTGCCAAAACGTCCATGACGCGTGCCACGGACGTTGAACCAGACACATTGACTTCACTCGCTAGCGCAGGAAAAGTGAGTAAGGAAGAGGACAATATTGCCGCCAGCGCAACACGAATCATAATAATCTCCAATCTGATGCGGATAAGTTAACTGGCGCTATCATATTTCGATTAGATGACATTTTTGTGAAAACCTATGCAGACTCTTCATATTCTTGTACATACTATGAATAGGTTAGCGAAAATAATGGAGCCGGTATGGGACTGGTCAGTTTGCTGCAAAAACAAGTAGAGAGCCGCGCACAAGTCATTTGTGAACAGCGTAATAAAAGCTTGCCTGCCGAGTTAGGTAAAGCGAGTTATGAAGTGACGGATAACGGAGTCGTGTTCATTAAACAGCACTTTTTGCTGGATTCAGCCCATTGTGACTACATGTTGCCTGTGGCTAAAGTGCAATGGAACGATGAACACAGTACATGGCTGCTATTTATGGCTGACGAATTGAAAGAAGAGAATTGGTTGCCCTACCCTTATCTAGCACAAAGCCATGATCTTACAGCTATTATGCGTGAAGTGGACAAAGATCCTAAATCAGTATTCTGGGAAGACTAATCTAGACTTAGTCTAATTTACTCATAAAATCACGAGCAAAAAAAGGGCGCTTTGAGCGCCCTTTTGTTTATCAAGAATCGAATTATTCCGCTGGTGTTTCTGCCGCTTCAGGAGCCTTTACATCTTCAAAGACTTGAGTTGGCTTCGCGACAATACTGCGTGTTTCTTGGTTGACATCATTCAATACCAACTCAACCACATCACCCAAACGGTAGATAACTTCCTTATCGATAGATACAGTACCCGCTTCACCATTGCATTCTAGACGTTCTTTGTTTGCCAGAATCAAGGAGCCTGGAACAAACGCCGCAGCACCATTTTCAATCAGGCGAACGCGAATGCCTGCACGAGACACGTCAAAGATTTCGCCATTAAATACCGTCTCTTTTGCCGGTTCTTCAGCTAACGTGCGGGCATACAACCAATCACCAACATTGCGCTCTGCAATCTTATGGTGTTTACGATGCAGTGCGAGTTCTTCGCCAACACTTTCATCCGCTGTTTGTACCGGCGCTTTACCTAGAATGTGTGCTTTCAGCATACGGTGGTTAATCATGTCACCGTACTTACGAATTGGAGAGGTCCATGTTGCGTACAGCTCTAAGCCCATTGCATAGTGAGGCAAAGGTTGGTTACCAATTTCGCTGTAAGCTTGGTATTTACGAATACGGTTATCGAGGTAACTCGTCTCTTGTTTTGCTAACCAGCGACGAAGTTCCGCAAACCCTTCCAGAGTCACCACACTCTCAGCGGTAAATGGCAGCTCACCTTCTGGGTTAACCAGCTCAATCACGTCAGCGATCTTTTCTGGTTTGAAACCTGCGTGAGTATTAAATACACCTGAATCAAAGCTCGCCTTCAGCGCTTTACCTGCACAGATGTTTGCCGTAATCATAGATTCTTCAACCAAGCGATTCGCTGAGCGGCGCATATCTGCATGAATAGCTACGACGTCGTTATCTTCACTTAGCTCGAATCGGTAATCAGGGCGATCTGGGAACACTACTGCGTGTGTTTCACGCCACTCAGCGCGAGCTTTAGAAAACTCATACAAGTCACGAACAATTTCTGCAATCTCTTCCGTTGGCTGCCACGCTTCAGATTGACCTGTTTCAAGCCAATCAGACACATGATCATAAGCCAGACGTGCGTGAGATTTGATATTCGCAGCGAAGAACTTAACGTCATCGCCAATAACACCATCTTTGCTAATTGTTACTGTACAGCAAAGAGCCGGACGTTCTTCGTTCTCAATCAGAGAACACAGCTCATCAGCCAAATCACGCGGTAGCATCGGGATGTTGCGACCCGGAAGATAAATGGTAAAGCCGCGCTCTCGGGCGACCTTGTCCATATCGCTGTCCGGCGTGATATAAGCCGTTGGGTCGGCAATCGCAATTGTCAGCTCAAAATCACCAGTTTCAGTCTTCTTCGCGTACAGTGCATCGTCCATATCTTTGGTTGATTCACCATCGATAGTCACAAACGGCACATGCGTCATGTCGACACGTTCTAAATCCGCGTCGTCTTTGATTTCCCAGTTGTCGATACCTGCAGGTTCACTGTTTGGCAAATCATTTTGCGCTAACGTTACCCACCAAGGCGCGATTTTGTCGTCCGCATCAGTGATCTTCTCTGAGATTTCGACAAAAAAGCCGTTGTCACCTTTTAGTGGGTGGCGAATTAAATGCGCAACAACCCAATCACCTTCTTTAAAATCGTCACTTTTTAGGCCTTTTTTGACCCTAGCTTTCAAAGAGAGTTTTTTAAGCTGTGGATGATCAGGCGCAACATTCAGTTTGCCTTTAAATAACTTAACGCGGCCGATAAAGCGAGTAACGCCTTGTTCCAACAGCTCTTCTGGCTCCGCCACTTCGCGCTCTTTTTCCGTGCGGATGATGGCTTTTACTTTGTCACCATGCATACATTTTTTCATGTATGGCGGCGGAATAAAGAAGCTGGTCTTGCTGTCGACTTCTAAGAAACCAAAGCCTTTTTCAGTCGCTTTGATCGTGCCTTCCTTCTTCGGAAGGGTTTCCTGGATTTGCTGCTTAAGTTGAGCCAGTAGAGGGTTATCTTGGAACATTTTAACTTCTAACTAATTCGTTCTTTATTCCGAATGCCAAACGCATGCGGCGCTATGTTGTTCCCAAGTCAACAAGCTTTCGTCACGAGGTAGTGGCGAGCCCATTTTTGGGAGTCAATCTATTGCGCCACATGGTACTAGGTAATGTGCTGAATGTATATTGCAGAAGCGTTTTATCATCGATTGTTCATACTAAAACCGCAATCACAACGCTTTGAAATATCGCCATAGAAAACGCCGTTAATTAAACTTATGGTGAGTGAGCATCTCCACCACATTTCGCGCCGCCCGCGCAGCATTGTGTACCCCGCCCCAATCCTCTTCATCGGTGTGGTAGGCTTCACCGGCAAAGAACACTTTATCCTTCACAGGTTTAAACAATTTTGACGGCCAGCGATACGATGCGCTGTCGGCGAGGTACGCACCCATCACAAAAGGTTCCTCATTCCAATTTTGAACTGTGTGTTTCACATAACCATTGCGAACTTGCTCACCATAAACAGGGGTCAATTCGGAAAAGATTTGATTGATCAGATCAACGTCATTGAGACTTTGATAGCGACGTGCCTGCTCTCCAACGGCAAACAAACCCATCACGTGTTTAGAGCTATTGTGTCCGTAAGCGGCATCGTAATAAAGATACTGGCCTTCATCAGTCTCGCTATCGGGAAAGGCTAAAAACGTCGGGTAGAAGTGATGCTTAAATTCAATAAACACCTTAATTCCTCCCCAAAACGAAGCCTGATTTATCGCATCTCGCTTGTAGTCTGGAAGTGAGGGTGAAAAGCGAAGGCGTTCGTTACGAAGAATTAGCAGTGGAACAGTGACGACGACAACATCAAATTTGTGATGCTTCTGTCGACTATCAGTCAGCACTACGCCCGCGTCAGCATAGTTGACTTGAGTAATCTCAGTATCGAAATGCAGATTGGATTTTACTTCTGGCAATAAATATTGCTCAAAGAAGCCAAGCCAGCTGCTGTTGGTAAACCTTGCATCCCGATAGTCTCCAATTTCGTCTTCATAGAGATTGCCGTCTTCAAAATAGGCAACTTTGGCCGTTTTTGGATATGGGCTAAGCCGAACATTAACTGACTTTTGAGCGATACGGTCGAGCTCACGCGGCGCGACATGTAACCATTCTGCGCCCATTGATAAGGGAAAGTCAGCGAATGTGTTGTCTTCTTTGATTCGTCCCCCAATTCTTGATGAAGCTTCGAATAAGGTATATTCAACACCAAGTGCCTTGAGCAGATAACCAGTACACATTCCAGCAGCACCAGCCCCAATGATACCTACCCTTTTGTTTTTCAGTTGTAACTTGAGCGCTGCATTTAACGGGAATGCAGCGCTAATGCCGAGCAAACCGCAAAGTTTAGTAAAGCTTCTCCTATCCATTGATTTACCTATCCGTTTCGAAAGTTAATAACGACTATTTTGCGCGCTAATAGATTCATATATTCACTATTTTTGGTCATTGAATACTCGCTTTAATCAATAGTGAGAAAAATATGTGATGTATTTCAATTTTTTCTGGCTTTTTTTGTGCATTTAGGGAATAATTCCGCCCCCTTAGATATGTCCCTAGCGGCTTGATGCGATTTACGACTTATCCGCATCTGAACGGATTCAGCAAAGAACTGGATTGGTAATGGAATTGGTAGAGCTCGTGGGACCTTTTGTTGACATTAATTTAGTAGGATCCCAATGACAGATTCTGTAATTCAGTTTAGCGACTTAGCGCTTAACGACTCTATCCTTTCTGCACTTGACGGAATGGGTTTCGTTTCACCAACTCCAATTCAGGCAGCGGCTATCCCACACCTGATGGAAGGTACTGACGCACTAGGTAAAGCTCAAACTGGTACCGGTAAAACGGCAGCTTTCTCTCTACCACTTCTGAACAAGCTTGATCTTTCTCAGCGTAAACCACAAGCCATCGTTCTAGCGCCAACTCGTGAGCTAGCGATTCAGGTTGCTGCTGAAATAAAGAACCTTGGTCAAAACATTTCTGGCCTTAAAGTGCTTGAAATCTACGGTGGTGCTTCAATCGTTGACCAAATGCGTGCACTTAAAAACGGTGCTCACATTGTTGTTGGTACACCAGGTCGTGTTCAAGACCTTATCAACCGTGAACGTCTGCACCTAGACGAAGTACACACATTCGTTCTTGATGAAGCGGATGAGATGCTAAACATGGGCTTCGTCGACGACGTAACTGAGATCATGGAGCACGCTCCTGAATCAGCACAACGTGTACTTTTCTCTGCAACTATGCCTCCAATGCTGAAAAACATTGTTGAGCGCTTTCTACGTGATCCTATCACTATCGACGTTGCAGGTAAAAACCACACTGTAGACAAAGTAGAGCAGCAGTTCTGGGTTGTTAAAGGTGTAGAGAAAGACGAAGCAATGTCTCGTCTTCTAGAAACAGAAGAGACTGACGCATCAATCGTATTCGTACGTACTCGTCAAGATACTGAGCGTCTTGCTGATTGGCTATGTGCTCGCGGCTTCAAAGCGTCTGCACTACACGGTGACATTCCTCAATCTCTACGTGAACGTACTGTTGATCACATCAAACAAGGTGTTATCGACATCCTAGTTGCAACTGACGTTGTAGCACGTGGCCTTGACGTTCCTCGTATCACCCACGTATTCAACTACGACATCCCATTCGATGTTGAGTCTTACATCCACCGTATCGGCCGTACAGGTCGTGCTGGACGTAAAGGTAAAGCGATCCTTCTAGTTCGCACTAACCAAATTCGTATGCTTCGCACTATCGAGCGCGTGACTAAGTCTTCAATGGAAGAGATTCAACTTCCACTACGTGACAAGGTTGCAGAAGCTCGTCTAGTTAAACTTGGTGCTGAGCTAGAGCAAGAGAAAGAACACAAATCTCTTGAGAAATTCGGCGAGCTTGTAGAGAAGCTACAAGACACACTAGAGATTGACGCAGCAACGCTTGCAGCAATCTTACTGAAGCGCCAGCAAGGCAAACGCCCTCTATTCTACATTGGCGAAGACCCAATGATTGAAGCGATTGAGCGTGACAAGCAACGCCGTAAAGAGCGTCGCGAAGGTGGCCGTGATGGTCGTGGTCGTGACCGTAACTTCAACAACCAAGACTGGGATACTTACCAGCTTCAGGTTGGTCGTGAGCAAGGCGTTCAGGTTAAAGATATCGTTGGTGCATTGGCAAACGAGCTTGGCCTAGTTAAAGGTTCAATCGGTGCGATTAAACTAGCACAAGGCGAGACTTACGTTCAGCTACCAAAAGCAATGTCTTCTGAAACGGCTAGCAAACTACGCAAACTACGCATCCGCCAGAAACAAGTAGATGCCGTAGTATGTGACTTCAACGATTTCCGTGAACCACGTCGTGGCGGCGGTCGTGATGGTGGTCGTGGTGGTCGCGATGGTGGTGGTCGTCGTGACGGTGGTTACCGTGGTAACCGTGACGGCAATCGCGAAGGCGGCTACCGTGGTAACCGTGAAGGCGGTCGTGGTGGACGCGAAGGTGGCCGTCGTGATGGCGAACGTCGCTTTGATCGTAACCGTGGTGGCGATCACCGTGGTAACTACCGTGGCGAACGTGGTCATGGCCGTGACCGTCGCAGCGAAGCTTAATTAGCTAGCATTCTAGAAGCTCCACCAGCGCAAGCTCGTGGGGCTTTTTGTTATCCTGTGTTAATCAATAGGTAGCCAATGAGAAGGAGGCTTTAATCCCCAGCGATGCATCTCTGTTGTCGAATAAATAGCTCGACCCTGCTCACCAATAGTGATCGGAATTTGATCGGCTCTTTCACCAGCTAATATCCGATTGATCAGAGTGCCCGCCTGTTTACCTTGGCTTTCTCCGAATAAGACAACTCCACCGCTTGTTTTCCCAGCGCCGACTGAAAAATCCCAGAAAGAAAATAATGGAATCGTTGAATGCTCATTAGTCCACTGCAACACCAGATCAGAAGGCACACTCTCACCCCCTTCGTCAATCAAGGTATGGTATAAACCAATGATAATGAAGGCCACACCGTCAGCTTCAGCACCCATAATTGCCGCTTCCCATTCACTCCGAGTCGACAATAATAAAATTTCCGTTTCTATACCGAGATTATCTTTGATCATCTCGTACTGCCGTTGAATGTGCTTAGCCGCAATTTTAGAAGTCACCCCTGAGTCAAACATCACACGGACTTTAAAATATCGCTCTGGATGGATGAAACTAAGATCACCAAGACTTTTAATATAAAGCGGGAGCTCTAACACGCCAGTAATCTTCGCTTCGCCTCGATATTGGTACAGAATGTAACGAGGGTTGGAGTTAACCCCTAAAAACACAATAGAAATAGGCTCTTTATATAGTCTAGGTAACATGTAATTCAACGCATTATCGTCACCTAAGACCACAACGTCAGGCTGCAAACTGTAATAGTACGATAAAGCTTCATCAGCTTTTGATTCAAATTGATCTTTAGGTAGACGTTTGGTGTCCATTTGAAATCGAAATAGCTGCGCTGTGCTGGTCAATACTTCCTCAATCCCTTTCACGTAGCTCGCATCCCAAGGATACTCAGCATGATAGCTCTCTATAAGTAGCACTTTCTCCGCTTGGGCAAAACTGCAATGCAGTAGCAACAAAAACGTCAGCACTCTCATAGAACCCCCTTAAAATCACATTTCATACTTTAGTTTAGGATTGAAAACTATCTTTGGTATGAATAGGTCGTTATAAAAGTTAATCAGTGCAGGCTATACTCAAGTAAAAACACGACTTTAGAGTCCTATGAGCCGCAGCAAAAAAGTAGAAGAAAGCATAAATAACCCTTTGTATAGCCGAATTGGTCGCCGCATCATCCTACTCATGGTGACATTGAGTAGTGTAGTAACACTGCTTACCACTTTGTTGCAGCTATCTTGGGACTATGAAAAAGAGTTTAGTGATGTCGACCAAAGACACATTGAGATACGCGACGTACATGCCAGCTTGTTGGCTTCTTCCCTTTGGTCTTTCGATTTAGTCGTCCTTCAGGAACGACTCGATGGATTAGTCAACCTTCCTAAAATTGACTACCTCGAAGTCCATTCTGGAAATTACACCTTCAACTCAGGTAAAGAAGTTAAAGGCAATGTCGTCAAAGCTACTTATTTACTCACCTATCGCGATCCTGAAGATGGTCATACTGAAGATATTGGTTCAATTTATGTCGAATCAAACGCACAGGAAATCTATGACTATCTGATTCAACAGTTTATTTCCACACTTCTTCTCAATGCTTTTAAAACGCTACTCGTTTGTTCAGTGATGCTGTTTATTTTTCACGCTAGTGTTAATCGTCGTCTCTTCCAGATTGCGCAGTATTTGAGAGCATTTAATCCTCGTCATCCGAGTCCCCCATTGGTTTTGGAGCATACTCGTTGGATCACAGAAAAAAATGACGAGCTGGACTGGCTGGGAGAAGGCGCTAATAAGATCAGTAACAACATTACTCTGCTCTACAACAGTATTAAAAGCGAACAAGAACGCTTGGCGGACTTCACGCATGTGTCGTCGGATTGGTTGTGGGAAACTAATGATCTTGGTCAGCTTATTTATTGCTCTGAACCAATGAAAGAAACGCTTGGCCTAACTGCGGTTAATGGCCTCAGCTTTTCTGACATAGAAGATTTGCATGACTCGACAGGCCTGCATCAGGCAATTGCTAGGCGGAATGATTTCACGCAAGTCGAAGAAAGTGTCACCATCAACAGCATCACTCTACATCTTTTGTTCCAAGCTAAAGCGCGTTATGAAAATAGTCAGTTTTTGGGCTTTAGAGGCACGGCCATCAATATTACTGAACTGAAGCTGACACAAATTGAGCTTGAAGAACTGAACCAAAATCTGGAACGCATGGTCGCTTCAAGAACACTCGACCTCAAGCAAAGTATGGAACAACTTCAAGAAACTCAGGACAAGTTGGTTGAGTCAGAAAAACTCGCAGCCTTAGGCGGCTTGGTGGCAGGTGTTGCTCATGAAGTTAACACTCCATTAGGTATCGCCGTAACCGCAACTTCAGTGATAAGAGATGTAACCGGCGAACTCAACGCAGCCTTCGCAGCCCAGACTCTAACCAGTACGCAATTTGAGACACTAATGAAACGCATGTCTGACAGCAGCCAAATGCTCGAGCATAACCTCAGCCGCGCAGCAAAACTGGTGAAGGATTTCAAACAAACCGCCGTCGATCAGGTATCCGAGGCTCGTTCTCAATTCAACGTTTTGCAAGTATTGGAGGCACTATTAGCTAGCTTGCATCCTGAAACTCGTAAGATCCCCGTTGAACCTAGATTAACGGGTGACCGGACTATTTTGATGAACAGCTTACCAGGTGTGCTAACTCAAATTATCTCTAACCTCGTGATGAACAGTATCAACCACGCCTTTGATAACCAACCTCAAGCGGAGATCACTATCTCATTCTACCAAGTAGATGAATCAATAATCGTTGAGTACCGCGATAACGGCAGTGGCGTGGACGCCTCATTGCATCAGAAGATTTTTGAACCTTTCTACACTAGTAAACGCGGGTTGGGTGGCTCTGGATTGGGGCTTAACTTGGTGTTTAACCTAGTGAAGCAAAAGCTCCAAGGAGAGCTGGAATTCAACTCTCAACCGGATGAAGGGGTGTATTTTAAACTCACACTTCCAGAAAATTTACCTATGGAAGATGAACACTAACGTTAGAAATTTAATCTGGTAGGGAATTGCGAATTTCAATAAACTCATCCCAATGTAAGATGAGCAGCTCAACCAATTCAGGTTCGAAATGCTTACCTTTTTGGGCAACCAGCTCTAACATAATGTCTTCATCACTCCAAGGCTCTTTGTAGCTGCGTTTTGCCCCTAGTGCATCAAACACATCGGCTAAAGCGGTAATACGACCCGTTACGGGTATATCCAGACCAGATAAACCATTCGGATAGCCTGTCCCGTCCCACTTTTCATGGTGATAACCGGCAATTTCCTTAGCAACAGTAATCAAGCGACGCTTAGATTTGCTGAGAATATCCACGCCATAATCAACGTGTCTCTTCATGATCTCCCACTCTTCCGCATTGAGCTTACCGGGTTTGTGAAGGATCGAATCAGGTACTGCGACCTTACCTACATCATGTAATGGAGAAGCGTGCTTGATGACAGATGCATCTGATTCACTTAGACCATACAGTAGAGCCAGTTTTTCACAGAATAAAGAGACTCGTTGAACATGAGCACCTGTTTCTTTACTCCGCGCTTCCACTGCATTAGCAAGGGTGTAAACCAACTCTTTAGAAGTTTCACGAATATCCAACATTAGGCTGAGGTTTTCAAAGGTTAAACCTATGTTCTGCATGTAAATCTCAAGCAACTGCATGTCCAATTCTGTAAGCTCACGCTTAACATTCACATATAAAATACAGTCTACGCCTTGTTCATCATGCGTATACAACACGTAGGCATCACCAAACTTCTCTGACTTTTGCGCTTCAAATACATGCTTACAACGCTCAGACACCTCTACGGGTAGCTTTTCAAAAGCACACTCACTATAGAAATCAACAAAATCACCAGTCGCAGCAAGCGTTAAGGCTCGCGACTCTTCACCATTTGGTCGAGGTTGAACAATGCAGTACAAAGCGGACTGATCCAGCTTAAGCAGCGAGGTCAATTGCTCTAGCACGGAGGTAGCATAGGTCTGAAGAGTGGTGGTGTTTTGAACATACGCCGAAGCTTCAATCACTTTACTAAGTCCCTTCTTTTGTTGCTCAATCAGGCAAAGGTCGCGATAGGAACGAAGCATAGAATAAAGTAGGGTTTTGAGTTTTTGCGTAGTTAATTCAGTTTTTTCTTTGTAGTCATCGATTTCATATTCACGAATGACGGTATCTTCTGGAGCCTGACCCGCCTGCCCTGTTCGCAGAACGAGACGGACTAAGCTGTTACCAAGCTCTTCACGGACGTACTTAACCAGCTCCAGACCCGCGTGCTCTGTTTCCATAACCACATCAACAAGCGCGAGAGCGATGTCATCTGAATTCTGAAAAATACCTTTAGCTTCCGTTGCGGAAAAAGCGGATATCAGTTCCAGATGTCTACCTTCAAACTCAAAATCAGAAAGGGCCAGCTTAGTGACTTGATGCATTTGCTCATCGTCATCAATCAACAGTACTTTCCATGGGGAAGCCAACCGCTCTGCTGAGTCTCGTTCACTGGTAGCAGGTTGCTGTGACTGTCGATGGTCTGCAAACAATTCCATTTCTTGTCTAACCCCTAATACTATTTCTCTAACTTAAGGTTTAGCACAAACTTATAAAAAAAGTGTAAATGGCACTCAATATGCAGTTCTAGTCCACAAAAATTAATTTAAAAATTCGCACTAAAAAAGCTGTGGAAACTTAAAGGCTTGCGATAGTTCTAGGAGAGCGCACGAACCGTTTTACGTTCGATTAAAGTCGGCTCGAGTTGGACAACTTGCGGTTCCGTCTCTCCACCGTCCAGTTTTTTCAACAACGCTTCCACTGCTGCCTTACCTAAACGGTATTTTGGCTGATGGATTGTTGTCAGTGCCGGGGTCATGAATTTGGAGATTTGAATATCGTCATAGCCGATGATCGATAAATCTTGAGGTACGCGAATACCTTTTTCGTTGGCAGCATTAATCACGCCCATTGACATCATATCGTTACAAACAAAGATGGAACTTGGCAGCGGTCCTTTCGCGTGCATCTTATTAAAAGCGTCGTAGCCGCCTTCACATTCAAAGTCAGATTCAATAATCCAATTTGGGTTGAATTCTAAATCCGCTTCTATTAATGCGCGTTTGTAACCTTCATAACGCATCTGAGCCTGATGCTTCACTAACGGACCGGTAATACAGCCGATATCCTTATGGCCTGATTCAATCAGATGCTTGGCGGCAATATAGCCACCACGCAGTGAGTTGTCCTGAATCTTGTCGCTGGTGAACAACATCGGGCCCCAGTCCATCACAACCACCGGAATATCAGGGTATTTCTCGAACACGTCAATGCGTTCGCCCTCCAAGGAAGAACACATGAGGATCAAACCGTCGACGCGTTTTTGCAGCAAGGTGTTAATTGACTCACGCATGCGCTCATTATCACCTTCGGTGTTGCACAGAATGAGGTTATAACCTTGTTGATAGCAACTGCGTTCAACCCCCTTAACCACTTCGCCAAAGAATGGGTTTGTAGAGGTCGTTACTAACATGCCAATGGTTTTGGTACGATTAATTTTAAGGCTACGAGCAAGCGCGGAAGGTGTATAGTTGAGTTCCTGAGCGGCTTTGTTCACCCGCTCAGAAATTTCTTCACTTACATAACGAGATTTATTAATGACATGGCTGACAGTTGAAGTGGAAACACCGGCAAGCCGGGCAATATCTTTCATCGTAGCCATGTAATTATCTCCTTATATTTGACTAATTATGTTGCTCCAGAAAAGCGTCAACTTCATCTCGACTAGGGATTGAAGTCTGTGCGCCAAAGCGTGTGACGGAAATGGCCGCGGCAGCATGAGCAAACTTTATCGCAGATTCTAGAGGCAAATCTTCTAATAAACCAGTGACCAAGGCCCCATTAAAGGTATCGCCTGCGGCCGTTGTGTCTGTTGCTTCGACTCTGAAGCCTGGGATTAGTTCACCACGTCCATTCTGACTTAGCCATACCCCTTTAGCTCCGAGCGTAATCAACACGATTTCAATACCTTTACGGTGAAGCGCATTTGCAGCTTCTTGTGCTGACTCATTATCTGTTACCGTCACACCAGTAAGCACTTCTGCTTCAGTCTCATTTGGCGTAATCACATCAATACAAGCAAGCAGCTCATCCGATAACTCGTGCGCTGGCGCTGGGTTAAGAATAACGTTGGTTCTCGACGCTTTCGCTACTTGGGCGGCTTTTTCAATGCCACACATCGGCGTTTCCAACTGCATAAGCAGATAGTTGGCCTGACGAATTCGCTCTAAATCAACCTCAATCGCGTTTTCAGTCAACTTCGCATTCGCCTCTGCTGAAATACAAATACTGTTCTCACCGCTTTCAGCTACCTGAATCATGGCAATTCCGGTCGGACAATTTGGCTGCATTTTGACGCCAGCAATGTTGATGTTGTCCATTTTGAAATTTTCACGAATATTGATACCAAACGCATCATCACCAACGCAGGCGATAAATCCTGTGTCTGCGTTTAATCGGGCTGCCGCAACGGCTTGGTTTGCCCCTTTGCCACCTGGGATAACTTGATAGTTGCGACCATGCAACGTCTCGCCTGGGCGAGGAAAAGAAGGCACTTGGAGAACATGGTCAGCGTTAACACTACCTAATACCACTAACTTATTCATACGGTTGTCCTCGGTTCAATTGAACCTTACTAATTTGGAACGGGAGTAATAAGTTTGCGCTCTCGCAAAAGCGCAAGCTTATTTGCCCTCCTCCCCGAAACGACAGATTAAAATGGGGAGAAGGGAAAAATTCACATTACTTAGTGATTACTTTCAGAGGTACTGGGATGTACTCTTCAACAGACTCACCTTTCAGTACTTTGTCTGCAGTTTCGATACCTAATGAACCGATAAGATCTGGCTGCTGTGCCACTGTCGCAGCCAGTTTGCCGCGGTTAACTGCAGCGATACCATCATCGGTTCCATCGAAACCAACGATCATCACGTCTTTACCAGAGGCCTGTACAGCACGCAATGCGCCGAGCGCCATCTCATCATTTTGGGCAAATACCGCTTGTACATTTGGATTCGCAGCAAGCAAGTTTTCCATTACGTTTAGGCCTTTGGTGCGGTCGAAATCAGCTGGCTGGCTGGCCAGTAGTTCCATCTCACTACCCTTCACTGCGTTCATGAAACCTTCGCCACGTTCACGTGCAGCCGACGTGCCCGCAATACCTTCTAGCTGAATAACTTTCGCTTTTTCACCCACTTTTTCCATGATGAAATGACCCGCCATTTCACCGCCGACTACGTTATCTGAAGCGATGTGACTTACAACGTCACCACGGCTTGCACCTCGGTCTAGAGTCAGTACAGGAATGTCAGAGCGGTTTGCCATGCGAATCGCATTTGAAACGGCATCAGAATCTGTCGGGTTGATCAGAATCGCCTTTACGCCACGTACCGTCAGATCTTCAACATTAGACAGTTCTTTACTAGGGTCATTTTGTGAGTCCAGAATAATCAGGTCGTAGCCCAGCTCTTTCGCTTTTGCTTCTGCGCCATCTTTCATCGTAACGAAGAATGGGTTGTTCAGCGTCGACAGTACGATTGCGACCGTGTCTTGCGCCTGTGCTGAAATAGAGACGGTGGATGAAAGAAGTGCAGCAGAGATAAGAGTTGCGAGTTTTTTCATTGTGTTTAGTCCTTGTGTAGGGTGGCTCGGAGTACTTACCTCCAAGCCTTTTTATGAATTACTTGTTCTTGTTGTCGACCAGTACAGCCAGCAAAATAACCACGGCTTTAGCAATCATCTGGTAGTAAGATGAAACGTCGAGCAAGTTCAGAGCGTTGTTTAGGAAGCCGATGATGAGTGCACCGATTAATGTGCCCATGATTCGACCTTTACCGCCCATTAAGCTAGTACCGCCGAGTACTACAGCTGCAATGGCATCCAGCTCATAGCCCATACCAGCGGTTGGCTGAGCAGAAGAAAGACGAGATGTGATAATGATGCCAGCCAGTGCCGACAGCAGGCCACATATAGCGTAAACACCAATCTTAACGCGATCGACGTTGATGCCAGATAGGCGTGTCGCAGATTCGTTACCACCTAATGCATACACATAGCGACCAAAGCGCGTGTGGTTAAGTAGGTACCAAGCCGCAGCGAAAACGATGACCATCAACCAGACTGGAACCGGAATTCCCAAAGCGTAACCTGTACCGAACCATGCGAAAGCATCAGCGGTATCGGTAAAGCCAGTCGAAATTGGACGGCCATCGGTGTAAACCATAGTGACACCACGCAACAAGGTCATGGTCACCAGTGTTGCGATAAATGCTTGTACCTTGCCTTTGGCGATAATGATACCGCTGATGGCACCCAGTGCAGCACCGGCAAACAAGGCCGTTGGAACCGCCACCAATACAGGCACTTCCAAAGCGATTAAACTGGCGGCAAAGGCGCCACATAAGGCCAGAACCGAGCCGACACTCAGATCAATACCTGCGGTCAAGATAACCAAGGTCATACCTACCGCAATAATTGCGTTTACTGAGGTCTGACGCAGAATGTTAAGAATGTTATCGACCGTAAAAAAGTTGGGGTTAAGGAACGATACAACAACAATCAGGAAGATAAGTGCAATGAGCGACTTTTGTTCAATCAGCCACTCTTTGCTGAACAGCTTCTTGCTGCCCGCTTCGTTTGGTTTGCTCATGGTATTAGTACTCATGCTGCTTCCTCATTTATTTCTTTGCCTACTGCACACGCCAACAACTTCTCCTGATCGGCGTCTTTGGCATCAAACTCACCACTAATGCGGCCTTCATGCATCACAATGATACGGTCGCTCATTCCCAACACTTCCGGCATTTCTGAAGAGACCAGAATGATACTCATGCCATCGGCTTTGAATTTGTTGATGAGCTGGTAAATTTCTTTCTTTGCACCGACATCGACACCACGAGTGGGCTCGTCAAGGATCAGTACTTTAGGTTTAGTCATCAGGCCTTTCGCTATCGCCACCTTCTGCTGGTTACCACCAGATAGGTTGCCAATGATCTGATCGCGAGTTGGAGTCTTGATGTTGAAGAGCTTGATAAAGTCTTCTACGGCAACCACTTCATCGCTATGCTGAATTCGACCACCTTTGGTCAATTTATCCAGAGAGCAAAGCGACATGTTCTCTTTTACTGACAAGCCCAAGACTAAGCCGTCACCCTTGCGGTCTTCAGAGATGTAAGCAATACCGTTTGCAAGGCCATCTTGTGGGCTCACAGGGTTGATGGTTTTGTTATTCAGATTGATTACGCCACGCTCACTAGGCAGAGCACCATAGATGACTTTCATCAATTCAGTTCGACCAGCCCCCATCAAGCCCGAGACTCCGAGTATCTCACCGCGCTGGAGTTTAAAGCTGACGTCGTGAACGCCAGAGCCTGTCAAGCCAACCACTTCAAGGCAGATGTCACCGTGTTGAACGTCAATGCGAGGGTATTGCTCTTCCAACTTACGGCCAACCATCATCTCAATCAGTCCATCTTCGTCTGTCGACGCTACAGCGCACTCGCCAATGAACTTTCCGTCTCGAAGCACTGTGATGTCATCGCAGATTTCAAAAATCTCTTTCAGACGGTGAGAGATATAAACAATGCCACAGCCCTGCTCACGTAATTCTCGAATCACGGCAAACAAAGACTCTGCCTCGGTATCCGTCAGTGCATCGGTCGGCTCATCCATAATGATGACTTTCGACTCAAACGACAGTGCTTTAGCAATCTCAACCATCTGCTGTTCACCGAGGCTGAGCTCACCTAACAGTTGTTTAGCACTGTGCTTTACGTTCAGTCTTGCTAACAATTTGTCCGCTTCAGCGTACATTTTGTCCCACTGAATTCGACCCATCGCGCCTGTAAACTCTCGGCCAAGGAAGATATTTTCTGCAATCGTGAGTTCAGGAATCAGGTTTAGCTCTTGGTGAATAATGCTGATTCCCGCTTCCTGCGAATCACGCGGGCCTTTAAACGCAGCTAGTTGGCTTTGGTAATGGATGCTACCCGAATCTTTGCTGTAGATTCCCGTCAACACTTTCATCAACGTTGACTTGCCCGCACCGTTTTCACCCATCAAAGCCATCACTTTACCGGGATAAACGTTCAGGCTCGCTTTATCCAAGGCTTTTACGCCGGGGAAAGCTTTCTCAATCTCACTCAGTTGTAGAATAGCTTGAGTCATAATTGGTCCTCAGTCTCAAACGGCTTAAAACACAACACCAGCTTGAAAAATTACATTGGCGTAAGGCGTACACTCACCCGTTCTTACTACGGCACGGCTTTGCTGAGTGCGCGTTTTGAATTCTTCATGTGGTACATAAACCACCGAAATAGATTTTCCTGTCTGCGCTTCTTCAGCACGCAGCTCAGCAATCAGAGTTTCATGATGCGCAGGACTGACGGAGGCAAACTCTTCAGCGATGATCACCCCTTCTATTTGCGACTCTGAAAGAATCACTCGCACTGTTTCCAAAAAGCTTGGCACGCCGTGAGTCAACGCAAGATCTACACGTTGCACCTGCTCGGGAATTGGTAAGCCTGCATCACATATCGTGATTTCATCAGTATGGCCTAGTGTCGCCACGAGGTAAGAAAGTTCAGAGTTTATCAGGGTACTTTTTTTCATTTCATCGACCTATCGATTACACGTTCAAACTGCGTTGAGTTTCTATTTCGCACTGCATTCGCTATTAATAGAAAACCCATCGAAACGTTTCGATGAAATCATAATCGTAGACTTCAGTTTTGCGAGTCACTCATCTTTATAGTGTGAAACGGATCCTTAATTGATGGTTTTGACAGCGCCAAACAGTGACATCATTCACCAAATTTGATGCATTTTTTAACGCAGCAGGCGGTTGATTCAGCCGTAAATAACACACTTGAGACGTAAATTTGGGTATAGTGGCGCAAACAAAAAACTGAGAGAAACGATGAAAAGAATAGTTTTCGTTCTTGCCGCAGCGATAGCACTGAGTGCATGCCAAGAAGAAATCGGCACACAGAAATGGTGTGACAACATGCAGGATAAACCGAAGAGCGAATGGAATGCTCAGGGAGCGCTCGACTTTGCCAAGCACTGTGTATTTCAGAATACGGTCGGTAGCGAAGCTTGGTGTAAGGACTTAGCTGATAAACCGAAAGGCGAATGGACAGCAAACGAAGCCACCAGCTACGCCAAACATTGCATTCTTTAGTCACTCAACGAAAAAGCCACTAACAAGAGGAATTCAACCTGCCTGTTAGTGGCTAAATAAATGAACCTTTATTCCGTCGCTAGAAACTTTGCTACTCGCAAGACCCCAAAGGCTTCCACCAATGATCTGCGGTACCCGGCTCTATGTTGTACAAGTTATCGGTTAGCGCTTCATACTTATCGCCTTTATGCGCAACCTGATCACCCGTCATGTAAATACCTTCTCCTGTTGAAGGATCATAAGTTTGGTAAGCGGGAATGCCTTCACAGACACCTGGATCAGTCCCACCATCATCAGACGTCACATTCACCGTATGTTCCACTGAATCCGTTAAGCCTTCGTTGTCCGCGACGACCAAAGTGAAAACATTTTGTCCTAAATGCCCCTGTGTGAAATCCACATTTAGCGAAGGACTCGATTCACTGAGCACAACCCCATTCCAGCTCCACTGATAGTTAGAAATAGAACCATCATGATCCACAGACTGACTACCATCTAGAGTGATAGAAGAACCCACAATGGCATTTGCCGGGCCATTGATAATAGCGTCTGGCGCTTGGTTTCCTTCGCTTTGGCAATCACCATCAGCCACAATCCAGCTCGAATCACTGCCAGGAACTGTTGTGGTGTACCATTGAGCTTCGTAGACCACGCCTTCGTAGCGCATTAAATCACCCTTATCTGCGTGATTATATTCGCCACCTTCCCAGTCCTTTCTAGGCCAGTCTGGGTAGTCGTGAATAACACAAACCGACGCTTCATTCACTGTCACATTTCTGTTTTCAATGGTGGTTGCTCCGTTGAAGTCAGAAACAGAATAGACCAAAGCATAACGGCCTGGTTCGGTTGAGTTTACCTCACCATCGACTAGAATTCGGCTGGTTAAATCGCCATCTGTCGAGTCATGTGCGGTGACGCCATACAATGCATCAAATTCATCGCCCACGGTAATTGATACATCACTGATACCATGAAGTACTGGCGCCTCGTTAATCACTTGGACATTGCGCACCTCAACCGCCTCATTACCATCACTATCTTCCACACGATAAGTCAAAGTGTTATCGCCAATATTGGCAGTATCAACATTGCCTTCGATCGTTACCTGAGCAGTGATGTTGCCATCTTCACTATCTAGCGCAGATACCCCTAGCATGGTATCGAAGAACTGGCCAAGAACAGATGTTGTGTCTTCCACTCCATGAATTTCTGGTTTAGACCCAATCGTCCCATCATCATCTTTTACCGTTACAAGGCGAGAATCAGTTGTGGTATTGTTACCGCTATCCGTCACACGGTAGATAATGGTATACACCCCTTTTCGGGACTCATCCACCTCCCCTTCATGAGTGATTTTGCTGGTTAGATCGCCATCTTCTTCATCCGATGCGGTCACACCTGCCATTTCGTCAAACTCAGTATTGACAAAGATTTCGGTATCTTGAGTACCAGAAAACACTGGCGGCATGTCAATATCGCCACCATGAATGAAAGGTCCATACGTGTTTACAAACTGTTGATCATAGGGTTTGTCCGCTGAATCTTTTCCCAGATCCCAGTTGACTGACCAAGTCATAATACCGCGTAAACCCAGCCCTTCAGCCTCTAGCTGAGCAAAAGCATCAAATAGGTCTTGAGGATCTTTTACGAAACCATTGTTAGCTGCGTCATTGTTAGCGGGAATTCCATATACAAGCTTATCGTGCGGAATCTTCACGTAACCGTCGATACCATTTGCAACGTTGTATGAGCTCCAATAAATGAACTCTTTCTTACACTCGTCATTGTTTTGAGCTAGCCAGCCACTGCATGCTTCACCGCTATAATCACCATTCACACCATCGCCAGCTTGATTATAAAATTGTGGGCTGATCCAGTCGTAATAGCCCTCTAAATTTTCTATGTAAGCTTTATAAGACTGATTTGCGGCGTGCCTTAAATTGGGGAACTCAGGTGCCATAGCAATGATGAAATTCTTGTCAGACTTTCTGTAATGCTCTTTGACGATTTTAAGCGCATCAACAATAACTTGCTCGTTGTCTTTCTCTCTGATCGCTGATTGTTCAAGATCGATATCCAACCCGTCAAAACCATAGAGATCAGTCAGTCGAATGATTTCCTCAGCTAAAGGCTGCTCATCGCCTGATTGCATTGCGATGTGCGCATTTGCGCCACCCATAGAGATTAACACTGAGCGGCCCTGAGCATTTAACTCACCAATTTGCTTGATAAAATCTTGTTCAGACATCCCCAGAGCAGGGTCTAAACGAAATGTTGGTATACGTCCTTCTGTTTCATCAAACACTTTCATGAAGGAAACCATCACGACATTATAATCTCGTGGTACCTCATTGAGTTGGATACATGCAGATGAGCCTTGTTTATACCCATCTCCGCCACTAACATTACACCAATTGTGCCAATAGCCTTCTAAGATCATCCCAGTGGGATTAACCATTTCCTGACCAGCTTGAGCACTTGCTAACGCTGACATAGGAGACAATGTCGCCCCTACTGCAATAGATAAAGCGAGTAGTTTTTTGTTTTGTCGCTTGTTCATAATAAACCTCGAGTGGTTGATACATACACACTGCTTATTCAGCCAACAGACCGTGTTCGCAAAAATTATGTTAGCCACAAAAACAACAAAGTTTCACACCTTCGAGCACTCTTTTTAGCTTATGGACACAAGCTTGCAGTATTGGAAAAATTCACAAAATTTTTGATTACACTTCACACCCAACCAAAAAGAGCTTAACTAATTGATTTTAATAAATATATCCGGAATTTTCGTTATTATCTTTAGCGATTTTGACGGTTTTCACGATCCGTAAAACGTGTTTTGACGGAGAGGTTTACGTCATGATTTGGTTAGATTCACCTTAAACAAAACACTTCTTCCTCAGCTTCTGATACATTCCTCTTACTACTTATGACTATCAAAACAATCAAGCCTATCTATAAATGGGCTGGTCTACTGGCTAGAAGGTAAAAATGAAAGAAACATCAAAGGAATACGCAGGCTTTTGGATCCGTTTTGCTGCGTCACTAATCGATACCGTACTACTGTTACTCCTAATAACACCCTTAATGCACTGGGTTTATGGTGAAGTCTATTGGAGCTCAGATGACTTTTTGCTTGGAGGTTGGGACTTAGTCCTAAACTGGATTTGTCCTCTGATAGCCACCGTTGCATTCTGGGTTTACCGCTCGGCAACACCCGGAAAGATGGCTTTAAAACTAGAAGTATTAGATGCAGATACAGGCCATCGGCTGACGCTTTCTAAATCAGTCATCCGTTACCTTGCATATTACATCAGCGCTATTCCTCTTTGCCTCGGCTTTATCTGGATAGCTTTTAATGGTAAGAAGCAAGGCTGGCACGATTTGATTGCTAATACAGTCGTAGTGCTTAAAGTCATTCAACACGAGAAACAAGCAGAATTTCTTGGATAACCAGTGAGTTGAAAAAGAAGGGGAAAACTTCCCCTTCCACTTCCTAGATTCGGCGACCAATAGAATAATATTGAATACCTCGGCTAGAAAGACGCTCTGGCTCGTACAGGTTACGACCGTCAAAGATAACAGCCTGATTTAGAGCCTGCTTAATAAAATCAAAATCTGGCGCCTTAAAATTCTGCCACTCTGTACAGATGATAAGCCCGTCCGCACCACTGAGAGTCGCCTCTTTCGTCCCCATCAAGCGCAAGTCTGAACGTGGGCCATAGATTCGCTGCGCTTCTTCCATTGCTTTTGGATCGAAAGCCTGAACCGTTGCACCCGCCTCCCATAACGCTTCCATCAAAACTCGACTCGGGGCTTCACGCATATCATCTGTTCGAGGCTTAAAAGCTAACCCCCATAGTGCCAACGTCTTGTTTCGCAACTGCTCTCTACCACCAAAATGTGTTTGCACTAGGTCATACAACTTGTGCTTTTGATAGAAGTTAACGTTCTCGACCGCTTTCAATATTTCACTACTGTATCCGAAGCTTTCGGAGGTCTTAATTAACGCCTGAATATCTTTAGGAAAACATGAACCACCATAACCACAACCAGGATAGATAAAGTGGTAACCAATACGCTCATCACTGCCAATACCTTTACGAACATCTTCAATATTCGCTCCAACGCGCTCCGCAATATTCGCCATTTCATTCATGAAGCTGATCTTAGTTGCCAACATGCTGTTCGCGGCGTACTTAGTTAACTCTGCTGATTTTACATCCATAAAGATCAACTTTTCATGATTGCGATTGAATGGCGCATAGAGTTCACGCATCAGCTCTTTAAGTTGCTGATAGTGCGCATGATGTTTGTCTACACCAACAATGATGCGGTCTGGGCGAGTACAGTCGGTAACTGCGGTGCCCTCTTTAAGAAATTCAGGATTAGACAATACCGCCACGTCCAATGAGTTCAATCCTCGACGGGCCAGTTGAAGCTTAATCTCACACTCTACGGCTTGAGCGGTTCCCACAGGTACCGTGGATTTATTCACCACCACTTTGTCTTCATGAATGTACTTACCAATTTCTGACGCTACCGCAAGCACATAATTGAGATCGGCAGAGCCATCTTGATCCTGAGGAGTGCCGACAGCAATAAAAATGACGTCTGATCGATTCAGCTCATGCTCTGCGGAGGTCGTGAAAGTGAGCCGACCCGCAAAGGAGTTTTCAGCGACCAGCTTTTCTAGTCCTGGTTCGTATATTGGGACAACACCATTTCTCAATTTTGCAATACGTTCTTCATCGACATCGATACAGCACACATTATGCCCAGCATCACTCAAAACCGCGGCTTGTACCAACCCCACATAACCACTACCAAAAATTGCTACTCTCATTGTCATACCAGCTTCTAATGTTACCAGTACTCAGTGTCCCGGGGGAAAATGACAAGCTGCTTACGCTTTTGAGGCAGTAATTTGACAAGCGTTGTGAATCGAACTGAGAAACAGGGAGTAGAGTTATTGAGCCGCAGCGGCTCCCATAGTATCGAGAGAAAGCGCGATGCGAGTGCCTTTATTCACTTCGCTCTGAACATTAATCGCACCTGCAAGTTTCTGTGTACAAATGTTATAGACCATATGTAGGCCAAGGCCTGTACCACCTCTTGCACGTAGGGTAGTAAAAAACGGCTGAAAGATTTTTTTCTGGTTTTCTGGCGCAATGCCGACACCATTATCCTCTACGATAATATCAATACGGTTACTGGATTGGTGCACATTAACCATAATCACGCGTTGCTCTTCATCTTGCTCTTCACCAAAGCCATGCAGTGCACTATTGTTGAGAAGCTCTTCTACCACACACTGGAGCGAGATCGGTGGTAAGAACGCTTGCAATGTCTCTTCACATTCGATTTCAACCTCGATCGATTTCTGCAATAAAGTATCTTTAACATGCAAAACGGCATCATTCAGCATGGGTTTGAGATCAATCAGCTTAGGCTCTTCTGTCGTCATTTTCTGATTGACTTGCTTAAGCTTACTGACCAAATCAACCGAGCGTTCGATATTGTTCACTATCATTTCAATACATTCATTAGCGACGTTGAGAAAGCGGTTCAGGTCATCTGTAGTAATAGTCCGTTCCGAAAACTTCTTCGCCACTTCATCAAGCTGCTCGCTGAGAACAGAAAGACTCGTAACAGAGATGCCCAGCGGCGTATTCAACTCGTGCGCCACCCCCACAACCATCCCAGTCAGTGCAGACATCTTTTCTGCTTCCATGAGTTGATCTTGAGTGCGTTTAAATTTCTCAATGAGTGTTTGGATGGAGTGCTCACTGGTTTCAATTTGCATGGCTTGATTTTCAATTTCGCCTTCCACTTCATCAATCAGCGAGCGTAAACTGACAATCATTGAATGAAGTGAGTTCGCCATTACGTCTTTATCACTACTCGGAACAATATCCACATCATCAAGGTTACCTTTTGCTACGTGGTGTAACACATCGATATTGGCCTCTAGCCTATCCATTAAATGATTGAAAGAAATGGCAACGTCACCCGCTTCCGTACCGATTTCCACCGGCACGCGTTTTGAGTAATCACCGTCTCGACTGATGCCTTCAATCACTCTAAGGGTCTCAAGCCAACTCATCTGGACACCATGCTCTGTGACATTCAAACCAAGCTCTTCATCCTGAGGAGACACCCTGTCGAGATGAAAACACTTCAATAGTTGAAAACATGCATAAGAGTTAATGCCAGACCAAAACAAGATCACCAGAATACCAACAGCTTGCACCATCAAGTCCCAGACCAACTCACCATTTTGCGTCAAGCTGAGTGAATAGCCAGTGTATATAACGCCTAAAATACCGCAGAACAAATGAACTGGGATGGCACCAACAGGGTCATCTATCTTAAGTGCTACTAGGATTCTTTCGCCGTAGTACACCGTAATGGATGCCAGAAAACCCAGCAGAGCAACCTCTAATGTATTAAAGATATTGGCGCCCGCTGTCACGATAACTAACCCACCCAAAACACTATTGAGCGTGACAAACACTGGCACGTGTTTGGACCGATGGACAAGAATCAGAGTGACAAATCCTGACACGGCACCACAAAGGACAGTATTAAACAAAACGACAGGAACACGTGCATCGAATTGGTAGAAACTCCCACCATTAAAACCGAGCCAAGCAAACACCATTAAAAACACGCCGATCGTAACCAGAGTGTGATTATAGGAGGGGATTTCATTTACTTGCTGTGTGCCAATGAATCGGTCTTTGCGTGGCCCTATGATCATCGTACCGACTAAACCAATCATGCCACCTACAACATGAACCGTCGCACCTCCAGCAAAATCTTGAAAGCCAAGTATGTAGAGCCAAGAATTGGGGTTCCAAGTCCAGTAGGACACCACTGGGTACGTCAGTATACCAATGAAAGCCGACGTATAAATATAACCGCGAAAACTCATTCGCTCGGCAACACAACCTGAGACAATAGTCGCGGCGGTCGCAACAAACATCAGGTTAAACATCACAACGGGAAAGTCTTCAGTTGTTAGAGGGAAAGTGTCGAATGAGAAAAGCGAGCTACCCTGTGCTAAATGGAAACCGACGAAAACATAGACGACAGAAACCACTAGAAAATCTGCCATGTTCTTCATCGCGACATTGACAGAATTCTTCGCGCGAACACAACCTGTTTCAATTAGGGTAAAGCCAGCTTGCATGAAGAATGCAATACAAGTGCAAACCAGCAACCATAGAAGAGACACAAAGTCCGTCCCAGCCATACTTACCTTTAGAGTTATACTTCCCTACTTATCAGTAAGCGTAGTCGATCACTACGAACTCTGATACATATCAGTTATAAATGTTAAAACGCACATTTAAGCCGTGACTGCTCTTTACCAAAAATTGACCAATAAAGTGTGGCAGCCTGTTTAAGAATTCACTAAGATAGTCGTTGTTGTGGGCACGCATCTCATCCCACATTTCCTATTTCGAAGCGCCTAACTCTGTTTTCTTACCTTTGAAATAGGCTCTCTCATAACTAGAAGCAATTTGTGTATTCATATGGACCAAGATAAGTTTACTCATATCTATCGCTTACCGACTGCGACACAGATACGTATAGCCAAATGGCAGCAGACATTTAATGGCACCTCTGATCTGGTCATTCATCAGGCGATTGAAACCCGGAATAAGCAATATCGTAAGCCTAACTTCTTTCCATCTGGTTGGAGCGTAACGCTATTCGATAAAGAGGATATCTCGATCACCAATCATGGTAAGTACATCCAGACTGCAATGCGTACCATGCTTGATCGAAAGGTGTCTTATAAACGGATCTACTTGACTCGCCTACCGCTTGAGGAAGCCGAGCCCGCTTTGAACAACTTTAAGTTGGAGTGGATCTCAAAGCACAATCGTGTCGCACGAAAGTACAACCAAATCAAGAAGAAAGAGTTTCTTCGCTACGCCCGTGAAGAAGAAGAGACTTTGTACCCTTCTATCCCCAAAGGTGAGTTCGACCGAGCCTTGTGGAACAGACTGGTTATTTCAGAACTGGGGCCACAAAAGAAATTCGATAATCCTTATTTCGTTAAAAAGGCCAAAGTTTAAATACAAAAGCAGCCATTTGGCTGCTTTTTATCGCTCGTATTTGTCCATAATTTCCTGATATAAAGACTTTCCAGACTGACCTTTGGTGTTCTTGAGCATATCAACACCCTTTTGCAGCTTAGCAAGTACTTCAGGTTTAACATCAACGTTAAAAGCGTAATAGATCAGACCTTCCCTCACAACATAAACAGATTCAAACAAACTCGGATCGACCTCAGCTTGCTTAGACCACCAAATTGCTGCGCGATGGGCGTAAACCAAAAGGTCAATACGCTTTTTCATTAGCTGCTCCGCCAACGTTGTCACGTAATTGGCTTCCTGCATTGAGTTCCTTGGCAAACCCATCGCTAGCAGGGTTTGCTCACCGATATCATCTCTGATCACCCCGATACGGTAATTGGCCATATCCATTGGCTTTTCAATTGTAATGTCCGCATCTTTTCGCGCCAAAACGACAATTTTTATATCAGCGATAGGGCCAACCCAATTAAACAGCGTTTCTCTGTGTTCTGAACGTGTCGTAGAAAACAACACCGAATTATCATGAGTTAACACCGTTCGATATGAACGAGCCCAAGGTTGTAAAGTCACCTGCGACATATCAATCTCTTCCCCGACCATCTTACTTGCGGCAAGGAGGATTTCCACGGCATAACCTGTAATTTTATCGCCTTCCATATAATTGGCAGGGGGATAAGACTCAGTAAAAAATGACAGCTCACGAAGGTCATCGGAGTATCCGGCTACAGATACCGAAGAGAAAGAAGCAGACAACGCAATGAGTAGTGACAGAAGAGAATACATTCGCTTCATGACAAACTCCCAGTTAGTGAGTACTTTATAAAGTTAGCCCACACAACGGGAGTTCTAAAGAAAAATAGCGGATTTATACCAAGCCGTTGCGCTCTAAACCTCTACGAACCCCATTGCACATCTTACCAAAGCGGCGAATTTCATCGAATTGAGGCGTAATACCCCGCTCCATCGCCGATTCCCAATAGGTCAGTTCAGAATCAACCAGCTCCAGTAACTTTTTCGGGCACCCCACACAACTGCCCTTTGAACCACAAACAAAGGTTTCCGGTGCGTACAAAGGAAGCTCTTGCTTCACTTGCTGAATGATGGAAAGCATTGCGCTCATCCTATCTGGCTTTTTGCTCATCACCTGATTTTGGGGTTCATTAATAATGCGGGAAGTATAATGCGCCTACAAACAATGCCAATACCCATTAAGAATTAGTGGTTAGTAGCTTAGAACGACGTTTCCTCATGAACGGCCGGCTTGGTGCCTTAACCACCAAGTAGACTGCAGTCGCTGCCAGCGCAAACCCTAGCATCCCAAGACCATCAAAAGACTCACCAAATACGAGCCATGCTTGGATTGCCGTCGTTGGAGGCACGAGATAAAAAACCGAAGCCACTTTCGACGATGCACCATTTTCCACCATATAGAGCAGAAGCAGAATCGCAACGCAGGACAGCACAACAACGAGCCAAGTTAGCGTAAGAATGAACTCTGTTGTCCATTGGACTTCCATGGTTTCAAAATGCATTGCATAAGGGAGGAATAAGCAAGCTGCCGCGAGATACTGGACCATAGCACTACCTACCATATCGGCCCCTTTGCAAAAGCGTTTTTGATACAAAGTCCCCAAAGTGATCCCGATCAGCGACAGCACACACAGGGTGATGGCTGCAAACTTATGCGTTTCCTCTTGCCATTGAGTTTTGCCAATCAAGACTAAACTGATACCTACAAACCCCAGAGCTAAGCCTATCCACTGCGATACTTTGAATTGTTCGCGGCTGAAAGCGACTAATAAGATAGCGGTTAATATCGGCTGAATACCAACCAGAAGCGAGCTCAACCCCGCAGGCATTCCTAAATCAATCGCAATATAGGTACCACCCAGATAAAAGCCATGAATTAAAACTCCTACCACGCAGCTATGCCAAAACAACTTGCCTTGGGGTATCGAGCGACGCAGTAAAGCAATCAGCAATAAAAAGAACCCTACATTGGCTAGCATGCGAATCGTGAGCAGTGTCGCGGGCTCCGCATATTGCAGACCCAACCTAGCTCCTACAAAGCCCGATGCCCAAAGCACCACAAATACAAACGGGATTAACCTCACCAACATGTCATTTCCTCTGGCTTTTTCTCTCCAATTAGCGCTACTTTAATAAGGGACAGATAAATCAAAAAGACACAGATTGAGTATTTTTAATGGGTACAGATTCATTAGCCGACAATAAGTTTGTTCAAGTAGAGCACCACATTCGACAAGCGATTCACAATGGTATTTATCAACCTGAAGACAAACTGCCATCGATCCGCCAACTGGTTGCCGACCTGAACGTCAGCAAAAATACCGTCATTAGAGCCTATCACGAGATGGAAGCCGAAGAGCTCATTTATGCGGTACCCAAATCAGGCTATCGAGTTAAAGCGACACAGCCAAGGGAGTTGCACCAGCAGCCACCTCAGTCCGTCGATCTGCTGTCTGTGTCGAAAGAAATCCTCAGCTATCCAGAGGAGAAAGAGTTGTTACCGACTGGCTCTGCTCATCCAAACATTCAGACTCCCGCCATCAAATCGCTGTATGCGGAAATAGGTCGTCATAGCAGAATGCAAAGTCACATGCCGAGTCATTATCAACTGCCTCCGGGCAATGATAGGCTCATCAAGCAGTTGGCAAAAATCAGCCGTGATCTTGGTGTCAAAGCCAATCCGAATGATCTAGCCATCACTCACGGAGCTCAACAAGCAATCAGCCTTGCACTTCGCGCCCTAACCACACCCGGAGATATCGTCGCCGTGGAGTCCCCCTGTTACTTTGGAAATCTGCTTTTGATGGAATCACTTGGGCTAAAAGTGGTCGAGATTTCGAGTTGTACCCGCAATGGTATGGACCCTAAAGCGCTCGAAAATGCGATTCAGGAATGGCCTATTGCCGTAATTCTCATAACACCCAATTTCACTAATCCAACAGGGTCACGGATGCCTGAAGAACGGCGCGTTGAACTTCTCAACGTTTCTAAAGATATCCCAATTATCGAAGACGACGTTTTTGGCGCACTGGCATTTGATAGCGGCGTATTGCCACTGAAAACACTCGATAACCAAGATCGAGTTATCTACGTGAATTCACTGTCAAAGATGCTCGATTCCAGATTACGAATCGGTTGGATTCTTTCTGGAAAGTATCGTTCAGAGATCGAGAAGTATCTGATTTGTGACAATATGGGCAGCTTGAACCTGATGCAATCCGCTGTAGGCGAATTTCTATCGACAGGAAAATATCGACAGCATATCAGTAAGATGCAGCGCACCTATCAACAAAACAACCGCCGTTTCAGCCTACTGCTTACAACAGCATTAAACCGCTATACTGAGCTCCGTAATAGTTACCACCTATCTCAGCCGCAAGGATCTTTTTTGGTTTGGCTTACCTTGCCCGAGTCGGTAGACAGCTTCGCCCTCTATAAGGAATGCAATAGGCATAAGATCAGCATCCTACCGGGAACTGTATTTGCAACCGCGGAACAATTTCGCCACTGTATCCGTCTGAGTACCGCTAACTTTGAAGAGACTCCGGAGTGGCATCAAGGCATCGAACTGTTGGCTAAACTGATTCACCAGCAGGTCATCGAATCTACACAGCCCCGGATATAACTCCCTGATTAAACATTTAAATTGTTCCATCACTCTCGTATATTAGATTCGACGGAAAACCCATCGCATACAAGGATGACATCACCATGACTCCCATCACTGCACAAGAAGTACTGTCATTTTGGTTTGAAGAGTTAGAACCTAAAGACTGGTTTGTAAGTAGCGAACAGCTAGACAATACAATCACACAACGTTTTGGTGACCTATTGCAACGTGCGGCGCAATCTGAGCTTTACAGCTGGCGTACCAACGCCCTTGGTCGACTGGCGGAAGTCATTGTACTCGACCAGTTTTCACGTAATGTCTATCGTAATACGCCCAAAGCTTTTGCACAGGACCCATTGGCACTGGCTCTTGCGCAAGAGGCCATCGCATTAGGTAAAGATGCCGAGCTTTCACCAACACAGCAGTCTTTTCTCTACATGCCGTTTATGCACAGTGAATCTTTATTGATTCATGAGCGTGCCGTTGAGTTATTCAAAGCACCGGGCATGGAAAATAACTACGAATTCGAGATCAAACATAAGGTCATCATAGATAGATTTGGTCGCTATCCGCACCGAAACGAGATTCTAGGAAGAGAAAGTACTGCCGAAGAAATTGAATTTCTGACTCAGCCAGGCTCTAGCTTCTAACTTAGATAATGAGTACGTTTCTCGCAGGTTTTACGCTCGGCCTTTCATTAATCTTAGCCATCGGGGCGCAGAATGCGTTCGTCCTTAAGCAAGGAATCAAACAGCACCACGTGTTTTTGGTCTGTTTGATTTGCTCGCTTTCAGACGCCATCCTGATTTCTGCTGGTGTTGCAGGGTTTGGTTTAATCGTAGCGAAATTTCCTTTGATTGAACTAGTCGCCCGTTATGGCGGTGGCCTGTTTTTGCTCTGGTACGGTCTACGCAGCCTATATTCAGCTTACACGGCAAATCACGCCCTCAACCCTGCGGGCGATTCAACACAAAGTGCTTTAAAAACGGCATTGATGTGCCTAGCTTTTACTTGGCTAAATCCGCACGTCTATCTGGATACCGTCGTATTGCTTGGCTCCATCTCTACCCAATACGAACCGAATAAATTGCAGTTTGCTCTTGGCGCTGTCAGTGCCTCATTTGTATTCTTTTTCAGCCTTGGATATGGGGCTAAGCGCCTGATTCCAGCTTTCCGCCATGCTCGCTCATGGAAAATACTCGAAGCAATCATCGGAATCATCATGCTTGTGCTAGCGTATAATTTAGTATTCTGAGTTTAGGGAGCCACCAATATGATCGAAGTGAAAGGATTAGATCACATCGTTCTACGGACGAGTAACATCAAAGGTATGCTTCACTTCTATCGAGATATTTTACACTGCCCTATCGAACGCGAACTTCCAGAACTTGGCCTAACTCAGCTTCGCGCAGGTAGCGCCATCATTGACTTGGTTTGCGTCGACAGTACGCTGGGTAAACTGGGTGGTAAAGCGCCCAGTCAAAATGGTCGCAATCTCGATCACTTCTGCCTTCAAATCGCGCCACTAGAAGAGAACGCTCTGCTTAACTATCTCGACCAATGCGGGCTTACCCATCAACCCTTTGCAGAACGATACGGTGCTCAAGGCTTTGGTCGCTCAATATATATTCATGATCCAGAAGGAAATGTGGTCGAGCTCAAAGCGCAAATATTGACTTAACACTATCGCTACATTTCTTGGATCATCTCTTTTAATATATGCACCTCATTGGTTAAAAGGACTGTGCTGTGCGTATTGCAATATTGGATGACTATCAAGATCAAGTTCGTCACTTAGACTGTTATAAAAAACTGAATGACCATGAGGTCACTGTTTTCTCTGACATCCCTTCAAACGAGAATCAATTGATCGAACAGCTTCAACCGTTTGAAGTATTAGTTCTGATTCGAGAACGCACCATCATCACTCCCAATCTGCTTAAAAACCTGCCAAACCTTAAACTCATCAGCCAGACCGGAAAAATCAGCAATCACCTTAACCTAACGGATTGCGATCAACATCAGGTGGCTGTTGCCGAAGGCATTGGTTCCCCTATTGCTCCGTCTGAGTTGTGTTGGTCATTAATTATGGCAGCCAGTCGCCATATTCCTGCTTACCTCGAACGGTTCAAGCAAGGGCACTGGCAACAATCTGGACAGCCTACATTAGGGCGAACCCTAAATGGACAAACCCTTGGCATTTGGGGCTTTGGTAAAATCGGACAACGCATCGCTAAATACGCTGAAGTGTTTGGAATGCAGGTGATGGTCTGGGGCAGTGAATCCTCCAGACAAAATGCTGTAGAGATCGGTTACCAAGCCGCAAGCAGTCGAGAAACCTTTTTTGAACAATGCGATGTAATTTCACTGCATCTAAGGCTTAACGATGCAACACGCCACATTATCAGTCAGAAAGATTTAGACGCAATGAAGTTGGATTCGTTGCTGGTTAACATCAGTCGGGCTGAACTCATTGAGCCAAATGCGCTCTATCAAACACTGGCTACGGCTCCAACCAAACAAGCCGCCGTGGATGTTTTTGACTATGAGCCCGCGACAAAAGACAACGAACCTCTATTGAGTTTACCCAACGTGATTGCAACACCACACTTAGGCTACGTAGAGCAAGGCAGTTATGAGCTCTACTTTCAACACGCCTTTGACAATATCCTCTCCTTCGCTAAAGGTGACTATAGCAACATCGCCAACGCCTATATTCTGGAGTAATGGTCATGATCACACTCATCAACGGAGATATCACTCGAGCTCAAGTAGATGCTATCGTCAATACGGCTAACCCAAAGATGCTGGGTGGCGGAGGCGTTGATGGTGCAATTCATAGAGCAGCAGGTTCAGAGCTCCTGAAAGCCTGCCAGCAGGTAGAAGCCGTTGATGGTGTGCGTTGTCCTTCAGGCCAAGCAAGAATAACCACCTCAGGTAAATTAAGAGCAAAATATGTTATTCATACTGTCGGCCCTATTTATCATCAAGTTGCTAATCCTGAACAAATATTGCAATCTGCCTATCGTGAATCGCTTAAGCTGGCACTTACTCATCGGTGCCTAAGCATTGCCTTCCCAGCAATTTCTTGCGGCGTTTATGGTTATCCATTTCAGGAAGTCGCCGAGATTGCGCTAACGGTATGCACAGAGAGCCAATTTGCTCAGCTGGATATTCAGTTTTACCTTTTTGGTGAAGAAATGATGACCATCTGGCAACACGTTCAGAACACACTCATTCAGGAACAATCATGATCAGACATATTCTACTTATTCAATTTAAACCGAATGCTTCACCACAGCAGATTGAAGAGCTGAAGAATTCGTTTCTATCTATGCCAACTAAGGTTGAAGGTGTCGATAGCGTAGAATGGGGGCTCAACGACAGCCCAGAAGGGAAAAACAAACACTACACCCACTGCGTTATGATGACGTTTGCTGACGAAGCAGGTCGAGACCGTTACCTACCCCACCCAGAGCATGATGTTTTGAAAGAAATCTTCAGGCCAATCCTTGAAGACATTGTGGTGTTTGATTATACGGTGTAACGCGATGAACCTTTTACAATCCATCCCTGACGATCTAACAGAAGAAGTTTTTGAAGATCTCCTGTCCGGTCAATCTTTTCGCCTTGAGCGCATCGTCTCAAAGGGGCAAAGTTCCGAACCAGATTTTTGGTATGATCAAGACGAACATGAATGGGTCGTGGTGCTAACAGGCCATGCTCGACTCCAGTACCCTGACGGAGAGGAAGTTGAGCTGAGGGCTGGTGACCATATCAAAATACCAGCCCATACTAAGCATAGAGTCAGCTATACCACGCCAGATGAAGAAACGATCTGGCTTGCCATCTTTTATAAGGACTGAGCATGATCTCTTGTAACCAATACGATTACATCGAAATAGCTTGTCTCTACCATATCCCTGTTCGGTTGGTGACGGAGTCGGGCCAGATTGTTGAAGGCAAAGCAGTGACAACCAACTATGATGCCCATCGAAGGGAGTCCATCGTGATCGCCACAGCAACGGGTGAAACACAGCTACCGACCGAAACCTTGGTTTCTATGACAGCCTTGATAGAAAACCCGCATTTCAAAGAAATAAAATTCACTCAGGTCAGTTAGTGCCAGTACAACCTTCATTAGCTTGATGTTAGACTGAGCTTCTATTTCATTTAGTGTTAAAAAGGTAATTTGATGAACCCAATTCTAGAGACGTTGAAAGAGAACAACATCAGCGACGAGCAAATCAACGAACTGTTTCAGACGTTGACACAGAATCCTCTAGCAGCCATGGCAACCATCAGCCAACTTGGTCTACCACAAGAGAAGCTACAACTTCTTATGGGCCAAGTAATGCAAAATCCAGCGCTAATTAAAGAAGCTGTTGAAGAGCTTGGGTTAGACTTCTCTAAAGTCGAAGAAGCAAAATCGAAGCTTCAGCAATAAGCAAAAATCAGTCTAGAGAAGCCGCCTATCTTTTGATTGGCGGCTTTTTTATATCAGGAGGACTTTTGATAATCAGATTGGCTACTGGTAATACTACTCAACAATGACATCGAATCTGATCGACTGAAAAAGCCATCTACTCTCCCAGATGAATCACTTAACTCTTAATCTAATCTGAGTATGCTTAGTCCTCGATTATAACGCTCTACAAATTTCTAACATTGAACTTTTTTGCCCACCAGCAATCATATGTTATAACATAACAAAATCATTATTATTACAGTACAAATGAGCAAAATCGACGGCTTATTCGAGCCATGTATACGCCTTATAAAACGAATCTCTGGTGCTAAAAATAGCTTCTCTTCAGCTCACCATGATCGTATGCAAGAAAGTAGGTGCAATAAGATCGGGCTTTTTCTCGCATTGATTATTGCTCCCTCAGTACAGGCCCACCCTCACTCTTGGATCGATTTGAAGACCTATATTCAAGGCAAAAACGGAATGATCACAAGTTTGAAGATGGAGTGGACATTTGACGCGATGACATCCGCCTACATGTTAGACGGGAAAGATATGAGCGCTGAAAATGAGCAGTCATCTTTGCAAGAGGTATCCGCCTCTGTGCTAGAGAATATGCTGTATGAACACTACTTTACCTATTTCTACGATGGCGAAGCGCCTATCAAATACAAAGTCGCTCAGAAAGGGACTCTAGTCCGTAATCGGTCAAAACTCGTGCTGAGCTTCGAACTGCCTCTTTCAAAACCCCAACCCGTGACACGAGATTCTCTACGCTTACTTATTTTCGAACCCAGTTACTATGTCGATATGGCCTGGAAATCACCCAATGACGTGGTTTTGTCTCCAGAACTGGATCGACAGTGTGATTTAGAGATGATTGAACCAAACCCTACTCCTGAACAGATGAGCTATGCCATGTCATTACCAGCGGATGCAGACCCAGATAATGCATTAGGACAACTGTTTACCCAGACCGTCAAAATCCACTGTGCGAGCATCCCTTCCATCTAAACATGAATCATGAGTACAAATATGAAACCGCTGACGATTAATACTCCCGCGCGTCAAGAAAGCACGCCTTTACGTCCTTATCAAGCATGGCTGGTCGCCCTTGCAGTCACAGCAATATTAGCTGTATGCCTTTACCAGCTCTGGCTCGCATGGCCTACACTGGTCGTAAAAACGGCGCACTGGCAAAGAGAGGTCAATAGTCAGCTTGCAGACTTACTCTACGATGCGAAAGAAAACACGCTCATAGCTGGTAGCTACCTGATTGGCTTTAGCTTCTTGTATGGCATGCTTCATTCGCTTGGCCCCGGACATGGAAAAGTAATTGTGACCACATACTTGGCTACTCACCCAACTAAAGTAAAAGCGAGCTTGGTGATAACGGTTGTTTCCGCCATGCTTCAGGCAATAGTCGCCATTACCTTGGTGACGGTCTTAGTGTGGGGGTTTAATGCCTCGATGCGGGTAGTCAACCAGCAAGCTTCGCTTTTCGTGACATTCAGCTTTGGTCTGGTCGCCTTATTCGGTGGGTTGATCATGTACAAAGCCCTGAAAAATATATATAAGTCGATACGCAAACCACGAATTCGAGTAAATTCAGTAACACCACTCGCCACGCCTTTCTCAGGGAAACTAGCACCAATTGGAAATAGCTCGTTAAGCGATCCTCATAGCAGCTTTACTCAATCAGCACATCAACATAGCAACACGTGCGGTTGTGGGCACAACCACGTAGCTGATGCTGATGCCATTAATCAGGCGTCCACATGGCGCGAATATCTTGCCATTATTAGCACTATTGGCATTAGACCTTGTACTGGTGCAATTATGGTGCTGCTTTTTGCCAACGTTGCTGGCTTGTATTGGATGGGCGTACTCAGTGCCATACTGATGGCTGCGGGAACAGCTCTTACTACGTCTATGATTGCTATGATGACATTGACTGGCAAACATGTAGTTAAGCGCTACCTCGTTAAGGCTAACAGCAAAAGCAAAGGGTGGAGTGTTACTGGATCTTACATCCAGCTTATTGGTGGCATACTTCTCATTGTTATCGGTGTTTTACTAATGGCAGGAGAAAATTACGGCATGTCTCCCGTTTTCTCAGTCTAGAACGTTACTCGCACTGCCACGCAATATAGGTCTATATGGGCGTGTTGGGATATACCATACTTTCAATCCAATCAGCGGACTAACTAAGCCGGATTAGATTATAGAGATGTACACACATCCAGCAGGCTTAGAATCTATCTCAATCCTATTTGGAAAATTAAATAACTTTGTTGACAATTCAACCTCATTAAGTGTTATGTTATAACATCACACTTAATGTTTGGTTTTATGAAAAAGTTATCTCAGACCGTTATGTTCGCTTCACAGCTTTCCGCTTGTGGCTCTCAAGGTTGGCGAGCGGTTAACGAAGTAAGTTTAAACATCAAAGCAGGCGAATGTATTGCAATAATCGGCCCCAACGGAAGTGGTAAGTCTAGTTTGCTGAAGGCCCTTTCTGGCGAATACCAAGTTACCAGTGGCGAGTTAAAAATTTGCGGCACAAACCTCGAAGACCAAACTCCGCAAACATTAGCAAAGACGATCGCCATTGTTGCACAACATGAAAACGCCGACCCACGATTAACTGTCCGCGAGTACGTTAGACTCGGACGAGTACCTCACACATTCTGCTGCTCGATCCAAGAACATGAGGCTGCCGTCAACCAAGCGTTAGAAGAAGTCGGCTTGTTAAAGATGGAACATCGCCTTCTTGGGTCTCTTTCTGGAGGTGAATTGCAGCGAGCGAATATTGCGCGTGCGTTCGCTCAGAAGCCAGAGTTACTGCTATTAGATGAACCGACCAATCACCTTGATCCACTAGCACGCATAGAGTTACTTGAACTTGTAAAACGAAGAGGAATTGCGGCGATCGTGGTCCTGCATGATTTGACTCTAGTCGCTCCTTTTGCAGATAAAGTGCTACTCATGTCTGAACAAAAAATGTTGGTATGCGCTGCTCCGAATATCGTTTTGCGAAATGAGTTCATCGCTCCGGTGTTCGGACTCGACGTATTTACTTTCAGCCATCCACAAACCAATAGCGTGGTTTTCCATTTCGAAGCCACGCCCCATCGCCACTCTAACTTATCAAAAGGAGCCGCCTAATGAAGTGGTTTATGTTACCAATCCTGTTTGTTCCACTGGCCACAGCCAACGCTGCAGTGACGCACTACCCCGTCACAGTTGATAATTGTGGTAGCCCTCTGACAGTTGATGCCCGCCCGACTCATGCCGTATTTCACGATATCAATATGACTGAAATGGCTTTTGCTCTCGGCCTACAAGACAGCATGGTTGGTGTTACAGGCATTACAGGCTGGTACAAAATGTCTCCCACTTTCGAGCGCACGCAGGGTAACATCCCAGAGCTGGCTGCAAAATCCCCCTCTCTTGAGACATTAATTGCATCAAAAGCTGACTTCTTTTTTGCTGGTTGGAACTATGGAATGAAAGTCGGTGGCGAAGTTACACCAGAAAGCTTAAAACCATACGGGATAGACACTCTGGTTTTATCCGAAAGCTGCATTCACATGGATAAGTCCTTACAAGCAGCTAGTATGAACTTACTTTATGAGGACGTACAAAAGCTTGGAGTCATCTTTGACCGTCAAGACAAAGCAAACAAGTTGGTGAAAGCCTGGAAGCAGAGAGTAGAGGCAGTACAACATAAAAGTGCTAACTCAGGGGAAGCCTCTCCAAAGGTATTCTTGTACGACTCAGGAGAAGATAAGCCTTTTACAGCTGGTAAGTATGCAATGCCTAACGCAATGATTCAGAAAGCCGGAGGCAAAAATATTACCGACAACATGGAAGCAAGTTGGGCAACTACCTCTTGGGAGTATGTTGCCAAGCAGAACCCTGATGTCATCATACTACTCGATTATCAGACAGCTAGCGGTGCTGACGCACTGAAAAACTTTCTGGAACAGCACCCTATTATGAAGCACACTAACGCCGTGAAAGCTCATCGCTACGTCAAACTCCGCTATGAACAACTCACCCCGGGGCCTGCCAACATAGAAGCTATTGAGAAGTTATCCAATGCGTTTTTCCCGCAATAGCTTAACGTTAGTGCTGGTCTCTATGTCAATCTCTAAATATCACCTAGCATGGCTACTTGGAATCAGTGCTATGCTGGTTTCATTTGCTCTGAGTTTGATGCACGGCTCTGTGCCACTCTCATTCCATGAGGTTGTACGCGGTCTGGCTTCGTTTAACAGTGAAGAAGCCACGATGACTAGTGTTATTTTGGTTGATTTGCGATTACCCCGTGCATTGCTAGCCATAGTCGCAGGAGCAGGACTAGCGATGGTTGGTGCTTTGCTGCAAACAACGACACGAAATGATCTGGCGGACCCTTTCATTTTTGGCCTTTCCTCCGGAGCATCTGCGGGCGCTGTTTTAGTGATAACCTCTCTTGGAAATACGCTAGGCACTTGGTCACTTCCCATAGCGGCTTTCTCCGGTGGTATCGTCTCAGCAACGACTGTGTTATTTCTTTTTTCAACTCAGAAAAAGCGCGGTAACAACGATCTGGTTCTCTGCGGCCTTGCCATCTCTTTTTTGTTTAGCGCCCTAACCAGTTTTTTAATTTTTTCTGGCGATCAGCGCGCTGCTAGCTCCATTCTATTCTGGACGATGGGTGGCCTGGGTTTAGCTCGTTGGGACAACTTAATTTTCGCTGCGCTAGGATTACTATGCGTTGTTGTACTCGCGCTGTATCGCCATCGCGACTTAGATACTTTACTCGTCAGTGAGCAAACAACACGGTCTTTAGGGATAAATGTACATCGGCTGCGAAGCGAAATTTTTCTCTGTTGCGCTTTCTGTACCGCTGCAATTGTCGCCCTAACTGGAGTTATCGGTTTCATCGGGCTCATGGTCCCCCATCTGGTACGTCCTTTTTCTGGAATGACCCATAAACTCGCCCTTCCATTAGTTGCGGTCTGGGGGGCAGTAATACTGCTGTTTGGCGACATAGCAAGCCGAACAATTCTGGCACCTCAAGAATTGCCTGTCGGTATTGTCACTGGAGCATTAGGTGGTGTGTTCGTGCTTTACCTAGTGTGGGAAAGGCCTACTCGATAAAAACAAAGGGCTCCAGATGGAGCCCTTTCACTTACGATGTTGTGTTTTTTTATTAGTCTAATCTTAGTGTCACGCCAGAGTAGCTAGAGTAACCTCTTAGCATCACGTGATAAGTAGTACCTGGTGTTGCTGATAGGCTGCACTGTTCAGTGTTACCGTAACGGTAAGGGCGGCAGTCGTAGCTGCTAGTAGTTGGTTTGCTACCTGCTTTTACGTACAGATCCGCATCTCCAGTGCCGCCGGAGATAGAAACTGCAACGCTAGACGCTGAATCAACAGTGAACGTGTAGAAAGTTTCAGAAGAGCGTGCACCCGCTAGGTCAGTCACTGGCGTACCTTTTACGAGTACATCGCCGGTTGGTGGAGGCGTTGTACCACAAGACGCGTTTACACCTACTGTAGTGAATGCATCTTCAACATCCGATACGTTGTAACCCATATCAGCTGCTGCTTTGGCTACGCCACAAGCACCTGCGTCAAACGTGCTGTTTGCTGTCCAGTAAAGTTGGTTCGCCAGCGTAAAGATTTCGAAACCTTTACGTACATCCCAACCCGCTTTGTTAGCCAGCAAGTAGAAGGCACGGTTGTACACACCACTTGAGTAGTGAACGTTCAGGCCATCGTAGTATTGAGAAGCATGGTCGATAGAGCGGCCATCTTTTGATGGAAGATCGAAGTAACGTAGGCCGCCTTCAGACTTAAAGATGTCTGCACCAACAATCCAGTCAACAGAACCTTTCATGTAGAATTCCGCTGCTTCACCTGCAATATCAGAGAAGGCTTCGTTCATACCACCTGACATGTTGGAGTACACCAACCCTGAGTTTTGCTCGGTGAAACCGTGGCTCACTTCGTGTGCACTCACGTTAATGTCAACCAATGGATAGAATGTGTTCTGACCATCACCAAATGTCATTGATGAACCGTTCCAGAACGCGTTTTCATAGTTGTTGCCGTAGTGAACACGCATGGTTAGCTGGAAGGTTAACGGTGAAGTATTCATCCAGTCTTGATACATATCAAAAACAACTTTACCGAAGTAATGTGCATCGTTCAGAGGCGAATAAGCGCCATTCACATACTTGTGGTCGTTGAAGTTAGTATCGTCATTGCACGGATAGCTGAATGCTGTGCTACCTGAAGTACCACCATTCAAATCCACGGTTTTCACCGCTGAGTTGTTCATCGTACAGGTTGTGCCTGATTTATCGACGATAAATCCCGGATAGTCCGTACCGAAGTTGTATTGACCTGTCTTTTGGTTACCACCAGGGCCTGTACCTGTCGCTTGAGCGTGGTTTATGCCTTCCCAATGTTTCAGCACTTCACCTGTTGTAGCATCAACCAAGTAGAATGGGCGTCTTGGTACCTTTGCCGCAACAAAAAAGTCTACCATGTAAACGACTTTTGCAGTTTGAGAGTCATCAAGCCACACCATCAACTTTGATTGGGAGTTTTCGAACGGAGCATCAGAAGCCCCAAGGGAGTGCTTCTTAAATGCATTTTTCGCTGCTGCGATCGCTTGTTTCTCATCCAGAGTGGGAGCAACTGTTGCCAAGTCACCACTGATTCCCTGTGCCATGACACCGTAAACTTCATTCTGGCTGCTTTTGGTCTGAGTGGCGACTACAGAGGTGTTAAACACAGGTAGGCCCATGTGTGTCTGTTGATAACGAACTTTGACTTTACCATTAGGTAAAACGACTCGTTTCACTTCAGCGAAGCCAGTTTCCAACGGAACTATGCTGTTTGACTGAGCTTTTAGTGCTTGTTGTAGTAATGCATCGTTTTCAACTTTAACCATCTCTGCGGCTGTAACTGGTAGGCTAACTCCTAATCCAGCAGCAATCAGCCAAAGCATTTGACGTTGTTTCATTTTACTTTCCTGTTATTGGTATAAAATCCTTCTCCCCAACGACTCAATAGGAAGTGTCTCTGCGATAAATCGCACCAATAACATGAGCGATAGCTGCACAATCAAGCAAGTTACATACGAAATTATAATTCTTACAGTGGAAACAAAAAACTACACGAATTACTCATTAAATTTTGAATACGAGAAAATTTGATCAAGAAGTGATCAACAAAACAATCAGATAGCGACAAATGATAATTTTATGCCACTAAAAACGGACATATTTCTATCATTAGTGACGCGTGACATTCAGTCACATTTTTTCTTTTTATTTCATTAATTTACAGAACATCAGATATAATAAAAGCCCCACACAATGTGGAGCTTTTAATGACAGAATCAATTGTAGTTAGATTAGCGACTTAGTGTGTAGCAGCACTCCAGGTCATAGTCGTCACCATTTTTCGCCGTGTACTCTTTTGCTTCAGTACATGCACGTGGTTTGCCTTTCTCATCCCCTTTCACCAAGCTGATCCAATGGCGCATCGCAGAAATTTCACTGCTTTCCTGAGGGAACATAGTGCAGGTCTCTAGTTGAATGTCATCAATTTCAACCAACTCTACACAGCCTGTGCCTTTATGATTGCCGAATGTCAGTTCAACATGGCTTCCTGTGCCATCTCTAAACAAGATAGATTCAGGATCTTCTTTCTCACCAGTGTAAGCAACAAAGTGTTTAGAGTGCTTCAAACCACTGTGACTACCATCTTTGAAATAAGCCATTACATGGCGATAGTCGATAACATATGCGGTAACGTCTTTGTGTGATCCACTCTCAAGTGGAAATAGACGATCTAGCAATTGTTTTGCTTTTACTTGCTTCTCGGTGGTTTGATTTGAATTCATCTTTTCTACCGCGAAGACTGCTTCAGCGATAAATGGCTTGTCTTGTTTTTGGATTTCTGTTTTATCGAAAGTAAGCATATTCATAGTGTTTCCCTCGCGGATATTTCACAACTTTTCTGTCCTAGAGCAAATATTTCAAACTTGCGTTTAACTGATTGCAGATTTGTGACTTTGCTTACTTTGTATACTAGTGAAATTTTGACTACAATTTCACAACAAAAATTTTACAATGTGAATTTTACAAAATGATGCTGTCAAAAAGTCTAATTCGTCAGTCCCACTTTTTAGGGACCAAGATTCGAAACCTACGTAAACGCAACCATTTAACCATGGAAGATCTGTCGGCGCGCTGTATACGGGTTAACCCGGAATACGCCCCTTCTGTCTCTTATCTATCAATGATTGAGCGTGGGAAGCGTGTTCCTAGTATCGATATGCTGGAGGTTATCGCCGAAGTCTTCCAAAAAGATCCAACTTGGTTTCTGGATGATGAACCCGAGCAGGCCGACATCACACCAGATAAAGGGAATAGAGGTGGCATTAGTGGAATGGCACTTGAGCCAAGCTTCCTCTTCTCTAATGAGATTTTACAAATCGCTATTCCAGAAATGCTCTCTCAAACCGGCATTACCGGGCGCCAGTTTGCTCACTTATTGATCCGTGCCCATCAGGAAAGTAACCAAAACCACTTTCCTGATCTGGAACGTGCTGCAGAAGAAGTCGGATTAAAACGCCTTAATTTGTCTGCTGAAGATCTGATGGATATTGCTCGTAGTATGGGGCTAACCATCCGCTGGGTGTCGCGTCCACCACAAGATATTGTCGATGAACTTGGAGTTAGCGCAAAGCAGGTCGTCACCTCTTTCTTTGAACCGCCTGGTTTTATCTATTTAAACGAGATTCTGAAACAATACCCGACTCGCCTAAAGTACGATTTGGCGGTCTACATCGGCCATTGTGTTCTGCATAGTAAAGAGGGATTAAAGAGCGTCTTGTCTGTTGGCCACGCCAATAGCTGGGAAGAACACAACCAAGCCGCACCAACCTCAGATCTAAACTCTCAGGATATTTTACAAGCATGGCGAGATTTTGAATCGAGCTTTTTTGCTGGGTCTCTGTTATGTCCAAAGGTGCCTTTCCGCCAGTTGCTCGACCGTAGCGGTTACGAGATTGATGTTCACCTCAAAGCAGGGGTTTCCCCTTCTGTAGCAATGCGCCGAATGACGGTGGTGTCACCTTATCCACACTGGCATTACTTTGATGCCTATGGCCAGAACAAGCTGAAAGCGGTTTATCGCGGTAATGGCATCCCGCTTCCTTGGGGAAACATGCGCAAGGTTAACGACCCTTGTCAGCACTGGGCGGTATTCAGAAGACTTTCTGAGCCTCAAAACGGCAGCTCAGCGCAAATCTCTATTCTCAATGTTGGTGACGAGCCAAGAATCTACTGCTGTGAATCAGTCAACATGACTGACCCTGCGGGCAACAATCGGGTTCTCTGCGCGGGCATCGATTTGAACCCAGCGATCGATGCTCAAGGTGGTGATTCACGCAGTATCGCCGAAGAGCTGAAGTCATTGTGTGTTGATAACGGAGGCAGTGCTTCAATTCCTCGTCATATCCAAAGAGAGTTCACCACGATTGCCAAGATTCTCAATATTAACTGGATTGAGCGAGGTATTCAGACCGACGCAAGGGTAATCTGTTCCAGAGGCGCTGTGTGCCCTCGAAAACCAAGCTGCTATAACGGATGTCAGGAAAGTGTACTGATGTGAGTTGTAAGGGCCTAAAAAGAAAAAAAGCCAATCACAATAATCGTGATTGGCTATATATGAATGTGAACAAAAATAAGGTTCACTAACAACGTCAGTTGGCTAGGTGACCCTCGGCTTAATAAGGGTCATTACTACTAAAGCATGAAGCGTGCCAACTTTAATTATCAATAAAAACCATTGTTTTTGTTCACTTCTGCATCAGATGCATGAAAACCATACGCATAATCCATTTCTAAATTGCACTTGATTGCAAAATGCAAATGTCAAACAAATGCATTTTGCAAATTACAGGCTTTCTCCTAATTCGATTTGATATCCCAAATCAATACTCGCTTTCCAGCTTTCAACACCTTTAAGGCGTTGAATTAATTGCTGTGCTGCAACTTGGCCGATCTCTTCACGTGGCGTAATCACTGTCGCTAGTTTTGGCGTCATTGCCTGACTGATGTCATGACCATGAAATCCAACAATCGCCATTTGCTCTGGGATCTTTATTCCACGCCTCTGACATTCAAACAAAGCACCAATAGCCAAATCGTCATTGGTACAGAAAATACCGTCTACTTCTGGATGCTTTTGCAAAAGCTCACCCAATAGTTTAGCGCCCAAGGTAAAAGACGAAGCTTCCTCCGTCTGGAGGGTAACTGGGGCTTTACCCTGCTCTTGAAGTGCCAACTGATAACCGTCCATCTTTAATCGGGTCCGTTCGTCCATCCGCGCAGCAAAGTACGCAATGTTCTCTCTTCCTTGCGCTAACATGGCTTTTGTCATATCCCGAGCCGCAAGCCTGTTATCAAACCCAACCGCCTGCTCAATGCGAGGCGAGAAGGAATCCATGATTTCCACCACAGGGATTGAAGCGGTTTCCAGCATCTTGCGGGCCTTGTCGGTATGAACATTCTCCGAGAGGATTATGGCATCAACGTTATACGACAGCAGAGAAGCAATACTCTTCTCTTCAAGCTCTTCACTGTAACCGTAGTGTGCGATCATCGTTTGGTAACCTGCTGGTGTGGTCACCGATTCAATACCACGTATCACTTCAGCAAAAACCTGGTTGGTTAAGGAAGGAACCAGCACACCGATAGCATTCGATTTCGCATTGGACAGAATATCTGGTGCACGGTTAGGAATGTATCCCAGCTCTTCCACCGCCTGATTAACCTTTTCCTGTATTGCTTGAGAGACAAGCGAAGGGTCGCGTAGACAACGACTGACAGTCATTTTTGTCACCCCAACTTTATCTGCAATATCTTGCAACGTAGGGCGTTTTTTCTTATTGGCCATTGATGATGTTTCTTTCTGCTTTTAATGTTACTGGTAACATTTTACTCATAAAACAAAACGAATTTATTGGTTCAGATAACAAAAAAGCGCTCGCTTTGCTGCGAACGCTCTGTTTTTACACCGTGAGCTGCGTTTTGTTTGGCTCACTCCAAGTTAAATGAAACTTTTCATCTTCTGGTTTATCCACTCTGGAATAGGTATGCGCTCCAAAGTAGTCTCGCTGAGCCTGAAGCAAATTCGCTGGTAAAACACCGCAACGGAGCGAATCGAAATAGCTCAATGCAGAAGAGATAGCTGGCACTGGTACGCCATGAATAGCCGCATTTGACACACTGCTTCGCCAGCCACATGATCTCAGCGCGATTTGCTCGATAAAAACATCGGCGAATAGAAGGTGTTCCAACTCAGGTTCATCTTGGTAGGCCTTGGTGATGTCCTGTAAAAAGATGGCGCGGATGATACACCCTGCTCGCCAAATTTTAGCAATATCACCAAAATCTAGATTCCAGCCTTCTTTAACAGAAGTTGTCTTCAGCAGGTCAAAACCCTGAGCGTATACCACGAGTTTGGCGCAGTATAATGCGTCGTGTAGCTCATCGAGCATAGCTTGCTTGTCGAAGCCACCCGCAGGTTTGGTGTGCGTTTTCAGAACTGCTGCCGCATTCACTCTTAGTTGCTTTTGTGCACTTTGTGCTCGGGCAAATACCGCTTGAGCAATGGTCGGTGCAGGAGCGCCCATTTGTAGGCTGTTCACCGCCGTCCACAGACCAGTCCCCTTCTGGCCCGCTTTATCAAGAACCACATCAACAAACGGTTTTCCTGTTACTGGATCTTCTGTCTGCAATATCTCTGCGCTGATTTCCATCAAGTAACTATTGAGGACACCCTTGTTCCAACTTGAAAATACTGCACTGATTTCTCTAGCCGACATCTCAAGAACATCGGACATGAAATGAAACGCTTCACAGATAAGCTGCATATCAGCGTATTCAATACCATTGTGAACCATTTTAACGTAGTGCCCAGCTCCCGCAGGCCCTAGGTATGCTGCACATGATTCACCTTGTTCAAATTGTCCGACTGGCAGACCTTTTTCATCCACTTTGGCGGCAATCGCTTCCCACATCGGACGCACATATTCCCAAGCTGCTGGCTCACCACTAGCCATAAGAGCCGGTCCTGTTCGAGCCCCGACTTCACCGCCAGAAACCGCAGTACTAAAGAAACGCAATTTGCCCTGGTAGTGAGTCTCTCGGCGCTCAGAATCCGTCCAAAGGCTGTTACCGGTATCAATCACAATATCTTCGCTATCGATACCAGCGATGAGTAAATCATCAATCACCTTATCAACAATCTCTCCGGCTGGAACAGACAAGGCAATCACACGTGGTTTTTCCAAAGTCTTCAGTAACTCAGAGAGATTCGACGCCGCAACAAATTGACCTGTGCTGGCAATGCATGAAACGAGATCCGCTTCGGATACAGCCCGTTGACGGTTAGCTTCATCAATATCAAACCCAGTGACATTAAAGCCATGGTCAAGTAGATTCAACGCAAGGCTTTTACCCATCACACCAAGGCCAATCATCGCAATGTTTGACTGGCTCATAACGCTCGCTCCTTCAGCGCTATAAGCGCTGATTCCACTACGGTATCGACATCCGACGTAATATCTATAAACAACGCTTCATCGTCGCTTGGTTCAACTAAGGCTTCAAACTGACTTTTGAGCATCGCTTCGCCATTAAAATAATGGTTAGCACGTTGCTTGTGTCGAGACCATATAGTATTGAAGTCACCTTTCAGATAGACGATAGCCAGTTGCTGATTGTTACGACGAAGAATATCTCTGTATGCTGGTTTGAGTGCAGAGCAGGCAATCACCGCAGCATCATTCTCTACGTAAATTCGGTTTAGCGTTTCTAGCCAGCCTAGACGGTCGCAATCATCCAGTGGAATTCCTTGCGCCATTTTCTCCACATTGGCTTTTGGATGGTAATCATCACCATCATAAAAAGGCAGAGACAACCTATCGGCAATCTCTTTACCAATCAGGCTCTTACCACAACCTGAAACGCCCATTACTAATATTTTTTTCACTTTCATTGGGTAATACTATCCTTAGCCTTCCAATTATCAGAAGGCTGTGAATACCAATTTCAATACTTTACTAATTCAAAATGCTTTGCGGTTATTTCCACCACATCGCGAGATCTGGGAACATAATCACTAGGCTTAATACGAAGATCTGCAGGCCAATAAATGGCAATAGTGAGCTGAAGATTTCCCCTAAACTGATGTCTTTTGGTGCAACGGACTTAAGATAGAATGCTGCCGGCCCAAACGGAGGCGATAAGAATGAAACCTGCATATTGAGACAGAACACCACACCAAACCAAACTGGGTCATAACCTAAACTGGTAATAATCGGCACAAAAATCGGCATAGTCAGCAGTGCAACGCCAACCCAGTCAAGGAACATACCAAGAACCAGTAGAACTACCATCATGATCAACAATGTCGCGAGAGGGCTACCGCCACTTAGGCCAAGAATGACTTCTTCAACAAAGTCGATACCGCCCATTAAGTTGTAGATTCCAACTAATGCGCTCGCACCAATACCAATCCACATGATCATGCCGCAAGTGCGCATGGTCGCGATCGCACTCTCTTTGAGCATGTTGATACTCATTTCACCGCGAATGATTGCTGAAATCATAATACCCACAACGCCCAGTGCAGAAGCTTCGGTTACAGAGGCGACACCGGTGTAAATGCTCCCAAGGACAACCGCTACAGACAACAGCGGGAAAAACAAAGCCTTGAAGTAGCTAACTTGCCTTTCATCTTCTTCATCACCATCACTTGGAATAGGGGCTAATGAAGGATTGAGCTTACAGCGAACTAATACGTAAGCGATGTAACAACCAGCAAGAATGAATGCTGGTAAGAAAGAAGCCTTGAACAAATCACCGATTGATACACTCGCCGTCATACCATAGATAATCAGAACAATACTTGGTGGAAGCATAGTGCCCAGTGCGCCGCCTGCACATGTGGTACCAATCGCTAATTTTCGATCATAACCAAGACGTAGCATCTGCGGTAAAGCAAGAATACCAAGCAGGACCGTTTCTCCACCAATCACGCCTGACATTGAGGCTAGAAGAACCGCCACCAGCAAGGTTTGCACAGCCACACCACCGCGTACTTTACGGCCGACAGATTTCATCGCGTCAAACAAGTCTCTGGCAATGCCTGATCGATCAAGCAGCGCAGCCATGAGAACAAACATAGGCACAGCAAGGAACACATAACCTGAAGCAAAACTGTAAGTCCGGCTCGCGATCAAAGGCAGTGCATCTGGTCCAAACCAGCAAAGAGTGAAGAAAATGGCGACAAAGCCTGTGACAAAGGCCAACTGCATACCTGTGAGCAGCAAGGCAATCATCATCACCAGCATGAGTACACTACCCCATGCGATGCCAATAGAAGATAAATCAAACATCGTTATTCTTCCTTAGCCCCATAACTTCCTGAATGAGGTGTAAGACAAACTGGATAACAAGAATACAAAGGACGACAAAAATCAGGCCCTTGAGTAAAGCTGGGTAAGGTGCATTCAGTACAGAACCCGATGTTTCAAGGCGAAGCTCACCCCACGGGGCATACCAAGACTCTTTCGCCATCGCAAAAGACGCGTAAGCCAGCATGCCAGCAAATGCCAGCCCCACGAGATGGTGAACAATATTGAGGTATTTACGTGTCTGTTCGGACACAGAATCGTAAATTAATACCACTCGCACATGCTTATTAGCAGCAAAGGCATAGATACCTCCAACAATAAACAGTGAACCACCAATGAAGGACGCCGTTTCGTGAACCCAAGTTGTTGGCGCGTTAAAGGCATAACGCATCAAAACTTCATAAAACGAAATAAATACAGTGAAGATGAATAACCAGCTGAGCAAATTACTGATTTTTATAATGGCTCTGTCGAGAATGTTTCTCGGTTGCTCATCCTGCTGTTGAGGTGGATGTGGGACGTTGTCATTCATACCAATCAATTCCAAAAAGAAGGAGGGCTAAACCCTCCTGAGAGAAGCTAGAACACATGTTCAGCTTAAAGAAGGCCGTTTTCTTCTAGGAAACCAGTCACTGAGTCATACACTTTTTTCGCATTTGGTGAACGCTCAGCAAACACTTTCCATTGAGACTTAGCAATTTCACGGAATTTCTTACGCTCTTCGTCAGACCAATTATGGATAGTGATGGATGGGTTCGCTTGCGCTTCTTTCACTGCAGCCTGATCCGCCATTTTCAATTGAGTTGTCATGTCGTAAGAAAAATCACGGACTGAAGTTTGAAGAATAGTTTGTAAGTCTTCAGGCATCTTGTCCCATTTCTTCTGAGATACAGAAATATCGATCAGTGGTAATGAGTGGAAACCCGGTTGAACTGGGTGCGTAGCAATATCATTCATGCCCGCTTTTTGGTTGGTTGAAAATACCGTATAGTCCGCTGCATCAATAACACCTTTACTCAAACCAGTGAAGACTTCAGAGCCAGGTAGGTTTACAGGCGTTGCACCGGCAGCGGCGAACACTTGCTGAACCAAACCTTCTGGCGCACGTAATTTCAAACCTTTCAAGTCATCGACACCGTTGAGCGGCTTTTTCGAGATGAAGGATTCAACGCCCGTTGTTGAAGCACCAACAAACTTCACACCATATGGTGCGTAAAGCTCAGTCATCAGTTCATTACCACCACCGTAGTTCATGTACTGCAGAAGCTGGGTCGTATCTGACCATGCACCGACCATGTTGCCAATTAGGCCAAAAGCAGGATCCTTACCCGAGAAGTAACCCGTTGCTGTCACTTGCCCATCTAGAATACCCATTTTGATCGCGCCTAAAGTTTCAGTGTGTTTCACCACTGCCCCTACTGGTAGAAGATCGATGTCAATTCGGCCATTCGACATTTTCTCTACGCGCTCTGCCCATTTTTGTTGAACTTTAAAGTTCAAATCACCAGATGGGTCAGAAGACTGAATCTTCAGTTTGAAGTCAGCGGCCAAGGCCGAAGTCGCAAAAAGTCCTGTCAAAGTGGCAGCAAGCAAAGGTTTTGTCATCGCTTTCATAGTAGGTGTGTCCTTAGATTGTTTCATGTACTCCAATGCAGCCTAGTCTAGCTGCCCGGGATGAGACCGGATTGTTATTTTATGTTACCGGTAACTTTGATATAAATGTTACCGGTAACAGGAAAACGTTTTCCATGACAAAAGTCACAAGTTTCAATTTTGTTAATAGCAAGTTAGCTTAAGAGCAGAAGAAGTGTGATCTAAAACACATGCGACGCTCCAACAGCTGAGAAACTGTTAGAGACAAACGTTTTATTGAAGAAGGGTGTGCTATTTCTGGCGAAATACCCAGACAGGACCGATAAGAAGAAAAAGAAGATCTTCAAAGAATGAAGGCTTCTTACCCTCAATTTTATGCCCAATAAACTGCAACATCCACAATACGGCAAATAAGATCAGCGAAACGAGGAGCACGGGCGCCTGAAGAATTTCCAAAGACCAGATCAAAGAAATACACGCCAATGTAAAACCAAGCATCATTAGAAACACGCTCAGCGACAGTTTAAAGTAGAAAATCATGACCGGTAGCATCGCAACCCAAACCCAGTTTAGGGTAAAACCGAAAAACGAAATCGATGGAATTGACCAGATTAAGCCGACAATGGATAAGAAAATCCCCGGCACTGCGACTTTGTGGATTTTCTGGTTAACTGGATTTTGATGACTCTCACCATAATCGCTTAGCCACTGGGTCAGATCTCGCATTCTTATCCCTCTAAATCATCATCTTATAGTATTGTCTATAGCATGAAATTAGAGTAAGTGCCGACACGCAATCAGAGATTCGTGACTACAATCCGCTACGCTGAGCCTGTCGACGTTTCTCTTCATACATTCGGACATCGGCGAGCTTAAGCATGTCATCAACATCTTTAAAGTCTGCGCTATACAAAGCAAAACCAACACTTACATGAATATTGATGAGATGCTGCTCAAAAATAACCGGCGTATGGCAAATGGCTTTCTGTAGCTCAATGTTTAGAACATCAACATCTTCAATAGAAGATATCCTTGGCAGCATAATTAAGAACTCGTCTCCACCAATGCGAGCCACCACATCTGAAGCCCTGAGTACGCTTTTAATTCTCTCTGCTACCGCAATCAATACCTTGTCCCCCGCTGCGTGGCCATAGGTATCATTGATTTGCTTAAATTTATCAAGATCAACATTGAGGATTGCAAATACCTCACCTTTTCCAGAATGAGAGACTGCGTCAAAATGCCCTTGAAGGGTATACATAAAATAACGACGGTTAGGTAACGACGTTAGCTCATCGTGAAGGGAGCGTCGATCTGCAGCTTGATATAGGCGAAAAATGGTGACAAAGGCAATCAGCAGAACCAGCACCATTGGATACCCTAGCAAACGAACTGCATGGACTCGGTACCACTCACTGTGTCGAAGCAAATCATCCTTAGTGGAAGCAGCTATTATCCAACTGCCGTATGGAAAGTGGACCGTTTCGGTGGCAAATGCGTTATCAAAAGTGCTCTGCGAGCCGTAAAAAACTTCTCCATCCAATCCCGAGCTGTTTATTCCACGCATTGCTAAATTGTATTTAAAAGAAAACTCTTCAGCACCAGCATCAATAAACAAGGTTTCCAATGAGATTACAACACTACATACTCCCCAGTAATCACGGTTGTATAGCGGATCGGTAAATATAGGTATGCGAGCAACAAGCGCCCTTCCCCCCTGAACCAAATTAACAGGACCAGCGATAAAGATCTCCTGAACCTCGCGGGCTTTCTTTATCGTTCGCCACTGACTTGGAACTGTTCGATAATCAAGTCCAAGTGCTTTCTCATTGCCTTCCAACGGGTAGATGTATTTGATGACATCATCAGGCGCCAAGCCGATGATAGTAACGTGGCTTGCTTTGCGCATAATGCTGGAAGCGAGTAAATCCCAACCTGAATATTCGAAACTGGGGTTAGAAGCGACTAACGCCGATATATCGTTAACGGCGAATATGTCGTATACGATAGCCGACTCTAGCTCTGAACGAACAATAGACAACTCTTCTTTAGCGCGGTCTAACAAGCTATCTCTCAAAAAACTCTTTTGACTGCGATCGATAGACTCGATAAGTCCAACTGCCAAAGAAAACAGTGTAAAAGCCAGCAAGAACACTGACCATCGATTGCCAAAGCGATACTTCATTCCACCCCCACAAAAGCTCATCGAAAAGATCATGTTTGTTAGACCGATGAGTAGTAATGCCTCTATTCCTAACCAGTTAGAGGTATATAATTATTATTATGGCTATTGTTTTAGCACTTATATAAAAACTACATTAACTTGAGTGAGTTTTCATCGGTTAAAGATAAAATTATTGATAAGAGAGTGAATTTTGGATTTGTTTGAAGCCTTACCCTATGAACAAAGATGGATCGACTTACCGAATGGTCGATTATTGTGGTTAGACAACTTTATTCCATCCAATGAAGCCGACGAACTGATGGCTTCGCTCAAATTAGAAACACCTTGGACACAAGAGCGAATACAGCTTTTTGGACGTAGCGTGCTACAACCGCGTTTGCAAGCTTGGTACGGAGATAAATCCTATTCCTACTCTGGCTTAACTATGCCTGCTATGCCATTGACGGAAAGATTACAATCCGTGAAGTCTCGATGCGAAGGCGTCGCCAACCAAACATTCAATTCAGTATTACTTAACTTGTATCGAGATGGTCAGGATTCGATGGGGGCTCATCAAGACAATGAGCCTGAGTTAGGACAAAACCCTACTATCGCTTCTCTCAGCCTTGGAGCTACACGACGATTTACTCTCAAACACCTGCATACAGGACAAAACCATGATATTGAGCTTAGCCATGGTAGCTTGCTCATCATGGCCGGCGAAATGCAACACCACTGGAAGCACAGCTTACCCAAAACTAACCAATCAATAGGTGAACGTATCAACCTCACCTTCAGAACCATTTTTTAATTTCTTACGCTACTTTTAAGTTACTTTTCTTCAGCCACTTAGGTAACAGTACGCAGGCTACGTTAGCAATGATAATGAGCGAAAGGCCTAATACTTGGTACACACTGTAACTTTCTTTGTAGAACAGTACCTGCCATAGCGCGGTAAACAATAAGTTGGTAAAAATGAGCGGTGCGAGCTGAGATCCGGACTCTGCTAGTTTGTAGGCTTTTGAGCGAAATACTTGAGTATTGATGATCAGAAACGCCAGAACACCAAGCACCGCTATAATAAGCCAAGGATTAGTTCCAGCAGGCTGATACATGGCGTGATTATTGGCTAAACTCAGCGCTAGAAGCGGAGTAATCACCACAGCAGCATAGAGGAAAGTCCACAAGTTGATTTCAAACGCATTCAGTCTACTCTTGCTGATGCGGTATAGGCTCAACTGCGAACCTGCATTAAACACCCCAGCTCCGAGGCCAATCAGGAGTTCTGGTCTGAAATTGAAGCCACTGACATCACCCGCTAATAAAACAACCCCAGTAAACGTAGTCACAAGCCCCACAATGTTAACGACACTCAAGTGAACAGAAAATATAAGCTTTTCTAACACTGGAATAAATAATGGTCCGGTACCAAATAATACAACACTCTCAACGAGAGTCAGGTGCTGCAGTGCATAGATAAAGCACACCTGACATGCACCAATGCAAAGCGCTCTCACCCAAAGAGGGACCTGTTCATTGCGGTCTGGCCATCTTACTTCTTTGCCAATAAACATCAAAAGGAGCACCATCGCAGGCAAGATAAAACGAAGAAAGCTTAGCAGGTTAGCATCAAAATGCTCGCTTAAAAATTTGGAAAACAGTCCGGTTAGTGACAAACTGAATGTTGAAGACAACATGAATAAAACTGGGTACAACTGATTTGGCATAACTCCTCCCTATTTGCTGCTAAGTTTAGAAGTCTGAAGCAGAAATAAAAAACGAGTAATATTTACAGGTTAAGTAAGAAAAACTTACAGATGAAAAAACTAGCACCTCTTAAGTCTATTTACTCCTTCATTGCTGTGGCAGAAACAGGCAGTATGACGGAGGCAGCCAATGAATTGAGCGTCAGTCACTCTGCTGTTAGCCAAGCTATCAAGTCACTCGAAACGCAAATCGGTCAGGCGTTGTTTATTCGAGCGGGGCGAAAAGTGGTTCTCAATGCAGCTGGCCGCAGGTACTACAAACAAGTAGCCCCAGCAATAGAACAGATTGTAGCGGCCACTCAAAATCTGATTGACGAACAACAGAGTCAGAGACTGACACTCAATATGGTCCACTCTCTGGCAATGCACTGGTGGATTCCCCGCGTCAATCGATTTAATCAGTATGCACCGCAACTGGATATACGCATTTCAAACCTAATCGGTAGCTTTGTGATGGAAAACGAGGGCATTGATGTCGCAATCATTCATGGAAAGACTGACGATTGGCCTGATTACTACTGCGAGTTACTAGCTAGGGATGAATTGGTGATGGCCGCTAGCCCTGAGCTAGTCAATGACGAGACCACACCAGCATCTTTATTGGCTCAGTATCCCGCTATCGTTGCTGCTAACGACAGACGAAAATATGACTGGCAGGTATGGTGTGAAAACCATCAACTCTCTATGCCACCTTTTGCCAATAATTTGAGCTTTTCAGCCTCAATTCAAGCGGTTCAAGCGACCATTCGTAAACTGGGTGTCTTTGTGACACATCGACAGTTCATCCGAGACGATGTCAGTCATGGCTCTCTCGTCGAAGTTGGCCAGCCAGTCCTCAACCCTCATCAGGATTTTTACTTCGCCTGCCAGCCCGAGAAGCTTAAAAATGAACACGTTCTAATACTTCGCAATTGGCTTCGTAGTGAATTCAGTACTTAGCTACCATTTATAGATTTTTTTATTATATAGAATGACACTAGGACTCCATTTTCTCTAAACTAATCATAGAGTTAAAAACGCCAATTTATTATCGATTATTATATTTGACCATCAAATACAATGAGTTACCTATGCGCCAAAATTTAGTGCCTTAGATTTAGCCCCAACTTATAAGCAATACGACTCATATAATTAATTGATCTCATTCAATTTCCTTTTCTAATACCTTCATTCAGACTCCTTTTTTTCTTCTAGACTTTAATTGCCGGATTGTGAATTTACGGGCAAGGAATCAAATGGCGAGTTTTGTAGGACAACATTTAGAAGAAATGGCGGATATGCGCTCTGCTCGCAAGTGCAAAGTCGTGCTCCTCTGTTCTGTCATTGCGCTCGTCATTTTAACCTATTACGGCTCTATCCATATTGCCAATCAAAACTACCTGTTTGGCACACTCAATATGCTGTGCGTGGCAGTGCTCTCTGCCAATCTTTGGTACCTCAGACTTAATCAGTCAGCCAACTTTTCAGACTTGGTGCTTTCATGTGTTTTGCTCTTTCAAGGAATGATGTTGCTACTATTCGGCGAACATATCTCCGATCGCCTTCTTTGGCTCTACCCTATTATGGCGGCTGTTATTTTTGTCTGTGAATTCCGCTATGGATTGCTGTTCAGTAGTAGCTTCTATGTTTTGACGATGATCACCTGTCTATTTACGGATTTAGTTTCTGTGCCACTCCAGCTCTCTGTAGATAGATTTCTGATCAGTTTATTTGCCCTATGCTTACTGTGTAATACCTCATCTTACTTCTACTCCAAAGTCGTCAACTATATTCAATCGCTCTATAAAGAGGGGATTGAAGACCTCGCTTATCGCGATCAACTCACTGGACTTGCGAATCGTTGGAGCTTTGAGAGCTGGGCAATGGAGAAATTAGAAGAAGTACGTGCCAATAAGACGGTCACCGCAATGGTGTTTCTCGATATTGATAACTTTAAGGCCATCAATGATACCTATGGCCATGATGTAGGGGATCGAGTTTTACAACATTTCTCAAAACGCCTAAAGAACAATATTCGCTCTAAAGACAGGAAGACACAGAAACACGACTATTCAATCGCACGTTATGCTGGTGATGAGTTTGTCTTACTTCTTTACGATGTACGAAGCATAAAAGACCTTAACAATATACTGGAGCGCATCTGTCATTTGTTTGAAGACAGCTACCAAAGCACAGAGAGGATTAATAAACTCACCGTAAGCGCTGGTGTCGCAATCTTTCCGACCGATGGAGATTCACTGCCAGAGCTCACTCGCTGTGCAGACAAAGCAATGTACGCTGCAAAACATAACGGAAAAAACCAGTATCGATATTACCAACGTGACCATGCTGGAGCAGCCAACACAATCAAGAGCACTGATGCAGAGAAGGTAACCCCAATAAATAAGTTTAACGGCTCATGAACATGAGCCATAGACAGATAGCCATCACGACTAGCATCCAGGCAGCGTAACGAGCAGAATTTGGTTTGTCCTTCTTTGGCACAACAATGGGTTTCATCGCAGCCTCTCTCGCTGCCCTTGCAGCTGTCGACAAAGAGCTACGCTGTGCAATTTGATCACGTCGAGCTTGCGCTTTATTCGCCACTTTACCAAACCGGTGCAACTGATCTGCAGTAAGCTCTTGATTGGGATCGTAACGAGCATGCGGGTCTTTGTGTTTTGGTACTACAGCCATCATCAACCTCCTCTCGAATCGGTTCCGTCACAAACTAAGTATAGTCAACGGTGTAATTGACAAATTTGTTTATTACTTAACCATAATTCGGAATTTCCGAACAATAAAGCAGCTAATTAATCATATAGCCTTGTTCTCAAACCCTTTCATTAGTCTATTCAAGCAAAGTCTTTGCCAAGATTTGAAAGCATGTGGAAATGATTTTTTGGGCGGGAATGTGATGAAGAGAGGAAATATACGTCCTCTAAAGATGAGATTTGCGTTTTTAAAATCGAATTGCGTTTTGTTTTGGATGTTATTACTCGCCGCCCGCCATACAGACATACGCGACGAGATTGTTGGTTTTACTTTAAAGGTACTCGCACAGATAAGCAGTTGCTGCAGTGACTTTAAGATCGAATGACGAGTCGCCTGCTACGTTAAATGACTCGCCTTTGGTGTATGTTACCCAATCCTCATCGCCAACACGTTTAACGGTTAAGCTGCCCTGCACAACCGTCATACGCTCTGGCGCAGCCGTGCCAAATGTATATTCACCTGGAGCCATTACCCCTACACTAGATTGTGCTCCGTCTTGCTCATATGCTAAAGACTGTACGTTCCCTTCAAAATAATGATTTGCTTTGATCATGTATCCTCTTTGAAATTATTCGATAGAAACTAAGCTTAAGGGCTAGTTTTTATCGGAATCATTGACACCTAGCAAGTAAGTATTTCAACCGCACGCTAGGCGGTGCATTTACAAAGTGATATAAAAACAGTGGGTTGCCGTATAAACACCCAAAAGATAGGAGAATGTTCGATGTCTAAGGAAGAATCCAAGATCCCAACCAATAGATTATCTCGTTTTGGTCAGATGGCATCATTGGCGACCAAAATAGGCTCTAATGTCGTTGCGGAAGGAACAAAGCAATGGATGAAAGGTAATAAACCTAGTAAACAAGAGTTATTGCTTACTCCTACCAATATCAAACGCCTGGCAGATCAATTAGCACACCTACGCGGTGCAGCAATGAAAATAGGCCAAATGCTCTCTATGGATGCAGGTGATCTTCTCTCTCCTGAACTCGCCGATATTCTGGCTCGTTTACGCTCTGACGCCAACCCCATGTTGGCCAAGCAGCTCACACAAGTCATGTCGAGCGGCTTAGGAGACGATTGGAAGTCTCAATTCCTGTCGTTTAACTTTAAGCCAATAGCCAGCGCTTCAATCGGACAAGTGCACTTTGCTCATACTGATGCTGGTGATCCCATAGCAGTCAAAGTTCAATATCCAGGTATCAAAAAAAGCATCGACAGTGATGTGGACAATGTGGCGACACTTCTTAACCTGGTAGGCTTAATTCCCAAAAATGTCGACATCAATAGCCTTCTTCAACAAGCGAAAGAACAACTTCATGACGAAGCCAACTATAAAAAAGAAGCCGAGTATCTAGAAACGTATCGAAAGCATTTGATTAATGATACTCAATTTGAAGTTCCAAGAGTTTACCCTACGGTGAGCTCTGAAACTGTGCTAACTATGTCTTATCTCGAAGGGCAACCTATTGAAACAATTAGTAATTGCGACCAAATCACTCGTGATAAAGTGATGACCGCATTGCTATCTCTTCTTTTTAGAGAGCTGTTTGAGTATCAACTTGTGCAAACAGACCCCAACTTTGCCAACTATCTGTTTAATCATGAGAGTAAGAAAATCGTTCTGTTGGATTTCGGGGCGACCAGAACATACAGCGACAAAATCAGTCAAGGTTATCAACGAGCGTTTAAAGCGGTGACTAAAAATGATAGTCATGCATTAGATAGCGCACTCTCTCAGATAGGTTTCTTTAGTCAAGATATTGAAAGCCAACAGAAAGCAGCCATTTTAAATTTGGTCGAACAGGCCTGCGAGCCCATGCTTTATGATGGGGAGTACGATTTTGGCGCCAGTGATTTGTCCGTGAGATTGAGAGAAGCAGGGACAGTACTAAGTATGGAAAAAAACTACTGGCACACACCTCCAGCAGATGCACTATTTCTCCATCGTAAGATAGGAGGGCTATACTTATTAGCAGCAAGATTGAAAGCAAAAGTCAATGTTAAGGCGTTGGTGGCACCTTATATTGACTAAAATAAAATGTGCAATTTTTGGACTGAAGATCAAACTTATCATTGATAATCAATGTCAATAAGAAAACTCTTGCACCACGGCGATTGAATTAAAGGTAAACTTTCGAGTTAGTTTCGCTGATCAGAGCAGTTTAATGTGGCGTTAAATAAAACGACCAATGCACCCAGATTGAAAAAGCGCTCTTACATGGAAAAAGAAGCTTTTATAAAATTATCTTTTGCTACGCTATTCGTAACATTGGCGGTAGCTTTTGCGGTCCTGCTTTTTGTCAGCTACAAAGATTACACACACCCCAAGCATGTCTACGGTCGTTGGATCGAAATTGGTACACCTGAATATAATACTGAGATTCTGACCTTCAATGAGAGGGGCGTTTACCGCAACGACCGATTAATCACCACTAATTTCGGCTTTGATGGAAAAATAGTGACGGTCACAACGGGTGGCGGTATTTCAATTTATCAAATTGCGGGCACATTCAAATCCCCTCAGCTCCGTCGTTTAGAACCCAACAGCCCGACTCAACGGTTTATCAAAGCCGGTTATGAAGATACCGTAGATATGGGTGGTGGTGGCTCGGCTAAAAATCGCCGTGCTGCTTTATCTGAACACTTCAGCAGTAAGAAATAAACAGAGCGTTGCTCAGTTTACTGATTTACCGTCATCAGAAATGAAGGCGAATAAGACCTGTTGGAAAAATGTCGGTAGTGTGCCTACTGACAACCCCTTATACTTGTCCTCATAACTTCAACAATAAGACCCCTTAAATGAATGAGTTAGTTGCTTTATTGCCTCAGAACCTTGTGACTATGCTGCAAAGCTGGGATACCAACGTTCTGTTCATCACTGCCGCAAGTTTCTTTACTTGGATCGCATGGCGCATCATCTACGGTCGGCTAGAGATTCTTGTCGGCAAGACCCAATTCCACTGGGATGACCTTACTCTACACGCACTCAAAACGCCCTTCAGCACACTGATTTGGTGTTGGCCCGCGACAATTTCACTTGGGTTCATTCTGCAAGACTACATGGGGTCTAAGCTGAACTGGCTAAGTACTTTAAAACTTCTACTGGTGATCGCTATCTTTATCTGGATCACCATGCGGTTGATAAACAATGTCGAAGAGTATGTTTTAAAACAGAAGTCTAGGGACGAGACGACAGTCCAAGCGATAGCCAAGGTGTCGAGGTTGTTCTTCATTACTATTGGTATGCTGACCATCATGCAGGCATTTGGCCTAAGCTTGTCTGGCTTACTGACCTTTGGTGGTGTCGGTGGCTTGGTTGTGGGTTTAGCAGCTAAAGACCTCCTCTCTAACTTCTTTGGCGGTATGATGATTTATTTCGATCGTCCGTTTAAAGTCGGAGACTGGATCCGCTCTCCGGACCGCCAGATCGAAGGCACCGTAGAGCGCATCGGGTGGCGAATGACGATTATCCGCACTTTCGACAAACGACCTCTTTATGTTCCTAACTCAGTATTCAGCAACATAGTGGTGGAAAACCCATCACGAATGCTCAACCGAAGAATCAAAGAGACGATTGGTGTTCGCTACGATGATGGAGAGAAGGTTGCTCAAATCGTAAAAGACATTAAGACAATGTTGAAAAACCACCCTGATATTGATACCAAGCAAACTCTCATCGTCAACTTCAACGCTTTTGGTCCGTCATCTCTGCAAATGATGGTTTATACCTTTACCAAAACCGTTAACTGGATTCGCTACCATGAAGTCAAAGAAGATGTTCTGTTAAAAATCATGTCTATCATTCACAAGCATGACGCTGATATCGCTTACCCGACTCAAACCTTGAAATTTGAGCCGCAATTTTCAGACGAACAGACGCAAAACGAACTCTAATAATAAAGCCCTCATTCGAGGGCTTCTGTTTATGTTTGAGTCACAGGTTCTCTTTCCACTGGGTCTTCGGCGTGTTCGGCATACCAATAGAGCCAGATCATTGATAGACAGACGATAAAGCAGAAACCAAATAACCAGTTAGCGCCTAACCACTCAATCATCATTCCCCCAAGCAATGGACCAATTGCAAAGCCCAACGTATAGAGCGCCGTCGCACCGAAGTAAGAGCCCCTCAAATGGGCAGGCGCGAGTCGGTCAATTTGAACGTTAATGGTAGGGAAAGTCACCACCTCTCCGAGGCTGATAATAAAGCTGGCTATCGCCCAGCCTATCGCGGCATCTTTTGGTGAAAGAATGAATGCCAGTTGCCCAATAGCAATCAGGATCATCCCTATGCGAGTGCGGGTAAAAAGCGGAAGCTTTTCCATCAGTTTAAGTAATGGGAACTGGAATAGAACAATGGTCGCTGTGTTGATAAACAGCAACATCGCAATCAATGTGGCAGACTCTTCAATGCCACTTCGCACAATAACCTGAGGAACTGATGATTCGAGCTGCGCATAAACGAACATCAACATCAGGTTAGCCAACATCAACAAGACGAAGATTCGGTCTTTACTGATGACTTTCAACGTCTGGCGGAAATTGGGTAATTGTGAACGATCAGGTTGCTTAAACTTGCCTTTACGCTCAATCCCAAAAAGAATCCAAAAGCAATACGCTAAGTGAGTAAACCCAGTCACCATAAACAGGCTTTGAGGATCCGATAACGCCAGCGTTACCCCAATAAGAGGCCCTATTGCCCCACCAATATTAAGCAAAAAGTAACGTGTGTTAAGTGCCAGCTCTCGGTCTTTCAGATCATCAAGCGAGTCTCCTAACACCGCCTTAGCTGGCCCATCAATGAGAGGATGCATCAAGCCAGTAAAGAGAATGAGAATGTAGAAATGCCAAACTTCACTCGCCAAAGCGATGCCGTTATACGCAAAAAAAGCGATGATACAGCCGGCCGACATCAGCCACTTTCTGCCGAACTTGTCAGATAGATAACCCGAATAGAGCCCAGCGAATGAACCTATCAAGGCAGACGCAGCAAGCATCGAACCGACCTCGATAGCAGAGGTGCCATAATCCTGATAGAGGAAGACAATCAAAAACGGCCAGGCCATGAAATAACTGGTCCTAGCAATGAGTACGCCAATTAGAACTGTCCAAACGGAAAAGTTAAAACGTTTCACCCTTTCCCATTGAAAAAGACTTTGTTCTTTATCCATTGGCTTACTCCTTCATTAACCAGCTTGTTGCATAAGTGTTAACTTAGAGTATATGAGTTTTCGATGTAAAAGATAGCGTTATTTATAATTCCAATAAAAAGGCTCGCAATACGCAAGCCTAGTCAAAATATCGTTTATTTTCTATGGAGTTATAGTATTTAATTCTGAAAGCTTAAATCGCCTTTTACCCACTTTTCATTCTGGTTTTTCCACCAGAATGACGTGTTTATCTCATCATTGAGCTCAAGAGTTTCTCCAACCATAGGTGTCACTAATCTCGCGCCCGTAACTTTGGCTTCTTCGATGAGATCGGTCATGGGCTCATCCCACTTGTGAGCAAACAGCTCGAAAGTGGACCAATGAACTGGGAACAATTGCTCTGCGCCCAGATCCATAAATGCCTGCATCGTATGTCGCGCTTGCATATGCCCCCAGTTTTCGACAGGGAAGCCTTTACCCTCTTTCACATTGGCGGCCACTTCAATGAATGCCATATCAAACGGTCCGAGTTTTTTTCCGATCTCTTTAAAATGTGTGTCGTACGCTGAATCACCGCTGTAAAACAATGAGCCAGATTTGCCATGGATGGCCCAAGAAGCCCAAAGCGTGCTATTGGAATCAAAACCAGTACGGCCAGAATTATGGTTTGCTGGGGCTGCAGTCAGCTTAACGCCATTGATAGTGGTCGACTCCCACCAATCTAATTCTTGGATCTTAGCAGGACTTACGCCCCACTTTTCTAAATGGCGCCCTACCGCCAACGGCACCATGAAGACGACATCTTTATCGGCGTAGTAACGAATCGTCGACTCTTCTAAATGGTCATAGTGATCATGCGAAATCACAATAGCGTCTGGTAGAGGTAATTCATCACGTTTCACCGGCGCTTTTACATTACGAGAAAAAAGCTTCTTCGCCACCCAAGGTGATGCATGTTCAAACACAGGGTCAATAAGGATTCGAATTCGGTCTATATCGATAAATAGACTTGAGTGTCCTAACCAAGTAACACGCATATCATCACTGCGTTGCGCCAGTTTGACCATATTGACGGGAACATGGGGCAACATGGTTTGAGGCTTGAGGGAAGCTCGTTGGAAAAAGAATTTCCACATCACTGCAGACATACTCTCAGGGCTTGGTACGCTGGGCATCCTAGCCACTACTTTGCCATTGTTAAATTGCTTTGAGTTGACGATTCTTTTCGATCTCAGCCGCTCGCTCTGTTGACGCTCAACACCGCTTTCGGTGTTAAGAAGCTGGCTGAATCCCATTACACCTAGTGCTGAATTTGCCGATGCTTTAATCCGATTGCTCATTTTCATGACCTAGTAGCTACCCAAGAAAGTAAACGATGGTGTATACTTTAGACACTGCGACATTAAAAGTAAACACCATCGTTTACTTTAAGTATCTTGAGATGAGTGCATGATTAAACGAAGCGATATAAAACAAGAAGATATCATCAGGTCCGCCATTGAAGTTTTCTCTCAAAAAGGCTTTGAGCAGGCCAGTATGGAAGGTATTTCGAAACATGCTGGGGTTTCAAAACGCACGTTATACAAATACTACCCAAACAAAGATGCTCTATTTGAGGTCATTGTAGATAAGCTAATATGTCGCTTTGATGAACAATGTGAGCTGAAATTTGAACCTTCTGTGTCAGTGGCAGCACAACTTATCGATATCACACTCAAGCAGATGTGTTACATCAATACCGACGATTTTCAAATGACCGCTCGCTTAGTCATGGCGGAATGCATTCGATGTCCTCACACTTCTCAATTGCTGATGAAACGTTTCGAGGCTATCGAGGACTCTTATGGCCTTAATCAGTGGGTAAAACAAGGAATTGAGGCTGGGGTTCTTGAAGTCGATGACATCTCCATGGCTGTTGAACAATTTATCGGCAGTATTAAAGCCGTCGTTTTTTGGCCTCAACTACTTGGGCATCAACCTCCGGCAAACTGTGAACTACTAAAAAGTGCAGTAGAATGTGCAACTCACACCTTCGTTGCACGTTATCAGACGAAATAACGTCTCTCTGGGCAAGAATACCAAGTCAAGTTCTTGCCTCTCTCTTCTAACCATTTGTCTAACTAGCAATAACTAAATAAAAGTCCAAACTCAAAGTAAATACCTGTTGTAAATAGCCAATAACAACCATTCTTATAAATAAGAACTCCAACCATCTGTAATTGTTTCTATTTTGAGAAAATTAAATTATTCTCATCCAAATTAGAAAATAAAATAAATAAAAAACACACTCTCAATTTATTGAGTAAAACATCTAATAATTATCTAACCCACTATTTATTAGTAAATAATTTAATCTATCACCCTCAATCTAAAACAATACACCATCAGTCTTAATATTGAGCCACCTTGTATCATTGCAACCTATATAAAGATGTTATAAAAATGCGCCTTGCTATTTTTATTTGTTAAAACCTTACAGGGATTACATGTATTTCAGGAGCTCACAATGAGTGAACGAGGAAAGATACGTATTACCAATTATCACGGTAAAGTCTTTTATCGTCTTATTGACTGCTTGGTAATACTCTGTGCGTTGTATATTGCTATCAAAGCAAATGCCCACATTGTTACCTTAGGCTACATCTCTGCAGGTCTGTTGGGTGTTATCATCTACTCTTTCATCGCTGAAAGTCTGGATATATACAGCCATTGGCGTACTGCTAAACTTCGTTCTCTGGCGCTTTATACTTCTTTTTGTTGGGTCTCTACCGTTGGTGGACTCACGTTACTTAGCTACTTTTCAAAAACTGGCCCAGACTTTTCCCGTCTAATTATTGGTTATTGGATTGTACTCACTTTTGCAGCTCTGCTTATTTGGCGCATGTTCGCTTTCATGGCACTTTATTACCTCCACCAGCGGGGCGTTCATACAAAAAAAGCAGCCATTATAGGTTTAACTCCGCAAGGATTAGAACTATCAAACAACTTGCGTAATCATCCAGAATTAGGAATTAAACTCACGGGTTTCTATGATGACCGAGAACCGAAGCGACTGACCAGTGATTTACCTATATTAGGCACAATAAAAGATGCATTAGCGTTAGCAAAGAATGGCGAAGTGCAAAATATCTATATTGCTTTGCCGATGCAGGCACAAAAACGTATTTCAGATATTTTGGAAGCCTTTTCTGACAGTACCGTAAATACGTATGTCGTGCCCGATTTCTTCACGTTTAATCTATTGCATTCCCGCTGGTACACCATAGGTGAAGTCAACGCATTCAGCATATTCGACACACCGTTTAATGGGTTATCGACTTGGTTAAAACGTTTAGAAGATTTGGTTTTGAGCAGCTTAATTCTTGTGTTGATTAGCCCAGTACTTCTTGCCGTCGCTATCGGTGTAAAAATCTCTTCTCCGGGCCCCATCATTTTCAAGCAGCTTCGATACGGCCTGGATGGTAAGCCGATCAAAGTGTGGAAATTCCGTAGCATGAAGGTAATGGATAATGGCGCTAAGGTCGCTCAGGCAACAAAGAACGACCCGCGTGTGACTAAGTTCGGGGCTTTCATTCGTCGTACTTCATTGGACGAGCTCCCTCAGTTTATCAACGTGCTGCAAGGCCGTATGTCTATTGTTGGCCCACGCCCTCATGCTGTCGCGCACAACGAAGAGTATCGCACTATTGTGAACCGCTACATGTTGCGCCACAAAGTGAAACCAGGCATTACAGGTTGGGCTCAGGTAAACGGATGGCGCGGTGAAACCAACACCATCGACAAGATGGAAAAGCGCGTGCAATTCGACCTAGATTACATTCACAGATGGTCTCTATGGTTCGATATTAAGATTGTTTTCCTTACAGTTTTCAAAGGTTTTGTTGGCAAAAATGCCTATTAAGTCATGGACATGATGTTTATTATGAATAGATTCAACAAACTCACATCAATCACAAGCGGGTTTCTGACTCTTGCGGTTTCTCATTCGGTCTATGCGGCGCCAACACCTGTGCCAATTGAAACAGAATCGGGTATCGCAATTGTGCCTTACCTGAACCTCTACAGTGGCTATAACAGTAACGTGGCGAAAGAAGAGTTTGATGAAACCAGCTCTTGGTTCGCTGTCTATGAACCCGGTGTCGGGTTTGAGCTGGAAAGTGACAAACAAAAGCACAATCTTGGCTATCGCATCCAGCGCGGTGAGTTTTTTAGCTCACAACGCGACAACTATACCGATCACTTTCTTGACCTGACCAGTTACTGGGAAGCGAACTCAAGAAATGCACTCGATCTGCGTTACAGCTTAGCCAAAACACATGAAAACCGTGGTGACAACGATACAACCTCCAACCTCGACTACAACAAATATGTCTCGAACTCTTTCAATCTTGGCTATCGCTATGGCAGCACCGAAGCAAAAGGTCAAATAGAAGCGAATGTTGGTTGGGGTGATTTGTCGTACAAGAACAACCGAAATGTGACTCGATATCAAGATTGGGACGAAGGCAGATTCAGTACCGCTTTCTTCTACAAAGCATTTCCTAAAACATCGCTGTTAGCGCAGTACATCGTCAATGACCGTAGCTACAACGAAGTCGCTCCGGGTTCCAGCGAGCGTGATAGCTTGCACCATTTTGTTTACCTAGGCACCTCATGGGATGCCACCGGTAAGCTACGCGGCAGTGTTAAAATTGGTTATCAGAACAAAGAGTTCGACGCATCACAGCGAGAGGATTTTGACTCATTTTCATGGGATGTCGACGTTGCATACATGCTGAGAAGCTACTCAGCACTCGAACTGAAATCTAGCCGTAAGTCTACTGACCCTAATGGTTTGGGTGGTGCAATTGATACCTCAGTCTACAACGCTAATTGGTCACACAACTGGTCAGAAATTATCTCTACGCACACTGAGCTTTCTTATCTGTCAGAAGATTACACTGACAGTAGTCGCAAAGACGATACTTCCAAAGCGAGTGTTTATCTTGATTACGATTTTCGTCGTTGGTTGACGTTCAAAGGCGGAGTGTCATACGAATCTCGTGATTCCAACCTAAGCAACTTTAGCTATGACCAGTCTGTCTACTACGTAGCAGTAGAAGGTGTGATGTAAGCTCATGAAGTCTCTATTTTCAATTCTGCTGCTATGTGTTTCGTTTCAAACCCTTGCTAGCGATGAGCTTTATCGCCTTGGCGTCGGCGATCTGATTAAGGTGCAGGTTTATGACGAACCTGAACTGTCACTGGAAACCCGCGTTAGCGATAGTGGCTCTATCGATTACCCTTTCCTTGGCAGTATCGCCCTCAAAGGCCGCACTCTAAGAGAAGTCAAGCAGTCCATTCATGATGGATTGCTTGACGGCTATCTAGTCAACCCTAACGTTTACGTCAGTGTCGTGGAATATCGTCCTTACTTTATCAACGGCGAAGTCATCACGTCAGGCGGTTACCCGTTTCATCCCGGACTAACCGTGAATAAGGCCATTACTATTGCGGGTGGATTTACTGAGCGAGCTTCAAAGTCAAAAATCTTCGTTTCGTCCAGCGACGAACCAGATTCAAAACCAACTCGTGTCTCCCTACTTCACCGAATCCAACCTGGTGACATTATCACCGTTGAAGAAAGCTTCTTTTAATTGAATATTATGGAAAATACCCAGAATTCTCCGGTGAGCAAAGAAGAGCTCATTGATATCCGCCAATACTTTAAAGTGTTGCTTAACTATAAGTGGCGCATCATTATTTTCTCAATACTGGTCACTGCTCTGGCGATATTGGTGGTACTTTCACTGCCTTCAAAATACACCGCAAGAGCAACACTTCTGATTGAGTCCAAGCAAGCCAACATCATCTCTATTGAAGAGTTTTACGGCTTAGACACCAAGAGTCAGGAATACTATCTCACTCAAATAGAGATTTTGAAATCAGACCGAGTCTCCGAAGAAGTGATTCGCCGTCTCAATCTGACCAGTCACCCTGAGTTTGATCCGCGAGCACAGGAAGAATCCAACGTTTCTTTGAAAGATCGCTTGATGGAATGGTTTCCTGTCCTGCAAGCTTTTAGAAAGTCTCTACCTAATGAAGAGCTTGAGCAGTCAGACTACGCGAGAAACAAACTGGTACTATACAAGTTCAAACGCGGATTAGCGATCAACCCAATCCGTAAAACGCAACTTGTACAGGTTTCATATACCAGTAGAGACCCAGAGCTATCCGCGCAAATTGCCAATGAAATCGGACGCGTTTTCATGGACAGCAATATTGAAGCGAAAATTGAGGTCACTCAGCAGGCGTCGAGCTGGTTAAATGAGCGTATTGGCGATTTGCGCGAAAAACTGCGTCAATCGGAAGCTCAGCTACAAGCGTTCTTACAACAAGAAGGTCTAGTTGATATCCAAGGGGTGGAAAGCCTCGCCTCACAAGAGCTGGCTGAACTCACCTCTCAATTAAACAAAGCTCGTGATCGTCGTGTTGCAGCTGAAACACTGTACCAGGTAGCCAGAAACTACAAGTCTGACTCTAATCAGTTGTCAGCGCTGGCTTCGGTACCAGAGATTTCTAACCATCCAACCATTCGTGATGTCAAAGTTGCAGAAGTTCAGGCTGAACGAAAAGTTTCGGAACTCTCTAAGCGTTACGGCCCTAAGCACCCTAAGCTCAAAGCAGCAATTGCAGAGTTAGAATCCGTTAAGAAGAACCTGCGCTCAGAGTTAAACCAACTGCTCAATGGCATCAATAACGAGCTTAAAGCCGCCAGGCAAGCCGAGCAAACCATTCGTGGCGAACTAGAAAAACGCAAAGTTGAGTTTCAGGCTTTGACCGTCAAGAACGCCAGATACTCTGAGTTGAAGCGCGAAGTACAAACAAACCGTGAGCTGTTTGACCTGTTCCTTAGTCGCCAGAAAGAGACCAATGCGTCTAGCGATTTCAACGCCAATATTGCACGTTTTACCGACTATGCAAGCCCTCCGCTTGCGCCAAGTAAACCAAACCGTAAGATGATCGTCATCTTAGCATTCCTAGCTTCTTTGAGTTTTGGCTGCGTAATGGCATTCGTTGCTGATGCAGTGAATGACACCTTTACCGATATCAAACAGGTATCAAAACAGTTGTCACTCGAAATTCTGGGGATCGTTCCAGCACTTAAAACCAAACGCCCACTGGATGGCAAAGCCTACTTCGACGAGCGCAACCGCCAATTGACAGAAGCCGTTCGAACAGTGCGTACAGGATATTTGCTAGCGAACTCAAACAAATCCAATTCTGTTGTCATGGTGACGTCTTCACAGCCCGATGAAGGGAAAACCACTTCAGCACTCAATTTGGCGCTGTCATTAGCACAAATGGAAAAGACCTTGCTGATCGACTGCGATTTGAGAAAGCCGACTGTCGCCCGACGTTTTGGTCTGCCTTCTGCTCAGCCAGGCGTAACAAACATCCTAACCAAAACTCATACTATCGAAGATTGTATTTATCACGATGAAGAGTCTGAGCTGGATATTCTCGCCGCTGGGACATACACCAACAATCCACTTGAGCTTATCTCTTCAACAGGTTTTGGTGATTTCGTTGAGCAACTGAGAACTAAATACGATCGCATCATCATCGATACACCACCTTGTCTGGCTGTCAGTGATGCCTTCATGCTATCGCGATATGTTGATTCAGCGGTCATCGTCATCAATGCTTCGCATACACGAACCAAAACAGTACGTGATGTAGTTGGCAAGCTCGCTCAGCAAGGCACAAGGATTGACGGTGTGATCCTTAACAAGCTGAACGTTAAAAAAGCGTCCGCTTACAGCGGCTACAAACAGTATCAGTCTTATTACGGAGTCGAAAACGCGTAATGAAAGGCAAGGTTTCCGCTTTGTTGTTTAAGCTGGGGCTAGCTGCCTCAGCCATATTCATTCTGTTTCTTTCGTATCACTTTGGTGTGGCCTCACTCTACGCCAAAGCGGTTTCAAATAAAATAGAGCACTGGAACGCGTCAGAAGAGAAGCCGCAGCTAGACGAAATAGAAAGTGCTGAGAAACTGATCGACGCCAGCCTTAATCACCATTCTTCTCATCCTCACTACTTTGACTTACAAGGAAAAGTGTACGAGTGGAAGGCGTATATCAGCGACGAATCAGAGAAAGGTAAATATCTGAGTTTGGCTAAGCAAGCATACATCAATAGCGCAGAGCTTAGACCGAACTGGCCTAACACCTGGGCGAACCTAGCGGCTTTAGAAACTCAGCTCAGCGGGGCTAATCGAAGCCAATACCTGATCCAAGCAGATACTCACGGCCCCTTTATTCCTGAAGTGAACCTAAAAATTGCAACGCTGGCACTCTCCAACTGGCAGACATTCACACCTAAGGAAAGGAAGCTAGCGATGCCACACATTTATCGAGCTATCAAACACAAAGACGTTCGCCAGACATTTCGCGATTACCTAATGCAAAGTAACAAGTTTCGCTTTGCTTGTATCGTAATGAAGCAGATGCAGGATGTGGACTATGCGTCGATTGGCTCGTGCCGCTATCTCAAAGTATGAGTGTTTCATAATTGAACATGCGAGCGAATCATTTTTAAGAAAAACAGAATGTTAAATCAATAATTGTCGATTAATCAGTGTAAGACCATATACTGGCCTTATTACCGCTCACATAGAGTATTCAGGACCTATCACCATGAAAAACAGAATATGGATGTTGATTGCCAGCCTTGCGTTTTCAGCACAAACATTGGCAGAAGAAACACCAAATGTGGCCTGTTCCGATCTCGACGCTGTCCAAGCGTCCTTAGATAGCGCAACGGACCTGACTTCAACTCTCACCAGTTTGCTAACCAGCTGTCCTGACCAAACGACCGATATTCTCTCTCTTGCTGCTCAAAGCCATTCCAATGACAGCTTGGCTGTACTCGAAGCGGCAACACAATCTCTGGCACCTGAACAAATCGCCAAAGCAACAGCGATTGTGGTTAGCCATGCCAACCCTGATGCGTACGAACAGCTTATCCAACAAGCGGTGTTCTCCGCTCCTGACTATGCTCAGGATATCGTCGACGCTGTCGCGGAGCTCAACTTACTGGACCCAACAGACATTCTGATTGCCGCGATTTCAGGCGGTGCTGACCCGGCGTTAATCAGTGAACCAACCGCTGCAGGTATTGCAACCGCTCCACCTTTAGCGGTTAACCCAGGCGCAACTACCGCATTGGGTACTGGCAATGGTAGCGGTGGTGGTACTGCCTCGCCAAATTGAGTTTTGATATGTCTATTCAAGGCAGGCCATGAGCCTGCCTCTTTTTTGTGCTGTTTTTATGACCAATTATCTTGAACGTCTGATCTACCCACTGTTTCTTTTATTTGTATTTTGGCTACCGATCCCTCTCGGAGGAAACAGACCTTGGGCGTGGTCGATCAATGAATTCTTCGTAGCGGGATTACTACTGTTTTGCATTCTGTGTTATTCCACTGACCACTGGCTTCATCATTTAAAACGAACTCGGTGGGTATTGATCCCACTTGCAATATTTACCCTTTGGGCTTTTATTCAACCCGTTCTTCCCTTTGGTTCGTTTGAGGACACCAGCCTAGCACTCGTTTCCTCAGTAAAAACACTCCATTATTTGCAGATCTGCCTGATCGCTTCCGTCGTTATCACCAATATGCCGCGGCTAAAAGCGCTTATTCTTGTCATGGTTAGCAGCGGTGTGTGTCAGGGTTTTTATGCCGGTGTCATTCAGTTGGTTGATCTTCCCTTATCACCCGTTTTTGATTTACCCAATGGAAATCGAGCGTCTGGTAGCTTCGTTTATCACAATCATTTAGCCAACTTTCTGATGATTAACCTATGCATTGGTTTTGGATTGCTGATCTCCCAATTGCAAGACAGTCAAAAGCAAAGCATCACCCTATCGGCACAGCGCTTCTTCGCTGTATTCCTGTCCGATAAGGCTTTTATCCGCCTGGGTTTGATTATCATGGTGATTGCCTTAGTGCTGACGCGTTCAAGAATGGGGAACGTGGCATTTTTCATCGCCTTAACCACAGGCAGTTTGCTTCTGTTGCTCCTGTATAAGAACAAGCCTAAAGGTATGTACGTTTTGATTGCCAGCCTGTTTGTGATCGATACGGTCATCGTCAGCACTTGGTTTGGCTTAGAAAAAGTCAAACAACGTTTGGTTGAGACCAGCCTGAGCAATGAATCGCGTGACGACGTGGTTTACGCCGCATTGGAGGCAATTCAACATCAACCTCTGATTGGCTTGGGGGGAGGCAGTTTTTACTCGTCGTTTCAGGCCTACAACAACGGAAAGATTCAGCTCTTTTACGATCACGCCCACAACGACTATATCCAGTTTGTCTTCGAGTATGGTCTGATTGGTACATCAATACTGGCTGTGGCTGTTGTCGCTGCTCTGCTTAAGTCGATGCAAGCTTTTCGAAATCGACGCAGCCGTCAGATGAAAGGGGCAGGGCTTGGGGCTTTTATGGCTATATTAGGGATGCTGATCCACATGAGTGTTGATTTCCCACTGCAAGCACCAGCAACGACTATCTATTTCTTACTTTGTCTACTCATCGCTCACTGGGCTTTTGCCATCCCTGCCGTAAAACGTAAACGCTCAGATGACTAGCGAGTAAGCGAACACTCCCTCGCAATGAGGGAGTGTTCCTTTTTCATTACAATTGCTTCTCTACGATTTCTTCCAGTTTATCGTAAGGTACATAACCTGGTATCACGCTCTCGCCGACAATCAAAGCAGGCGTTCCACGCAAACCGAAGCCATTGAACAACGCGTAATTGTTTTCCAACTGCTTTTCAATGTCTTCTGGGTTGTTCAGGTATTGCTCTGTACCTGTTTTCTTGGCGATTTTAGCTAAAGAAATCGCGTCATGGGTACCTGGTTTCGCCACTAGCAATTCGTGAACTTGAGGATACTTGTCACGTACGTTTTGCCACACATTCAAAGCATAACCCGCCGAGTTAACACTCGAAGAACCTTCTTTCAGCGGAACATACAAGTTAACGACTTTGATCTGCGGGTAGTCCTCTACCAGCTTCTGCAATTCAAGATCTAGCTTCTTACAATAAGGGCAGCTGTAATCTGTCACGTTAACCAAGGTTAATTCCGCATTCTCCGCTCCTATAGAGGTGTGCTTAGGGTCATTGATGTACGCTTGGCTGCTCGATAGCAACTGATCAAATTGTTGCTGCTGTTTAACGTACATGCCCAGACTCTCATGAAGCCCGTCGACGACACTTGGATTGGCTTTGAGCATCTCGACAATTTCGTTGATTTTCTCGTCCTGATTTTGAGCTTGAGCCAGAGGCGATAGCGCCATAACGCCCATCGCCAGTGCTATTGTTAATTTCTTAATCACTTTATTGTTCCTATTGATTTAACCAAAGTCTGGCTAACATACCCGGTGGTGTAATGATGCCTGTTGTAATGCTTTCCACCTTGCCATCTTTGATTATGAAAACGGTTGGGGTTACGGAGATATTCCAACGATTGAATATCTCCCCTCTTTCATCATTAATATTGCTAAATTGATACTCTTGAGCCTGCATAAACTGGCGAACTCGAGCGGAGGTTCCTGACGAACCAGCGACACCGATGACCGGATAGTACTGACTCAACCAGTCAACCGTTGGGCTGACGAACTTACACGCAGGACACCAAGTCGCCCAGAAATAGACCATCACTGGCTGCTCATAGCTCATGGCAATCACATCGACTGACTCTCCATCCAGAGTGACACCCGTGATCGGCGGCGCCGATTCCGTCGGTAAGCTCTGGCTACGAAACCAGTCTATTGCCGCAGAAATCGCAATAGCTAATACCACCAGAATCAAAATCTCTTTAAGCCAGTAACGCAGAGAACGTTTCACTAACTGTTCCCTCCCCCAGCGGTTGCAATGGCTTCCATCACAGCCTCGCTTGATAAGATAACAGGCAATGGGATACCTTCGGGTGCGCTTGGCCCATAGACAATGTTAAACGGCACACCAAATCGGCCATTGGCACGCAGATAATCCGTCACTAAACCATCAGGATGCGTCCAGTCCCCTTCAATCAAAGTGACCGATGGGTGCTTCAGTGCCGAATAGACCGGATCCTGTAGAATGACGCCAATTTTGTTCGCTTTACAGGTAACACACCAATCTGCCGTCACGTTAACAAACACCGTTTGACCTTGTTCAACGGCTTGCTCAATCCGCTCATTAGATAATCGCTTCCAAACCAAATCATCTGGCAAGGGGGTTGCCCAGTGATCAGTGGTCATGCTCGCTAGAACAAAACCGCCCGCTATCAAGAGTACAGCACCACAACCTGAAATCGCCATGGCTTTGTCGCCATACACCTTTTTCACGCGAATCAGTACAACAACAAATGCCACCAAGGCAATAAGCAGCGTCCAGAACGGGGGAATGTGGTTATTGAGTAATGTGAGTAGCCAAATACTGGTCGCCAGCATCATGACGCCAAACAAGAGTTTGAGCTTATTCATCCATGCGCCTGGCTTCGGCAGCAGTTTTGCAATACCTGGAAAAAGCGCAACACCAATCCAAGGAAGCGCCATCCCTATGGCTAAGGCAGTAAAGATCGTGAACAGCTCCAGTGAGCTAGCGGCTAATGCAAAAGCCACCGCTGTTCCTAAGAACGGGGCAGAACACGGAGTGGCAAGCAAGGTGGCAAACATACCTTGGGTAAAGTGTCCGGCATAGGAATTATCGCCTTTTGATGCAGCCCAAGTATTGGTTTTCGAAGACAGGCGAATCTCGAACAACCCCAACATATTGGCACCAAACAGACTGGTGACCAGCACCATAATGGCGATAAACCAGCCGCTTTGGAACTGAATCCCCCAACCCACTGCATTTCCGGTCAGCTTAAGTATCAACAGGAAACCAGCCAATAACCAGAATGAGGTAAGAATACCAGCCGAAGACGCGAGAAATTGCCAGCGGATCTGGCGTCGTTCAACACCTTGAACTGCCACAATACTGCTGAGCTTCATACCCAAGACAGGTAGAACACACGGCATGACGTTAAGAATCAAACCGCCGAACAGAGCAAAACCAATCATCTGCAATAGAGAGATATCGATATCGGTCTTGGTTACTACCCCATTTGAGACGGTGACGTCCTGTTCAGCCAGAAAGTTGTTGTCTTGAACCGTGACAAAAATACTCTGGTCATTAAAGCTGATGTCGCCTAACCAACTCGACACATCAAACATAGCCGTAACTGTATCTCCATCGACACTATAGCCAGTCAGTTTGTAGCTGTACTCCTTTGCATCATCCGAATGCCCATCGACAATAAAGTCTGGGTCCTGCCAACCAAGCGCTTTGCTCATCTGAACTTGAAGAACATTGGCATTCGCATCCCAGGTCGCTTTTGCATTCGACAATAAAGGCGAAGACTTAGGTACCTGGCTGATGGCTTGGGCATGCGTATAAAGTGCGTCTTGATTGATAATCAGCTCACTTGGGGTGAAAGTGAGTGAAAATGGGTAATCCGTAAGCACACAAATCGTGGTACAGGACGACATCGTTAGCTTGGCATCCAATACAACGGGTTGAGCAAAATCCTTGACTGCTAACGTCATAGGAATCACGGTTTTATCTTTATAGCCCAGTGTATTAATGCCAAGCAAACTGAACTGTTCCGGGTAAGGCCAGTGCCACTCTACGTTTTCAAGATTGGTCGACTCTCCCCAATCAATAGAAGGAGCAACACCACCTTCTCCCGGGCTGCGCCAGTAGGTCTTCCAGTCGTCATCCAGTTCAACTTCTAGAAAACCTTCGACGGTTTTACTCGCAGCGTCAGCCTGACCCGTAAGAACAAAGCGAGTTTTGAGCGGCGGATGCTCCTGCTTGGTCATCCAGCCGGTATCGACTTCTGCAAAGGCTTGGGTGGTAAATAGCAAGGTACTCAGTGCAAACAACAGAGAGATTGCACTCATGACCATGTCTTTTAATAAACTTCTCATGTGTATTTCCAAAATAGTCACCATTTTTGTAAATGGTTGATATAACAGACGTATTAAATCCTCTGACCGAAGTCAGAAACACATGATTGAATTTATTCTCTGAAAACACACAATGTGAGGTGAACCCTAGATTTGGGGACAATAGGTTCGGTAAAGGATGGGGCTTCTGGTCGAATCCGAACCAGCCAGGCAACGATGACTACAATGAACAAAAACATCGGTACCATCATGTTATCAAGATTAACCTTGGCACTGCTGAGCAGCTTTTCTGTCAGGTCACACTGTTTTTGAATGCCATCACCGTTATCGGTGAGCTGAATAGTGTCGGTAAGAGCAGACTGCTTAAACGAGCACATGCTAATGATGCTGGTATTCTGCATAAAGCAGATAGCAAAAACCCACCCAACCAAAAGTAAGGTAATTCTCGCCATCACTGCAGATTTCAAACGCTTGATCATTAACTCTGTAAAACCCGAGGATTAAAACCGCCCCATTATGGGTATGCGGCTAAAGTGAATGTTAGTGTAGTGTCAGAACTTCACTATACAATTTTCTTTTGTAAAAAAATCTTATCAACGCCTGCCGTTGGGAAACCTTCGTAGCGCCCAACTTCTTTAAAACCAAGCTTGAGATAAAATTCCGCTGCCTGAAACGAGTAGGTATCCAAGTAAATATCCGTTACGCCATGGGCTTTGGCTTCTTGCTCGACTCTAGCCATTAAGCTAGAACCCGTGCCTGCAGAGCGTTTGACTTCATCTACCCATAAAAATTCAACAAAAAGTGTATTTGTAAAAATCTCACCCGTTAATCCGCCGACAAAATCACCTTGTTCATTTTCAGCAATGCACGCCAACGACACAATGTCTTCATCAGGAAAATGCTTGAGGTTAAATGATTTCAGCCCATTGTAGATAGCATCTTTAATATTCTTTGGCGGGTTCAACATGAAACTGATGTGCACAGGCTTCCTTTCCTCTTAACAAATAAGGCCAGCAATTGCTGGCCTTACATTACAACTCTGCGATAAACGAGCTTAGCATCCAAAATGCCAGAATGGCAAAAATCAGCCCCATGAACTTATGTTGGTATGTTCGGAACTTGGCATTTTCAAGCAGTGGTTTACCTAAAGTACCCACCAATGCAACCAATAGGAAGTTGAAAGCCAGCCCTAGCACATTGAGCAGTAACCCCAATGCCAACATTTGTTCTCCAGATGAAGCCTCTATATTGACCGAAACAAACTGAGGTAAGAACATGACAAAAAAGACTAAAGCTTTAGGGTTAAGCAGATTACTGACCAATGCTCTCTGATAGAAAGTCCCAGCCACTTTATTTGACGGGTCCAAATCAGGATTCCCACTGTCACTCGCTCGTAGACAATCCCAGCCCATTTTTAACAAGTAAGCGCCGCCTAGAAGATGAAGCGCTTTCAGGGCTAAAGGACTCATCGCCACCAAGGCGGAGACGCCTGCGGCAGCAAGCAGCGTTAAGATCACACCTGATGTAGCGTTACCCAAACTGGCAAAAACACCTACTCGACGGCCATAACTCATACTTGAGCTGGCGATCAGAAGCATATCCGGGCCAGGCAACAATAAAAGTGCCACCACTGCAGTTAAATAAACTGGAAGCACCGATATATCAATCATAGTTATTATATTAATTAGACAAGAAAGTGCGGGATTTTATAGCAAAAAAAGATCAATAACTAGATATAAAAATCATTTACCGAGCAAAAAAGCAACACATAAAACCATTACAGATTATTAACTTTTTCTTAAAAGGAAAGCAATTTTGTACAAAAATAAGCGAAACTTATAAGCTAGACTGGTGAGAGTTTTAAGTGTGGAGTTTCTAGGAATGGCTGATAATAAAAAGAAGGAGTCGGCACGTTTTCAACTTGCTTCTGAGCTTGGCGGGCTAGAGCTACTCGATGCGAAATACACTCATCAAAACTTTTCACGCCACAGCCACGAAGGCTATACCGTTGGTGTTATAGAGAAAGGCGCTCAAAAGTTCTATCGAACCGGAGGCAATCATATTGCGCCTCAAGACAGCATTATTTTAGTCAATGCGGATGAAGTGCATAACGGCCAGACGGCGACTGAAGGAGGATGGGAATACAAAGCCATGTACCCTCTTCCTGAACAATTCTCTCAGATAATCTCAGGTTTAACCCCAGCATTATCTGCCCCTTACTTCCCAGAGCCAGTTGTATACGACCCTGAAATGGCACAACAGTTAAGGCTGGTATTTGATGTACTAGAAAAGTCAGACAATAAACTACTTAGAGAAACGTTGGTTTACGGCACACTGGTTAAACTCATCGCTCGCCATAGCAAAAGCCGTCAATCAAGCGATTTAATAACGTCTGGCTCTAAACAAATTGGTATCGTTAAGGAGTTTCTCGATGACTTTCCACAAGCGAATGTATCGTTGGAAGATCTGGCCAAACTCGCAGGATTAAGCCCATTTCATCTTGTGAGAAGCTTTCAGAAAGCGTATGGGTTGCCACCACACTCCTACCAAATCCAATCACGACTTAGATTCGCAAAGCGCCTCTTGCGGCAGGGAATGAAAATCTCAGATGTTGCTCAGGAATCCGGATTCCACGATCAAAGCCATTTTCATCGCCACTTCAAACGAGCGATGGGGGTCACCCCAAAGCAATACGCCAACAGCATTTAGCTGCGCAATTTTATACAAGGCACGCGGTTTTACGTGTGTATTAATAATTACAAGTCTAACAACCAATCAAATTTTTATGAGTAGTACGACATTGAATTCTCCATACACACCAAGTAAACAACGATTATTCATGCAAGGAGCATTCGCTATGATGCCTCTCAGCCTTGCCGTTGTTCCTTGGGGGCTGCTTGCAGGATCTTTTGCCATTGATGCCGGTCTTACTGTGATAGAAAGCCAAGCTTTGTCGGCGATTCTTTTTGCAGGTTCAGCTCAGTTGGTGGCAACAGGTATGTTAAAAGCCGGAGCTGGACTCGCCACTATGCTGCTGGCAACCTTCTTTATTACTTCACGCCACTTTTTATACAGTGTGTCTATGCGCAGTAAAGTCAGCTCGTTGCCACTCAAATGGCGATTAGGGTTGGGTTTTCTGCTCACTGATGAGTTGTTTGCATTGTGTGGCCAACAATCAGAACAGCAGTTCAATCGCTGGTATGCACTCGGTGCTGGACTCAGCTTTTACCTTTGCTGGAACCTCGCCACCTTGGCAGGCATCATTGCTGGTAGCAAGATCCCAGCAATGAATGAGCTCGGATTGGAATTTGCGGTCGCCGCGACATTCATTGCAATTGTCACACCCAACATCAAAAGCTTCCCTATATTAATGGCGGTGTTAACTTCGCTTCTCGTCTCGGTGGTCTGCAGCTATTTGAAAATTGAGTCAGGGCTAATGATTGCTAGCGTATGCGGAATGGTGGCGGGCTATGTTTGCGAGACAGTAAGAGGGGCAAAATAATGATTATGCTTTCTATTTTAGCGATGACAGCATTGGTTTTCCTAAGCCGTTATGTTTTTCTTGAGCCTAGACTACCTTTACGATTAAGCCCAAAAACGCATCGCCTGCTCAGCTATTCAAGCCCGGCAGTTCTGACCGCAATCTGGGCTCCTATTGTATTTATGCCTGAGAAGCAGCTCTGGCTTACGCCAGACAACCCATACCTACTTTCTGCAATATTGGCGGCAATCTTGGCTTGGAAAACTAAGAATGTGTTACTGACGACCTTAGCCAGTATGTTGGTGTTTGTTGGCCTAAAGCTGCTTTAGCCGAATATCAAAGCCAATAACAAAACACCACATCCTAGTATCGTGACCCACTTGACCAGTACACCTAGCTGAGTAGTACCACCTTTTGGAGCTTGATTACAACATCCCATAATAATGACCTCTGAGTTAACCAGAATTCAGAGGTTACTCCTTTCCCTAGGGGAAAGGTAAAGGGTTATTGCGCTAACCATTCAATTTCGATCAGCGTTTTATCTTCAGCTTTTAATCGTCCAAGGAACACATCACCAGTATGAACTTCACCAACGCCTTGCGGGGTGCCAGTCATTACGATATCGCCATCATTTAAAGTGGTGTATGTTCTGAGCTCTTCGATAATGGTTTGGGGCGTATACATCATTTGGGTGACGGCCCCCTTTTGAACACGAACACAGTTAATAAACAGCTCAATTTCCAGAGATTCAATTGCAATACCATCTAAAGAAATAAAGCGGCTAAATACAGCTGAACCATCGAAAGCTTTCGCGCGCTCCCACGGTAACCCTTTATTCTTAAGTTTGGATTGCAACTCGCGTTTGGTTAGGTCCAATCCGAGCCCAACCGCACTCAATTGACCTCCACTTACGATAAAGCAAATTTCGCCCTCGTAGTGTAGCGTTTCACCGTGGTGCGATATTAGCTGCGAAGAGATAGAAGAAGACGGTTTGTTGAACACAACCATTTCATCCGGTACTGCATTATTTAGCTCTTTGATGTGCTCAAGATAATTGCGTCCCACGCAAACCACTTTGCTAGGATAGATACTTTTATCGCCAAGTTTTACCGAATTCATGCTGCTTCCCTGATCGTTCTACTCCGAACGCCAATATTAATTCAACATATTAATGAATTAACCCATCGTGTTTCGAAACTAAGATCCAATCCCCATAATTGGTACACCCATCCCAGAAAACAGAAAAACGCCTATCCAACACTGGATAGGCGCTAACACAATTACGTGTTGAGGCAGTAGATCTTATTGATTTATAGGAAGTAACGAGCACCAATGGTCCAATTGTCTTCCTCTTTCACGTTAATGTCATTGCCTAGGTCAAACTGATAACCAACAAAGCCCATGAAATTAGGCGTGAAGGTGTACTCTGCCTGCAATGCAGATTCGCTGTACTGAGTTTTACTAGCTTTGTCATCAATTTCAGCTTCGTAGTTGACGCTTAAGTTCCAACCGTTACCCAATGCGTAAGCGAGAAGGATTTCATACTCATCGCTTTCCTCGAAGCCATTCATATTCTCATTCATTGCATAAACAACAGCAGAGTATAGGCCGTCACCGTATGAACCAGAGCTAAAAGCAAACGCGTGAGAATGCGCATCTACGTTGTCTACATCACCGCCGTTGTATGAATAGCCTAGGTTAAAACCGTAAACACTCATCGACAATGCGATTTGACCACGTGCGTCGTACTCTTTGCTTGTACGAGTCGTCGTAACAGTGCCACCAGAAACGGTTTGAGTATCCGTGGTTGCAGTATGCTTACCTTGCCATGCTAAGCCTAGATTTAGACTTCCCATGTCTCCCAGCTCGATCGCTTTACGGTAGCTGACCATGTCTTCACCGCGAGCTGTACCGAGATTGTTGTGATCGTCATATAAGAAGTCATTGGCGAATGCGATTGGTAAATCCGCAACACCAGCGATATCGTAGTATGGAGACCACTGAGTACCGACTACAAATCGACCGAACTGCTCATGAGTCGCACCAATGTAACCCAAACGAGTAGTGAAAGAAGTGTCACCACCATCAAGGTAGTTTAGAGCCCATTCCCCTTTCGCATCGACAGTAAAACCGTTACCGATATCTTGTGTTCCGGCGATGTTGATTCGAGGAGACACATCATGCACCTCCACTTCATCTGCCGAGTCATACTCACCGATGCCTACATCTACGTAGCCACCGATAGAAATTGTTGAACCTTCGCTATTGTAGATTTCTGCAGCGAAAGCGTTAGTACCACATGCTGTTGCCGCAATCGCAGCGGCTAATAATTTAATTTTCATAACTTAACGTCCGTTTAGGTTTGTAACTTCTGTCCGTGTCTGGCCTGTAGGGCCAAAGCATCACGAACAATTAAAACGTAGTACGAAATATTTAAAAATGAAGTGCAACCAAGTGCTTAGCTTGAAGATTTATTAGAAATTGCTCAAATAACAAAAATATGAACAATTTTTAACCACATGAAAGTATTAAAGTTTTTAGTGAGAGAAGAGGCCTTTTCTTACCTCTCGATCAAGTTCACACTTTTTGAAATTTAAACGGAACTTTTTTGAAAAAAGCAAAAAGCCCTCTATCAATAGAGGGCTTTTAAAGCTAAATCCAGTCAAATTAACAGGATAGTAATTAGGCAAAGTGCAATGGTGGAACAACCTAGTTGGTTACTCTACATCCGCTATCTGAAGATCGTATTTGCCCAGCGAGCAAGCCCTGCCGTTACCGAACCAAAATAGTTCCCGCTTATCACAGGTGTGTCAGGAAGTACGGATTTCACTGCCCCAGTGAGGATAGGTGAACGGGCTGAGCCCCCTGTCATGTAAATCACATCAGGCTTGATACTACTTTGCTTAATAGCTTCGATAACCAGCGCTTTGATTTTCTCAGTTGGATTGACAATGGCTTCTTCCATTTGTTGGCGTGTTACAGATAGTGAAACCACTTCAGAAAGTAGATCCAGATTTGCGTTGTAAGCCGCCGCGTCAGCCAACGCTATCTTAGTTTGCTCTGCTTCTCGAATCACCGAGTAACCAAGAGTTTCTTGATGCAGCTGCACCAGTCGAGCTAGTTTTTCAGGTTCACGAGCTTCCTTTAGCAACAGTCGTAGCTGCTTGAGGTTTTCATGTGCGTAGAACTTGCGCTGGGCCTGAACATCGTTGATTGCAATGGGGTTCCAAAATTGAGTGGTTGGGATGTCTAGGCCCGACTGGCTGGTCGACCCCATACCAAATTCCTGCATAAAGCATTTAAAGGCAGTGAAAATATCTAGGTCATTACCACCAATTCGCTGCCCAGAATGAGCAATCAAAGACCCACTTCTGTCTTGTTTCCCACACCAGCTTGGGCCCATCTGAACAAATGAGCAATCTGTTGTACCACCACCAATATCAACAACCAGCACATTTTTATTCTGTTCAAGGCTCGCTTCATAATCTAAACCTGCCGCCAGAGGCTCAAACTGAAACTCGATATCTTTAAAGCCGGCTCGGCGGGCAGCGCGGCGCAAAATACCTTCTGCCTGTAGGTTAGAATCATTTCCCCCTCGGCCGAGGAAGTTCACCGGGCGACCAATGACCGTCTGAGAAATCTCTTTTTGGAGTGAATGTTCTGCCTGAGTTTTGATATTGGCCATCATGGCGCAGACCAAGTCCTCAAAGAAGGCCAACTGCATATCACGTAAGCCTGTCACCCCAAGGAACGATTTGGGGGATTTTACGTAATAAACATCCTTGGGATCTTCCAGATAGAGCTCTAAGGCTTGTTGACCAAATCGAATATCGTCAGAGCGTACTTCCAGCCCTTCTTCGCGATTAAGCTTAATTGCTCGACGCAGTACGCTTTCACTGATTTCACTACCCGGCTCAATGTCTAGACAGCGAAACAAATATTCAGAGACAACTTCCGCTGTTGGCGCACATAAAGTAGATGGAATATAGTAGCTATCTCCAACTAGAGGGATCTGCCTGATCTCATCATTGACCAATTCCGCTACCGAACAATTAGCCGTTCCATAATCGAATCCAATCGCCATCAATCACCTCTTTATCATCTACCAAAAATCGGGCCGCACAGTAAAGCCTACACTTATAGACAGGTCAACCCAGTTAGGTTAATTCTTTTTAACTTCATCCATTTGTTTTAAAGTGGCCGCTATCCGTTCATGTACTTAGGGAAGCAAGGAAGTGAATCTACGCCAGATAGAAGTGTTTTATGCCGTCATGCAGGCAGGCACAGTGTCAGGGGCAGCCAAGCAGCTTCATGTTTCACAGCCCAATATCACCCGAGTACTGGCTCATACTGAGCAGCAATTGGGTTTCACGCTGTTTGATCGAATAAAAGGTCGGCTGGTTCCAACTCAGGAAGCCCAGTCTCTGATTACGGAAGCGGAAAAGATCTACCAACAGCTTGGCCAATTTCGAAGTTTAACCAGCAAACTCAAGCATGGTCAGCATCACCTCCGCATTGGTTCACCGCCAATACTTGCCTCTGGTTTCCTCGCACCGGTCATAGCGCAGGTATGTAATAACACGGACTATACCTTAGAAGTGTGCACTGCAAATCGAGATGAACTGATTGATGGCCTAGTCAAAAACGAGTTAGATCTTGCCGTTTGCTTTGGCGAAGAGAGCGCTTCTTCCATTGTTCAAGACACTTTACTCAATACTGAAATGAAGGTGCTGATCCCCGCAGAGACGACCGCTCAGCACTCGGTCACGCTTCAGGAACTACTAGAGAGTTCGCTGCCATTAGTTGGACTCGACACGCGAGATCCACTTGGGTTTCAGCTGCACCAATCGATTCATACCGTCGCCCCCAACTTTCACCCGAAAGTCAGCGTTAGAAGTTATAATGTTGCCGCGGAAATGGTCGTGCAAGGTGCGGCAAACGCCATTATCGATCCTTGGACCGCCAAGCATTATCAATCGTATCCGCAGATCCAATGTGCTTCATTGATGCCGGCGATACCAGTAAATGTCTCTCTAATTTACTGCCAGCATTACCCGCTTTCTGTTTCAGCCAAGTGGTTCGCTGAACGTCTCCAAGAAGCCGCGCGACAAAGCGTATAGCTTAAGGTTATACCCTAGCAACAAATAGGTATTCGGCATCGAGCAGTGAGTTCAATAGAGTGTATGCATCTGCTTACTCTGTTAATCAAGGATGCTTTATGTCTATTGCTCAACCTTACTTACTCTTTCTTGGCGACGTTACCGACCCGATTTCAGCGAAAACGGCACGAGGTATTGCACTTTGGCGACCTGAACAATGTGTTGGTGAGTTACGCCTAACGAGTGACACTGTCACTCTAGGTTTGCCCAATCTAACGCTAGCAGAAGCAAAAAACGAGGGAGCAAAGACACTCGTCATTGGTACAGCCAATGCTGGTGGCTTCATACCTGAGAGCTGGCAAGAGTGCTTAATTCAAGCGGCGGAGCTAGGCTTTGAAATTGCCTCCGGCATGCATCAACGGCTAAAAGATATCCCTGAACTGGCCGAGCTGGAACAACAAGGCATCACTAAACTGCACGATGTTCGTCATTTTGACCAAAATCTGGAAGTAGGCAATGGTATCCCACGTAAAGGTAAACGTATCTTAACTGTCGGTACGGATTGCTCTGTCGGTAAAATGTTTACAGCATTGGCACTAGAAAAAGCACTGCACAATATTGATGTCTCAGCACAATTTAAAGCCACAGGTCAAACGGGCATCTTAATTGACGGACAAGGCATATCGATTGATGCGGTTGTTGCGGATTTCATTTCAGGCGCTGTAGAGAAAATCAGCCCTGAATTTACCGATCACGAATGGGATATCATCGAAGGCCAAGGCTCACTGTTCAATCCCTCTTTTGCAGGCGTGAGTCTCGGCTTACTACACGGCGCGCAGGCAGATGCTTTGGTGCTATGCCACGAAATTGGCCGCCCTCATATTCGTCATCTACCGCATTGTCAATTACCGACAATTGAAGCAACAATAAGCGCTAACCTCGCAGCTGCACAACTGACGAATCCTAATGCTCAACTGGCAGGTATCAGTCTGAATACCTCTGCTATTAGTGAAGAAGATGCCATGGCGCTTTGTGCCGATTGGCAAGAGCAACATCAGGTTCCGGTCACCGACCCAGTCAGATTCGGCATCGATGCAATTGCAGCACATGTTAAAACTCTGTGAGGCTAAACATGGACATTACAGCATTCAGTGAATCAATTCCTCTAGCTCGTCCTTTTGCCATCTCGCGAGGAGTAAGAACGCATTGTGATGTAGTTCGAGTGGAGATCCACCATCTATCTCATGTTGCGATGGGAGAATGTACACCTTACCCGAGGTATGGCGAAAGCGTTGAATCAGTATTGACGCAAATTCATCAAATTATTCCTACGTTGAAAACGCTTTCCGCTGCTGAAGCAAAAGTCGCGCTGCAGAAAATGCCGGCTGGAGCCGCAAGAAACGCGCTCGACTGTGCATTATGGGATTTGATTGCAAAGACGGACGGATTACACTTTCCATCTCCCTACTTTGATATCCGCTCACAAATCGAGACAGCGATGACGGTCTCGATCGATATACCAGAAAAAATGGCGCAACAAGCCAGTGATTATATCGAGCAGGGCGCCACTCTGCTCAAGGTCAAACTGGACGACAAAGACATTGTACCGCGAGTCACTGCCGTTAGACGTGCAGCGCCAGAATGCAAAATTATCCTTGATGCCAACGAAGCCTGGCAGAATGAAGATCTCGGCGAGCTATTTTCAGCATTAGAAAAGCTTAATATCACTATGATCGAGCAACCCGTTCCCAAAGGTCAAGATGGTTTATTAAAGGAGATCTCACATCCGATTCCTATATGTGCTGATGAGAGTTGCCATGTGCGTAGCGACCTCTCCCGCTTAGAGGGATGTTACGAGATGATCAATATTAAGCTCGATAAATCGGGCGGCCTAACAGAAGCACTGGCGTTGGAACAAGAAGCCAGAGCGAAAGGGTTTTCTATTATGGTGGGCTGTATGCTCGGTACCTCGTTAGCAATGAAGGCTGCTTTACCTATCGCAACCCGAGCAGAGATTGTTGACTTGGACGGGCCAGTGCTACTTGGCACGGATATCCCAGATGGCTTAATTTATCAATCTGGAACTTTAGATTTAAACAATCATCAAAAATAATATATTCCTTCCAATTTTATAACCCCGAATTAAATATGAACTGTTTATTCGGGGGCTTCTGTTTACTTATTGATCAAAATAGTTCCTATTAACTAGATCAAACTAGTAATAAAGTGCTAGAAAAAATAATCACAAATATATCGATAATAGCCCCTCACTTAAATCGCATCGTGAATTAACAAAATATTGTTCTAAAGTTCATAAAACAGCTGTCGATAACAGTGAAAAAGTCATTGCTTATTTAATAGATATACCCAAAAACTTAGAATCTAAAAATTCCTTAGTAATATATCTAATACTATAAGGTTAAAATGACTCTGCTTTGATAGTGGAGGTACTCACTGCATGACCAGCCCATTACCTAGAAGGCTAAGAGACATAAGAAAGAAAAGAGGTATCACTCAGGAAGAGCTGGGGCAAAAACTAGGGATGGAGTCAGGAAGCGCAAGCGCTAGAATTAGTCAGTACGAAACTGGTAAACATGCTCCTGATTACACGACCGTAAAACGCATATCTGCGGCGCTAGAGATAACCGTCGCTTACTTCTACTGTGATGACGATACGTTAGCAAATATCATAATAGAAGCCTCCAGCCACAGTGAAACAACAAAGCTTGATATTCTAAAAATACTTGAAGGAATTCAAAAACAATAAGTTAGCATCTTTGCTGTTTTGGATAGACACGACAATGATTTCTGAACTCGACCTCGCCATACAACTGACAAAAATAATAATTCTTCTCTATATATCCTATCTTTTATTGCGCCATCAGGTGAGCAATAAAATACTGTATGGATGTTTATTAGCAATGATTTCGATGATCATTGAGCTATTCATCAACTATTGTCAGTTGTCATGGCCTGCTATTAGTTCTGATCATAAAGATGAAGTTTTGTTAATTTCGTCGACAACGCTGCTAATTGCTCATATTTTGATGCTATCTGGCGTATCTTCGTTATATTTTAAACTCAAAGAAGAATCAGAAAAAGATCATCTTACCCAACTTAATAATCGAAAATTCATGCGCAAGATCCCAGAAAAGGATTACGACGTCATCTATCTGGATATTGATAACTTTAAATCTATCAACGATACGCTTGGCCATGATTACGGTGATGCTTTACTCGTATTATTTGCTCGATATTTGTCTCATTGCATTCTCAAGAATGAATATTTGGTTCGATATGGTGGAGATGAATTTATTGCTTATGTCCAACCCGGGCGTAGCGGTGACTTCATTGAACGGTTGCTAGGATACGTGGCAAACTCTGAAATTGAGTTTAGCTATGGTATATCGGGTAGTGCTAAAGGCGAGTTATTTTCAGCAATTACCCGTGCCGATAAAAACATGTATCTGATGAAGAGGCGAAGATCAACATCTAGAGGCCGTAAACCCGCCCAGGTTAACGAGACCTGAGCCGACTTTACTATGGCGTGACTTAATCTGCATCACAAGCAAGCCCCCAATGCGCTTTACTAAATGCGCTTTTTAAACTTTTATTAATAGAATGTGAGAATGGATTCTCAAGGTAGCTTATGGTGGCATCGGTTGGACGTATCGTGAAATATGTATTCGCGGCATCAGTTTTGCTGCTCACGACCAGTTGCCTTCCGCAGCAGCCCAATATCAAACTCGGTGTTGTCCTACCTTTGACAGGGACCTTTGCTATATATGGTCAGCAAGCACTGAAAGGCGCCCAGCTTGCCGTCGACCAGATCAATGCAAATGGTGGGGTTCTTGACAGACAACTTGAACTCATTATCCGTGATAACCAGACTGATCCGGCAAAAACCGTAAAATACAGCCGTGAATTAGTACAGCAAAGCCAAGTATTTGCTCTGTTTGGCCCTGTTAGTAGTGCGGCTCGTTATGCCATGGCGGAAGTCGCGGAAACATTTCAAACCCCTTTGTTTTACGGTATCGATTATGAAGGCCAACATTTTAATCGCTACCTGTTTTGCTACAGCGCAATTCCAGAGCATTACATTGAACCTATCGTTCCTTACCTGATCGACAACGTGGGGAAAGATTTTTATATCTTCGGCTATGACTATATCTGGCCACACCGGATGGCTGAAAGTATTGTAAACTCCGTCAATGAACACCAAGGTAGCGTCGTTGATATAGAGTTTACCCCATTTGGTGTAAAAGACTTCACTTCTGTATTCGAGCGCATTAAAACCTCTGGCGCTGAAACACTAATGCTCATTTTACCCGGTGTTGATGGCTTTACTTTTTTATCCCAGTTGAAGTCGTTTAACTTTGGCCGACCTCTTCAAATCGTAGCTTTTGCCGCCGATGAAACCTATTTGTCCAATCTTGGTGATGACGCTTTAGAAGGCGTACTCACTGCTCTTCACTTTTTTAGTCAGAACGATGCACCTGTATTACAGGAATTCGTCAACGATTATAAAAACTATCACGGCTCTGAGTCGGTGGTGACCTATTCGAGTAAGGCTCATTACGATCTGATTTACTTGCTCAAAGCAGCGATAGAAAAAGCAGGTTCGGTTGATAAAGAAGTTGTCATCAACCAACTCCCTGGGCTAACTCTATATGAAAGAGAGTTGGCGATTAAACTCAGAGATGACCATCACTTTGAATTGCCCATGTACTTGGGCCAATTTACCAGAGGTAAGCTAAACGTTATCGAACAGTTAGGGATCATCAAACCAGAGGATCAAAGACCAGTAGGAAATGAATAAGCTTAGCGTAAAGATTTTTATCATACTTCTACCCTTAGCAGTGTCATTGCTGATCTTCAGCTACGCCTATTACAAAGCTCGAGAAAAGCTCACCATCGACCACATTTTCCAGTCTATTCAACTTTCTTCGTCTCTAGGCGCTAATGAAATTAGTCACTATGTAGAAGGGCGATTTACCGAATTTGATCGCCTTAGTAGTGAGATAACAACCTGCAAAAAAGGAGAGAGCTCATTATCTATCTCTTCTGCAGACGCCTTGAGTTTCACCAGTGGTTTCTCCGCGCTCGCGATTTCGGACTTATCCGGACAGGTCACTGCATTTAGTTTGTCTTCGAATAAGAGTAATCGGTACGTACTTCGTAAAAATATTAAGGGCCTTATTCTTCTGCCTGAACACGTTCTTGCCCTACTGCACACTTCATACCAAGAGTGGCAAACCACTTATCCCGAGAACCTACGGTTAGAACAAGAAACCCTCCGTCAGTTACTCGAACTTAACCAGCGTGGCGAGGTGAACTCTCAAGCGAGTAGAGATTTGAGTAACTTACTGGTCAAGATTCGTGAAGGGAGACGACTCCCTCGCCAAGTCATCAGCCTTGCCAACGCAGAAACTATTTCAAAGCTCGGCCTGATATTCGACACCGAAACTTATCTATATTCGCGACCTCTTATTGGATGCGATAAGCAAATCGTCGGCTTCTACACGGCCGTATTAGATCGCACCATTGTTGAAGACCATCTTTACCAGATAAAAAACACCTTGATTCAGAGTAACCTCCAACACGTAGATGTTTTAATGGTACGAAACCAAGGTCTTCGCTCACTGTCTGCCGCTAATCATTTATCGCTGCATGAACTCTCAAGAGCAGGCCTTAATAAGACCAATAAGCCACAGATGAGAGACGATCTAAACGGGATGCTGATCAATCAACCTATAGAGTTGAATATTCAAAATCATCTTATCTCTGTGGACAACACCCACCCATCCATTCCCGATAATCAAAAAGGCATAAACTTGGTGGTGTATGTATCAATGGAGGAACTCAAGTCGAGCAACTTACTACTAATGCGCGAGGTGTTCCTCTATCTATGTATTGCTCTGTTCTTATTTGCATCTTTGACTCTTTATCTTTCCCACTACATCGCCTCACCGATCGTCGATCTGCGTCGACGAATCTCAGTGCTCTCAAAAACAGGCCGAGCTAAAACTGACTTCTCTGTCAGAGATGATGAAATAGGCCAGCTCTTTAGTGCCTTTTCTGACATGGCTTACAGTATCAAGACTAAAGAATCTCAACTGGTCAAGCTGGTGCGCGAAGACCCATTAACAGGCATTCTCAACCGTCGAGCATTAGTTAATCATGCCGAGGACATTCGACGACTCAACGCCAGTTCATGCATATGTATGATGGACCTAGATCACTTCAAACAGATTAACGATAACTACGGCCATGCGATTGGTGACTCGGTGCTGAAAACCTTTTGTACTCTTGTTACGAGTGAGATTCGTGATACCGATATCTTTGGTCGACTGGGTGGCGAAGAGTTTGCGTTAATCTTGCCGGAAACTCAGCTGGAAGATGCCGCTAGTTTAGCGGAGAGAATTCGTAGCCGAGTAGAACTTCAACTGGTCGCCAGTTTGAGATCGGTCGTCTGCTCCAAAGTAACTGTCAGCATCGGTGTGGTGGAATGGTTGGATGATGACTTTGCCAAAGCACTATCTAGTGCAGATAAACACCTGTATCTGGCGAAAGAAAGTGGGCGTAATCAGATTAAAGTACAGGAATCAAAAAGCCCGCGATAGTGCGGGCTGATGTTGAATAACTTTTTCTACTGACTCAAATCTTCATTCGAGCGACATTCCTACCTGACCAATTCGAGTTTTGAACTCTTCAATACTGTCAGCCTGATAGGTGGGTGAGCCGTTAAAATATCTTGGTTTTTCAGGCAGCATGGCATTTTTCAACGCGTTTTCCTGATCAATGTCATCGTGGTAGACAGTAACGCGATGTGGAATGTCCTGTTTAAATGTCGCCATTTTCTCTTCTCCTCTTCATCTTACGTATACACGACTCTAAGCGTAGAAAAGGATCTCAGACTGTCAAAGCGCCCCATTAAGCATGGGTTGCAGATTAGCAGAGCGTTAAGCTAGACACTTCCTTGTTTGCGCCTCTTTTTGCCTAAAACAAATCATTTAACAGGAATTCTGTTTTTGTGAGCTTACATCCACATCCTAATTTGAAGCTAAATTAAACGGAACTTTGGCAAGGTGATGGTGAACGCCAAACCCGGCTCTTGAGATCTCACATCAATTTTTCCCTGATGAAGAGCAATAACACGCTCAACTATCGCCATCCCTAAACCTGCTCCTTGAGCTTTGTTTTGAGTTTCTTTACCACGGAAAAAGCGCTCAAAGATCCGGTCAATATCAATTTGACTCATTCCTCGACCGCTATCGGCAATCACGATCTGTACATGTTCTTCATGCTCAGTCACTTCAGCCCAAATTCGAGTTCCCTCTCCAGAGTAGCGAATAGCATTATCCATCAGATTTCGAAACAGACAGTTAAGGAAAATCTCATTGCCTTGAATCGCATAGGTTTCCTCATCGGCTTCTAATGTGATTTTTTGCTGTTGCTTCAATGCAAGAGGCACCAGCTCGGCAATCACATTGCGTAGTATCTGAGCGACATCGACGGTTTGGCTTAAATCCACAACCAGTCCACTCTCGACTTTTGCCAATGTCAGCAGCTGCTCAATAGTCCGCTCTGAGCGCGTGATGCTCTTTTCAATCTGTTTGAGGTCATGGTCTTTTTCCTCAGCATTCTGCGTTTCAAGAGCATTCTGCGCATTAAGCTTGATGACGGCCAGAGGTGTGCGCAGTTCATGGGCAGCATCTTGGTTAAATCGTTTTTCTCTTTGCCAAGCGGCATCGACTTGATCAAACAGGTAGTTTAAACGTTTTACTAAGCTATCCAGCTCCGTTGGGACATCAGTAATATTAAGTGGTGAGAGGTTATCAATCGACTTCTCCGACACTTCCTTTTCCAGACGGCTTATTGGTGCAAACAAATGATAGGTAAACAGCACCAATAGCAGGCATAGGAATGGTGTTGCCACCAGCATGGGGACAATAGCTGGGATCGCAATTTTGTTTTCGACTTCGCTGCGCAGGTGCTTGTCTTCACCCAGCCAGAGCCACATTGGCTCACCCGTTTTCGGTTGCGTTAATAGCATGGTTACGCCACGCCACATGTTGGATTGCTGCTGATCATGAATGTCGTTCAGGCCAGGATGACGCATCATCTTTAAGTCAACAGGTGGCGCATTCGGAGAGCTTGCCAATACAGCGCCCTTTGAATCGAGCAATAAGTAGGCAAAATTATCTTCAAGCAGCTTGGCTCGTGACCATTTTTCTAGGTTGTCTTTGGGAGACGTTTTACTGGTGATGTTAGCGAAAACGGTTTCTGGGTCTGAGTTTCGGTCTTCGCCAATCACAGAGGGGTCGGTCAATAACAACACCTTCAAGAAACTCTCACTGAGATCCTGAAGCCGTGCATCATCAACGTCCGTAATAGCTTGACGAGTATCAAGATAGACCCAGATGGTAGACGCAGTAATAACCGCGAGACAAAGTAGCACGCTCGCCAATGCGACACGACGTTTAACAGAATTCAGTCTCATACTAGTGTTGGATGATGTATCCGACTCCTCGAATGTTTTCTATGGTACCTTTCGGCATCTTTTTGCGCAGATTATGGATGTGTACTTCAATCGAATTAAGTCCGGCACTTTCATCCCAACCGTGCATGTTTTGCAATATCTGAGTTTTGCTTAGCACCCTACCAGCATTCGTCACCAGATAGAGGAGAATTTTAAATTCATTCGGAGTCAGATTAATGCACTCACCGGCAACCGCGACTTTATGTGAGTTGACCGACACAGAGACATCTCCCACCACGATGGTGTCATCTGCCATACCCGCCGATCGGCGAATCAACGCACCCATACGCGCCAGCAGCTCTTCCAGTTGGAACGGCTTAACCAGATAATCATCTGCGCCATGATTGAGCCCATAAACACGGTCATTGAGTTCATCTCGAGCGCTGAGAATCAAAACGGGCGTCTTGTCTCCTTTGCTCCTGAGCTCTTTGAGTACTTTCAAACCACTAATACCTGGTAATGAAATATCAAGAATGACCAGCAGGAAACTGTCAGTTTGCAGTGCATGAAGGGCACTTTCACCCGATGTTACCCAGTCTGCGGTATAGTGATGTCTGGCAAGGGAAGCGGTAATCGCATTGCCAAGCATAGGGTCATCTTCAACTAATAATACGCGCATGTTATCTATCTCTGTTCTGTATCGTGACCCATTCAGCAGTGATAAAAGGAAGGTCACAAGCGATGGTTTTATTTACTGAGTCTCACTGCTTTCAATCCATCTGTGTCGGCCTTTTGAGCTTTGGAGAGCGCAGAAGCCAAACATAGAATTCGTTCAAATTAGCAAGCCAGACTTAAAAAACATTTAATAAACTGCAAAACATTTCAATTTTTGGCCTTACCAGTGCTAGCTTGGCATTCGAAAGGCTCCGATTATATTAATCTTGTTGAACATGCTAAGTACATCAGTTTATGCATATAGTTCCATTTCACCGCAGAGACCGACTATTGAGAGAGAAAAGTAATGACGTAGTTTGACTGCAAGGAGTAATGACACTCCACCTCTCGAAAACCCGTCTTAGCCACCAGCGAAGGCGATAAGTCCAGCCATATGCGCTGTTTGTATGGGTCAACGCATTTAACCTGAGCACATTCAAAGCCGAAATACTCACCAATGTAGGGATAAAGCGCTTTAAACAGACTCTCTTTGGCGGAGAAGATGATTGTGGTGATGATATCGTTACTAAATGGCAGTGACGCCAGACGCTGCCACTCCCATACAGAACAAACGGAGCTGGATATCTCACGCACCACTTTGGTCGCTAGCACTTTCTCAATATCCATTCCAATGTAGCGCCTGATGTTCTGAATAGCAGGAAGCACTGCACATGCAGCGATATCATCGCAATGGGTAATGGTACCTAAAATTCCGTCTGGCCATGTTGGACAGCGATTTGCCCCGACCCCGATCTGGACTCCGCTGGCAACCAATCCACCGCAAGCAGATATCGCCTGTCTGGCCGCATAACGACCCGCCAGAAACTCAGCTCGTCTTGAGCTTACCGCGCGGCCAAGTCCATCAGGACATCGAATCCTGAACTGCTTGAATAAGGCATCGTGATAAAGGCTTTGGTTAAACTGGCACACAAAGACACTCGCGCCACTGATGAGAAACCTTTGCTCCTTGTTGATAAACCGACCGCTTGTTTGTTCAGATAAATCACGCGCTCCCATTATGACGTCAATGTCAGGAAATAATGTCGCCATAATTACTGCCTCGTATCCACAGTAACAACCGCAGATAACCCATTGTCGACCTGAACCGAATCATTGAACACAATCTTAACCGGTACACGTTGCACCACTTTAGTAAAGTTGCCCGTCGCGTTATCTGGTGGTAGCAAAGCAAAGGTGGCGCCTGTAGCTGGCGATACGCTGTCGATTCGTGCCGAGAAGGTTTTCCCTGGATAGGCATCAATGGTGACATCAACAGACTGCCCTTTGTGCATGCGAGACTTTTGCGTTTCTTTAAAGTTCGCCAGAATCCACGGTGTACGATCAGACACTATGCTCACCACAGATTGCCCCGGTTGCACCATCATACCGACTTGCAGGTTACGATTGCTGATCACGCCATCTATTGGCGCCACAATTCGGGTGTATCCCAATTCAAGCTTCGCCTGTGACAAACTGGCTGTGGCTTGCTTGACCATAGCGTCAGCCTGCTCTATTTCACTTTCCAGTACCGATAGCTTGTCTTGCTGGGTTTTCAGGCTGGCCTTAGCCTCAAGATACGCCGCTTCATCAACTTTATAGGCAGAGGCGCCATTGTCACGTTCACCTTTGGACACATAGTTTTGTTTCTCTAAAGCCTGCAAGCGCTTGTATTGCTGAAGTGAGTATTGATATTTGGCCTTCGCCGACGTCACTTTGCTCTGGTACTCTTCGATAGCACTTTTCTGCATCTTGTACGCCGCGTCCGCGTTCGACTGTTCCGCCTGACTTTGCGCCAAGGTCGCTTCAGCGAGCTGCTCTTTAATCACGAATTCGCGGTCATCCAACTGCGCCAGTAAATCGCCTTTTTTGACCTTCTGATTGTCCTTAATATTAATTTTTACCACTTCCGCATTGATGCGCGAACTGACGTTAGTAATGTCCGTTTGAACGTAAGCATTGTCGGTGGTCTGGAAAAAGCGCCCGTAGTAATACCAATAGGCACCGCCAGCCAGGACTAACAACATCAGTGGAATCAAAATCTTTATTATTTTTTTCATAGCACGACCAACCAATCAAAAAAGGCGAACAGTATTAAACTCGAACCAGTTGTTTACCGAAGTGCTTCCCTTCCAATAGATCGACAAAGGCCTGCGGTGCGTTTTCCAATCCTTCGGTCACCGTTTCACGAAATTTGAGCTGACCACTTTCCGCTGCGGCGGTCAGCCAACTGATAGAGCTGGCATAATCATTGACCCACTCGGTCACCAGAAAGAATCGATTTTCCGGTGCACTAGGCAATGAGGAGTAGAAACGGGATAACGTCGAGGCATCCACATCTTTACCCTTGTTGTATAATGCTGCGCTACCACAGATTGGCACTCTGGCGCCTTCGTTTAAATGACGTGCAACCAAGGAAGAAATACGTCCTCCGACATTTTCAAAATAGATGTCCACGCCGTTCGGACAGGCGGCTTCAATCTCCTCACCCAAATTGTCAGACTTGTAATTGACGCAGGTATCGAAACCCAGTTCATCGACCACATAACGACATTTTTCCTCACTGCCCGCGATACCGACCACTCGGCACCCCGCCATTTTGCCAAGTTGACCGGCAACCGACCCCACAGCACCTGAAGCGGCTGACACCACCATGGTTTCACCCGCTTTAGGTTTGGCAATTTTGTTCAATCCAAAGTACGCCGCTCGACCCGGAGTTCCCGCCACACTGAGAAAGATCGTTGGCGATAGTTCCGTATCTGGCAATCGATAAGTCATGAAATCCGCATCGTTACCGACACAATATTTTTGCCAACCTGAAAAAGTGAACACCCTATCGCCGACCTGATATTTAGGGCTGTTACTTTCGACAACCTTGCCAATGGTTTCTCCCTGAATCACCTCACCCAGTTTGATCGGCTCGACATACGCAGTGTTTTCATTGAGGCGCGGTCGCGTATATGGGTCCATCGAAAGCCAAGTGTTTTCAATTAAAAACTCACCCGGCTTTAACTCGCCAATTGGCTGGTTGGCGATACGAAAATTGCCCGTTGTCGCGGCACCTTGGGGGTGGTTATCAAGCACAATTGATGGGTTAACTAGTTGATTCATAAAGCACCTCATTGAGTTTATAGTGTTGTAATTCGATACCAAGTCACTTGACGCCAAGTAGCTGGGGATTTATGCGCTTGCCTCCGAGGACCAACGAAAGCCGGGCCAGTAAAAACTGAAAGCAATCATCGCCAGCGTCAGTGGCCAGGCGCCAAAGAAAACGAAGTAGTCAGCGTAATCCGGCATATCACGGGAGAACTTAATCACGAGTAGCGCTTTCACTGCGTAAGCGAGAATCCAAACCAGAGAAATCTCCTGCCATACTTGGGCGTATTTTGGCGAGCCATAGACAGGCAACTGCATCAAACGAGGGAGCGCATTTTCCGCCTGAGTACGAACCACTGGGCGGCCAATCATGGAGTAGAAGCCGAACACGACGATGACAGACAGTGATCCGCCTACCGAAAGAAAGACACTTTCTTGGTCAATTCCAAACAGGGTGTAACCATGCAGGTAAAGGTAATGAATGGTGCCCGAAACCAAAATCAAAGCGATAATGGACAGAGAACCACTTCGTTTGCTGAACAACTCCAGCAATGCGGAGTAACACGCGGTGACAATCAACGCCGCTCCTGCTCCTACTCCCCAGAATGTCAGGTTGTAAATCAGAATGGGCACTATGATGGTCATTCTTGCTTCTGAAGACAGCAGATAGCTCCAGACACTCATTGATGTTTTATCACTCATGCTGTTTCCTCTTTTTCAGTTGAAGCTGGAAATCACGGTTTGAACACAACACCATGATGGCGGTGGCGAGCATCATGATCCCCATGATCATAAACAGGTCGTTAAAGGCCATGATTTGTGATTGAATTGCCATCCTTTCGCCAAGAATGCTCACCGCAGTTTGTTGAACATTGGTGCTATCAGACGGCAATCCCTGATTGACCAGCAGATTCTTTACCTCACCCAGATAGTGATAAAATTGCTGGCTACCTGTCAGTAAGGTGGATTTGATGGAGTCGAGATGGAAATCGATCCGAGTAGTGAAATAGGTCGACAGTACCGCGGTACCCATTGAGCCACCCAGACTGCGAAATACGTTGATTAGCACTGCCGATGAGGCGGCATCCTCCGCTTTAATGTTCTGGGTCGCCAGCATGGAGAGTGGCACCATGATAAACGGCTGTCCTAACGCACGAACCAACATCGAGGCGATCATCTGCGGTCCGGCAAAGTCAGCATTCATGTGGCAATCCATAAAGGCACTGATGGCCAAACCAACGAAACCGATGAAAATAAGATACTTGGGGTTATAGCGACGAATGAGAAATGGGATCATCGGCAAAATCACCAACTGCGGCAGCCCCATCCAGATAACAACATGACCAATTTCTGTCGCGTTGTAATCATGAATCATCGTCAGATAATACGGCACTAGAAACAGCGTGCCGTAGATAGCTGAGCCCAACATGGCAAAGATGAGCAAAGCATAGGAGTACTGATATTCCTTAAACAGGCGAATGTTAATCAGCGGGTTGCGATGTACGATCTGGTCATAAACAAAAATCACAAAGCTGATGGCAGAGAGCACCGCCAGTACGCAAATCATGCGCGAGTCGAACCAATTTTCATCGCCGCCTTTTTCCAGAATGACTTCCAGCGTACCGAGAAACATCATCACCGACACAACGCCAACAAAGTCGCCCTGACGAATGATTTGCCAGTTAATAATGGGATGCTTCATTGAACGTTGAATCAGTGCCCATGCCACGACTGACGGCAAAACATTGACGTAAAAGATCGCTTGCCATGAAAAGTGTTCAGTGAGCCAACCGCCGATCGCCGGACCTATCGCTGGAGCGAAAGTGGCAATAATACTGAATAACGACATCCCCATTGGGCGCTTTTCTAGCGGCAGGATTTCAATGATCAAACGGAAAGACAGCGGGATCAATGCGCCACCACAAAAGCCCTGCAAAGCGCGGAAGACAATCATCGAATCCAGATTCCACGCCATCGAACAAAGCAAGGACGAGCCGAGAAAACCGCCGATACACCATAAAGCGTAACGGCCCGTTCCCAGCGCTTTTGATAGCCAGCCACAAAGTGGGATCGCAACAATCTCAGCCGTAAAGTACGACGTCATCAGCCAAGAGGCGTCATCCAGGGACGCAGACAGCGCCCCCTGAATGACTTTCATCGAGGAGTTAGTGATCTGGATGTCCAGAATTGCCATAAAGCCACCGATGAGGCCACCAATGATGGCCCACCACTCCTTCCTTGAAACGACGACTTCGCTTTCCGGTTTTGAAAGTGCGATCGTACTCAAAGCAGCCCCTCCTGTAGACGACTCGCCAAGTCACCAATGTGAGGCGCGTTCATCATGGAGATGTGATCTCCCTTGGCAGGCAATACGGTCAGCGGCTGCTCGCTGTATGCCTGCCAACCCAACCCAGATTCTTTCAATCGCGTACGGCCAGCTAAGATCTCTTCTGCTTCCGCCACGACAACAGGACCAGAATATCGCTGTCCCTGATATTCATCTGTCGCATTCATGTGAGCCTGAAGAATGGCGAGAAAATGCTGGAAGTCCTCAGCGCTGATATTATCCGGCACCAAATTCGCTTTACGAAAACCGGTCAGGAATACCTGTGTTCTTTCCGCTTGTGGCATCTTCGCCAGTTGTGGGCCCGAGGTATCAAAAGACGTTCCGGTAAACAGCTCTACCTTGTGAGCAAAGTAAGCAAGACGCTCATGCTCAGCCATAGTGGCACTGTTATCGACATTCACTTGAGGAGCTGGTTGGTCAAAAACCAAAACCTTCGGCTGATTTCCAGTCAAGGCCTGAACCTGACACGCCATCTCAAAAGCGATGGTTCCTCCCAGTGACCAACCACCGATGATCAAATCAGAACGTTCTGTCAGTTCGCCGAGCTGCTTCACGTAGTGCTCAGCTAACGTCGACACTTGGCGGTTGTACTCAGCTAACCCCTGAAAATCAGCCACCTGAACACCGTAGACCGGATACTCTTTGCTCAGCCCCTTCACTAACTCGTCGTAACAAAGCACATTGCCACCGGCAGGGTGAATCAGAAGTACGGTCGGCTTCTGCTGTGGGTTACCTTGATTGAGCATCACAATCGAAGAACCGTATTCAGCGTTATCGGATACCTGTTCAATCAGTTTGCCAAGTCGAGCAACACTGCTGTTCTCCAGTATCTGGCCGAGGGTCAATGTAGTAGAGAACGCTTTATTCACTTCAATCAACAGCTTCAATGCACTGATGGAATTTCCCCCAAGATTGAAAAACTCGTCATCAATACCGACCTGTTGAGTGTTCAAGGCTTGCTGAAACAGCGTCAGCAAACGAGCTTGCGTTTGATTGTTCGGAAGGGCAGAAGCCGATGTCTGTGCATTCCGTTTAGCCGCAGGTAACGCCTGATAATTGATTTTTCCGCTTGCGGTGATTGGCATAACGTCGAGCCACATCCACACTTCTGGCTGCATGTAAGCGGGTAATAGCTGTCTCAGTTCCGCCTTAATCCCTTCCTGATCGCCAGTTTCACCAGCAACGACATAAGCGACCAAACGGCTAGAGTCCGCGGTTTGCTGCTGAACAACCGCCGCACGTTCAACATTAGCAATCTGGCCTAAAGCCTGCTCAATCTCGGCCAACTCAACTCGATAGCCACGTACTTTGACCTGACGATCCAAGCGACCAAGATATTCAAGGTTGCCATCGGCTAACAGGCGGCCTTTGTCACCAGTACGGTACAAACGCTCACCCGGTAAATACGGGTGGGGAACAAAGTGACGCTGCGTTTGCTCATCGAGGCCAAGGTATCCAGAGGCGAGCTGTGCTCCTCCAATACAAATTTCACCAGGTACGCCCGCAGGAAGCAGTTGTTGATGAGCATCGAGAACCAATACATGACTCCCATCGAGGGCCTGACCAATAGGCGCAACCTGATAACCCAAATCCGCGATGTTGTCGGGAATCGTCAATGTCGTCACGCCCACCGTGCACTCGGTTGGCCCATAGTGATTGACTATCTGGCTGCTTGGTTTGAGCGCTTTGACTTTCTCAATCAGAGAAACGGGTAAACGCTCACCACCAAGCACCAATGTGCGCTCCGGAAGCAGATACTGCGCGTTCGGGGTATTCAACAACGCAGACAAATGTGTCGGCGTGATTTTCATGCAATCAAGAGGCTTATCTTTAAGATAATTGGCAAGTTGTTCAGGGCTTTCCAGCAGGCCATTGGTCACTATCTCCAGTTCGCCTTGCCCGACCAACGCAGGGAATAACATGGTATGAGCCAGATCCGTGGAGAAAGACGACATTAAGCCATAGCGCGCTCTGTGAGTTTGTTTAAGTACCGGAGCAATCGCTCGGCAATAATGGCTAAGTTGGGAATGGTGAACACACACTCCTTTTGGTGCCCCTGTACTGCCAGAGGTATAAATGATGTACGCTGGTCCATCGCCAAAATCATCTGGCGGATTAGTGCGTGTTGGTGAAGTGTTACTCGTATCTGTGTTCAGAATGTCGACCCAATTTAGTGAAGATTGTGTAGCCAGTGCTTTTAAAGCAATGGGTACTTCACCTACGAGTAAAACACGCTTAACTTTAGCATCGTTTAAGATGAAGCCGATTTTAGATTCCGGCAGATTGATGTCGATAGGAAGGTAGCAACCACCCGCTTTCAGAATAGCTAATATCGCCACCACACTATGCTCACTTTTTTCCATCAGTATTGCGACAGGCTCACCGTGACTCATACCTTGCGAGGCCAGTTGTGCTGCCAGCTGATTGGCGCGCTCATTAAGAGCGGCGTAGCTCAGTGTACGGCCTTCACAGCGCACTGCCACGTCTTCAGGGCAAGCTAGCGCCTGTTGCTCAAATTGCTGATGAACCGGCAACGCTTGACTTGCTTCTGTCGGTAAACACGTCTTCAGCAGAGACTGACGTTCATCTTCTGTCACCAATGACAAGGCTTGAATCGACTGCTGTGGGTGCTCAACCAATGCGGTCAATATGGTATGTAAATCGCGCAGCATTCGCTGCACGGTGGCGCGTTCAAACAATGCTGTACTGTAGTTGAATGTGCACAACAAACCGTCGCCGTCTTCCTCAATCCATAAGTTAAGATCCAACTTAGACACACCGTAATCGACTTTGAGTGGCGAATAGCTAAACAAGGTATTGGTTCGCGAATGCGGATAAACCTGATAAGTCAGCACCGCCTGATAAAGCGGGTTAACACGTGCATCTCGCGAATAGTCGACAACATCCAGAATCCGATTAAACGGCACGTTCTGATAGGCAATTGTCTCTTCGCTCTCAGTTTTCGCTGCTTCTATCACAGCCGAAAGAGTCAAGTCATCATTGAGATTAAAGCGCAGTGGTAGCGTGTTCATGAACAGCCCCATCATTTCCTGCGTCTGGGCGTCACTGCGATTGGCAAAAGGCACACCAATCACAATGTCGTTCTGATTACTGTACTTATGCAAAAGTAACTGGTAGGCCGCCAGCATCAGGTGAAAGGTAGTTGCCCCCTGTTTTGCTGCGCAAGACTGAAGCCGATGACAAAAGTCCGCATCAAGTGGATGGCTGACATAACTTCCCTCAAAATTGAGCGTATCCGGACGAGGGTGGTCGGTTGCCAGTTCCAGCACACCTTGAACGCCACTGAGCTTATCTCGCCAGTAGTTGAGACCCTGTTCGTACTCGCCTTCTTCAAGCCAGCGGCTTTCCTTTAAGGCGTAATCGGTAAATTGCGCTGCATGATCTACCGCCTGGCCAAAATAGGTGCTCATGAATTCTTTGAAGCACAAGCTGACAGTCCAACCATCTGAAACAATATGATGGAAGGTCAGCATGATGATGTATTCACCCTGCTGAGTTTTTGCCATTCGCCAGCGAAACAGTGGTCCGTTCGTCAGGTCAAAATTCTTTCTGCCTTCTTCACGAGCGACTCGCATGACCCACTGATTTTTGTCCGCTTCTGGCATGGCGGTAATGTCATCAAAACCAAAATCAAAACTGGGCTGGTTGTCGATGCACTGGCAAGGCTCGCCATCAACCACTCGGATCGTGGTGCGGAATATGTCGTGATTATTGACCATTTTCGTCAGAGCGCGTTCGACTCTGTCTGGCTCAAACTCGTGATCAATATGACAGGTGATCGCCAATGGGTTGTTATAGGCTTTATTGTCTTCGAGGAACTGATCCAGTGTCCAAATGCTCTTTTGCGCATTGGTGAGAGGGAATATTTTGCGTTTTGGTTCCGTTGTTGACGTACGGCTCTCTTCCATGAGCTGCGCTTTTTTCTGTTTTTTCTCTCTGGCGAGCCTTTTCAGCTCTTCGAGTCCCTTAGAGTTCAAAATCTGATTCGTTTTCGTTGTCATAGCCGTGCCCTTTTACCATTTGGAAGATTTGGCTGCCGTGCGGCAGCCTGAAGGTGATGAACTTCCCGGGCTAATGCCCGGGAAATGGGCGCTATTCGCTCTGAAGAACAGATTCAAACGCTTCGATGATCAGGCCGGACAGCCCTCTTACGGTTTGATCCTGATAGAAGAGATCCACTCGAATATCGACTTCAAACTTGGCTGACACTTTTGACACAATTTGCACCGCCAACAGCGAGTTACCGCCAAGCTCGACGAAATTGTCATCAACACCAATACCTGAAATGCCTAGAATCGACTGCCAGACTGCAATGATCTCTTTTTCGATATCGTTTTCAGGTGCCACATACTCAACAGAGAGTTCTGGACGGGCGTGCCCTTGGCTCACTTCCGCTTCCAGCTCTGCCAGCTGTTCATCTTCCTGTTCAGGAATCGCTTCGTAGATAAGCTGACCCAGATCACTGGTCACCACGACCAGTTGCTCAAACTCTAGGTGTGCAAGCTGTCGTTTCAGTGCATCCAGCCCTTCGTAGAACAGAATGTCCTTGTCGGAGACATCGACGGTAACCTGAGCTACAGCAGACGCTGGCGCAGAAGCAGCAACCTGATTCTCGGCTTTCATACGTACTAGCGTGTAGTTCTCCAAAACCATCAACGGCTTGCTATCAGCGGATAGGAAGACCACATCCAAGATGATGGTGCTGTCTTCCGCCTGATACGGCTGTTTGAGCTTGATGTGCGCGTAGCAATCTCCGTCAAGCGGTGCCAGATAGCTGATCTTGCCGTAGCTGATTGGCAGGTAGTTGTCTGTCGTGATCAGGTTGATACAGCGAATGGATACCGAATCAATCAGTGCTGGGTGATACGGATACTGCTCAAAATCACTCTGGAACTGAGCATCGAGATCTTTATGAATCAGCCACTCATCCTCACCTTGCCATGCACACTTAGGACCGTTCCAACGCTCACTGAGCGACAGGAAGGTTTCACCCGTTACGGCATTGACGTAATCTTTGCCGGTTAAGTCATCAGGCAGTTTGTTAATGCAGCGAGACTGAATCGCTTCAAGTGAATCTACAGCGGCAAGGCTCTCTTCACTCTCGACACCACGGCCAAGGTTGCCCAGCGCATGTTCGTCCCACTCGATGTCACGGACGCCGCGGCTACGAAGGCTAAAGCTGTAGCCCGCGCCTTCACTGCGTACATACAGGCGCATTTCACGCGGCCATGCGTTGTGGTAAATCGCCGGTTTGGTCAACAGCAAGTTCTTAACCTGAAGCACTTCCTGAGGCTTGAAGTGATTCGTCAGGGTATGCAGCATCGACAGTATTGTGGTACCAACCAAGGTCGGTTGATTCGACAAGCTATGCTCGTTGAGTACCCAGTCGTTTCGCACATCCAGATTGACTCGATATTCTTCTTCCATACCTTTACGGCCGAGCAGCGTAAGCAACCCTGTTTGTTCTAGAGGCGCTTGGTTGGCTTTGTTTTTCTCATCCAACTCACGAGCCCACTGAACCGCCATGCCGACATCACCCCATTTGCCCCAGTTGATTGCAATGGTGCGACCGTTTCGATTCTGATTACGGTAGCTGGCAAACACATCCATAAAGGCATTACCGGAACAGTAATCAATTCGAGCTTCATCACCGACAATCGAGCTGATGGAAGAGAACAGCACCATGAAATCAGGCTGGCTGTCTCTGGTCAGGTCATCGAGAATCAGGCTGCCGAGGATTTTCGGCTCCAGAACACTGGCACAATCTTCATCTGACTTGAGCGGAATGATGCCGCCCCCCGCAATACCAGCCGTGTGGAAAATGCCATCAAAGCGATCATAACGTTCAAACACTTCCGACATCGCCACATAATCACAGACGTCCACATTGACTAAATCAATGGTGTTACCTTGCTCCTCAAGACGCAGGATGCCCGCCAATTTTTCACTCATTGGGTCATCGACTGGGTGATTCTGAATCCAGTCATTCCATTGCTCGCGTTCAGGCAGACGACTGCGATAGGTCAGAACAAGCGTCGCATTGCTCATTTCCGATATGTGACCGGCCACCAGCATGCCAAGGCCGCCCAATCCACCAGTAATCAGATAAACGCCATCATCTTTGAATTGCGCCGGTAAGCCTGGTTCTTGCTGTTTTAAGTTAACCGCCTGATAGTCTTCCTCCCAGCGGCAACCACCTCGATACGCCACCAGTTGGCCGTCAGTGTTAATACTGCTCTCCGCAATCAGACAACGTGCCGCTTGATCTGCTGTCCAGTGGCCGGATTCATTCGCCAAGTCTGAAGGCCAGTCGATATCGACTAAATGACACTGAACATCTGGGTACTCGTGGTAGAACACACGCGCAGGCCCGACTAACAGTGCTTTCTCAGGTGCATAAACTCGCTCCCCAGAGACACTGAAGATATTATTGGTCACCAACAACAGGTGAAGATTATCCAGCAAGTTTTCATTCACCAACGCCTGTTGCAGGTACAACGGGCTGTAGAAAGAATCCAACTGGTGTTCACGGCACAGTTCAAGGTCGACATCACCTTGCTCAGGAGAGAGGTTCCACAGATCAACAATACGAACCGGATTCATCTCTTGAGCTTTGATTGCCTTAAGCACTCGGATGTAGTCTTCACGAGAGGTAGGGTCAATGACAAAGCTCTTCGCGCTGTCGCTGGTGACGACATTATCCTGATAGCAAACGCCTTTGAACACAGTCACCACTTGCTGGCCTGATGCCAGAAGCTGAGCATGCAGCTGATCAGCCACACCATATTCGTCAGCTAAAACCACCCAACAATCATTTTCAGCTTGAGTTTGTTTGCTCGGCATGAAGTCAGCAGGAATGGTTCGCTTCCACGCCGGCATATAGAACCAGTCACCAACATCGGTTTTCTTGCGTTTCAAACCGGCTTCCGCACTGCTGCTTGATAGGCTTTCAGCATTACCTGTTTTCAGGTCAGGCAGTTTGAATTCATTTCGCTCGAACGGGTAGCCCGGCAGAGGCAGGCGACGTCGGCGCTCATCACCATAGTAAGATGGCCAGTCAATCTCGACGCCATGCGCCCATAAAGCACCAAGCATTGAGATGAAATACTCACCGGAAATCTCGACTTCTTTTGCCGTAGGCAAAGAGGAGAAGATATCGGCATTCGAACCATCTTCTTCACGGAAGTGTTGCTTCGCCGCAGACTCCAGAGAACGGCCCGGCCCCACTTCTAGCGCCACAAAACCATCCTGATGATCGGCCATCAAGGTTTTGAATGCATGCGAGAACAGCACAGGGTTTCTGACGTGGCGCACCCAGTAGTCGCTATCTTGTGCTAACTCATCGCTGATCCATTCACCATTTACCGAAGAGACGAACGGAATCTGCGGCGCATTCAGCTCAATACCATCGATCACGTCTCTGAACGCTGGCAACATAGGATCCATCATGCTTGAGTGGAAGCCGTGTGATGTATCTAAGTGCTTGCAGAAGATACCTTCTTCTTCCAGCTCATATTGGAACGCTTTTATCGCTTCTAGCTCGCCCGCCACTACACAGAGTTCTGGGTAATTGACCGCCGCGATATCCAGTTCACTGTTTGATAAGCGCTCTGTGAGCTCAGCTTCTTCCATCAGAACCGCTAGCATTGCGCCCGCTGGCAGAGCCTGAACCAGCTTGCCACGAATCGCGACAGCTTTTAGCGCATCTTCCAACGAGAACACGCCTGACAAGCACGCTGCCACGTACTCACCGACACTGTGACCAATCATCACATCGGGCTGAATACCCCATGACATCCAAAGCTGAGCAAGACTGTACTCAACTACGAACAACGCAGGCTGTGTGAATTGAGTTTCGTTAATACGAGCCGCGGTTTGCTCATCTTGCGGGAAGATAATCTCACGCAGATCCTGTTCAAGTATTGGCATCAGATACTCGCAGCACTGATCCATCGCCTGCTTAAACACCGGATACGTCTGGTAAAGATCGCGAGACATGTTCGGATATTGGTTGCCCTGCCCCGGGAACATAAACACCATTGGTCGCTTTGATTTGCTTCCAGACACAATCTGAGAAGGCTTAGCCAGCGCTTCAATGATGGCCTGACGATCATTGCCAACCACCGAGGTGGAAAATTCGAACTGTTTGCGACCTACCTGCATGGTGTACGCCACGTCCGCAACATCTGCATCTGGGTTATCTGTCAGGTAACTCGCCAGACGCTGTTTCATCTCATTTAGTGCGTTGCGACTGCGGGCTGAGAACGGGATCATGAGTGGCGAGTTATGCGCATCACCCGGTTGAGTCTCTGGCGCCGTTTCGAGAATCACACAAGCATTGGTACCTCCGACACCAAAGGAGTTGACCAACGCATTGTTTGGCTTGTCCTGCTGTTTAAACGCTGTCAGTTCGGTGTTCATCACGAACGGGCTAGTTTCAAACTCAATGTTTGGATTCGGCTCAGCATAATGCAGCGAAGCTGGAAGCTGTCCGGATTCCAATGCCATTGAGGCTTTAATCAGACTGGCAACGCCCGAGGCAGCATCGGTGTGGCCGATGTTAGTTTTGACTGAACCTAAACGACAGAACTGCTCTTTATCCGTGAAGTGGCGGAAGGTTTGCGACAAAGACGAAAATTCAATCGGGTCGCCCAACGCTGTCGCCGTACCATGCGCTTCAACAAAGCGGATGTTTTCTACATCAATATCGGCGTTGGAAATCGCCTGCTTCGCGACTTCAACCTGCCCTTCGATACCCGGCGCTGTGAATCCCGCTTTGAGGCTGCCATCATTGTTGATTGCCCCGCCTTTGATCACTGCGTAGATGTGGTCGCCATCTTTGACTGCATCCTTAACACGCTTAAGCAGCACAGCACCAACACCGCGGCTAAACACCGTGCCATTGGCACGAGAATCAAACGCGTAACAGCGTCCATCCGCCGACTCCATACCACCTTGCATGTATTTGTAGCCGCGGCGCTCCGGTGTATCGATAGACACACCACCAGCAACTACGAGGTCACTTTCACGGCTTAACAGGCTGTTAATCCCCATCACCACGGCCACCATTGCGGTTGAACAGGCCGTCTGCACATTCACGCTTGGCCCTTTTAAATCCAGCTTGTAGGAGACTCGCGTTGTGACATAGTCTTTATCGTTATTGGTCACAACAGACGCGCCGCTGGCAAACTGACTGACACCCGGATGGGAATGGACTTTGTTCAAATGCCACGCTGTGCCTGTACCGCCAAAAACACCCACTTTGCCCGGATAACTCGAAGGCACGTACCCCGCATCTTCAAAAGCATGCCAACTGCTTTCCAGAAACGCACGGTGTTGAGGATCCATGATTTCCGCGTCACGAGGAGTAATATCAAAGAAGTGCGCATCGAAATGTTGCGCGTTGCCGAGAATACCTCGGCGAGGAATGTAATTGGGTGAGGCAATCAATTCTTCATCGACACCCGACTCGCGAAGCTCTTGTTCGCTAAATGTTGTGATGGTTTCCAGCCCTTCAGCGAGGTTCTTCCAGAACGTCGTGATGTCTTCTGCACCAGGGAATCGGCCTGACATGCCAATAATAGCTATATCTTTATCGCGCAGTGTTGCTTGGTCTTTCATATGCTACCTCACGGGTTGTATGTCGTATTTATTTGTACTTATTTCGGGAAAAACGGCCCCTCTCCTTTGAAAAGAAAGGAGTGTTTCAATCAGCGAATAAAATGAATTTATCTTCTAGGTAAAACTATTTAGCGAAGTTTTAATTCGATTTTTCTAATAACACCTGAGGGTATTTTTTAGAGATATTCTTACTTAGCGAATCCACTGTAGGACATTGAAATAGCTCGATAATATTAATCGGAATTCCAAGCTGTCTTTTTATTTCCCTGTGTACTTTACTCATTAATAATGAGTTGCCTCCTGCATCAAAGAAGTTCTCATCTCGGGCAATTTTTTTAACGTCTAAAACCGATTGCCAGATTGAGAGAACACGGTTTTCAATTTCAGGTGTCATATTGGGTTTGTTATTCGACATAGTGCTAGAACCTTCTAATTAGTGAGCGTTTAAAGCTGACTTGCTAACTTTCCCATTAGGGAGCGTGGGTAAGCTATCAACGGAGTAATATCGGGAGGGTTGCATGTAATAAGGCAATACTTTTGCCAATTGTTCTTTGATCACTTGCACATCAACATTGGACTGCTGAGAGGGTACATAAAAGGCGGTCAGATAAGACGCCTTACCGTCATCGCTGCTATCGACAATCACTGCAGCGTGAGAAATGCTGGGCATCGCTTGTAGCTGAGCTTCAATTTCGGCCAGCTCAATTCGGTGACCGCGCAGTTTGATTTGTGAATCGGTTCGGCCATGGAACAGTAACGCACCGTCTTCTCTGGTACTCACCAAATCGCCTGTGCGATACATTTTTTCTCCACTCTGGGGATGATCTACAAAGCGCTCTTGAGTAAGGTCGGCACGTTTTAGGTAACCTTTCGCCAGAATATCTCCAGCTAAATACAATTCACCGCACTGCCCTTGCTTTACTGGCAGCAGCGCTTCATCAAGGACAAGCACTTCTGCGTGTGGAATTGGACGGCCAATCGGTACGACTTTTTCTACGCACTGTGGCTGACAGTACCAGTGACAGGCAAAAATGGTGGCCTCTGTCGGCCCGTAGAGGTTGTGGATATGACCCGGGTACTGTGCCGACAGGTCATCCACCAAGCGTTGCGGCAGCGCTTCTCCACCAGAGAAGATATGCTCTAGCGAGGTACATTGTTTCAGTACATCCGCATCGACAATGATACGTAGTGCAGTTGGCACAAACTGGGCGACAGTGACCTGATGCTGCTCAACGAAGTCAGCCAACAGCATGGGGTCATACTTAGCGTCTTCAGCAATCAGTGCGCAGCTTGCTCCAGTCATCAGAGGCCAGAACATTTCCCAGACTGAAATATCAAAGCTGAATGTGGTCTGATTCAATACCCGACTGTTTGTCGTCAGTTGAAAGGCATCTTGCATCCAGTTGAGGTAATTCACCACCGTATGATGCGCGATCATCACGCCCTTAGGCTTACCGGTTGAGCCCGAAGTGTACATGATGTAACACAAGCTCTGTTCGTCTACCTGCGGTAAGTCTGGGGTTGTCGCACTGGAAAAATCTATGCTATTCACATCCAACGTTGGAAGATCATTGCTAAGCCAATCCATGCTATTCAAATTGTCAGTGATCACCAGTTTGGCTTCCGAGTGCTCTGCCATATAAGCGAGGCGATCGCTTGGGTAATAGGGATCAAGCGGTAAGTAACAAGCCCCTAATTTCAATATTCCCAATATGGTCGCAACAAGGTTATTGCAGCGATTCATGTAGATGCCGACAACATCGCCTGATGTAATGCCAGAGCGGATTAATAACTGAGCAATATTATTGGCGCGCAGTTCCAGTTGGCGGTATGTGATGTTTTCGCTGTCACTTCGCAGGGCGATATTATCCGGTGTTTTGGCGCACTGATGAGCAAACTGACGGTGGATCAATTTTGACATTGTATTCATCTCCCCATATTTAATCGTTATTCATCTCCGGCTCCCTGCGAGCCGGAGACACTCCGCATTACAGAGATAATGTGTCTGAAATCAGAGCCAAGTATTGTTCTGCCAGCAAGGTGATCTGCTGTTTGGTAAACGCCGTACTTTCATAATCGAAATTGAGGGTCAACTGCTCGCCGTCATCGACAGTTAGAGTCAAATCGCATCGAGCGGATTGCTCAGCGATGTGTTGAACTTTCATGCGGCAGCCTTGCACCTCTGTAGCTTCCGGCATCGCAGACAAATAATTAAACGTGACAGGGAAACGCAGTTTCTCGAGCCAGCCTTTACTTCGCATTTCATCAGCAAGCTCTAGGTAGGACACGGACTGATTTTCTATCAACGAGTAGATCGCTTTGCTGCTGGCTTCAATCAAGCCCACAACGCTATCCACCTGATCAACCTGTTCGTGGTAGGTGACCATGTTGACGAAACAGCCGAGCTGACCATCGTGCTGACAAAGAGCTCGATTGGAGACAGGCAAGCCAATCGTTATGTTGTGATAACGAGTTTCGTGGTTTAACACGAGATTAAACAGCGTGAGTAACACGACATAAGCCGTTGTATTGTGTGCGTGGGCAAAGTCATTTATCGCTTGGCTGAAAGGCTGGGAAAGTTCCACAGCGTAGCCTTGTGGTGACGGGTAATCCGCTTTTGGGTACAACGAACTATCCGCACCTTTCGTCAGATAGCGATTCAATGCCGACAACCAAAATTGCTTCTGGCTCTCTTCATCCACCATCGCACCGCGATGCTGTTTCAAACTCAAGTGGTGTTGGTGATGCTGTGCAAAACCATAATCTCCTGCCATATAAGCGCGATAAGCCTGAACAAATTGCTCAAAAAATATGCCAATGGAATCATGGTCAAAAACAGCGTGGTGAACACGTACAACGACCACATGTTCATCATCATTTTTGCTCAATAACGCAAGGCGAATCGGCGGCTCTCTGTCAATGTCGATGTCCGGCATGTCTGCCATATCCAGCAAATCACAATGCGACATTTCACTGAGTTTGCCCGACACATGCTCAACCTTGCGGTGCGGAATCTCTACTTTACCTGCACCATAGCCACCTTCTTTAGCGGTAAAGTTATCGAGATCGAATTGAGTAGTCAGGATTGGGTTGCTGGCCAACACCCGATTGAGGCACCATTCCACGCTCTCCGAACTTGCTTTTCCTTCAAGGTAAATACAAAACGCAGGCTGGTAGGCTTTCGGGGTAGCGCTGGTTTGTTCTAACGTCAGGAAGTATGCCTGTTGCGATGTGAGCGGTTCGAATTGCGATTCTTGATTCTTCTCATTTGGAGTGGATGTCGCGTCATCCAAGTCATCCGCTAGGTAATAAGGTACGACCGCAGCCAATTTACGCGGCGTCGCATTGCTGAAAAAGAGCTTGAAATCTATCTCGCTGTAGAGGCGGCGTCGAATCAGGGTTCTGGCACGCATCGCCTGCAAGGAATTCCCGCCTAAGTCAAAGAAGTCATCATCAACCCCTAGGCCACTAAAACCGAGCACTTCTTGCCAGATGTCCACAAGGTCCCGTTCAAGGTCGTTAGCGGGTACGTTGCAATCATAATTCAGTTCTGGCCTTACTGGCGCTGGCTCGGGCAGACGAGCACTATCGAGTTTTCCATTCGGTAGTTTTGGAAAGCTTTCAAGGTAAACAAATTGAGCGGGCATCATCGCGCTCGGGCAGCGCTCGCTAAGGAAAGCACGTAGATCCCACGCACTTGGCTTTTTGTCCGTCAGCAAGTAAGCCACCAGCGCACCATTGACCATTTTCACCGCAGCGTCGGCTACTTCATTATGCTGACGAAGATTGGCTTCTATTTCGCCCAGCTCAACTCGCACTCCATGAATTTTCACCTGACGATCTTTGCGACCCAGGCACACCATGTCTCCGTTTGCGTTGAACTGACCCAAATCTCCGGTGCGATGCGCGCTATGGCCGCGATGAGAGAAGAAACGCTCTGCGCTCAATTCAGGTCGATGACTGTATCCGCGAGCCACGCCCTGGCCGCATATACAGATTTCACCCACACTGCCGTCTGTCACTAATGCGCCCTTTTCATCGAGTAGAAACAACTCACTTCCTGCCAACGCTTTGCCTATAGTCACGGGCTGGTCTGGCTCTAACTCAGTAAACGCACAGTTTGCAACGGTTTCAGTCGGGCCATATAGGTTAAACAAACGCACATTCTCGATGCTGTCGAACGTACGTTGCTTAATGTCTTCACCGATAGGTTCTCCGGATAGAAAAACGGTTTCAGGCAGAGACAGCGCGCTATCGAAAGAACAGCGGTAATTGAGTAATTCATTCCATATTGTAGGGACACAGTAGATCGCCGTGTTGGTTCGGTTCTGGTACCAATCAAAAAGTCGTTGCGGGTTATTCAAAGTACCTTCGGGAAGAATATGAAGGGTGTCACCACGTAGCAAAGGAGCAAACAATTGAGTCACCGCAGCCGCAAAGCTTAGAGAGGAGGTGAGCGGAAGAGTTGCCTGAGTTTCAGGCCATAAATCGTGATTAAACCAATCGAGATAATATGCCATGCTACCATGTTCAACTTCTACCCCTTTTGGCACACCCGTCGAGCCTGATGTGTAAAGGGTATAAGCCAAATCAGAATGGCTTACCTTCGGCAATGATTGGCAGTGTAGAGTGCCAGCTAGATCAAGCGCTGCAACATTCAGCTTCTCTGTATCGCACTCAGCCATGCTCGGTTTCTTGCTCAGTAGCTCATCGGTAATGATGAGGAATGCACCGGAATCATCCAAAATTTGCTGAATGCGTTTTGTCGGCTGGAACGAAGAGAGAGGCACATAACTGAACCCAGCTTTCATTACCCCCAGTATCACCACAGGCAACACCAGGCTAGGTTCAAGGTAAACCGCCACTTTGCCTTTATCACCATCAGGATATTGATTAACTAAGTAGCTCGCTAATTGGTTTGATTGCAGCTCAAGCTCAGAATAGGTCAGCGACATGTCTTTGTAGATAACCGCTATTGCCTCAGGGGAAATCGACGATTGCATTGAAATAGTTTCAAATACAGGATTGTTATTTTTCACAATATTTACCTCGCTGGTTAAGGTATTCCTGAAGTCAAGCGAGAATATTTTCTTGCTGACCGGTTTCTACAAATAAAAGTTAGACATGAAAACTTAGGATTTAATTAAGGAAACAAATTGGTTTTAAGCATCAAAGTTTCGAAGGCAGAGAGAGGGAGAAAATAAAAACCAAATAACAACCACTTATGGAGATAAAACTTACTTTAAATTCAATATTATCAATTATAAACTGACTTTAAATTGACTATAAACAGACATAAAAAACACTTTAGAATTAAATTTATTCTCTTTTTATAAATGAAGAAATAACTCAAATATAATCATCAGGTAATAATGATAAAACCTTCATTAGTAACCTACACCGCCAATAATATTCTGTACTCATTCAATCTTAATTAAATATTAAGTTTTCAAAGCTAGCTTGCTAAATACGCAATAAATAACGGTTTAATGAGGTAGTTTTATGAGTAATGTAGAGTCCACTAAAAAGATATCTGAAATCATGATGCTGCCTCTGGCAGCCAAAGCACTCAATGTGGCCGCAGAACTGGGGCTTGCCGACTTATTAAAAGAGGGCTCGCTCGACATCGACGCACTTGCTTTAGCTTGTAATGCGGATAAGACTGTCCTGCTAAATACGCTTAAGGTCGTCGAGCTGTTTGGTTTTTTTGATGTTGAAGATGATCGAATGATCAGCAATAACACGCATTCCATGCTGCTTCTTTCCGACCACCCCCAATCTATGCGACATTTCTGCCGACTGTTCGGCGAAGAATATTATCGCGGCTATGAGGGACTACTCCATACCTGTAAAACTGGAGACTCCGGATTCAAACACATCTATGACCAGACGCTTTACCAGTATTTAGAATCCACACCTTCTCGTTCCCCCGTGTATGATCTCGCTATGCGTGACTTTTCAAGACCAGTGGGCTCAGAGCTCGCCAGAGTTTTTCCAGATATGTTCAGTTTTGCGGGTAGCTTGATGGACATTGGTGGCGGAAGCGGCGTAATTACCGCAGAGTTACTCAATCGCTACGAACATTTGTCTGGGTGTATCTTTGACCGAGAAGAAGTGTGCGAGCAAAGTTGGCAGTACTTGCCCAGCGACATTCACGACAGAGTTGAGGTCTGCTGCGGCGATTTCTTCGATTCTATCCCCTCCGGCTACGATATTTATCTGCTGAAAAACGTCCTGCACAACTGGAATACACAGTCTTGTAAAGACATACTCGACACGGTTGCTCGATCGCTAGAAGACAATCGCCTGCTGGTGATTGAACCTCTCGTTGAAGACGGTGAGCGCTCTCCACGACTGCTGTTCAACGCCCTCTTCCAATCGGTTATCTGTGAAGACGGCACCCATCAACGCAGCTTAAGCGATATGGAAAAGCTACTCGCCAAATCAAATCTACGCGTCGCCCGTAGTGCAAAACTCGCCACGGGACACACTGTGATGGAAGTGATGAAAGGCTAACCAAAAGTTACGCACTAAAACTAAAGATTCACAAACCAAATTATCAACAAGTAAAGGCTAAGCATTTAATATGCTTAGCCTTGTTATATTTTTGGGTTTTGTTATTTACTGTAATGATAATCAATACAATCTTTGACTCTCATCCTGATCTTGGACATCATCTCCCTCCTCCACCCTGACACTGTTCATATAAAACTCGGCAGAATAAGATGGCTCTGACCCACAAAGACTACTTTAAAATTGCATTTCCTTTCATCGTTTCTACTGTAACTCAGCCTTTGTTGGGGGCGGTGGACACTGCCGTGATTGGTAGGCTCGGTGTCGCTGAGATGATTGGTGGTGTAGCGGTCGGTACGGTCATCATGAACACCTTGTATTGGCTATTTGGCTTTTTCCGAGTCAGTACCACAGGGCAAAGTGCGATTGCGTTAGGTAAAAACAGTCCAGAAGAGCAAGCGAGCAGCTTATTTCGTCCTTTCGTACTTTCGCTCAGCCTTGGCTTGATTTTTATTGCATTGCAGTCCGTGATTTGGATGGGCGCAAAACTGATTATCTCCCCTGATGCAGTCGTGGCAGAAAACACTAAGATTTACTTCGATATCATGATCTTTGGTGCGCCATTTGTACTGCTGAATTACACCGTTATTGGTTGGTTAATGGGGCAGGCGAAAGCCAAAGAAACCTTGTTCACGCAAGTGTTTGGCAACGTGCTGAACATAGTGCTGGATGTCGTATTTGTGTTGTACTTCGACATGGGAATTGCTGGTGTTGCGTTGGCGACACTTATCGCGCAAATCTCGACGTTTGTTATTGGTGCGGTGCTGGTGTTGAGAACCTGTCGTTTTTCGTTGTTTGATTACATTCAGACCGCAAAAATGACGCGTAAAGATCTCAAGGTCATTGCGTCTTCCAATATGGATCTGCTGCTTCGTACTTTGTGTCTACTGGTGTTCTTCAACATGATGGCGCGTGTAGGCTCTCAGCTTGGTTCTGATGTGCTCGCAGTGAACGCAATCTTGATGCAAGTGACCTTCATCGTCAGCTACATGTTTGATGGTGTGGCGAATGCGTCGAGCGTCTTTGCAGGTAAAACGGTTGGGCAGAAGAATCCGAGATTGCTTGATAACGTGATTAAGCTAAACACGCAATGGACCGCAGCGTTCGTCGTTGTCTTGACCTTGCTGTTGGTGCTGTTCAAACACCAAGTGGTGACGTTGTTTACCACTTTGCCAAACCTTGTTGAGCTGTATCTCGACATGAGCCCTTGGTTATTGGTGTTCCCATTGGTTGCGGGTTTTGGTCTTACGTTTTACGGCATCTTTACCGGCACAGGGACCACGCGACCAGTGCGTAACTCTACCTTCCTAACCATGATAGTGTTCTTAGTGACCCAATTTATTGCGGTGCAATACTGGGGCAATCACGGTTTGTGGCTGGCATTTACTGTGTTCTACGTTGGACGCTTTGTTTTCTTGTACCCAAGCATCATTCAGGTGAAGAAAAAATGTCTTTAGTCATATTAAATGGACGTCATTTCATATCATTGTGAATCATACCAATCGCGATAGTTCGCATTGATGATGTGAGGGAAAAATAAGCTGAAATAACTACTCCAGACGGTTTTATTGCACAAAATCACGTGATAGCATTGTTATGTTATAATGTTACATTTATTTTGATGTCGTGATTTCTCAACCAATACTCTCCGTTAATAATTTCAGCCTTGCAGACTCAGAACACACACTCTTCAAAGACATTTCTTTTGAGCTGTCCCAAGGTGAAGTTCTTGCCATTATGGGACCTTCTGGCATTGGTAAATCCATGTTGTCGAAAGCCGTCGCAGGTTTTTTGCCGTCTGATATTTGGGTAGACGGAAGTATCCAGCTCAACAGCAGTGAAGTCGCAAAAACTAGCATGTTGCAACGCAGTCATTCGCAACGTCCAGCGGTCATTTTCCAAGATGCACTTAAAGCGCTGAATCCATTGGCCTCTGTCGAACAACAACTGTGTTTGGCGTTAACGGGCAACAAAACACGCTTGTCTTCAGCAAACCGAGACACGGTGACGACCTTGTTGTCTCAACTCGGATTTGCGGATCCAAAAGCAGCATTAGCGCAGCATCCAAGCCAGTTATCTGGTGGTCAGCGCCAGCGTATTTGTATTGCGATTGCGTTGCTTGGTAGTGCCAACTTGATCATCGCTGATGAGCCCACCAGTGCGCTCGACCCAATCACTGAAGCGGAGATCCTTGAGTTGATCCGCAGTAGTGTTCAACAACGCAACATCAGTGGTTTGTTGATCACGCACGATCTATCTGCGGCTTTGGCGTGTGACAAAGTCTTGGTGATTGCGGACAACACCATGGTGGCTTATGGCGCACCATGGCAAGCCATTCAGCAAAGTTCGCATCCTTTCTGCCAACAACTTGCGCAACTGCTGCCTTAACCTCATCTCTGGAGCCTATTTTGACTAAGCATAACTTGAGCGGGCACACGCAGCCTAAATCGGCGGAAGTTCGCTTTGAGCAAGTCAGTGTTCACTATTACTCCAAACCAAGTTGGTTAGGGGGCAAACCGTTTAAAGCGCTCGAACAATTGGATCTCGCTATCGACACACAGAACATTGCGATTGTTGGTCCTTCTGGTGCGGGTAAATCGACCTTGATTGAGCTTCTTTTTGGTCTTCGTAAACCCACATCTGGTGAAGTGTATGTCTGTGGCTATCCGCTATCGCGTATGTCGGCTAATCAGCGCCAAGAGCTGTGTCAGCACATTCAATTGATTCCGCAAGAGCCGCAATCGAGCTTGAATCCGTATTACAGTGTTCGCCAGATCTTACTGGAGCCGCTAAGCAATATTGGTGTAACGCAAGGGCTCAATGAGAAGGTCGAAAAGGTATTGGCGGATGTCGGTTTGGAACTCACTTTGCTGGATCGTAACCCACAGCAATTATCAGTTGGGCAAGCCCAACGAGTGGCTATCGCCAGAGCTTTGATTGTTGAGCCTTGTGTGTTGGTTGCCGATGAGCCAACCAGCAGCCTAGATCCCGTCAGTCGTAAACAGATTCTCGACCTGTTGGCAGGTATTCAAAAGAGTCGTCAAATGCGCCTGATTTTGGTGACACATGACCTCGATGCTGCACAAACCCTATGCGATGAAATCCTAGTGTTAGACAAAGGGCGCGTTGTCGAGCACGGCACAGCACATAACGTGACAAATAACCCATCACACTTGATCACGAGAGCCTTGATGAGCGCTCAACACAAAAGTAATGAATTCACAAAAACCATTGGAGAGGTTTCTTATGCACCTTAGTACTCCCAAGTTAGCTTTGTCGCTGGCTTTAAGCGCACTGCTGACGGGTTGTTTTGACTCTGGCGAAAGCAAGCCAGAAGCGGAAAAAGCAGCTGCACCGCAAGCAACGGAAATTCGCGTTGCCATGATGCAACCACCACGCACAGGTTTGTCGCCACTTTCAGATGACGCGTTCAAACTGTCACGTTGGAGCACAGCAGAAACGTTGGTGAACCTAAACGATCAGTCGGTAGCAGAGCCTATGCTGGCAACAGAATGGGAACAAGTTGACCCGATGACGTGGCAATTTACGGTACGTAAGGGCGTGAAATTCCACGATGGTTCTGACCTTGATGCCAACGCGGTTGTGAACTCTCTACAAAAAGCATTAGATGCCGCACCTAAGCCACGCATTTTGGATGGTATCGAATGGCAAGTTCGCGCATTGGACGACTTCACTGTTGAAATCAAAACGACCTTTAACGATCCATTGTTGCCAAGCCGTCTATCTAGCCCACAGTTAGCGATCCTTTCTGGTGTTGCATACCAAGAAAACGGTCGTGTTGTACCAATCAATGCGGGTACAGGTCCATTCGCTCTAACAGAAATCAACGGGACAACCAGCGCTAAATTGAAGCGTTTTGACGGTTACTGGGGTGAAAAAGCAAAAGTAGACAGTATCTTTGCTGAATACGTACCAAACGGTTTTGCGCGTGCTGCAGCACTGCGTACCGGTGAGGCGGATGTAGTTGAAGCCGTTCCTGTATCGCAAATCGCGATGATGGAATCTTCACGGCTGCACGAAGTTGCAATGCCGCGTACCAACACGCTTTACCTGAACAACAAATCGGATGTATTTAGCCAGTTTGGTTTACGTAAAGCAGCGGCTCAAGCGGTTAACCGTGAGCAAATCATCAAAACGGTTTACGAGAACCACGCCGATTCAGCGAAAGATCTTTTAGGTCCTGCACTGGCATGGGCGGGGCCAATTCGTGATGCGAATCCTCGTATGGAAACCATGGAAATGCGCCACGCGAATGGTGAGAAGATCACCATCGGTACGTTTACCGACCGTGCTGAGTTGCCAGAAGTGGCGGTGCTACTAAAGCAACAACTTGAAGCGGCTGGCTTTGTAGTTGAGCTAGACGTTCGTGAATACGCACAAATCGAAAACGATGCACTAGCAGGTAAGTTTGATGCCTTCTTGTTGTCACGTGCAACTGTGCTGGATTCTGGTGACCCAGTGGCGTACATGCAAAGTGACTTTAGCTGTAAAGGTTCTTACAACCTAGGACAGTTCTGCTCTGAAGAAGTGGACGCAGCATTGAAACACGCTGATCGTCAGCCTTTGGGTGAGAAGCGCCAGCAAGCGATCATCGAAGCAGAAAGTAAAATCCTTGAGCAATACGCTGTGATTCCACTGCTGCACGAGCGAGTAATCCAAGGTGAGAGTGACCGCGTGAAGAATGCGCAACGTGACCCACGTGAGCGTCGCCTGATCGACCAGTTTACACAGGTGAACTAACTCGATGTCGTCTGTTGCCAACATGCGCTCTTGTTTGAGCACTTGTATGCCTGAATGGTTTACGCGTTTTTTGTCGCGCTTCCTGTCACTCGGGGTAGTGGTTGTGCTGGTGGGTTTGATGCCGGATATTGCAGGTATCGACCCAAGCCAATCAATCCTCCGTGCTCGTGCGGGTGCTCAACAGTTGCTGACGGCAGAAGCTCTGCAAGCCATTCGAGAAGATCTTCAACTTGACCGCAGCGCTGCTGAGCGACTGTGGGATTGGTTGACGCTTGCCATGCAAGGTGACTTAGGTGTCTCTTGGGTGAGTGGCGCATCCGTGATGGAGAGCGTTCAACAAACCGCAAAAACGTCGCTACTACTGATGCTTACAGCGTTAGGTATGGCATTTGTAATGTGCATGGCGAGCGTGCTTTACACTGTGCGTCGTTGGCAACAGAATCATTTAGACAAACATCATGACACGCTCAGTTCGGTGTTGGTTTCATTGCCTGAGTACGTGATTGCTTCATTGCTGATCATGGTGTTTTCCATTTGGTTGGGCTGGTTCCCGCCTTATGGTTGGCAAGGCGTGCAAAACCTCTGGCTACCAAGTTTGGCAATGGCATTGCCTGCTGCTGGCTTGTTCGGTCGCTTGCTCAATGACAGCCTCAAGCGTGTATTAGATGAACCTTGGGTGATCACTTGGCTATCGGCGAACGTCAGTCAGTTTCAAATCTTACGCTTTGCCTTGTGGCGTGCCGTTAGTAACTTGATTCCTCAAATCGCAATGACGGTGATTGGTTTGACCGGCGGCGCGGTTGCTGTGGAACAGGTGTTCTCCATTCCGGGTATCGGACGACTAATTTTAGGCGCGGCGAAGTCACAAGATCTGCCGATGTTGCAAGGAGGCTTGTTGGTGTTGCTGGTGTTCTCGATGCTGATCAGCAGTGCGAGCATCTTATTGCAACGCTGGTTACTCGGGCACAGTGTCACAAGTGGCAAGTTGATCAGCAGTCACAGTACGTTCCGTTTTACCCAAAGCACCACCAAACGTATCGTCAGTGCGACAATCTTTGCCTTGCTGATTGGTTGTGCGGGGTGGGCGTTAATGCGCGATCCTTACACAATCCAATTTACCCGCCTTGAATCGCCAAGCTTAGCAGCACCGTTTGGTGCCGATGCGGTCGGGCGAGATCTGCTTGCTCGTGTTGGCGGCGGTATGATGTCGACAATCAAAATGGGCATCATCGCGACGTTCCTAAGTTTGGTGATTGGTTTACTGCTTGGCTTCGTGACTCGTTATAGCCAAGGCTTAATTGAGATCACCAAAGGTGTGCCATACATTGTGGCGGGTCTGCTGATTGCTGGCCTAACGGGGATGAACCCAAACAGTGCCTTGATTGCGATTGTTATGGTGTCGTGGGCACCATTAGCGGCGCACTGCGCGAGCTTGTTGATGGAAGCCAAAGCGCAACCTTATACGCATCTTGCGCCCATTTGGGGAACCAGTCAGTGGCGAGTACTACGTTACTACTTGTTGCCTTATGTGCTGCCGCCATTGATTCGTCATGCGTTTCTGCGTTTGCCGTACATTACGCTCAGCCTAACTTCTCTGAGTTTTATCGGACTTGGCGTTAAACCGCCAGAACCTGAGTGGGGCTTATTGATTGCAGAGAATCTGCCTTACATAGAGCGCTCGCCATTGGGTGTCTTGCTGCCAATCTCAGGTTTAGTTTTGATGGCAATAGCAATCAATCTATTGTTCGATGATTAGGAATGAGTCGCTTCTAATCATCGATTCCTCAATCTCCCACCACCTATCAATTACACAACTATGCAGCTAACAGTAAAAATTAATATGAATTTAACTGCATATCATGTTGCCATGTATCACAGTTTACCAGATAACAAACTTATCAATTAAAAGACCATAAAAATCTCATAACTAATTGAAAATGTTGATTTTGAGATCTAGAACATTAGCTCTACCTATGAATTACATCTTTCTCATTTGTATTATTTGATATGCATTCATTTTTATAAAATATGTTAATTTTAACATTTTTATAACTTAATCTTTTGTGAAGAATTGAATGGATTGTTCAAAAAGGAGTCACACATGCAAGTAAGCATAACAACAAAAAAATCCATTCTCGCGACTGTTATCAGTACCACCATGCTATCAGGGTGTTTCTGGGACGATCCACGTGAGGTGGCAAAATACGTCAGTGAAAACATCGATAGAGATGAAGTTGTCAGCCACCTAGTAACGCTAGAAGGTTTGGCTTCTGCCACTACAGATGGCAATTCCATTACTCGTGCAGCCGGCACCAAGGGTTACGCCAACTCGGTTGAGTTCATTGTCGAAACAATGAAAGAACATGGTTACATCGTTACTACACAAGAGTTTGACTTCCGCGCTTGGGAAGAGTTAGTTGGCACGAAAGCTAACGTCGATGGCAAAGATCTTCTCAGCGTACGCGAAGCCGATGAAGGTGTTGAAGCAGACTTCGCCGTCATGTCTTACTCAGGTAACTCCAATGGCCAGGTCAGTGGCGAGCTCGCGTTCGTTACACCAGACTTCCGCTTTGATGCACCCGATTACGACAGCACTGATGGCTGTGAAGCATCTGACTTCACAGGCAAAGACGTAGCAGGCAAGATTGCCGTTATCCAGCGTGGTGGCTGTGCATTTGACGCAAAAGTTGTTAACGCAGAAAACGCAGGAGCGAAAGCGGTTATCGTCTTCAACCAAGGCAACGATGAAGGCAGAAAATCTGTCGTTAACGGCACGCTAGGAAGTGATACGAAAGCGACCATTGCCGCTTTAGGAGCGCGCTTCGATCTTGGTCAAGAGTGGTACAACAAAGCACAATCTGAAACGGTATTGGCAAATCTTACGGTCAATGTGAAAGATGAAGACGTCGTAACGCAAAACATTCTTGCAGAAACCCCTCGCGGTAACGACGATCAAGTCGTCATGCTTGGTGCTCACCTCGACTCTGTTCCAGAAGGTCCAGGTATCAACGATAACGGCACAGGTACAGCTGGCCTACTTGAATACGCCGTGACCCTATCTGAGCTTGAAGTACCAGTGAAGAATAAAGTGCGCTTCGCATGGTGGGCGGCTGAAGAAGCAGGTCTAGTGGGTTCTGAGTACTACACCAATGACTTGTTCCAACCAATTTACAATGACGCACAGGCTCAGATTCTTGAAGAACTAGGTTTGAAAGATCCAAGTGAGCTAACGCCAGATCAGGTAGAACTGGTTGAAGCTCGTTACACTGAGCTCAATAAAGTGAAGCTGTACCTGAACTTCGACATGATTGGTTCACCTAACTACATCTATGGTGTAATGGACGGTGACTTGTCTGATACTAAAGACAGCCCAGATAATGCTTACACTGGCGATTTCAAACCGCCATACGGCACATCTGACATCGAGTCTATCTTCCAAGAGTTCTTTACTGATAAACAAGAAGCAACCATTCCTCAAGCTCTATCGAAACGTTCTGACTACGCAGGTTTCGCTGACTGGGGTGTTGCATTTGGTGGCCTGTTCACTGGTGCAGAGAAAGTGAAAACAGCTGAAGAAGTTGAGAAATTCGGCGGTGACATCGATGTGTCTTACGATAAGTGTTACCACCAGGCGTGTGATGACGTGAATAACGTTAACCAGAACGCGCTTTACACCAATACTCAGTCACTTGCTTACGTAACAACTTACTACGCAATGAGCAAACAGTTGTTCCCAGAGCAGCCAGCAGAACCTGAAGTGAAAGTACAGCGTGCCTTCTCTACTGCTGAAGCGCCAAAAGAGAAACTACGCATTGGCGAAAGACTCAAAGCGGCAGATAGCGTCTCTGACCACGATCACTTCCACGGTGACTTTGATCAAGACCTGAAATAATCACCTTTCGTAATACAAACGCCGTGCCTCGCACGGCGTTTTTCGTTCTATCTCACGTTTTCATCACTGAGCGTCTTTCTACGCCCCACACTCTCGCCAAAAGGAGGAGTCAAACCCCATCAATTTCCACTAGCCTTAAATCAACCTCAATAAGAATGGTTAGATTGTTGAATGAAGAAGTACAATATTTATCAGGTCTTTACCCGTCTGTTTGGCAACACGAATACCATCAATCAGCCATGGGGCAACATAGATACCAATGGGGTTGGCAAGTTCAGTCACTTTACTGAAAAGGCTTTAAATGAAATTCGTGATTTGGGCATCACACACATCTGGTTTACTGGCGTACCACATCATGCTCTGGTCAATGATTACACGCATGTAGGAATCGACAATGATCACCCTTCGGTTGTCAAAGGCCGTGCAGGCTCTCCTTACGCGGTAAAGGATTACTACTCGGTCAACCCAGATCTAGCTGATGACCCCAGTCGACGAAACCAGGAATTCGACGATTTAATCAGTCGCACCCACAATGCTGGCCTCAAAGTGATCATCGACATCGTACCTAATCATGTGGCTCGGGTTTATAAAGGGTTAAACAACCCTTCAGGTGTGGAAGATTTTGGAGCTCACGATGACACCAATGTCGGTTATCACAAAGACAACAACTTCTACTATATTCCAGATGCTCCTTTTGAACTGCCAAGCGAATTATCGACTGAAAAGATCCTTGGAGGAGACGTGCATCCACACTTGGAGACGCCCTATCAGGAGTTTCCGGCGAAATGGACAGGCAATGGCTCAAGGAAAGCTCAGCCGTCTATTGATGATTGGTACGAGACAGTAAAAGTCAATTATGGTGTTCGCCCTGACGGCAGCAAAGACTTTCCTATCTTGTCAGAAGAATACCGCTTTAAGCCTCATTCGGAGCACCATCAATTCTGGCAGGATAAATCCGTTCCGGATTCGTGGAAAAAGTTTCGGGATATCGCACTTTACTGGCTTGAACAAGGCGTCGATGGCTTTCGCTACGATATGGCCGAAATGGTACCTGTCGAGTTCTGGAGCTATCTCAATTCTTCGATAAAAATGGCTAATCAAGATGCTTTTCTAATGGCTGAGGTCTATCAGCCGGATCTTTATCGCGACTATATCCAGCTCGGAAAAATGGATTATCTCTACGACAAGGTTGATCTCTATGACCAGTTGAAATCAATTATACAAGGTCACGGTTCTACGCGAGAGATTGGCCGCATTGAGTATCAGCTACGCGATATTGAGCACCATATGCTGCACTTCCTCGACAACCATGATGAACAGAGACTTGCCTCGCCCGAATTTGCGGGATGTGCTCAAAAAGGCAAACCCGCCATGTTGGTGTCTACTTGCCTATCAAGCTCTCCTAGCATGATCTATTTCGGTCAAGAAGTCGGTGAGCCTGGGGCGGAGTTCGGTGGATTTGGTACTCCTAGCCGCACGTCAATATTCGACTATGTGGGCGTACCTCACCATCAGCGTTGGATGAACCATGGCGCTTTTGACGGAGGCCAACTGAGTGAGGATGAAGAAGCGCTGAAAGCCTTCTACCAAAAGCTGCTTAACCTAACGTTAAAAAGCCCTGCCCTATTGGGAGACTACCACGACCTTTACGCTGCGAACTTTGACAATTTCGGCGAAATGCAAGATCAGTTGTTCGCTTTCGCCAGATCCAGTAAAGAACAAAAACTGATTGTTGTTGCCAATTTCAGCGCGCAACAAGGTAAACAAGTCGAACTGATTCTCCCTTACTCGCTCATTTCTGACTGGCAGCTGCTTCCCGGACAATATCGTTGGATAGATAGGATGAGCAACTCTGAGTACACCCTGAATGTGACTCAAACATCAGCTTCCATTTCTATGCTGCTTTCCCCACTGGCAAGCCTGTTCCTTGAGCTTGTCGCCCCTGATTCGGAACAAAAGTTATGACACATCCATTTATCTTTCATGGCCAAAGTAAAGACTGGTTTCGTGTTACCAATGACACGCTAACCCTCAAGCTTGCAATAGAAAAAGGCACTGAGTTGAACAAAGTCTTGGTCCGTCACGAACCTGACAATGAAGAATATCTGGTAGAAATGCAGCCCGATGGTGAAACACATCATCTTACCTTCTGGGCCGCATCAATCACTGCCAACTCAGATCAAGACCTCACTCGCTACGCGTTTAAGATTCTCATGCCCCAGCGTCAGCTTTGGCTAGATGCAAAAGGCCTCCATACACGTATGCCGCCAAGAGAGACCCACTTTAAGTTCAACTCTAAGCATCAGCCTCCGGCTTGGGTCAACAAGCAGGTGTTCTATCAGATATTTCCCGACCGATTCTGTAATGGAAACTCTGAGATCAGTGTTAAGACTGGCGAATACAAGGTTTCAGGAGGAACAAGAAACGTCGTTGCCAAACAATGGGGTGAGCCTGTTGATGTCAGTAACGGCAATGCTGGCTGCGAGTTCTATGGCGGTGATTTACACGGCGTTGAACAAAAGCTGGACTACCTTGAAACACTTGGCATCACTGCTTTGTATCTTAATCCCATTTTTACCGCTCCGAGCAACCACAAGTACGATACCAGCGACTATTTGACTGTCGACCCACACCTTGGGAGCAACCAACATTTCACCGAGCTCTGCCAACAAATCCATCAGCGCGATATGAAAATCATGTTGGATGCGGTTTTTAATCACACCTCAACAGAGCACCCATGGTTCAATCTGCAAGGTTTGCATTCCGAAGTGGGTGCCTATCAAGGAACTCACTCTGAATATCGCGATTACTACCTTTTTGAAGGAGAAAGTCAGCTCTATGAGGGGTGGAAAGGTATTAAGTCACTGCCTGTCCTCAATTTTGAAAACAGCCGCGTAAGAAATTACATTTACCTCGGTGACGATGCCGTCATCAAACACTGGCTAAAACCGCCCTATTCTATTGATGGTTGGCGGTTCGACGTAATCCATATGCTCGGTGAAGGACAAGGTGCTAAGAATAACCAGCACTATGTCAAAGCGTTTCGCCAAGCGGCTAAATCCGTCAATCCTGATTGCTATGTTCTAGGTGAACACTTCTTTGAAGCCACTCAGTGGCTACAAGGCGATCAGGAAGACGGTGCGATGAACTACTATGGTTTCGCTCACCCACTGCGTGCCCTGCTTGCCAATCTCGACATTGCCTTTGATCCAATATCAATATCTGTACCTGAGTTTCTCAATTGGTTGTCCGAAGCCAGAGCAAAAGTTCCTTGGTTGAATCAACTTAGCCAGTTAAATCAATTAGACAGCCACGATACTGCACGATTTATGGAGTTGGTTAAACACGATCCTAGGCTGTTCAGGCTGGCTGCAACTTTGTTGTTTAGCTACGTTGGCACACCTTGTCTCTATTACGGTACAGAACTAGGCATGGAGGGAAGCCATGATCCAGACAATCGCCGATGTATGCCTTGGGAAGAAGTAGTCCACAACACCTATTTACCTTTTATCAAGCAACTGATTGAGATCCGTAAAACTCAACCTGCTCTACAAGAAGGTGATTTTGTGCTGCTTTACCAAGATGACACAAGCTTTGCCTATGCTCGTCAACTCGCTGGACAATGTGTGATCGCGGCTTTCAATTTGGGGAATAATGTAAAGTCGCTCACTCTGCCTGTCTGGAAACTGAATATCACCAATCCAGCTTTCTTCAATGCCATGACAAAGCAAAAGGTGGCAACCAGTAACAACGACGTCTCGATTCAGCTTGAGCCCGTCTCTTCAATTCTTATCGAAAGCGAACGCTAATACACGTCTTATAGAACTCGATTGCCCAGATATCTCTGGGCAATGCTATTTCGTTTCAAATTTAATCTTTTTAATAATCAATCTATTACCTTTCACATTTGCTGTTTTTAATTTAAATTGCAAAAACAATAGTTGCAATGGCAACTATTGTTTTGTAAATTTAAATCATCCCATACAGATAAAGCAAAGGTAATTAAGATGAAAAACTGGACTCGAACAATACATAAAGCAGCCGCCTTAAGTGGCTTTATGATGATTCTAAGCTTCTTTACTAGCACGCTTTATGTGGAACTGTTTGGCAGTTTTGCTCAGATCGCAAGCGTTAAGACATACATCTTCTACGCAATATGGTTTTTGATTCCAACCATGGCGTTGGCGGGTATTACAGGGGCGAAAATGGCACCGAAGGTCACAAGAGGGCCGATTGCAGAAAAGAAAAAACGCATGCCCTTAATTGCGTTAAATGGTTTGCTGGTTCTGACGCCGGCAGCCATCTACCTTCACTATCTCGCAGACGCAGGGCAGTTTAACAGTACGTTTTACATCGTTCAGATTATTGAACTGATTGCAGGCTTCACCAACTTGATACTAATGAGCATGAGTATCCGAGACGTTATGAAGCTGAAAAAGCCCGCGCAATTAGCCTAAGCCATTAAACGATGAATCTGCTCAATGGTATCTTGGGCAGATTCATAATCAACGGGCAGCTCGACCACACCATTGGCCGTCTCTACAAACAAAGATGGGAAACTATTCCCACCGATAGAGCGAGCGAAACCGAGCTCCTCCATAAGTTGTTGGTTTAGAGCTTCAGACTGAAAATCTTGCAAGAACTGCGCTTCATCAAGACCAATCTCCCCTGCTATCGCAATCAAAACTTCACTGTCACTCGGGTTTCGTGCTTGAAGGTAATAAGCGTGCTGAATGGCGCGTAGCATCTCTTTCTCCGCTCCCTGCTTACGTGCCGCTAACACTGCTCGACAAGAAGGATAAGTTGAGCGCTTAGGGGTGTTTTTTGTCCAGAAGTCATAGTTGAACTCAGTGCCCAGATAGTTTTCGATCTTTTTCCAATATGAGGCAATTTGTTCACGCATGGCGATGGGCATGGGCTCCATAGAGTCTGGCGCCAATCCACCAACCACATACTGCACTGTCACCTCATCAGCTAACGCACTCTGTATTTTTTCCCAAGTGGGTTTGTAACCCCAACACCAAGAACACATAGGGTCGTAAACGTAGTAGAGTTTGGCTGCTTGCATGAGTTCATCCTTATACTGAGTAGCGAATCAGGGTCTACATCACCAATTCAGCTATTTCCTTTAGCCCCATAGAGGTAATTGTTACCTCTACTTGATCGAGATCATTTTAACAAAGTGATTACATCATTTATGTTGACATAATGTTACGGAGATTAACAAGAGGGATGCCCATGGAACTGAAAAAAGACCCAAGATGTTACACTGACGTTTGTGTAGGTGGTAAATGGTTTCACCATGATCACTGTACCAGTAAAGCGTATATGCTCAAGGGCGGCGCGGATGTAAGTGTAGAATTTAGCAAAATACCTGAAACAGAAGACGAACTTATTGAACTGTTGATTCAGAGTGTTTAAGCAGCAAGTGCTTAGCAACCCCCATTGCTAAGCGCTTGTTTTTTATCTGTCTATTTGTTGATTGCGAGGTAAGTACCAGCAGCAATCATCACGCCACCAGCCCCTTGATTCAGCTTGCGTTGAGCGCTTGGAGTTTTCAACACTTTAACCAGTCGCCCTGCACCAATCGCTATCATCATTAACCCTGTCATCAGAGCAACAATGCTTAATACCGCGGCCAGTGCAATATCCTGACTATTAAGAACGGTTAAGTCCATAAACGTTGGCAGGAATGAAATATAGAATAGGATCACTTTAGGGTTTGAAGCTGAGATCAGAAAGCCCTGTACAAATCCGGCGATATGAGACGGAGCTTTTGGTGTTTGATCTTGTTGAATCGCTTCACTGGCCTGAGGCAGTGCTTTGATCATCTTATAACCGAGATAGATGAGGTAAGCCGCACCGACGTAACGAATCACCACAAACAGCGTTGCCCAGTTTTCAGCTATTGCGGCCAAACCCAAGCAAGCTAAAAGGAGATAGATAACATCGCTGGCAACCATTCCAGCAGACAGAGAAATACAGTGTTTTGCACCTGAAACCATCGCACGAGCAACAATGGCAAATACGCCCGGCCCAGGTGTGATGCTAAAGATCAACATCGCGATAAAAAAGGTAATCGCACTTTCAACGGTCATGGCTGTGCCTCATACATAGTGGGTTACTGAAAAGTAACATTATTGTATGAAAATACAATCGCCTTGCAGCATTCAAAGCCATTATAATTTCAGCCAGCTAGCGTACTCAGGATCCGTATCTTTCAGATCCATGTAGAGCCATACCATGCGATCGACAAACCAAGCCTTGAACGCCATTACCCAGACATTCCCCAATACGACGATACCAACATCCAACGTATACAAGCCGTATATCAAAATAGGCACGCCAAACGCAGAAAGCGTACTCAGCAGATTACACATCCTCAGATGGTGCCCCGGTATCTTTACTTTTGAGCGTTGCAAATAAATCCGCTCTCCGAAGGTTCCGATAGACGCCCAACTGTTGGTGGTTTTTGGCGCTTGGAAAACGCGAGGGTTGAGCCAGACCCAAGCAATAGAGATAACAATCGGGAGTGTCGACCAAACGCCGATCCATTCTTTTGACCAAATCGATAATGAGAGCAGCGGCAATATTGTAAATCGAGAATAAACGCTGAGCGGACTCGCATGTCGCTGCCACGCCTCTTCATCCATTCCCATCATTTTCTCAGTCCACTTAAAGATATCCACTTTTGATCTCCTTCCATTACCACATACTGGTAAATTTGCTTTGCATCGCTCTGCTGATGGGAATGCTGTCGTCACCAATTACCGCAATCATTTTACCGGTAAAATCCTTCTTCACTTTGTCTATCATCGAGACATTAACCACACTGGATCGGTGTACTTGCCAAAACAACTCCGGATCCAGCTGAGCCAGCAGTTCCTTAAGTGACGTTCGCAGCACATACTCGACTTTGCTGCCCTGCTCTCGCTTGTATAGAGAGACGTATTTGTCTTCCGCTTTGAAGTAAAGCACCTCAGACAAAGCAATGAGATGGATCTCTTCTCCTTTGCTTGCTCGAATCCAACTTAAGTATTTCGGCTGAGCGGGCGCGTGGAGCTGCTGAATCTGATTCAACAAAGTACCAAGCTCTGACGCGGGTTCTGTGCTGCTGAGCCGCGCTTTCAGTTTTTCAACGCATTGGATAAGACGAGCATCAGAGACAGGTTTAAGCAGATAATCCACCGCATTAGTTTCAAAGGCCTGAACAGCGTATTCGTCATACGCTGTCACAAACACAATATGAGGTTGGCAATCACGCTTAGAGAGCTTCTTCGCCAGTGACATACCATCCAGCCCAGGCATTTTTATATCCAGAAATACCACTTGAGGCTGATGTTGCTCGATCATTTCAAGGGCTTGCTCACCATTCACAGCCTGCCCGACAATATCGAGTTCAGGCCAATACTCAGCAAGCGCCTGATTAAGATGACGACGCAGCAACGGCTCATCGTCTGCAATGACGGCGGTAAGAAGATCAGTTTGCATCCATGTTTTCCTCAAGTTTCTCCAATGAGCGACGTTGTACAGACAACTGAGCAATCACACCACCCGATGCATTCTCTTTCAGGTTCAATGACGCATGTTGACCAAACAAGGTGGTGAGCCGATGACGAATATTGTCCAGCCCAATACCTTGCCCAGCATGACTAAGCGTATCGCTAAAACCAATCCCATTGTCGATAACAGAAATAGTCACACTATCCTGATTTTCAGCAACCTCTACTGTTATTTTTCCACCGACAGAGCTGGGTTCAATGCCATGCTGTACCGCGTTCTCTACTAGCGGTTGAACCAACAGAGGCGGTATATTGAGGTCACCCAAACAATGATCAGAGATTTCATAATTCAAGCGCTCTCCGAGCCGTATTTTTTGAATGGCAAGGTAAGCATCCACCAGCTCCAATTCACCTCTTAAGGTTGTATTGTACTGACGACTGCGTTGTAACGTCCCGCGTAATAGCTCGGTCAGTTTCTCCAGCATCCGCTTGGCACTTGCCGCGTCGCTATCTATCAATACGCTAATGTTAGCCAGTGTATTAAACAAGAAATGGGGTTCAATCTGGCTTTGCAACTGCTTCAGTTGGCTTAAAAGCAGTGCTTTCTCCTGCTCTGTTTGAATCCGGCGAGCCCGTTCCAGCTCCTTTTGAGTCTGCAGCTTTTGCTCATGCGTATAGAAATACAGAAAACAAGCCGCTGAGAAAATAAACCCAAGAATGATGACCGGCTTCATCTGGCTGAAATCGGCAAACTTGTCGTATCTGCTTAACCAGTAGTAGGCGTTGGCTGTACCAAATACCATTGAACAGCCGATCGATAGCATGCTCAGTTGGCGCCGTGTCCATCGCTCACTCGACCACTGCAATAAATGAGAACTCAATACTGCACTATATCCGTAGCCGAAACTGATAAGAATATGCTCCCAAAACGGGCTTGGCCAGATAGCATGTGTGGCGAATGCGATGATGAGGCAAAAGACTGAGGTGAACACCAAACTCTTCAATACGTCTGTTAAACGAGTAGTAAAGTCAGTCATCAAAATTTCCCTTTTAGATTTATAAAAATCATACGCTTATCTGATAGATTTGCATATACGGAGTCATGGCTTCCCGTCATAAAACGGGCTGCAAGTTCAACGTCGACCGAAGTCTGCCCCGAGTCATAAGCACTGTAATTAATCCACTGTGTTGCAATGACACCGCCGTCTTGTGGCGATAATAAGAGATCAAAAGTAGGCTCTACATTCTCCAGCCATAAGGCATTTTTACGCCATTGCCACTGACTCCAGCTAGTGGGATTCAAACTCCAATGAAACATGACGTTATGCTGCACCAGATTGATATGGTTGAGCCCCTGAGCGTACGAATGTGACAGACCAGCGGTGTTGGCGCTTTCTGATAAAGCTGTCGCTCTTTCGAGCCCCTGCCGCCAATCTTCTTTGCTCCACGCTCGATTGTCATACCAATATTCAACAATGATTTGATTGCCGGCTTGGCTAGCCCAATTAAGCCCAACCAAACCTTGAAAGCCACTACTTTTATTAGCAAGAGTTACGGGTGAGTAGAGCCCTTGCTGCTCAAACCCTAGATAGTCTCTCTGGTACACAAAAGAAGCGTGGTATGCCCATGACGCATCAAAAACAGACACCATGGAGCCGCCAATTAAGCCTTGTCTTACATCGTCATAGTAAGCAATGCCCTGCCATTCCGTCTCATCTGTCAGCCAGTAGCGACGTAGACCAATGCCCTGTTGCTCAGTTCTTTGTTCGAGCTCGCTAGACTCTTGCTTTGTCCAGCTGGAATCGCTGTAAAGCAAACTCCACTCTCCCGAAAGATCAAAGTATGACGCCATTGCGACACCTGCCCCCTCCTCTACCTGAATTCCCACTGGGTTACGCCGATAAGGTTTGAACAAGTCTAAGGGGCGATATCCATACCCTACTCCCCAGTCGAGGCGGATTTTACCCAGCGTCATATCAAGCGGTAGTACGCCTGTCTCCCAGACGCCTTGCCAAAAAAGCTCCTGAACAATCAACTCATTATCAGCTGAGTCGGATGAGTTGCTCGACAATAGTTGACTACTTTGCACCGCAAACAAGCCACTCCAGCTTTGCCACTCGGCTTGCACACGAAGCAACGCGTCTAGCTGCTCAGTGTTCGGCGCCGTATGCGGTTCAAACCAGACGGAGTCTCTGTGCTGACTCTGGCTAACACTGACCGTCCAGTCCCAATTGAAACTTGGCTGAGCAAGACCGCTGCCTGAAACCATTGCCGCCAACGCGAAAATCAAACGGTAAAACACGTTACAGCTCCGACAGTGCGTTACGCGTCAAAAATGCCGGAATATAGTATTTATCTTCAAGTTGATGAGCCGTCACTTGCTGATATTCAATCACCGTTTTCTTCGCTGGCTGAATCTTGTCAATCAAGGTCATGCTCACGACTCTCGACTGGCCATCGCGCTCACCCTGTTCAAACAATGCCTGCTTAGCCAGCTTGCCAGATTTTAAGTACAAATCGGCTTTGATCGGGAAATCGCTCTCCGATTCCAACCATAGTTCGATGCGATCGTAACTCGCCCCTTGGGTTATAGACTGCAAAGAAAGCTGGTTTGCCAGCACTGCCCTCTCATTGATGGTCAAGGTTTCCTGAGCCGTCAGCGTCGCTCGGTAATCCTGACTCCAAGTGAGAGTAGAAACATCGCCAACGGAGGCTTCACCGAGTAATTTTTGCATCGGTGTTATACGGATCGGACGACGACTTTTAGGCATCACTAGCCAATAGTTGTCTCCCAACATCAGCATCTTTTGCCCCGCTTCAACCGGTGACTTAAACACAACCAAAGACTCGCGTTCGGGGCGCGTATAAACATTGTATTGGCGTGTTTTATCCAGCTCTCCGTTTTTATACAAGGTAACGAGAGACACCACTTTGGCGGACGCTGTATCAAGGCGGTAGGCATCTGCATTTTTGACCATGGTGGCCGTGTCATTAGCAAACGCGCCAATACTCAACAGACTCAATCCGATGACGACAGAAAGTGATTTAAACATAGGTCAATGCCTCCGTTATCGGCTTATTGACACCCTTTCGGGCGGAAAGAAACGCAGCGAAAATACAAATCACCATGACACCCAATGCGCTGTAACTCAGTAGTTCAGGTGAAAAATAGATATTCAGTGGATAACCGTCGGTTCGACCCGGTGGTGGTGGCATTTTCACATCCACCACCATCAGGACAATACTGGTGAAGGCAGTCAAAAGCCCACCTAAGAGTGTGCCGATACCAGCTAACAGTGCTGCTTCGCGAACAAAGCCCGCCACGATTTCCGCAGGATATGTGCCTAACGCAGACAAGGTTCCAATTTCACGCGTTCTTTCCGTCACCGACATCGTCATGGTGTTAAACAGGGCAACGAACACCACCAGCGACATCACCGCCCCCATAATGCCGAAGATTCGATCGTATAAATCTTTCACTTTGGTGTAGAAAAAGGCTCTTTGCTGCCACGGCGTGACTTCCAGTGCTTGGCTATGTAGCAAAGAAGCGAGTTGTTCTTCCACCCAACTCTGAAGCTTCAACGTGTTTTGTGTTTCGTAGAGGAAGACCGACAAAGTACTCACTTTGTCACTCACCAATAGTTCCTGTACCGATTCAATATGCAGGTATAGCTGGCGCTTATCTAAGTCCGGTACACCCGTTGAATAGATACCATGAACTTTAAAATCGAGCGCATTCAGCGCGCCGTCGCTCGTCGTTGCAAGCACGGTGATCCAGTCACCAATTGATACGTTGAGATTACTTGCCAAATCGACGCCAAGCATCACCTCAGGCTCCGAGGGTTGATATCGCGAAGAGCGAATATCAGACAAGGTTTTACCCTGACGCACGTCGAGAAACGGCCCCTTCATATCGAACTCACGCTCATTCACACCAGTACCGACAAAAATGGTCGATTTATTGCCATTTGAGACCAGCCCTGTGAACTCAATCCTAGGCTGAATGCCTCGTATATCCGGATTCGATATCAGTTGCTTGTAGACCACGGCGCTATCTTCCAGACCATTCGCCAATGGCATGTCTTCATCTTTCTCGAAAAATCTGGGAATGCTGATCGTCAGATGCCCCGTATCCCGCGCTGTTGATTCTTGGAGTGATTCATAGGTGTAAAGCCCAAACCCACCCGCTGACGTTAAAGCAAAAACGGCAATCGTGATGATAAGAGCAGACAACACACTGCGACGACGATTTCGCAGCAAGTTCAGATACGCTATGCGCACTGATTGAGGAACTAACTGGCCCATTTCATCACCTCCTCGCTTATTCTGCCATCCACCAACGAGAGTGTGCGGTCACACTGATTCGCCATTCGCTGATCATGTGTAGCCACAATGAAGGTCGTTCCCAACTCATGACCAAGGGTTTTCATCAGTTCAATTACCCGCTGCGCGGTATGGCTATCCAGACTGGCGGTTGGCTCATCGGCAATAACAAGTTTGGGTTGATGCACCAGCGACCGTGCAATGGCGACGCGCTGTTGTTGACCACCCGAGAGATGATCAGGCCGATGGTGAGCAAACTCTTCCAGCCCCACTTTGCCAAGCATTTCCATGGCGAGCCGTTGCTGCTGTTTGGCAGAGTATCCGTTCAACATTAGCGGGTACGCCACGTTTTCCCATGCACTCATTACGGGAACCAAGTTAAAGCGCTGGAATACAAAGCCCATGCTGGTCCGCCTCAATTGCGCCGATTGTTGTGGCTCTTTCGGGTATAACGAACCATCGAACGTAACCTGACCTTCATACTCACTGTCAAGCAAGCCCAGAATATTCAGTAGCGTGCTTTTGCCAGAGCCTGATGGGCCACAAAGAGCGACCATTTCACCATTACTGATTTCGCCAGTGACGTTGCTGAGAGCCTCCACTCGCTGCTGACCGAGTTGGTACTGCTTGGCTAGATTTTGAAACTGCAACATGCTCTCTCCTTAGGCGTTATTGGCCATCGCTATCGCTTGTAACGTCATCGGATGTTGGGCATTGAGCGTTGACATTTCCTGTGCCCATTTTTTTGCCTGTAAGCTGTCTTCTACGCGAATGGCGGCCTGAATGGCGTAGATGTAAACCCAGGCAATCGCATCAAAGGACTGAGACCTAAAAGCCTGCTCAGAGAGAAGCCCCGAATACAGCTCATAACCACGTTCGAAATGATTAAACATATCGGGCAATGATGTATAAGTCGTCGCCGCAACGGCTCTTGCTAATAGTGACTCTGGTAGCCCCTGACGAATCTCTTGCAGTGGAACAGGCGTTGTATCATCCGATAGCATATCCAACCCTTTGGCAATCGTACCGAGCCCTTGCTCGACGTATTTCATCTTGTTCCAAGGAAGAAAAGCATCGCGTCCCATCAAGGTTTGTGTGCTACCGAGATAGACCAATGTCAGAGCATCACCGCCTTGTCTTTCGATCTGACCTTGCAGCTGCTCATAGACGGATTCAACCTGATCTTCATCGCCTTGAGCGGCTTGATTGTATTGCTCTATTAACTTGTCGCTTGGCGCTGCGACCGCTTGAGCGCTAACCAGTAAACACAGACTTAATTGATGCGTCAGTTTCATTTTGTCGTTCCTTCTTCTTAGCTGATGTTCAAAGGTTAATCAGCGATGAGCAAGGCTGCTTGGGTATGCGACGAACGGTGGTTGGAAGACGTGAATGGTAAAAATAGAGCGTGAATGGTGAGATTTTGTTCAGCCTCTGCGGCTTATCTGGAAATCAACGGCTATGATCGTTAAAGTAGCGCCATGATTAGTTATCGCATTGAAATTCAATGTGACGAGAGAGAAGAAATTATGTTTAGCGATGATCGCGTCATTGATAACCTGGAAGAGCTTGAAGCTTTTCTCCTCGCTGTAGAAAGCGGCAGTTTTGGTTTGGAAGGCGTTGCGGGTATCGCACTTGCGACAAACAATGCTGATGGTCGCCACTTTGTGGCAGTACTGGATGATAATCACCAACTGCTGCTAGCTCGCTGGGTAACCGACGAAATCTTCAAAACAGGTCAGGATTTAGTCCGTAACGGACCGAAGAGAAGCCATTAAAATAGCCCGCAATTGCGGGCTATTTTAATTCAGATGCTTAGGCACAGTTAGCTCAGGCCACCAAAGCAAAGATATTTCACATCCATATACTCATCAATACCTTGCTTGGCTCCTTCGCGGCCAATGCCGGATTGTTTAACGCCACCAAAAGGCGCGACTTCTGATGAGATAATCCCATCATTAATCCCAACCATTCCGTATTCAAGCGCTTCAGCCACCTTCCAGATACGACGAATGTTATCACTGTAGAAATAAGCGGCCAGACCATAGATGGTGTCATTGGCCATCTCAATCAACTCTTCGTCGCTCTCGAACGCCAAGACTGGTGCCACAGGGCCAAAAATCTCTTTGGAGACAATATCCATTTCTTGAGTCACGTTCTTTAGGATAACCGGAGCAATAAACTGTCCAGCTTGAGGCACTATAGGTGAAACAGGCTGCGCCCCTTGCTCAATCGCCCCATCAATCAAACGCTCAATACCCTCTTTGGCAGCCTGGCTAATGACAGGCCCAATATTGACGCCTTCTTCCAAGCCGTTCCCAAGTTTGAGCTGTTTTACCGCTTCATCAAATTTAGCCACAAATTCATCGTATACATTGCGATGAACGTAGAAGCGATTGGCACACACGCACGTCTGGCCTGCATTACGGAATTTAGAAGCCACAGCACCAGCAACAGCAGCGTCTATATCTGCATCATCAAATACGATAAACGGGGCGTTACCACCCAACTCCATTGAAGTGCGTTTAATATCGTGGGCACTCTGCTGCATCAAGAGGCTACCGACGCGAGTTGAACCAGTAAAAGACAGTTTGCGAATCAATGGATGAGAGGTAAACAGCGCTCCAACTTCTGGTGCACTCTCCCCTACAACCACTTGCAAAACATCGCGAGGAATACCCGCCTGATAGGCAAGCTCAACTACCGCAAACGCAGACAGAGGCGTCAGTTCAGCGGGTTTCACCACAAAGCTACAACCTGCTGCAAGTGCGGGAGCGGCTTTGCGAGTAATCATCGCTATCGGAAAATTCCACGGCGTAATAGCACTCGCGACACCAACAGGCTGCTTAATAGTCACCATACGCTTGTCCGGCGTTGGCGCTGGAATGGTCTCACCATAAGTGCGTTTTGATTCTTCAGCAAACCACTCAACAAAGCTCGCACCATAGAGCACTTCACCTTTCGCTTCCGCTAGTGGCTTGCCTTGCTCTAGAGTCATCAAACGGCTGAGGTCATCTTGGTTTTCAACCAGTAATCGAAACCAACCTTGGAGGATGACAGCTCGCTGCTTGCCTGTCAGCTTGGCCCACTCTTTCTGAGCATTATGAGCCCGAACAATTCCCTGTTCGATTTCCTCCTGAGTGGAAACCGGTGCATAACCCAGCAGCTCTTGTGTCGCGGGGTTATGCACCGCGACACTTCTGTCCTGATCCGACACCATGAAAGACACTAAACTCTGATTACCTATTTGCTGCATTGTGATTACCTTGTTCTTCGCCTATTGAGAGTTGGGCTGTGCATACTGGTGATTTTCTGACGATGAAATACTGCTCACACGAGGAAATAAAGCCCACGGTTTGTGTGCCTCTAGAATTACATACGTTTGAGGGGTTTAACAACACTATCTAGACCTTCAATGTTCAAAGCTAAACATAGTTGAAGTCGCCAGCCCTGCTCACCGATTAGTGAGCTTTTGTTATCAAACCAAAAGCAAACCGCTTTGTTTGGGGCTTTTGTTGCTGTGACTCAGGATTGGACATTTATCAGTTTTGGAAAATAGAACATTAGCAAGTCGTGAATAACTAAAAGTATGGCAAAGTTGTTGTGAAGTGCTAGTGCGATGAGTAACATCGCACCAGGAAAAAGGTTGGACTATTTGGGAGTGCACTGAGTGACGTTGTGGTTTTTCCCTCTATCTAAGCTTTTGTCATTACGAACAACTCTTTTCTTGGAGTCATCTTTCAAGTAGGTCGTTGAGCGTATAATACGTTCAACCATTTCAAAGAAACTCATTAGGAAAAAGTTAAAAACTAAAGTAAGGGAATCACCTAACATCTTTGTGCAAGTTTGAGAGAAAACTGCTCCCCTTTGCCTCTATTTCTTACTGTTTTTTCAAAGTTGATTCGAAATGGTCATATGTAAATTCCGCGTACCATTTCAAATTAGAAGTGTCCATCCACCATGTGAGGCTGTCATCATAGTAGTAGGATTTAATGACTGCGTTTTTATTGTAGGGGACCCAAATGCCGCAATCATTTCCATGCATAAATCCGATCATTTTTCTCTGATTTTCTATACCGATGCAGGAATTTGCACTTCGATAAAAAATACCTTGAGAATTTTGCCCTTCTGTAACATATACACCGGCGGAGACACCCTCAACCCAAGATGTTGGAAGTAAGTCTTTAATAACTATAAGTTCTTGAGACCTAATTCTTGTTAGGTCTCTCTCAAGCACTAAATACTTATCTTGATTAACCGAGTCAGGCTCTTGCATGTTCACACAGCCGACTAAGCTAAAAGGTAAGAAGATTAGGGATAATTTTGTTTTCATCATTAGAATATTAAGGTATCAAAATAGCAGTGTAGTGTAGTTTATATTCAGACTAAAAACAGTAACCACTCAACAAATATTCCAAATTGAATAAACAGTCAATAAAGTGGAATTTACTCATACCACTACCGAGAAAAAAGCCAATTAAACAAGCCTTTAGCTCTCATCAAACACTTCTAGCAAGGTTTTTTGACTCTTTAGACAAATCACTATGCTTCTATAGCGACCTGTAAGTTTGTAACGCTTCTGAGGCGATTTACAGGGCAAAAGTCCGCTCATTCATTTGAGCCAAGAACAGCACAATAACACCCATTTTTTGCGCTTTATGAATTTTGGATGTCAGATTAGTTATATTTGGTCAAAAGTCACCCAATCACGAACGTAGCCTTTTTGGCGAAACCAATAATGGGGCAAAAAAGAGTCAGCCTAACGGTCTGACTCTTTTGAATGGAAACAGGATTTATCTTTGGAGAGATTAAGGGTACTGCGGTAGGTTACATTCGCTGATTACTTGGGCTGATGACCACTCTTCTTCGCAAACTTTTGCATCGCCTCGGCAAAGGTTGTTGTTTTACCTTTGGCTTGCACCTGTACTACTTTGTAGCCCATCTTTTCTAACGCTTGGCGCTCTGCCAAAACGGCCTTGTCATTTTGCTGGCTGCCTTCGGCAGGCTGATGAATGTAACATCCTTCAAGTTGGCCGTCTTCGACCAGTTGGTGGTGTCTCAATGCTTCGATATCAAAATTCATAGTCAGTCTTTTATTTAAGTTCTAGGGTTACATTCGCTTTAAAGGCTTAACGACGCTATCTAATCCTTCGATTTTTAGCGCAAGGCATAGCTTGAGGAGGTCGCCAAGCTCCCCATTAGGAAAGCCCTTCTTATCAAACCACAGTAGGTATTCTTCGGGGAGATCGATCAAAACGCGTCCAGCATATTTGCCAAACGGCATCTGGACGCGTGCTAACTTAATAAGATTTTCTTTTTCCAGCATGATTTTACTATTCAGGATGAACTCTATGCCTAGAGTACCACTGAAATTTAATGCCAGACAGAGGCGGCGCTACCGTAGACTCACATTACGCTTGATTTACAGTGTGAGCGTACTCGACCACGATTTGATTGCCTTCGATGTAAGCGTTCTGGATTTCCCCGTCGACACTCATACGGCTTTGAAGATAAACCACCTTAGGGCCCATATCATTAGCTTGTTTAAGTGAAGGAAAGACCAGCTTCGCATCGAGATGAAGTAATCGGCAAAAATGGCTAATGAACGACATCGTCAAAGGCTCTTCTCCGCGTAAGAGTTGCGAAAAGCTTAACTGACTGATCCCTAACTTTTTCGCAAACTCCATTTGCGTGAGACGCATTTTAGACTTTTGAGACATCCACGTATTGTATAACGCCTCTCTATCCTTCTCAGTAAATTCCATGGGTGAATCCTTGTATCGCTTAGTGCGATGGATTCTGCTCCTTTTCATTCACAGAGATGTCAGCAATGAGTTAACGTTAGTTAAGAGTTTGGTTTGCTCGCTAACGGCAGTCTCTAATGCGGTGCAATGATGACGCACAAACCCATTTACTATATGTAACAGTTTGACGGCTCATATCTTCCAAATAAATACTTATTAATAAATCAAACAATAGTTTTATAAACTCACTTACAACCGTTATTTTTATTCGGGATATCCTTTCCAAAAACAGGGATAAATGATGAATATAACTCTCCTTCCGCTAGATTCTCACTTAATTAGCAAAATAAAATAACAGCAGAATCATCTAATAACTTTTATTAAGCACTTATTATGTTGGCTTGATTCTGTCTAGTGTGAATATGAAAGGGAAGGTATGAACATGAGCGGAGTAAGTTATGACAGAGTCACCAAAACGTTTCATTGGTTTATGGCAGTCATCATTGTGTACACAACAATGGCAGGATATGGGATGCACCTTACAACCCAGGATTCTCCTATGTTTCACTTCTTGTCGACATTAAACATGTCTCTTGCCACAGTTGCTGCTCCCGTGTTTTTGGCACGTTGGGTGTGGAAGTATTTTAGGCCAAGCCTAGAGGTTGACGACAACATTGCTCATTGGCAAAAGAGTATTGCTAAACTCATTCATTCGCTGATGTATTTCATGATGTCTTGGGTATTTATTTCTGGTTTTTTGATGCTGGAAAACTCGTATCATTTTTTCTGGATGGTGGAAATTAGCAATCTAATTCAAGAAGTAGAAATAAGTTCGTTTTTCTTTCAAGTTCACCGTTTATCTTGCCTGATGCTTGCTTCACTGGTGATGCTTCATATTCTCGCAGTGGCTCACCATCATCTTATTAGGAAACACAATGTCCTTAAATTGATGCTTTAGAGTACAGACAAAAGCGGATGCACAAGGCATCCGCTTATCTGTTAGAACCAGCTAGAAATCAGACGTTTGAACCAATCGATCAGCTGTTTGAAAAGACTGCCTTCATCGATATCAGTCTGAGCGATTAGATCTGCCGTCGCGACTTCATCACCTTCCACGCTGTATATGATGGTGCCGACTTTTTCCCCCTCAGTGATAGGAGCCACCAATTCGTGGTCAAATTCGACTTCAGCCGTCAGTTTGGCCGCATTACCTTTTGGCAGTGTCATATAGATATCTTCATTGACACCCACACTTAACTGATCCTGCTCACCCATCCAGACTTTCGCTTCGGTCACAGTGTCGCCAGCTTTGGTAGGTGACACCGTTTCGAAGAATCGGAAACCATAGCTAAGTAATTGCTTACTTTCAGATTCTCGACTCTTAGTGCTGCTTGCGCCCATCACCACGGCGATCAAACGCATGTCCCCACTGGTTGCGGATGTGGTCAAGCTGTACCCTGCACCGCTGGTGTAACCTGTCTTCATACCATCAACGTTCATGCTGCGATCTCGTAGCAAACCATTTCTGTTGTACTGAGTAATGCCGTTGTAGGTATAAGACGTCTCGCTATAGAGAGGATAGATATCAGGCAAATCACGAATTATGGCTTGGCCCAGTTTCGCAATATCCATAGGGGTTGAATAAAGACCATTGCTATCCAAACCGTGCGGATTGGTATAGGCGGTGTTTTCTAGGCCAAGCTTTTCAGCCCAGGAGTTCATTAAGTTAACAAAGGCCCCTTCGCTGCCAGCAACGTATTCTGCAATCGCGACACTCGCATCGTTACCTGATTGCACGATAAGACCACGATAAAGATCCATCAGAGGTACCGTAGTGCCTACTTCGATAAACATCTTTGACGAATCAGGGAAGTTCTTTGCCCAAGCGTTTTTGCTGATCACAACCTGATCATCCAAAGTAATGTTGCCCGCTTTAACTTCCTGTCCTGCCACATAAGCCGTCATCAGTTTGGTTAAACTGGCCGGATTAAGCTTGGTGTTCGCATTCTTTTCTACCAACACTTGCCCAGTGTTGTAGTCAATCAAAACATAGCCTTTCGCCCCTAATGTCGGAGGCTCAGGGATAATAGTAGGTGCCGCAATGGCATTGAATGTCGCAGCGATAGAGGAGAAAAGTGCTGCTTTTAGGAGAAACGTTTTTTTCATGGGACGTTACCAACTCTAGTCACAATCGGAGTTTTTATGATTAGTTCGAGTATAAACAAACAACAATGATATTTATTCGCTTTGTAATCAATCGTTACGCTTATTGGAAAGTTTTATTAAATAATGAGAGTTCGACTCCATATATGGGTAGATTAGTACAAAAAAGCCAGTGTTCATAACACTGGCTTTATCAATCTCGATTCTCTGAGCTACTATGCTTGAGCTTCCTGAACCTTCTTCGGTTTTGGCGTAATGCTGTCTCGGTAGCTAAACCACAAGTAAGTCACTACTAAAGAGAAGAATAGGTATGACAGTGCGAATACTAATGGAGAAGTAATCAGCTCTTCCGACATACTCCAACTCACTCCTATCACGGTGATAGTCAGCTTAGATAGCATGCCACAAATCAGAAGCAACAAAGCTAGCTGAGGAAAACGAGTCGTTCGGAATGCAAACCAGTAACAGCTGCCAACGGCCAATGCAGAAATCGAAAGACCTAACATGAAAGAATGAAGGTGTTCAGCGGATAGCACACCTGCTGAGATTGACGCCATTATTATCAGAAATAGTTTCATCATTGCCTCGCTTTTTAAACTTGGAAAAAGCTTCCTTTCATTTTTGCAAACTCATTTTGCACATATTTTCGCCATTTCCCTCCGAAATTCAACCCCTAAATTGGTACATTTTTTGTCCGTCAAATACCCCTGCAACATATGTAAAATAATGGTTAACAAAACAATAGGTAAGGTTCCTTACAACTCAAGCTCAAAACCCAATAAACCCGCCAAAATCGAAATATACAGTTACATTTAAGTAACAACATTTACATCTATAATCGTTGGCAATTTTGTGATCTGATGCATTTTAAACCAGACATTTCGAGCCCAAATACGTTGTTACAATCTAAGTTTTCACTTTTCAGCATCCCTATCATTGGGAATATCAAAAAGAGTGTGACTCTAGCCACTGTTCAGTAGATTTGCGCTCGAATAGAACATATGGCTTTGTTACCTTTGCGCGCATTCGATATTTCGTACTACATACCATGCCTTCAGAGTACAGAATCAAAAAGATCGTTGAGATCGGTGACACCTTGCATCGTAGTGGCTGCGCGCCCTACAAATTAGAAAAATACACTCAATTTTATGCTCGAAAACATGGCGTCGATGTCATGATTCAAGCGACTCCAACAACCGTTAACTATCAGTTTCCTGACGACAACAATGCCGTGGTTATGAAGCGCCATCAGCCCGCTTCGATTAACCTCAGCTTACTGGCGAACACCATTATTCGAATTAACCAACCCAGTAAGGAGCCCGTTCCAGAGCCTGTAGGCTACCCTAAATGGGTCACGGCACTTGCGAATATGGGCATTCCACCCGCGTACCTTATGCTGGTTGGTAGTACGCTAGAGGCTGTCTATATTTCGATCTTTCTTGGTTTTCTCGCATGGGGCGCTCAGCAAATCTGTAAAGCGAGGCGCTCCATCGCCGTAGAGTTTGTCGCTGCACTGGTCACCGGCATTCTGGTTGCCTTTTTCGCAAGTACCAGCGCCGATCTCCCTGTCTGGGCGCTGTGTATCGCCGCTATCGTCTTATTTGTTCCCGGTTTATCGATAGCTAACTCGCTCGAATGTCTGGCGTTTAACGATTTGGTTTCAGGGACCAGCCTACTGGGTCAAAGCTTTCTCACCCTGATTAAGCTGTTTGTAGGAATTATGATGGGTTTGAACATCGGAGAAGCAATCTGGGGGCAGCCGGATATCACTTCTTACGTCAATCAGATACCCACTTGGCTCCACATATCAGGGCTGTTTCTAATATCCGTATCTCTTGGTGTGATATTCAATGCTAGACCTAAAGATATTTTGCTCGGTTTGCCAGTTGCGGTACTTGGCATGTGGGGACCGTTTTACCTAGGTTTCGAAAGTGGTTGGGTTGTAGGTACTTGGATTACTACCGTATTGATCACGCTCTACGGCACTTGGGTGGCGAAGAAGATGGATCTCACTGGATCTATCTACATCGTCCAGGGCATCATCATCTTGGTACCAGGTAGCCGAGTTTTGGTCAGTGCTGGGCAATCTGTATTTGAACAGTCTATCTTGCCCATTCCAAGTATTGGTCTCTCAGCACTGTTTATGTTCTCAGCGATTGTTGCTGGTCAGGTTACGGCTTATTCCATTTACTCACCGCGAATCGAGCGATAGTCGCACTCAACAGATAAAAGAAAAGAGCCCTATTCGAAAGTTGCTGTTTAAGCGGCTTTTGAATAGGGCTCTTTGCCCTTATGTTTTAGCTTACGAGAAAAGCTCCCTTTACCCTTTTTCGACTTCTCTACCCGCGTTTTAAACAGTTGGCTGGTAACGATGGCTTTTAACGCATTGTCTTGTATTTCACCTCTTCCAACTTCCAAATTAGCTTGAAGGGAAGCGGCGTCCTTAAGTTTTTTTCTGGCACTCTTGCCCATAATTTTGTCCTGCTTTGATTTTACAAACGACTAGTACTTGGTGATAAATCACTCATCAAACCCATATTTGACAGAATAAATCACCATACAAACGAATGTTACACTATCTATAGCCCAATCAGTAATATTTCCGAAACTCTACCTAGCGCAAATTTCGAATGAAAAGAGCATGGTAACGAAAAAGTATCATATGAATTTTATTGACTTAGTGCCACTTAGCTTTAGACTAGACGGCAGCTAGAAAACGGTTCTTGTTTTTATTCCGCCGTTTCGTTGGATTTCTTGTATTTCTTCCGTAACGTCGTGCGCAATAGCAATCTCCTTTTCCACGCTATCGTTGCCGTCATGGCTTTTACAAGATTTATCAAGGATATACATTATGTCTAACACTGTTACTGGTACAGTTAAATGGTTCAACGAAACTAAAGGTTTCGGTTTCATCCAACAAGAAAACGGCCCTGACGTTTTCGCTCACTTCTCTGCAATCACTGGCGACGGTTTCCGTACTCTAGTTGAAGGTCAAAAAGTTGAGTTCACTGTATCTCAAGGTCAAAAAGGCCCACAAGCTGAAAACATCAAACTAGTTTAATTTTCAACTAGCTAGATAAAGTTTTACAATAGCCAGCTTCAAGCTGGCTATTTTTTTATGTGTAGTAAACGACTATGGCACTCAAACCCACTATCTATAAGTTTCGAATTTCGCTCTCGGACACAAACCGTGACGTCTACGATTCTCCGCAACTGACTATCGCGCAGCACCCATCAGAAACCATTCCGCGGATGATGGCGCGTATTCTGGCTTACTGTATTCAATATCAACCGGAACTTACATTCACTAAAGGCCTATCTTCGATTGAAGAACCGGACCTCTGGATCAAAGCACTTGATGATACGATCCTACACTGGATTGAAATTGGTGAACCTTCCCTTGATCGCATTAAGAAAGCCACTCGCTTAGCAAAGAGAGTCGACATCTTCACCTTTACCAGCAAATCTGACGTCTGGTGGGCGCAAACCAAAAACAAATCTCACCAATATGACGCTAATATTTACCGACTCAGTGCAGAAGGTATTGATGCTTTGTCCGAAGTAGTTGAACGCGGAATGGATCTGTCCATCATGATTACTGGCAGCAGCTTGTTCATTGACTGTGACAAAGGCTCATTTGAAGTTCAGATCGAGACTCTACAATCTAATGACTGATCTGGAACAGGCATTCATAGCTATTAGCGCAGAGTCGCTGGACGTCGTAAAGGAGCATCCCAAACTGTGGCAGCAGTTTTTGCAGCAACAATCAGCCTTATTTGACAAAGTAAAACAGAATAAACCCAATAGCACCGATGAATCCCATTTACTCGGCATCATGACGAAAGCGCATATTGAGTGCCTGTCTCGTGTTGAAACCAACCGAGAAGCGGTTCAAGCCATGTGGAAAGCATTACACGATAACCTTGGTGAGCAAAATGCCAAGCGATTCGAGTATCAAGATTATCAAATGCTAACTCTGGTAACACATGTCTGGCTCTATATTCAGGGTTATCTGAAAATGGATTTCAGCCTGGCTAATGACCACGCTGAAACAACCGCTAATCTACGAAACGACCTTTCTGGTCTAGATGTAAATGCCATCCGGACACAGTATCTCGCGAGCTACTACTTGGGAAGCGACAATTCCCCAGTAACGCAACGAAGCAACCCTATTTGGAGTTGGTTCAAACGCACCTTCGGTTGATTAAAAAGGGCTTCCCAATGGGAAGCCCTTTATCAATCTTAAAGATAGGTATGAGGTCCAAACACTTCGTAGTGAATTCGATCTCTTGTCACACCCAATCCTTCTAACTGCTTAACCACCGCTTCCATAAACGCGACCGGCCCACAAAGATAAAAGTCAGCACTGCTTAACGGTAACTCGCGTTCCACTAAAGACAGGTTCATCTGTCCTTCGAAATGAGCCTGATCGTTTAAGTACCATGTAAACTGCTGCCAACCGCGCTGTGAAATCAGCTGTTCTGTTTCACTCTTGAAGGTATGTTGATCAGCGCTATTACAAGCGTAAAGGTACGAGACGTCTTTTTTATCAGCCGCAGCCAATGTTTGCAGCATCGACTGGATTGGCGTCGCGCCAACGCCGGCAGAAATCAGAACCACTGGCGCGTCTTTTTCTTGATAGTAGAAATCACCTGCCGGTGCATATAAATGAACTGTATCGCCTTCATTTACTTCGTCATGCATGAAATTAGATACCAACCCATTGTGTTCCCCAACTTCACGTTTAACAGAAATTCGGTAGTTTTTGCCATTAGGTTTCTGAGACAGAGAGTACTGACGAATTTCATTGTGCTCGCCTGCAGACGGCTTAACTTCAACACCAACGTACTGGCCTGGGTTGTAGTCCAGCACCTCACCACCATCCTGTGGCTCAAGAACGAAACTGGTGACGTATTCTGATTCAGGTTGCTTCTGTTTAACCACAAACTGACGTGCGTTTTCCCAGCCACCAATGGCTTGCTTACGCTGAAGATACAGCTCGCCTTCACGATCAATAAACACTTTTGCCAAGAACAGATATGCCGCTGTCCATGCCTCTTCCACTTCTTTGGTAAATGCCTCTGACGCCAATTCACGTAACGTTTCAATTAGGTGATGACCAACAATCTGGTAGTGTTCAGCTTGAATGTTAAAGCTGGTGTGTTTATGAGCAATACGCTCAACCGCTGATGTCAGTGCTTCAAGGTTTTCAATATTCTTGGCGTAAGCCGCTACCGCTTCAAATAGAGCAACACTTTGACGGCCCGTTTTCTGGTGCGTCATATTGAAGATATCTTTAAGCTCTGGGTTGTGCGAAAACATTCGTTGATAAAAATGCTGTGTTAAAGCCGGGCCGGCACTTTCGAGCAAAGGAATAGTACTTTTTACGACTTCGATATGTTGGTTGTTGAGCATCTTTATTTTCTCCTCATATGGGTATTATCTTTTTCCCTTCTAAGAGCACGATTGATGCCAAGTTTAAACATCTCCTAATTACTTGGATTATAGAGCATTATTCACTATCAAAAAGTCATAATGACCCAGTTGAAATATGTCGAAATGACTCTAAAATATAATAATCACACGTTAGCACTGGTTACTTTTAGCTCACATCGTTCTGTGAGGAGTAACCTACTATCATTTGGAGCCCTAACGCACCATGCAAGATATCTCTGTTTCGACTTTAATCGATATGACCATCGGCCTAGCAACAGGCCACAATGAGCACGATCGTTTCAACAAGCTACTTGATGCTATTCGCAAAGCCATTCAATGTGACAGTGTGGCGCTGCTTTCTTTGCAAGGAGATACCTTAGTCCCCTTAGCGATTCAGGGCTTAACGCGTGATACGCTGGGTCGTCGCTTTAAGGTCGATGAACATCCTCGCTTTGACGCAATCTGTGCCTCAAAAGCCGCTGTGCGTTTCGACGCAGACTGCGAACTGCCCGATCCGTTCGATAACTTACTGCTTGATTACGATGGTGATTTGCCAATGCATGCTTGTATGGGCCTTCCCCTGCTCTATGCTGACAAGCTGCTTGGAATTCTGACTCTGGACAGCCTAACACCTAATGTCTTTGACCAAATCCCTACTCGCAGTTTAGACGCTCTATCAGCGATTGTGGCATCAACACTCAAAGTTGCGATGACCGTTAGCCAGTTGGAGCAACAAGCCAAGCAGACTCAACAACGTTTCGAAGAGCTCAATGAGGATGCATGGGAGCGTGAAGGGGGCGAGATCATCGGTGCCAGCGAAAAAATGACGACGCTGAAATCCGATATCGATGTCGTGGCGCCATCCAACTTCAATATTCTGATCAATGGCGAAACTGGTGTAGGTAAAGAGCTTGTCGCTCGAAGCCTTCATCACCTATCCAATCGCCGTAAGCAGCCTCTTGTATATGTCAACTGCGCAGCCATTCCTGAAAACTTGGTAGAAAGTGAACTATTTGGTCACGTTAAAGGGGCGTTTACGGGAGCTGATAAGTCACGGCTCGGTAAATTTGCATTAGCAGACGGCGGCACCCTATTTCTTGATGAAATTGGTGAACTGCCTCTGACAGCACAAAGTAAAATTCTTCGTGCATTGCAAAACAACGAGATTCAACCCGTTGGTCAAGATAAAGTGGAGACAATTGATGTTCGCGTTTTGGCCGCGACCAATCGTGATTTGAAAGAAGAAGTCAGCGAAGGTCGTTTTCGCTCAGATCTTTATCATCGCCTTAGCGTATATCCGATCAGCGTCCCACCACTTCGTCAACGCGAAGGTGATATTGTTCTTCTCGCGGGTTACTTCCTCGAACAAGCGCGACGTAAGCTTGGTATCGTCCAAATCAAGCTGGGCAAAGAGGCTCAACTCCTCTTATCGCGTTATAACTGGCCGGGCAATGTTCGTGAGTTAGAACATGTGATTAACCGAGCGGCGCTGAAAGCAAGAGCAAGAGGCAACAATGGCAAACTGATCACAGTCTCCATTGATGACATCGGTGAGCTCCATTCTCTGCCTGTTGAAGAGTCGCCAAGCAGCGTCGTTGCAACTAAACATACGGAATCCATCGATTGGACAAAAGGACTTCGTGAGTCAACGGAAGAGTACCAGCGACACATCATCACACTCGCCTTGACCGATGCCGACTTTAACTGGGCAAAGGCAGCAAGACAGCTTAAAACTGACCGAGCGAATCTGACACGGTTAGCAAAACGATTAGGTATCACAGTTACGAAGCAGCATAAGATAAGTACTAATTGACGAACAACTTGGTTACAATGCAAACACTAGTTAGTCACGATATAAAAAGTGGGTGAGACAACCCACGCTAAAGTCACCCTATTTGTTGTATTGTAAAGGAATGTTATGAAGTTTATCCGTTGGTTTTTAGGCCGCGTAATTCTATTGCTTAACTTTGTCTTTTCACCAAAAGGCGTAAAACGCTCGGCAGAGAGTCAGCAAGCCGTCAATGACAAAGCCCAGTCTATGGCTCTGTACCAGTTCGAAGCTTGCCCATTTTGCGTAAAAGTTCGTCGTGCTATGAAGCGCCAATCAGTCAATATTGAGCTGCGCGATGCCAAAACAAATCAGGCACACCGTTCTGAACTCGAAGCTGGCGGTGGCAAAATCAAAGTGCCATGCCTAAGAATCGAGAAAGAAGGCAAGGTCGAGTGGATGTATGAATCCTCTGATATTGTTGCTTATTTAGAGCAGGAATTTGCCTAAAACTAACTAAAGGAAAATGCCATGAATGTAGTGACTCTGGAGATCAGCAAAATCAAAGCCATTGTCTTTGATTTAGATAACACCTTAGTCACCTCAAACTTGGACTTTCATTGGTTAAGAACACAAGTCGGCTGTCCAAAAGAAGTCGACTTGCTCACCTTCATTGACGAATTGGATTGCTCTCAATCAGCTATTCGGGCAAAACAGTTGGTACTGCAACATGAATTGGATGATGCCGATCACTCCTCTCCGATGCCCGGCTGTCACGACTTGCTTGACTTCATCACACATCATAACCTTCACACCGCTATTATTACTCGCAACTGCCAACAAGCCTCACAACGAAAAATCGAGCATAACCAACTCAATATTTCGCGTGTAATCAGTCGTGAACATTTCCCGCCTAAACCAGCACCAGATGCGCTTCTTGCACTCGCAAAAGAATGGCAATTGGGTCCGCAACAAATTCTCTACGTAGGTGACTATGTCTATGACCTACAGGCAGCAAGCAACGCGTGTATGCCGTCTTGTCTCGTGACTCATGGTAAACCAAGTACATTTACTCAACACGCCTCATTGACTGTAAATCATCTCAGCGACCTATTGGACTTGTTCTCAACTTTTTATCAACAAAAAACTGAAACTATTTCATGACTTACCAAAAAGTAACCAATGGTTAAAAGTTGATCCGTGTGCAACAATAAAGTTCTAAACCTAAGATCTGCGAACTGGATAATGTCAAAGAATAAAGTTTTAGTGCTCTATGCCCACCCCTCTCAGCGACGCTCCGAAGTTAACCAACCACTGTTTAAAGCCTGTCAGGCGGTCGAAGGTGTCACTGCGGTTGATCTGTATTACGAATACCCGACCTACAACATCAACATTGATCGAGAGCAGCAACGCTTACTCGACCACGATGTAATCGTATTTCAGTTCCCACTTTACTGGTATTCAACACCTTCAATTTTAAAAGAGTGGCAAGACTTGGTATTGGAGTATGGCTTTGCGTATGGCCACGATGGCACTGCATTACACGGTAAAAAGTTTCTTTGTGCTCTCACTGCGGGTGGTCAAGAAGAAGCGTACCAAACAGAAGGATACAACCACTTCACCATACGTGAATTACTCCAACCTCTTGAACAAATGGCGACGCTGACAGGTATGGAATACCTTGCTCCGTTTGCTCTGTTTGGTGCTCGTACCGCGAAAGAAGATGGTCGTATCAAAACACATGTTGAGGCTTGGCAAGCACTGTTATCGGCATTGGTTGAAGATAGAGTCGATTACGACAAAGCTTCAAAAGTTGAAAAGCTCTGCCACTGTTTGGATGAAATCATTGTAGGAGGTTTACAATGACCGGTTATTTCCTACAGGCATTTATCTATCTTGTTGCCGCTGTCATCGCTGTTCCCATTGCAAAGCGACTTGGACTCGGCTCGGTTCTCGGTTATTTAATTGCAGGCGTCGTCATTGGGCCAATCATTGGCCTAGTTGGAGAAGAAACAACGACCATTCAGCATTTTGCTGAATTTGGTGTTGTCATGATGCTGTTTTTGGTCGGCCTTGAGTTAGAGCCAAAGATGCTCTGGTCAATGAGAAATCGCTTGCTTGGCTTAGGAGGATTACAAGTCGGTGGGACAACAGCGGTCATCATGGGGGTCGCTTTACTGTTTGACCAACCATGGACCATTGCCCTCGCTATTGGTTTGATCTTCGCACTTTCTTCAACAGCGATTGTATTACAGACCTTTAATGAAAAGGGACTAAACAAAACAGAGGGGGGACAAAATGCCTTCTCGGTATTGCTGTTCCAAGACATCGCCGTCATTCCTATGCTGGCGTTTATTCCACTATTGGCACTCCCCGAGTTGGTGGAACAGGCTCAGGCGGCAGTCAGCAGTGCAGCCGATCACCATGATGAGCTCAGTTTAGTCGCAGGTCTACCAGGTTGGGCGTATGCCTTGGTGATTATCGGCTCTGTTATTGGCCTAGTCGTTGGAGGACATTATTTAAGTCGTCCACTGTTTCGTTTCGTAGCCAGTTCAGGGCTTCGTGAAATTTTCACTGCTACGGCGTTAATGTTAGTCGTCGGTATCGCGGCACTGATGAGCTTGGTTGGTTTGTCTCCTGCACTCGGGACTTTCCTTGCAGGCGTTGTTCTGGCAAACAGTGAATTTCGCCACGAGCTTGAGTCCAACATCGATCCGTTTAAGGGCTTATTGCTTGGCCTGTTCTTCATCACCGTTGGGGCTGGCATCAATTTTGGTATCCTGTTCGACGACTTTGCACTTATCATCGGATTAACACTGGGCGTAATGTTGCTCAAAGCGAGCATTCTTTACGTGTTAGCGCTGATATTCCGTATTAAAAACAGCAATAAGTGGCTGTTTACACTCAGCTTAGCCCAAGCGGGCGAATTCGGTTTCGTCTTGCTCAGTTTTACGGTGCAGAATCATGTCATTCCACAAGATATAGCTCAAACTCTGTCACTGGTGGTTGCCCTGTCGATGTTCCTGACTCCGGGCTTGTTTATCCTATTTGATAAAGTCATCTTGCCAAGATTTGAACTTGAGTCGAATGACCGTGAGGCCGATCAAATCGAAGAAAAAGGCACTGTCATCATTGCAGGTATCGGCCGCTTTGGACAGATAGTCAACCGCCTATTGGTGGCTAACGGGGTCAAAACCGTTGTGCTTGATCATCAGGCTGCTCAGGTTGATGTCGTGCGACGTATCGACACCAAAGCTTACTTTGGTGATGCGACTCGGCCTGACCTACTTCACACGGCAGGCATTGAAGAAGCCTCTATGCTGGTGATAGCCATTGATAACCCTGAAACCAGCGTCGAGCTGACCAAATACGTCAAACACACGTATCCAAAGGTCAAAGTGTTGGTCCGTGCCTTCGACCGTGGTCATGGCTATCTACTACGTCAGGCAGGCGCTGACATTATCGAGTCAGAAACTTACCATTCTGCGCTTGAACTTGGGGCACAGGCCTTGAAATCTCTTGGATACCACCCATTTCATGTAGAGCAACAACGAACTGCGTATCGTCGAATTGAGGACAAGAAATCCGACATGCTTTATCAGGCTTGGGAAGATGACTCTGAAGGCGAACGATTTGATAACAACTACCGAAAACTCTTTATGCACCTCGAAGAGCAAATAAAACTGGCGATGAATACCGATCGCTCAGACAAACATGAGGGTGGTGAGCGAGGCTGGACACCGCCACCCAAAGGTTATGCTGAAGAGTTCAAGGAAGAATAAGTTGAGACCGGGGCACTGCCTCGGTTTTTCTTTTACAGAATGATTGAATGATATGACTGCTACAAACATTGAAAACTCCCCATCACTGGGTCAACAGCTGTTCAAAATGACATGGCCAATGCTATTTGGTGTCCTGTCTTTGATGAGCTTTCAGTTGGTCGACAGTGCTTTCATAGGCCAGCTTGGCGTACTGCCGCTTGCAGCACAAGGTTTTACCTTGCCTATTCAGATGATCATCATCGGCATTCAAGTCGGATTAGGTATCGCAACAACCGCCGTAATCGCCAAGGCTATTGGGGCTAACAACACACGCTTTGCCCACCAGCTTGGCGGGTTAGTGATTGCCATAGGGACAATTGGTGTTGCGGTTATCTCTGTGTTTATTTACCTCATTCGAGTCCCGATCCTGCAGTTACTCAGTGCACCCGAAACTCTCTTTCCTGTAATTGACAGCTACTGGATTTACTGGCTGGTCAGTGCTTGGACAGGAGCTCTACTCTACTTCTTGTACAGTGTTTGCCGAGCCAATGGTAATACTATGCTGCCAGGCACAATGATGATGGTCACCAGTGTACTTAACCTGCTCCTAGATCCAATTTTCATTTTTACTCTCGATCTCGGGCTAAACGGCGCTGCCATCGCAACCATTATCGCCTTTGGTATCGGTATCCTAATCGTTGCGCCTAAAGTCACACGCAAACATTGGATGAGCTTTGACTGGCATGACCTCAACATCACTCAAAGTGTTAAGTCGATTGGTAATATCATGGGACCAGCGATGATCAGCCAGTTGCTACCACCTTTGTCTTCGATGTTAGCAACCAAGTTACTTGCAGGATTTGGTACTGCTGCAGTCGCCGCTTGGGCATTGGGATCAAGATTCGAGTTTTTTGCTATCGTCTCTGTGCTTGCTCTTACGATGTCTATGCCACCAATGGTTGGTCGATTATTAGGGGCAAAGAATATCACTGATATACGTCGACTGGTGGTCATTGCCAGCCAGTTTGTGATTGGATTTCAACTACTGATTGCCGCCTTTACATGGCTGTCCGCAGATTGGCTAGCTTCATTGATGACCAGCGAATCTCAAGTCACTGAGATTTTAATCTGGCATTTATTGATTGTCCCTGTCAGCCTCGGACCACTAGGCATCTGCATGCTAATGGTATCCATTGCCAATGCATTAGGTAAATCCTACACAGCCTTAACCATTTCAGCGTTGCGTTTATTTGCGTTCTTTTTGCCTTGCCTTTGGCTAGGTGCACATCTTGGCGGAATAGAGGGGCTATTTTGGGGCTCTATGGTTGGTAACCTATTAGCTGGTATCTGTGCATGGCTAATGTATCAAAAAGCATTGAGGCAGATTGAAGCCAATCTTGAGCGATAAAACTGATTGCCTTTCCTAACTATGCTGGTTAATCTGGTTTTTCATCACTAAGGAATATCTCTGATGCAAATTTCGTTTATTTACCTTTGGCTCCTTCTCATTGCCTGTAGCCGGTAGGTAAACCTGTGCCTGGCTACGAGAACACGTAGCCAGCCTAATTCTTCTCGTAGCCCAACTCTCAATAAAGGATACGAGATTAATGACCGAAAACACCCAGACAATTCGACCTCCTGCTTTTCGCGCCACTCAAGTTGGCCTGTTGCTGGCTCTAGCGGGTTGTCTGCTCTTCTCCATCAAACCTGTACTGATCAAGATCGCCTACCAATACGGTGGTGACGCAACTTCTATCATGGCACTGCGTGCATTCAGCTCTCTGCCGCTTTATCTGGCCATGTTGGTGTATTTGTGTCGTACACCAGACAATCGTACCAAGGCCAAGCAACATGGTCTTAAAGCCGTGGCTATCGGTATCATGGGCTACTACATCGCCAGCTATCTGGATATCGCCTCATTGGAGTTCATCTCTGCTCAATTAGAGCGACTACTGATTTTCTTGTTCCCCACTTTTGTCGTGCTCATTAGTTGGGCTCTGTATCGGCAGGTCCCAAGCCGTCGGGTCATTGTGACCACATTGCTTGGCTATATTGGTATCTCTTTGATCTTTGTCCATGACTTTAACACCCTTGGCAGCTCTGTTTTATTCGGCAGCGGTCTCGCCATCATGTCGGCCTTAGTATTCGCTTTTTATCTTGTGTGGAGTAAGCCGCTCATCTCAAGAATGGGTAGCTCTCTGTTCACGAGCATTGGCATGGGCAGTGCCGGAGTCGCAATCGTCATTCACCTGCTATTAAGTCAGGCAGAAATCTACAGTTGGAGCTCAGAGCTAATTACCATCGGCGTTACATTAGGTATTTTTTGTACGGTTGTTCCTTCCTATTTGATTGCGGCCGCGATGGCGCGCTTAACACCGACTCAATTGAGCCTAACCAGTAATATTGGCCCTGCGATCACTGCGATATCTGCAGTACTCGTATTAGGGGAAGCATTTACTGTTTGGCATGCCATGGGAATGACTTTGGTCGTATTTTCGGTTTACCTACTCAATAAACCCAAAACCGACTAGTCCGTCGTAGCTAGTGATACGACACCGCATAATAAAACAGGCTGTTTCTTCAGTTTTTTTGATGAAGTACAACAAGATAGATAGATGACGTACTACAAAGAACATCGTATGATTCAGCCTACTACATTCCTTAACACAACAATTATGGCTTCAAGACCCCACCACCCTATTCAGGGCGCGAGCTGGATGCTCACGGCTGGTTTAGCCTTTGCTTTGGTTAACAGCCTCGCTCAGGTCGCTAGTATTAATTTCGGCTTGTCTTCCACTACTGTCGCATTGATCCAATATGCGATTGCGTTGGTTGTCATTCTTCCCTACTTAAAAACATTGGGTATCAGACACTCTCTGCGTACTGAACATCTCGGAATGCACATTTTCCGGGTTTTTCTATCGGTTATCGGTATTCAATTGTGGCTCTGGGCGCTCGCTTACCCGGTACCAATTTGGCAGGGGATCGCACTGCTGATGACCTCACCACTCTTTGCAACGGTAGGCTCAGGGCTAATTCTTAAAGAGAACGTAGGTATAGCACGTTGGGGAGCAACGCTATCCGGTTTCATTGGGGCAATGATCATCCTTGAACCTTGGGCTGATGGCTTTAACTGGGCCGCATTACTCCCAGTGGGCGCTGCATTTTTCTGGGCTTGCTATTCACTTATGGTCAAAAAGCTATCCTCCGATGACTCCCCATCGACGATGGTGGTCTACCTATTGATCCTCATCACGCCATTTAATATCTTGCTAGCAATTCCAGATTGGCAGACACCAACTGGCGGTACGATCTGGCTGGTGCTATTCGCCGCTGGAGCACTGACAGCTTTGGCACAGTGGGCTATTGTAAAAGCGTATTCAGTCGCCGATGCTTCGTTTGTTCAGCCATTTGACCACGCGAAATTACCATTAAATGTACTGGCAGGTTGGATTGTATTTAGTTGGGTACCACCAGGCAGACTGTGGCTAGGGGCTGCGATCATCATTGCATCTGTCGCTTTTATTACTCAATGGGAATCAAAAAAATCCCGCAAATTGAAATAAATATCAGCGCGCGCCGTTCTATTAGTTAAAGGCATTTAAGGGAGAGAGCTCTATGACAGATCCAATCAAAGTAACACTATATCGCTGGGCCGGCAGTTGGGGGCCGTTCAGTGTAAAAATTCCATGTGGCGAATGCACCCTGACCAAAGACATTCTCAAAGATACATTTGAGAACGAATTGGTCGATGTTCCCGTTGAATTGGAAGTGAAAGATTGGCTCTCTCATTGGTGGGAACCGTTGAAGGTTGGAGCCTGGCATGCTCCTATTCTTATGGTCGAAGGCAAGGTGGTCAGCCAAGGTGAAGCCTTGAATCGCGGTGTGTTGGTACAGTCTATTATTCAAGAGTGGACTAAACGCGATACGTTGAAAGGAAACATTGTCTACGGAAAAGCGACCTGCCCTTACTGCGTGAAAGCCAAGAAATTACTTGATGACGCTGGGATTGATTACCAGTATCACGACGTCGTTAAAGACAGCGCGGCTCTGTATCGCATGATCCCAGAAGTGAAAGCAATTATCGGTGAAAAAACACCGGTAACCGTTCCTCAGATCTGGCTTGATGGTCATTACATCGGCGGCGCCGACAATCTGCAAGCTTGGCTGGCAGAAAAAGGCTTAAGTAATGTGCCCGATAACGTGGTAACCATGGACAACAACCAAAGCTCCGTTGGTTAAAAATAAAGCCCCAAAAATGGGGCTTTATTTTTATAGAAAACGTAAACTCGACTATTTAGCGCGTTTTGGTTGTTGGTACGTTTTACCTGCGGCCTGATAGGTATCTTTGCGCTTCACATCAAACATTACTTCAAAGAACCAAGCTACAAATCGAATCACGTCATCGCCTTCGTTCATCACATGCTCAACGTATTCTTGCTCTTCACCTTGATCGTTTTCTTGCATCGTCACATGGTAAATGCGTTGTTCACCGTCAACTTCTGCCAAAGCAAACTGACCTGTTAGAGACTGCGCCGCCTCAGCAACTTCTTCATTTTCATGTTGTTTCAACACTTCAAGTGCTTGCGGTAAGTTCTCTTTTGCACAAAGCGCAGTGACTAACTCTTCGAATTGTTTGTGTTCCATCGTCGACCTCTCAGATCGTCAGTTCAATCATTGAGGCGCATTGTAGCAGGGGTTTTACTCCTTTCAAGCAAACTCTTGGCGTGTCACTGGCCGAACCCGACTCGAGTAAAGCACCATTGTCATTAAGCTTGCAGATATCAAATAAAACGCACCTAATGCCATTTGGCTTTGTACCCAATTCTCCACTAAATAACCTCCAAACACACCTGCAAGACACATCTGGATTGATCCTGTTAGAGCAGATACAGAACCAGCCTGCCGTTTATGTGGCGCAAGCAACATGCTAATTGAGAGAGGGAAAGACAACCCCTGCGCAATCGTCATCCATGTAAAGGCCCAGACAATATTGAACAGCGTCAACCCAGTCACCGCTAACCAAGCTCCAGCAGCCATCATGATGAAGATAGCGAGAGCCATGAGTTGTTGTGTACTCAAATAGCGATTAAGGACATTCAATGCCAGTGTACCAATCAGTAGCCCTGCGGACGGTATCACCATGACTGAGCCATATTCGGCAGCCGTTAAACCCAATTCATGCTGTAACATGAAAGGCATTACAGACAAGGAAACCATACAAGCAAGGTAAGTAATCCAGTTGTAGCTCGCGCTACTCAATACTTGTCTGTTGGTGATCAATTCTCCATAGTTTTTGACCACTTGACCTACCTTGAATGATGTCCGACCGTAGTTCATGGTCTCAGGTAAGATGAAGTAACCCAGTGTAAAAATTGCGGCTAGGTAGACCAGAACAAAAATAAACACAGCTTCCCAACCCAGATAAAATGCCACCCAGCCACCGAAGACAGGCGCAATCACAGGCATGATCGAAGCCGTGACAGAAACGTAAGATAAAGCTTTGGTCAACTCTGCACCGTCATAGCAGTCACGAAGCACACTTCTACCTAATACAGACGCGCTGCCCGCTCCGAGGCCCTGTAGAAGACGCCCCAACACCAAAATCCACAAGTTATGAGAAAACAGCAAACAAATCACGGTTCCGATCAGGTATATCCCTTGCCCAAGTAGAAACACCGGACGACGTCCGATAGCATCCGATAATGGGCCGTAAAACAACTGCGAAGCACCAAATCCAACTAAAAACAGCGTCACAAGAAGTTGGACATCAGCTTGGTTAACCTGAAGCGTTTCACTGATCATCGGTAATGATGGCAGATAGATACTCACACCTACCTGACCCGTCGCAATTATCATCATCGCCAGCAGAATCGGCGTTTTTTTCATAGCGTCACCTCGTTTATTCTTTATGCAATAAAGTTTAAATTTGACGCTAACGAATGATAATATCCTCAATTGGAAACTAATTAGTTCCCAAAAAGAATTAATGGGAGGAAATCATGGACTGGATACAAAGTGTTCAAAGCTACATTCGTGTGGTAGACGAAGGCAGCTTCAACGGTGCAGCGAGAAAAATGAATACCACCAGCTCAGCGATCAGCAAGCGTGTCCATTGGCTGGAAGAAAGGATTGGGGTTCAACTTCTCAAGCGCACTACCCGAACCGTGACTCAAACCGAAGCTGGCGCGCTGTTCTATGAGCGAGCTAAGGTCCAACTTGATGGCTGGCAATCCATTGTCGATGAAACTCGTTCAGTAAACCAGACACCAGCGGGACTTTTAAAAATTGGTGCCACCATTGCAGTCGGATCCAAATTTCTAGTTCAATATCTCGATGATTTTCTACAAATGTATCCAGACATTCGCATCCAATTGATCACTACTACCCCTGGCCAACTGCCTGAACTTAGCCTTGATCTGTTTATCAGCCGTGAGATAGAACAGCTTAATTCACTCAGTTTTAAAGCCTCAGCACTGTTCGAGCACAAAGCGGGCTTCTACGCTTCGCCTGAATATTTGGATAAATACGGTGAACCACAATCGGTTGATGAGTTGACTGAACACAACACGCTAATATGGGGAGAACGGCCACATCGTGAAATAACACTGACGAATGGAAAGAAGATCATTTTGTCAGGAAATCTTGCAACTACTAACCCCGAAGCGCTTTTTTACGCCGCTAAAAATGCCATGGGGATTTTAATTTCCAACGATGTGATGATAAAAGATGAACTAAAAGCTGGCACCTTAAAACGTATCCTACCCCGAATAACTGCTGATGAAGCAACAGTTTACGCGTATTATCCTAAGCTGGACTATCAACATACTAGGACAAAACTGTTTCTCGACTACCTTAAAGAGCGTTTAGCTAAAGAACAAATGGAAGAGCATTAAGCCAAGAAATATCTCCTTCCAATTTGAATTGTTATGAGATCTGTACCATATTTTGATTGAACCAATACCAACAAATAAGTGATTTAAATCACGATAAGGTAGGGTACTCAAATGGCTAGGTTACATGAACAAACTACGTCTATTAGCTTAGATGTGGTTAATCAAACTCTTCAATTAGACGGTGCGCAGCTACTCGATCAGGTCACTTTAGTGCTCCATCAGCATTTTGAGTCTTTTTGCACCTGCGTGATAGAGATTGATAAGTTCAACTCCAATGCTCATATGTTATCTCATGCTAGCGATAGCGCTTTAAAAAAACCATTCTCCTATGCCCTGAGAGGAACTCCCAGCGCACACGTTAGCAAGTCAGATCTTGACTTTGTACTTTACCCCAAAGGTGTAGCAAAAGACTTCCCTGAAGATATCTACATTCGAGAGAATAATATTGAGGCTTACCTTGGTATTCCGCTGAGAACTCGTTCTGGAGATGTGCTTGGCATTTTGCTATCAGCCTTTAGAACCCCAATTGATCAAAGTGAAGAGTTGATTTACTACCACACTCTATTCGCTAATGTCGTAGTGCATAGCTTGAGAGCTAAGTGGCTCTCGGCACGATCAGAGAGTCTCGTCAATCAACTTAGCTATGAAGTATCGCACGACAATCTCACAGGCTTGCTCAATCGAAGCTTTTTATCCGACAAGCTCGAAAGGTTGTCGGAAACCAGTGGAGACTCATTCACTCTAGCCTATGTCGATATTGACAGCTTTAAGTCCATCAATGACTTGTACGGCAACTATATCGGTGACCAAGTTATTAAGTTTGTTGCCAAGGCGATTGAAACCTCGATTCAGGACAGACAGTTAGCCTTTAGAATTGCGGGGGACGAATTTGCCTTTATTACGTACAATAGAGACCCGCTCGAAGTGTGCCGCTTAATATTGCACAAGTTAGAGTCCGGTTATAAAGACCCTGCACACAATATCAAAGTCAATGTCAGCATAGGCATTGCGAGAAAATCAGATAATCGACTCACTGCCGATCAGCTCATCCTCAACGCCAGCTTAGCTCTGAAAGATTGCAAGCAATCAAGAAACTCTCAAGTGCAATGTTATGACACCCACCTCAGCGCGCAATACTATCGACGTACTATGGTCATTGACGCACTGCGCAACGAGCTCTCACCATCAAACCTTAATCCCAGCGAAATCTATGTGCTAGCGCAACCTATAGTGCGTCGAAACCAAGAACACTGGGATTACTTTGAAATCCTCGCTAGGTGGGAAAGCAGCGCACTTGGAATGATTTCCCCATTGGAATTCATAGAAGCAGCTGAGCAGTCAGGTTTGATTGTGGAGTTGGGAGAACGTATTGTCGATCTCGCTTGTCAGGCAAAGCAGGAACTTGAGCAAGGCCTTGGTTACAAGGTCAAACTTGGAATCAACTGCTCAGCGCATGAACTCAATGATACTAATCGTTACTTAAAGCACCTCACATCGACCATCCACCGTTATGGCTTCAAACCTAATGAGTTTACGATTGAACTAACCGAAACCGTCTTACTGTCTCAGACCAATGAAATTCGATTTATTCTGGACCAGTTACGGCTATTAGGCTTTACCGTTGCACTGGATGACTTTGGTACCGGATACTCAAGCCTTAACTACATTCACAGTTACCCCATTGATTGTATTAAGATTGACGCAACTTTCATTCGCAACATGCTGTGTAACGAAACATCGGAACGCGTAGTCTGGCTGATTATTCAGCTTGCTAAACAGCTCAAAGTGGATTTAGTGGCTGAAGGAGTGGAGAGCCAAGAAGCGTTAGAGAAATTGCATGAGATGGATTGTTATCAGATTCAGGGCTACTTCTACTCGCGCCCAGAGAAACCTAAAACGATTATTGATATACAGGCTTCACACACCGTTCAGGATGAACCACCAACCGTCGTGAACATGTTCAAATCTTAAAGATGGACGCTCGCTGCGTCCATTTCACTTTTCATTAGAAAGGTAACTCAAGCTGCATGATGACATCGCGCTCGTAGTCATCGTGCCAGCGATAATCTAATCGGAGTCGAGGCTCTCCCGGCTTCTTATCACCGAAGCCTAGACTGAGTTGAAGGCCATGACTCATGATCCAATTTTCTGTATCAGAGACATTAATCTGATCTTCCAACTCAGACGGTACCCAAACGCCAATGCCAATATAATTAGAGGCTAAACTTTGACTCAGTATAGGGCTAGTCTCCGTTTGCAGAACCCAATCAGACCAATAAGAAGAATAATCTGGAGATTGTTCCTCTGATACCCAATCATCGAACGCATCCAGTTTGTCAGCGGTGTATTGAATACCATCAAGTAAGGAAAAACACACACCTTGTGAGGAATGAAATAAAACCGAATCAGACTGATAGCCAGAGCTATATAGCTCACATGCACCAATAGTTGAAGAAGCCAGACTTGCTAGCAATATCAATGCATGAGTTTTCATTCACACCCCAAATAATTAGTACAGCATTCGTTAATAATACCCTTTTTCGACCAACATTTGGCAAACTTTAGGCGTAGTAAGTGAATTAATGTCTTTTTTATCACTTATTGCCTTTCTTATGTCCGTACTACGTACCTTCACGGTCTCAGGGCATGCCATCACTGACCAGCGATTAAGTATTTCATCCGCTTTATAAAATTTAGCAAAATTAAAAAGATTATCAGGGCCAATTACGAAAGTTATTTCATATTCTGGATATTGACGCTGCAATTCACTTAAAACCGCAAATGTCGTTACGCTATGGTTTGGCTGATAAAGCGTTTCTTCAACAGTACTCCGCACGACATTGCTCGACTGCAAGTCTTCAATAAATGCATCCACCAGTTCACAACGTGCTTGATAATCAAGCATCTCTTTACCCCAAGCATGAGAAATACTAGGAAGTAGCAGTACCCTATCGAAATGCATAAGCGATTCAATAACGCTCTTATGTCCAAGGCTCGGCGGGTTAAATGCACTGCCAAATACTGCGATTTTGTTCATTTTCTTTCCTGATGATTGTGAAATCACTGTTCACAGTTTTCTAATCTGTTCATTTAGGTATGATATTACCATTATTTTCTATAAATCATTGCTTGCAGGAAGGAAACATAATGGAACAGCTAATTCGCGACGAGATGCGCGTATTGCCATCAATCGACCCTCAGTTTGAGATATCACGTCGTGTCGAATTTATTAAGCGCAAGTTGCAGGAAGCACGATGCAAAGCGTTAGTACTAGGTATCAGTGGAGGCGTCGACTCAACAACCTGTGGCCGTCTAGCACAGCTTGCCGTCAATGAGCTGAATGAAGAAACCGATGGCGGATACCAGTTTATCGCAGTTCGTCTACCTTATGGTGAACAAAAAGATGAAGATGAAGCCCAGATAGCGTTGCAGTTCATTCAGCCAACTCACTCTGTGTCCGTCAATATTAAAGCTGGAGTTGATGGCCTGCACGCCGCCTCCCACGAAGCACTCGCTCATACTGAACTTTTGCCTCAACAGGCATCTAAGATCGATTTCGTCAAAGGCAATGTAAAAGCACGTGCTCGCATGGTCGCTCAATATGAAATTGCCGGTTATGTTGGTGGATTAGTACTTGGGACAGATCACTCAGCGGAAAACATCACAGGTTTCTATACCAAATTCGGTGATGGCGCATGTGACCTTGCCCCGTTATTTGGTTTGAGCAAGCGTCAGGTACGTGAAGTTGCAGCAACACTAGGTGCACCAGAGCTTCTTGTAAAGAAAACACCTACCGCTGACCTTGAAGAATTGACTCCACAAAAGGCCGATGAAGATGCTCTCAATCTCACTTATGATCAGATTGATGACTTCTTAGAAGGTAAGCCAGTATCACAGGAAGCGTCAGACAGGTTGGTCGCAATCTACAAAGCCACACAGCATAAACGTCAACCAATTCCGACCATATACGACTAATAAAAAACGGGAGCAATCAGCTCCCGTTTTTAATGGCTACCGTAAACGCTTCTACACTCTTTCTTCTAGCGCAATGTTGTTGTTTGCCCACAGTAAGGCCTGCAAACGGTTCTTGGCATTTATCTTCTTAAAAATATTGTGCAGATGTGTCTTAACCGTATTTTCGCTAACAAAAAGTTCATCTGCAATCTGAAGATTGGATGCACCATGGCCCAGTAAGCGCATGATCTCTTTTTCACGTTTAGTCAGATTAGCGTATGCCTGTGATGTGGTGACGCTGTTAGCACAGCGGAAGTGTTCAATATAGTCTTGCGCAACTTTCCTTGATAACCACATCTCATCTTGCATGATCTTTTCCATGCCTTTAAGCAATAACGAGATGTCATCATCGACATAAAACACACCGACCAAGTTACGCCATTTAAAAAGTTGAGTGGATGGGACATCCTTCGGGCAATTAATGACTATCTCTTTAGAATTCTTGTAACTTTTCGATCGAACTTGATTATAGAAATCGAACTTTTCATCATCCAAATAATGGTAGTCGAACAGAATATAGTCGCCGAGAACGGAAGTCTCACCTTCGCACGCTTCAAGTTCTTCAACCGGAACAATTGACACGTTTAACTGAATGCCCTGCTCCAAAGAGTCTTTAAACAATCTAGACTGCATGCTTACATCTGAAAGAAGTGTTATCTCGTGGGTACATTTATTTGCCATCTGCGAACTCTCCGGCTCAACTTATTATGTAATTTAAAACTATCGTTTAGTTAAAATTAGTCAACATAGCAAATCATTGTTCGCTGGCTAAATACACCATTAAGAAGATATCTTTCAATTATTTACGCGCAATTCTCACTTTTGAGAACGATTTTATTTAGCTAACATCAGGCTAAATCAGTGAGCTGAGGTCAGTTTTCTTCGACAGTATATTACAATCATCATCAATAAAGCGGCATAGTGCAGCGAGCCCCCACTGCTGCCACCCGAAGTCGCTGCGACAGAGCTGCCATTCACATTACTATTCAACACCCTATTCCCGTTAACGGTTGTAACATAGTACTTTGGTGTGACTTGCCCATTAATGACGTTGTTGATCCAACCAATGTAGTCATAGACATCGGTAAACACAGAAGTGACATTCAGGGATGGGTCTCCACAAGTGCTGGGACCAAAGCTAGTAATACCTATTTGTATGTATTGAACACCGTTGAACCAATAGACTGGCCCTCCTGAGTCACCATTACACGTGGAGTTTTGATAACTGCCAATTTGAGGCCCGCCAAAACAGATTTGTTTATCGGTTACTTTACTGTACTGCGTTTGACAGCTAGCAAGCGATATATAGTCTAGCGACGTTTCCAAAAGCTGGGTTCCATTTCCTCCCCCTTCTATCAGACCATGTCCAATCGCTTTGTAGTCTGCTGAGCTGGGAAAGTTGTTATTGAGAGTGGTATTTAGAAGAGAGGTGTAATCAGATACGGACAGTGGAGATTCAAGTTTTATAATCGCAATATCATTGGGCCACAGCTCAGAGCCTGAATCAATGTAGTCATCCGGATAATAAAACTCTTCTGCTTTTGCTTGTTGAGTAGATAAAAAATTCGTTTCATCTTCTAACTGGGGGACGACAACCGTATATAACATGGTACTTTCATTACCATAAATACAGTGAGCCGCGGTCAACGCGTATTGGCTGTTAATCATAGTCGCGCCGCAATAACTCGAGGTACTGTAAGTATTTCCGTTGCGGTAAAAAAGGCTGGCAAAAGATGGGTAATTGACGATATTCGCGTTGCTGCCGTTCACGATATAAGGCGATACGTCGACCGCCAGCAATCGGGAGCTAACCAGTATCAGGCTAAGGAACCAAATTGGATTTTTCATTTTCCCGTCTCCCTTTCGCGTCCTTCAATATTAAGTTTAGCTTACGAAAGGGCAAACGGTTTAGATTCTAACTTGTTAATTTCCTTCTAAATAGGACACCGCTTATCAATAGAAAAGACAGGTAGCCAAGTGAACCGCCGCCTCCACCATTTGAAGAATTGGCGCTTTCATCAGTAGTTACAGTAGATGAACTAGTAGAGTTTAGGTATGCAGTTCTGTCTGAATCTGTAATGGTCTTCTTCGGTGTTTCAGATCCATTTAGCACCGAAGTAATCCAAGCTTCATGCCCCAAAACTTCGGTAAAAACAGAGTTTGGAACAATTGAAGGATTACCACACCCGCTAACATGGCCAAAGCTTGTAATCCCTACCTGTTTATAACTTCCGCCTGTATACCAATAAAGCGGACCGCCAGAATCTCCGTTACAAACACCATTATCTAAACCGTTACTACCTGGAGTTGGCCACCCCATACATAGATTTCCACTAGTATCTTGACTATATGTGGCATCACACACTGAGTTATCTACATATTGCAACTGCGCATACAATAGATTGTCATCGTTATCAGACCCGGTTTGAGTATCACCATGTCCTACAGCATGAAAGGTCTGAGATACATCTCGATACGTTGAATCGTCGCCTGAACTTGGACGAATGGCATAGTCTGCTGTACTTGAAGTTTGCATCGGACTCGCAAGCTTCAAAATCGCAATATCGTCGGTTAAAGTCGAATCGTTGTAGGTACTTTTATAGTAAATCTCATTTACCATCACACGTTCAACAACGCTGTACGGAAAGTCAGATTCATTCTGGAGTTTAGGCACAGCAGAGGTAAACAGCTGTGTTTCTTCATTGTCATAAATACAATGCGCAGCAGTTAAAACATACTGATCATTTAGTAACGTCCCACCACAGTAACTTCCGACATAATACTTGTTGTCATAATCAATACGATCTTTAAATAAGCTTATTATCGAGGGGTATGTAGTTACACTAGCGTAACTACCGTTGACGATATAAGGCGAAATTTCCGTGCTGTGAGCTTCTAGCGAATAACCGCTAAATAGCATAGCAAAAGGCAAAAGTATGGATAGCTTTCTCATACAAAATTTCCATGCGAATTATTATCATTAATATCAGGTCTGATAGTACATATCAGAAATTACTTACGTCTAGAGATTTCATGCGTTCGGGCTATCTTTTGACCCAAAGTGTTAACTTGGTTAAGACTCATATCTACTATAGAAACTGATGTGTCGAGCTACTTTCGACAAAATGAGGATAAAAAAATGCCAGTCAGAAAACCTGACTGGCATTTTATGCATTAGCTTAAGTGGCAATTAGTTCAGTTCGAACTGAATCGCGTCGACTAACCAACCCGCAGTCCAAGCATTGATTGCTTTGATCTGCTTACCTTGAGGGATATCGAAAGTTTCGACTTTGATTGGCGAAGCGTAGCCTTTAGATCCCAACATGACTGAAGAACCATTCTTGAACTTAAACTTCAACGCAACAATATGGTTACCACCCCAGTAGTAGTGGCCCGAGCTGACTTCGATGCTCTCTACTTGGCTCAAATCAACAGGGCTACGTAGCGCGCCTCCGTTACCGCCAATTAGCGCATTAAGCTCTGTACCTACTGCATCAATCGCTAAGCCAGAACGTACGTAAAGCAAGTTGCTCGCGGTCACTTCCGCTTTTTGTACATCACCATTCGGGTAGCCAAAGATAGGAGAAAACTCCGTTTTACCTGCGCGTAGCGTGCTCGAGCGGTAAGTGTTGTGACTTAGCCAGCTTGGCTGATACGTTTCAGGAATTTGTCCAGCCTGAGTAACATTCGTTAGGTTAAACGAGTGCTGGTTCCAGATACGTGTTGCGTTTGTCCATGGTTTGTCGGCCTGAGCAGACTGATACACATATACGCCCTTGTTGATGCTGTACTTACTGTCGTAGTTGTTTGCGACCACGATCATTTCAGCATTATTATCACCCTCTAGATCAACAACGATTGGGTATTCCCACAAAGTTCCAGTTGAGTTATCGATAACAGCTAACTCTTTCCCAGTCTGACCGTCAAGGATTCGTACTTTGAAATGATCCTGTACAAGCACTTCGTCGATACCATCAGCATCAAAGTCGTACGCAGAAACACCAATCTTACCGCTACCAATATCGTCGTTTTCAACAGACCAAACTAACTCGCCTTTAGCATTGTACATATCAACGGCTTTATAACCTGCGTAAACAATACCGATGCTGTCTGTGCCTGCTGTCGTTGCCGTTTCAAACTGTACGCCTTCAACCAGCCAACCTTGTGACCAAACGTTAACGCCCGTAACGCTCTCACCTTCAGGAAGAACAAAGCGCTTGGTTTGCAGATGGTAGCCATAGTTTTTAGATCCCACCATGACTGATGAACCATTCTTCAGAGAGAACTCCATTGCCAGGAGATGGCGACCACCCCAGAAGTACTTGCCGTATGTGACGTCAATTGCCGTAACATTTGAAAGATCGATAGGATCACGAAGTGCTCCGCCATTACCACCAATCGTGTTATGGGCATCCGTACCAATCGCATCGATTGCAGCACCAGAACGGACATAGAGCAGGTTGTCATTACCGACTTGTGCCGACTCCACATTGCCTTTCTCGTAACCAAAAACTTCCGATTGCTGAGTCACTGACTCACTGTACGCAGCTAGGAAACTTGAAACAGCTTGAACGCCGCCACCTGGGTTGTTCTCGTTAGTAATTTCCCATTTAGTTGAACCATCATGCTCCAACACTGCAAGTGAGCTGTTCTGTGCCGACGAGTAACTTGCCGGAACAGAGACGACCAACTCAGGGTTCTTATCTGAATCTAGGTTGACCAATGAAGAGAACCATACTTTATCAGCTGCGCTGTACTGCCAATCAATAGCTCCAGAGCTTTGGAATAAAGTACCATCAGCAAACACTTCCTGACGGTTGTCACCGTCAAAGTCACCACTGATTGATGCTGGAGACCAAGTATGGCTAAACACTAGCTGACCAGATTGATAATCGTAGACGCCATCCGCAGACAGAATTTCAATATCACCATCGCCATCCAAGTCTGCTAATGCGATGTCACCGACTGTTCTCCAGCCAGACTCAATAGTCGCAATCTGCTTCTTCACATTACCGTGATTATCTAGCACCTTGATGAAGTCACTGCCTGTACTGGTCGTGACAATTTCCACCACACCGTCATGATCAAGATCGGCAACAGCAGGGCTGTAGCGAGCATCTGCAATAACACCGCCGTTGTCGTAGCTCCATAGCTCGGAACCATCCACACCACTTAGTGCTCGAACAAGACCACCGCTTGAATAATTGCGGCCTTCAAACGTTACAACAATCACATCTGCGACGTCTTGGTTATCGATTCGACCATCACCGTTGTCGTCATTAAGCTGAGCGGTAACTGGCGTTACCATTACCTGATCAGACTCAGGTTTAAAGCTGCTACCCTGCCAAGACCATTTCAGCTCAGTCTCGATTTTCTTATCTGGCTCAGTGTAAGCCAAAACTCGCATAGAGCGTGGGTTTGAGAAATCAAGGATTTCACCGTTGTACGCTTTAACTGACTCTAGCTGAGCATTAGACTTGTAACCACCAAATACCGCTAGGCGATTGTAAGATAGGTTGTCCCAATCACTTAGCATCACCCCAAGCCCCTCTGGAGCACGGACTTCAACTTCATGACCTTTAATGTACTCAGGTAACGAGTAACCTGAACGTTGTCCTTCTTTTAGACAGTAACGTTCATCATTCTCTAGGCTGACAATACATGCTTCTGGGTATTGCTCCGACGCCAATACACGCATCGAACGAGGCTTAGAAAAGTCTAAGTAACGACCGTTATACGCTTTCACATTTTTAAGTTGTTCGTTTGACGTATAAGAGTCAAAAACGGCTAGTCTGTTGTATGACAAGTTATCCCAGTCACTCAACATAACAGAAACACCACTCGGAGCGAGAACATCGACCGGGTGCGCGTAGATCCAATTTGGAAGTGAATAACCTGAGCGCTCTCCCGCTTTAAGGCAATACTTCTCCCCTGACTGCTGACTGATAATACATCCCATAGGTTCGGATGCATGGGCAGGCAAGCTGATGTTGGCTAATGCAAGTGAGCCAAATACCACTGCTAATAATTTACGTTCCATTAAGAACACCCTTTGCTGATTTGTTGCCAAATTAATGTATTGCTCAAGACTGGCGTAATTCTTCTGTTACGTTGCTTAATCCAGAAATAAGCGGTTAGGATTGATTCGCGCAAATTATCTGTATGGAATTTGGTCTGTTCAACAATTAGGCGAGAATATCACGCCTCAATAATGAGACATCTTAGAAACGAGACATTTAAATTGGGATACCGCTTCATTTAACAGACAAAAGATAAAAACTTTTATCTCAATATCCAGCGGCGTATAGAATGGCAGCCATAATTCGAGAAAACGTACCGATGCCCAAGCTAGGTCAGTTTATTATGAAAATACCGTTGTTCGTCATTATCGCTCTTTTTGCTCTGCCCACGTTATCTCAGGACAAGGTGTACCGACTGGATCAGTTTGGTGCCATTGGTAACGATTCCCAAGACGATAGCCAAGCCATTCAAACCGCCCTCTCTTCTCTAAACCCTGGGGACATTCTCGTCATCCCTGAAGGCACATATGATGTGTGTCAAACGCTGTACTTAACCAACACCAAGCAAATCTCCCTAATTGGTAGCCAAGGAGCGGTATTGCGTAAGTGCGCTGATTTTATTGGTGAATACCTACTTTATATAAAAGAAACTCAGAACATATTCATAAGTGGTCTTCACTTTATCGGTCTAAATAATGGTGACATCAAACAGGTTTGGGGCGAGCAAGGCGTTTATCTCGCCAGTACGTCTGGCTCCCATCTATCGAACAATACGTTTGAGAATTTTGGTGACGCGGCATTAAGAGTCACAACCGGACCGAATCAAGGGGAGTCTCTTTCGCAAGATGCGACATTGTTCGCCAACACATTTCGCAACTGCAGCCAAGTCACCACCACGCAGGCGACTCAGGGCTCTAGTGCACCCGGCACACAAAACATCGCTTTCGAATACAATCTATTTCAGGGGTGTACTCTAAAGCTTTCAAGCCGACACCAAGTTCAGGGTGCTCTTGTTCTTCACAATACTTTCAAAGATATTAGTAGCGCGGCATTAGAAGTCAGCTATTACACGGATGTCTCGGTGAAAGACAATAAATTCGACAATATCACCGGTTACGTCATGAATGTGTACCCCAATACACGTGCTGAACAGCCAGTACACTGGGGTAATATTGAGTTTCATAATAACGATGTATCCGATAGTACCATGGGGATCAGGCTACAAAGTTTTTCCGCGAACGAGTCACCGACAAAGTCAGTGGAAAATATTTCCGTCTCACATAATCGTTTCTCCAACATTACCTGTGAAGGAACAAATGAGCAGAAATATAAAAAGATCATTCGAACTTATAGTCAGAAAAGTGGCTACTCATTTGAAAACGTAAATATTGTTGGTAACGAGTACGACGGGGAGTCAGGATGCGATTTTCTTTCTATTGATACGTCATCCGAAAAAATAAAAATAGAAGAAAATACCAAAACGCTAAAGGTCGATGGAAATTAGCTCTCTAACGTTTTGATACTTCACGTGACAAGTGGAAGCGTACTTTAACCAAATCATTTTTCGTGAGTTTAAGGTACCTAGCATAGACATACGTGAATATAAGCATGCATACACGTTCTGTTTAGTGGGCTACCTCATCGTAAGCTAAATGTAATTGGAGAATTACAGCCCGAAGAGAAATCCGGGGTGCTGATAAGTACGTAACACCGTCGTTATGCCTCTTCTCCCCTGAGATAAATAGCTTTATTTGTGCAGGCGTCACCTTTACATATAAGGTCAGCATTAAGGTGCTTCCTCACTATGGGTGAGTAAAACTTTAAAACTCTTCCATCATCACTAAACATGATAGGAATGATATTATCGATCCGATAGCGATCTCTAAACCAATCTTGACCAAAAAAACCTTGGCCTAATACTGACTTAGATTGAGTAGTAATTAATATTGCTTTATCTGGAAAAAATCTAAAAATCCTGCCATTCATCATGGTAATATTTTCAATATATCCATAATCATTTTTTCTTTTGTAAATTGTATTGAAAACTCCATTACTTACATAAATTTCAATGATATAACTGCGTTGTCCACGCTTACGTTCATACACCATATGATCATTATAAGTAATACTATAGAGTAGAGGCCAGCAGACTAGGATTACCAAAATACAGGCCATAGTCAGTCTAACTATTGTCATAATAAACCGATCTTATAATAAGCATAGATAACTAGAATAATTGCCAAAAAAATTATGACTTCTGGAATGAATCGAAATCTTGACACTATTGGCTTTCTTTCATGATTGCATGGATGACTCACCTCCAAAAAATCCTCGCAAATAGGCGAAGATTCTTCAAAAGAAATCAGACGTTCATGGAAAATCTTATCGCTTACCTCATTCAGAGTAGCGGGCCTATCCAATACATACCCTTGATGGCGGATTGACTTAATTTCCAGATCCATATCCAATTCTTCTTTGAGCACTTTTCTAAGTTTATGAATCGTTACTTTAATAGAAGACTCCGTTACTACACGTTCAGACCATGCTTTCTCAATTAATACATTCTTATTAATTGGGTGTGGGTAGCCATCACATAGTTGTTTTAACACCAAATAATCACTATCAGCTAACCTCGTGAAACTACGCAGCTCTTCATATGCTAAAGCCCTAGATGAGGTATAGTATTTAAGGTAAATCATTATCAACACTCATTAATAACACAGTTAAAATATAATATTTATATATAACTGTTAAGCTACAAATATTATGAAGGTCAGTTTTTTAACAGTTAAGTAGGATTATTAATCAATTACTCCCCTTCTCATATTTGAGAGTGAGCATTTATCAAGCAATTATAATAAATCAATATAATTACTATGAATTATATAAACCCTAATATTCAACATCATAAAATTCTATACTACCTGGTTTATTCCAGTTCAACATGCATTCTGTAATTCTCTTTGGAGAATATACATTATCTGATTCATCAAGAGGATCATAATAGGCAATTCTCTTGCAATAAAAGTGCTTGATACGTAAGTTGAGCGTAGAGTAATAATTAATTTTATCCTTATTATGATCAATAATATCGGATATTGATATCACTTTTATTTTAGGGTCACTAAGACTAATACCAATAGCCCAATACAGGCCAAAACCTTGAATATCAAAAGAATTACTGAAGAGAATATTTGCTTTAGAGCTCGAAATTAGATTTTCTTTGAAGTAACGATAAACATCTCCATTATCACAGATAATAATTGTATTCTCATCGAGGCATTTATAAACTGGCCACGCTAAGTGTCCTCCACAATTTTTTATATCACCTATACCAAAAATGTTTTTTATTAGCAGATTAGATTCTTTATTCCTCTTCATTTTCTTCATTTTTGTATTGGATACTAGTAAGTTAGTAAGGCGGTTTATTGTTTCGGACAAATCGAAGATTATGTTATTACTTATACATCGTTCAAGGCAGCTGCGTTCGTTTGTAATGCTGAATACTGTTACATTGGGTGAAAGTACGTTGTCATTTATCTCAAATCCCGTATGGCATCCAATCAAAATAATTAAGTCCGCTTTATACAATGCTTTGTTAGCAGTGAAGCTTCCGTGCTCGCCTCCTACTCTTCCCAGAAAATAGTCACTGTGCTCCGAACCCAAAAGGCTAAAGCCCTGAAAGGTTGACACTACTGCAATCGGCGCCACATGTAGTAAGTGCGATAGCGCTTGTCGACACTTTGTTACTGACGCACCGACGCCCGTTACAATAATTGAATACCTTGCGACCGTGAGGTGATGGTATAGATTGGCTATTTGGGAATCTATGTCCTTTTGATTGTCTTCATTCGCAGGTAACTTGGCCACTAGATATTCTTGTTGACCAGTTCGCTCAGGCCTTAGTGACAGCCTAATAAATGATACTCCTCCAGATCCAGACTGACATGATTGAAACATCTTCGGAAATCGCGATTTAAATAAACCAAACTCAAAGACTAGGCAGTAAGAGGTAAGCTTATCACCAAGCTCGACTAAGTTATCAATTCTTTCTGATTCCCCTGAAATTTCGCCTTGTTCCCAAAGAAGTACAAATACGCTATCTGATTCTGATTGGCAGAACATACATTGCTCAATCGATGATAAAATCGATGAGTCGTTCCTAAGAAGCACAGTACCTGGGCCTCGCCCAATTCTGCTGTATCCCGCAGCCATAGTGATTGCATCAGATGCATCTTTACATATCACAGTTTTAATATTCATTACTTCAAGAACATAAACAAGTGTTGAAATATCTTTGTCATGTTCACATACCGGCTCAAAAAACACACACTCCACACCGCTCTGAGCAAAGCAGTTAGCAACTTCATAAGAAAGAAATACAGTATTTTTTACAGGTTCTATTGTTGTCATTATTATCAAATGGACTTATTGAGTATCAAACGTTCAACTCTAAATTCAATGGTTAGTTCAGATAACGAATTTATTACAAACTTAGGTAAATACGATCTAGAGACAATTTTATTGTTCGTCCAGACTCAAGTGAAATGACCACACTGCTTGGAATATCAATACTTCCAAGCGCCGTGTATTTACTATCTTTATGAATATATAGTTCAACAACTCGGTTAATTCCCTCTTCTCCACTAAAATAGAGATTCTGTTCAGGCAGGGGATAAAAATACCCTATATGTTTTATAAATGAGTATATCAGCTCAACATCATTTTTATCCAAAATCATACTTCACCTATTATACGATTGTGCTTATTACGTAAATTTCGCCATTAAAGCGTTTCACTAATGTAGTGTAGTCAATTACTTCCAGAGCTTTCTCAACGTGACCAGGTAGAATTTCATTGTACTTTTCTATATTTTCATTGAGCAAAACACCATGGATATGTGTAGATGGTATAGCGCTTCCTTCTGTGCTTTCTTCGTAAAAAACTTTATTAAGTTTATTGTTAATCAAGGACAGTCTAGAGTCTGTTTTATCTGATACTAAACCCACCACGCATAATCTAGAGTGCACATTTTCATCAAAAATAAATTCTCTTCTCGGATCATGTTTATTTCCATACAAATTGTTTGACAATTTTTTATTATAAAGTTCTTTATAGGTATTCATCTCTACTTCTGCAATACCCACAAATATAAACGGCAACCTTATGTGGCTGTATAGTTTCCTAATCAGATTGGACAAATAATCACTATCAATTTAGTCATACTTAAATTCCGCATGTCGACCCAGTTCATAGGGCACCAAATACTGCTCGGATTGCAAACTCACATCGTTCAGCTCCAACTTACTAATATGCGATATTCTTTTATTAGTGATTCCAGGAAGATAACAGTATCCATTCAAAAATATAGATTCATCTTTGATTAAATGATTTGAAGGCGCAGAAACACGAATGCCAAACTTATATAGAGATGAGTGGTAGTAGTTGTCATCGTTTTTACATCTACCTCTTTCACGGTCTTTTAATGAAAGGTGTCGGTCAATGACTAACCTGTCTTTAATTGGATATAGTCGAACAAAGTTTTCATCGACTTCAAGTTCTTTTGCAGTTTGTATCATAGAGCCTATAACTATTCGTTATTCTGATTTTAGCACTAGAAGTTGGCTTAGGTTATACGCACTCTGGCTTAAGTCGTAATTTCCTTATTGAATATTCGTAAATCAACATCCCCCTTCTAGCTAACAGCAACTCTATAGATACATTTTTTAAGAACAAGCAACATTAGGTTAATAACCATTAAGGACAACAAATAAATATAAAAAAATATCGGGTGTATAAGGTGAAGCTAAAAATAACAGTAAGCTATTGATTAAAAGAGATTTAATGGGAGAGTAAATAACCATGATAAAATAGATGTTATCATCGAAATCATGTATCTTTTACTCAAATTCAAAGAGAAGGAGATATAACGTAAGGAAGTACTTAAACTAATGTAGGTATTTAGAAGGGATGGATGAAGAAAGTAGCAGGAAGATACCTGCTACAGAATATGAAATGATGGACATACGAAAGATTTAGTCAGTAACGGCACGTTCACCTTTATAAACTTTAATGGCGCCTTCAACACGTTTGCCACTATCTACATCATATAGTTGCGGTACGATAGTATATTCGCCATCCGGGTAGCTAGCGTCCAGAGTGAAGCCACGAATAATACTAAGTTCCTCCAGAGCTGGTACCGATTTAAGTACACGAGCGTGAACAGGAATTGCCAAGCCGTCTGGACCAACAGCAGTTACCCAGAACTCAATGTTGGCAGATTGATCTCTGGTATTATGAGCTTGCAGGTCGAGAATCAGATAACCACCTTCACTAGGGAAAATCGTGTCGTTAACAGCAAATGCTTCTAGTATCAGGCCATCGATAGCCGCTGGCTGTTCAATACTTACGCCCTTAGCAAACGTCTCTGATTTAGAGAAAGTTTTACCCGTTTCAACGTTAACACCTTCGACAGCTACCTGATATAAACCATCATCCATATACTCGCGTACCCAAATACCACGTTCGATATGTAGTGCAGACCCTTCTTCAATATTTTCACTGTCAAATTCAGAACTATTAATACCAACAACTGACTTAGCAGGAAATACAATACCTTTAGGGCCTTTTACAGATACCCAATATTTAAGACTGGCATCTCCATCACCAATATTTGTTAAATCAATGCTTGCAGACAAATACCCACCTTCTGTCGGTACCTGATTTTTAGAAAGTTGAATTTGTGCATCAAGAAGAAATTCTTCGTTCGCAATTTGATTCTCAACAGCAAATACAGACAAAGAAGTGCTCAGCGCTATACTACCCGAAAGTAGAGCGATAATTAGTTTTTTCATTTTCACACCAAAATGTTAATAAATAGATTTGATTAGTACGGCAGAACAAAGCGTAACAACTGAGTGTTTTGCATTCAAACAAAAAACCAATAACACCTTGTGTATTAATTAAACTTATTAATCAAAGAAAATGTTTTCAGTTGTTACATTGCTTTAGTGACAAAAGTCACATTAAGGATTATATAGACAGGATTGATTATTTGCCAAGTCGTTCTTTCAGTAATAAAAGAGCAAACTTTGAGTTAGTCACCAAATAGCGCTTCCACATTCTTCTTGGTTCCTGAATAACTCGATATAACCACTCTAATCCTGCATTTTGCATCCAAACCGGAGCGCGGTTAACCTTACCCGCAACCACATCAAATGTACCGCCTACCCCCATAACAAAGTCCACGCCCAACTCATCCCGCCATTTATTAATGAAGTTTTCTTTTTTTGGCGATGTAATAGCTACAAATAGTAATTTTGCGCCTGACTCCTTGATTTTGTTTACTAAAGCTTCTTCATCATCCCAAAAATAGCCATGGTGATATCCAGCTATATTGAGATTGGGGTGATTGGCTTTCATGACTCGCGCCGTTTTCTCTACAACTTCTTGTTTTGCTCCTAGGAAAAATACAGGAAACGCCTCAGCCTCAGCCATTGCATTGAGGTGATGAAACAAATCGACACCCGCGACTCGCTCAGGGATCTGATGACCAACAAACCTTGCCCCCCACACGACACCCATACCATCAATATTGATGATGTCACATTCAGTCACAGATTTTGCTAGCTCGTGATCCTTTTTCATGTTTACCAGTTTGGCAACATTCACAACCACGTGTTGAGTAAACTCTCCGGATTCAATACGATCTTTTATTGATTCTACGGTTTGAGCCATGGTCATTGTGTCCATTGGGCTTCCCAAGAATGTCACTCGACTCATGACTTTTCTCCTTTCTGATTCTTTAAATAAATACTCATGGACAGGTACATCCAAGCTTGAGTCCAACGCACATAGTTAATCGCGTTAGTTGTGCGTGCGGTCTTTTGATAAACGAATTGCTTTTTATCTGAAAGATAAAGCTCTTTGACAGACCAATTGAGTACTTTGCCTGCCATGTCTAAATCGTCTTGCTCTCCACCGACCTTAATTAAGGTGATCACAGCTTGGGCTACTGAATGCGGATCAAGAGGGTAGCGGTTATTGTTGTAGTACTTCGCCGTACCATCTTCTTCAAAAAGATGCGCTTTGTAGTAAACCAACCCATGATCAATCGACTCGTCAAACTCGTCGGTTTGCAGCGAATGTTTGAGTTCGTATAACGCTTCAAGGTTATAACCTGTATGAAAACCATCAATGAACTGGTGGTGGCTGCGTGCACCATATACCCAACTGCCATCAGGTGACTGCTCATTGATACTTTGCCAAGCCACAGTTCTAGCAAGTTCTTGATATTTCCCGTTGTCTGTCTCAGAACCAACAAATCCAACCCAGGCAGCGGCCCATAAACTTGCGTTATGGACGAATGCTTTTTCCCCTGGGATATAAGCAAAAAATTGTCGTTGCTGATCTTCTGTGTATAAATGCTCAACAATAAACTCTGCACTGGAACATGCTGCATCAACATAGCGTTGGTTGTTGGTCAGCTTTCCAAGGTCGAACAAAGCTCTGCTTACGTAGATGGTTGATATGACGTTGGGTTTACCCTTGGGTACAAAAAATGCCCGGGCTTTCCAATCAAAATGATATCCCCAGCAAGAAGCCCCCCAAGTTTTCGAGCAGCACTGATGCTCCAACAACCAGTCTGCCAATTTCTGGGCTTCTTCAAGTAAGTGAGTTTCATAAGTGGTCTGGTATTGCTCTAACATCCCTGAAATAAACAAAGCAACGCCTTTGGGATTGCGCTTCTTTGGTACCCCAAGAAGGTGACGCATATTAATATTCGAGCGTTTGAAAATCTGAATCCATGCGAGGCCGAATAGCGAATTACGCAAACGCGGGAAAACATCGAAAAGGCGAGCATTTAGTCCATCAAACGGATCAAAACCGGCAAAATCGTTGTGAGTGGCATCGTCTAAAAGTGAGCGACGAATATCAGTAATCATGCGCGACTCCTTTGGAGAAGCACGGCATCATAAATACGTTGCACTTGAGGAATAATAGCTTGCACAGAAAAGTGTTCATCAAATTTTTGTTTTGCGTTTTGGGTATAGTTTTGATTCATATCTTGATTAATCAATAGTTCAATAAGCGCATCAGCCAAGGCCTCTGAGTCCCCAGCTTCTACGAGAGTGCCCTCCTTGCCATGAGATATCGCATCAGGAATACCACCAGCGTAGGTGGACACCACGGCAATACCAGCCGACATCGCTTCCAATACCCCCATTGGAAACCCTTCGTTATAGCTAGGTAGGCAATAGATTTGAGTCTGTCTCAGTACGTCGAGCTTGCGTTGACCAGAAACCCAACCCAAAAACTCCACATGGGATTCAAGCCCTAAATCCCTTGCCATCGCACGGTACTTTTCAACGTCACCATCACCTCCGATCATAAGCTTAGCGTCAGGGCAGTGTCGTTTGACTCTAACCATGGCCTTGAGCAGGTCATGAACGCCCTTACGCTCACCCACTCTTCCAAGAAAGCTAATGGTTGAAGAAGATGTAGACGATGCTTCAAGCTCAAGTGATGGCACAGCGTTATAGATCAACTGGAAGTGCTCTGAGCGATGAAAAGTCGCTCTTGCCCAATCGATCCACTGAGAGGAGAGCACAATAACCACATCCGACATTTCGAATGTGTCACGAATGTGCTTCTTTCTATTCTCATCACACTCGTTCGCATAGAAATCGCGAAACTCAGCGCCATGCAAATGCAATATCACGTTGCCACCCAGTGCTTTAATCAACCTCACAAGCACTGATTTCCGCAAATAGCTTCCTCTTGAGGCAACATGAATATGTGCTAACCCGACACGATAAAACGCAAAGTAGAACAAGACCTTAACTAACGCGCTGATATAAAGCAGTAATGCTCCAACGCGCCCAAGTCGATTGTTGGTAGAGTGAGTTGCAATCAGCCTTACCGCATTGTCAGCAAGGAACCCGGACTGTTGGTAAACGCCCAATACAGTTGCAATTCCGCCCTGCCCTTTGATATCAGTTGCAATGGTCAGATTGATGGTCTTTTTCAAAATGTGCTCTCCACGCTGCATACGGCCTGACGCACCTTGCCATTTTTCGTTCTGGGTAATGCATCTACTCTGTGAACATCGACTGTAATGCTTTGTCCTACACGCTCGTTAGTGTTGGCGATGAGTTGCTGTTCCTGCTGCTTCGTAAACTTGGCTTCGTCAACGACAACTAATACTTTGATTGATTCTGCTTTTTCTTGAACAAACTGGCAGCTTATTAAGCCTTCTATACCTTTTGGTATGTGGTTAAGAATATGGATTTTCTGACCATCTTCACCGAGCAGAAAATCACCAACGCGTCCTTCGATTTTCTCAATAACAGGGTATGTTCTTCCACATGGGCAACGTTGTTCATTTGCCAAAACAACGTGATCCCCAGTGCGGTAGCGTACGAGGGGATAAAGTGCATTATTGTAGTTCGTGCCAACAATCTCGTGCTTGCCATCACCACTATCTAGAAATTCAACATGCGAGTAATCAGAAATAAGGTGATAATTGCCATGTTCACAACTACCAATCGCTGCGACACGCTCAAACAGCCCATACCAATCAAACACCTTGCACTGAAAACGTTTCTCAATTACTTCTCGATCTTCTTGTGAGAGAGATTCTGAGGAGGTCACGATCGATTTCAATTTGCCTCGGTAATACAAGTCCTTGCTTTCTAGGAACTTGGCTAGCGTAGCGATTGAGGATGGATACGCTTGAATAATATCGACACCGTAGTCTTCCATTGCTGTCAGATAACCCGGAATCGCATCCGCTGTCAGATGAAACGACGACATTAGAATCATGTTTTCAAAAACTGAATAGCGCCAATAAGGGCCAACTTTCTGAGATAGTGGCACGACTACATCACCGCGAATCCACGCTCGCTTGTCGCCTTTTTGGTAGCCAGCCCACTCTAAATGACGAGAGACAAACGCCTGCTCCCTAAGCACCGAATTGAGGTCTTGTGGGATCGATAGAGGCGTACCTGTTGTGCCACTAGTACTGCCCTTCACTGTCACTTTAGGGTTGAGCTGTGTGTTGAGAAAAGCGTCCGGTGAGGCTTTGACATCTTGTTTGTCAATAAACGCAAACTGGTCTAGCTGTTGATGTGTTCCGTAAGCAGCAGTGCTTTTTGCGCGTAACAATGCCGCTTCAAGTTGCGAATCACAAAAGATCTTGAGTGCATCATGAGAGTATTCGTTTTCTCTAAGCTGACTCTTCAAACCTGCGACACGTTTTTCACTACGAATGGCTGCACGCACTAAGTCTCGTAAAGACACCATTACGTTCTGAATAAATATTGGCGATTTCTTATATATCGACGAGGTGTACACGTTACTATCCCCTAACCACGGAGGTCCTGAAGGAATGGGGCTGTCCCTTCAACGTCAGAACGATTGTCATGGATGTCATAATCGTTGTCTTTTACCCATCCAATAATTTTGGCTGGAATCCCACCAACAATGGCACCTTCTGGGACGCTTTTTGTCACCACACTGTTTGCGCCGATGATCGCGTTGTCACCAACTACGATCGGCCCAACCAACACTGCTCCTGGGCCGATAAACACACGGTCACCTACATTAGGGACTTCTTTAAACGGCCCTTTGCCCACCGTTTTACAACCAATACCAATACTGCACTGCTCACCAATTACCGTTTTGTCATGCAGCGATACGCCGATACCTTTAACGACGAAAAAACTCCCTTTTCCGATATGACATTTAACGGGCACTCGGCAGTTATAGAACATAAAAATAAACAGCTGGAATAGCTTTGGAATCAGCGGGATTTTCTTCAGATAAAACCAGCGAGCAATTCGATAGATGGCAATAGCATTAGGCATGTGAGTAACCCGAATTTAATTGAGAATTTTGAGGAGCTGACAACTTTTCTCTCAATGACTTGCTTAAGTACAAACAGGTGAAAAGCAATAGCAAGGTCGGTGTTTTCGTCGTCAGCGAGTTGTTAGTGATGCTGATTACAGCAAAAGAGAAAACGCTCATTCTTTCAATAAGGTTTCCTGTCATCGCAAAATAAGTAAGTGGTACATAAACCACTAAGAACAAGGGAATAGTTCCTACGAGTCCAAAGGTGAATATCCAGCCAATGAGATAGTTTTCGATTACATTGATGCCAATATAAAGCTCAATGGATTCCATCAAACGATGGGTTGCACCCAGCAACCATTCACGAAGGCTAAGTTGATCAATGAGGTAAAACACGTTTAATCGTGCTGACGCACTGCCATCAATATAGAGTTTTGATGCAATTCGTTCCGTAATTCCAGACTCAACCAGCAGGTACGCGCCAGCCCAGAAAGCGAAATATCCAACCAGCATGAATAATGCGATTTTTTGTTTATTGTCAGGGATGCCCTGCGTGATGGCTTTCCACAGCATGGGAGCAAAAGACACGGATACCGCACAAATAAAGATGGCTAACGCAGCTCTACCACCAAACGCGAATAACGCTAACGCAACGATCAACATATACACAAAACTTGGTAGCTTGGTTTTGTTGGCGATGAGTAGCGCAATGCTGACCGTGATCAACGCATTGTTAAGAGGGTGAGTAAGAAATGCCGTTGAGCGAAAGAATGAAAACTCCTGGAACTCAACCTTGACCAGACGAAAATGGAGCATGTATTCCATCACAGCCACAAGCGAGTTAAGTAATATTAGATAGGCAATCAGTTTGAGCAGAAACGATTTTTGATTATCACTAAGGTAAGCCAGTAACGGCACGATCAAAACTGGTGCTAAAAACGTATTGACCAAATAGGCCATCCCTGAAGAACCATGAATGGCAAAACCATATAGGATCACGAAAACATTACATGCCAAAGCAATCAGCCAAAAACGGTAATAGCTGCCTAACCGTTGAGAAATTCCTTTCACCCCATCAAACAGAAAAACCAACCCAAACCCCATCAAAACCAGATAAGAGTACAAATGGATCTTAAACAGCGGTGAGCCCCCTTGAGATACGTACGGCACACCAAGATCTTCTAACATGTAACCGCCAAGAAGAATCGCTGATGTAATAGCGACAAAAGGCAATAAATAGATCTTAGACAGCACCTTGTCTACTCCTTAGCTTGAGTAGAGATGAGCGAACCTCAAAGCTGTTCAACAGCAAATGCGCTAAGCCATAAACGACTAAAGCAATACTAATCGAGACAATTAGAGCCAAGACATCGTTAATTTGCCCAAGGAATGGCTGGACAACAAGAATCGCTAACGCCATCACACCTGATGCGGTAACTGTTTTTAGCGCAGATTGAGGAGCCGGGTATCGATATCCAGCCTTCCAACCAACAAAGGCGGTTAGCAACAGGCCAACAAACATGGCCAATAGAATGCCGATTGCTGCTCCCTGCGCGCCAAGTTGAGGAATAAGAGCAAAAGCTGCCAGCACTTGAACGAATAAAACAGTCGCCATAATCAAAGGCACGTACTTGGTTTGTAGGGTGAACTGCAAACCATGATCAAAGAAATGCGCACGTAAGTTAAACAGTAAAGCGGCAGCGGCTACCAAGTAAAACGTTGTTAGGTCGATATCTGCGTAGGCGTCACCAAGGAAAATACCCACTAGTGCCGGAGCTAGCAAACACAGACCAGTAGTCGCGGGCAAGCTGAGTGCAAACAGTAATCCGCTATACATCTTGTGCTTTGCAATTAGGCGTGTTCTGTCTTCGGTAAGCTTGGTGAGTTCTGGATAAAGCGGTAGAGCAATAGCCATAAAAACCAACGCCATAATGCCGAACAATAGATTCGCAATCGCAGCATACTGCCCTGCTTGTTCAAGCCCAGTGAGATTGGCAATAAAAAGACGATCACTTCTCGCTGCCAGTATGCCCAGCAGGCCAGACAACATAAGCGGTGCGCCGTAGGAGAACAGCTCTTTTTTAAGCGCAGTTTCAGGCGTCACTTTTCGATGCCACGCTCCAGCACCAACACACATCGCAGCTCCTATCGAATAGCTCACGACTAAAGACAGCAACGCCATTTCTAAAGCGGGAAAAAATGATAGGAATAACACGGTTGTGAGTATCGACATGACTGCTTGAGTCATTACAGACCGGCGGTAGTGGCCGGACTTTTGGTTCACACGCGCATACTCAATCGAAAACAGATAAAGAGCTTTAGCGACAAAAAAGGCGTAAACCGCAAAAAAAACGCTCCATTCAAACTCAGTCAATAACGCGACCAAAATAACAATGACAAAGAAAGAGAAGAGAATATTACCAATCAACCAACGAACAACTGTCGCGCTGATCTGCTTCTGCCGATCCCGTTCCGCACTCGGATAGAAGCGAATAAGGCAATTGTTGATCCACTGAATTAATACTGAACGTGACGCTTCAACAATCACCATCAAGACAGCGAGAAAGCCGTACTCTTGCGGCAAAAGAAAGCGAGTCTGTACTGCTATAAGTGCAAATAGGCTTAGAGCAGAAAAGATCTGAACAGGAGCATAAGTGAGCAGCTTTTTGATCACAACAACTCTCCGTAGAGCTTTTGATATTCATCGACCACCGCACGTGATGAAAACTTCGCTTTCAAAGATTCAGTATCCACCACAGGTAGATTGCGCAAAAACTGCAAAACGTTTTCAGTTTCCTTGTCAGAGCCATCGGCCAATGTGTATTGCACACCAACAGCACGGAAGTAGGTTTCTTCTTCCTGCAAGATACCCACTTTGGTCGCTATCACAGGCAGACCTGAGGCAAGCTTTTCTAATGGTGCAAGACCAAATGTTTCCTCTCGCGAAAGAAATACTCCAACATCAGAGTCTGCATAAACCTGCTTAATCTGTTCAACATTCATCGGGCCAAGCCAAGCCATTTTTTCCGAGACACCTAACTCTTCTGCCAGCATGTTAAGCTCTCTGGCATAATTCTCATCGACAGGGCCAATGATCTTTAGCTCAACATTGATAGTATTTGATATCTGAGCTACCAGCCTGATGATCTGATCAACTTGCTTATTAGGAGAAATCAATGAGCAGGTCACTAAGCGCAACGAATCAGAAACAGAACGCGTATTCTGTTTAAAGAAAGCATCGTTGATTGGGTTTCTCACTTTGTGTGCCTTTCCACGCATTGAAGTTGACAGTGGCTCGTACAAAGCTTCACCGACGTAAGTCAATCTATTGGCAGAACGTAAACTGAAAGCAGGCAGTAAAGTTTCAAAAATTAAGTTATTGAGCCAACTGCGACTTTTTCGACCTACCTTTCCTAGTGAGTGCAGTGTAATTACTGAACTAGCTTTACGATTTGGCAGTAGTGGAAGACTCGGTAGATGGCTATGAATCACATCCGGTTGAAAGCGACAAGCAAGCTCACTTAGCTTAACGTTCTGAAAAACAAACCCTGGTACAGGTAGTCCAAATACTTTCCCTTTCTTGGGTATGAAAGTGATATGAGTTCGCTCATTGAGTTGAATTCTTTTGTTTAACTCTTGTTGCGACGAACCCACTTTGATCGCCAGAATTTCATACTCAAAACCTTTAGGCGCGCTGAGCTCAAGTGACTGAACTATTTGCTGGCAGACGGAGTCAACGCCACCGGCGTTATCACTTCCCCATTTAAGGGTACTCAATGGCATCACTAGTAGGACTTTTTTCATCATCGAACCTTTAGCGAGAAGGCTCAGAGAGTGAATGACTGAGCCACTTCACTCTCTGATTCATATCACGCCAGAACACCTCTTGTATCAATGACCACTTTCTTACTGAAAGCGAGTTTGTCTGCGGCTTTAAACTGCTTATGATCGACAAGGACCACAACCACATTCGCTACTTCAAGAGCACGCTCCAGATCCATAAATTCAACTCCCGCTTTAACGAGGTTTTCCGGCAGCGAAGAAATGTTAGGCTCGACAGCAATCACCTGCCCAACATTTTCATTGGCAAGCTGAGTGGTAATGTCCAGCGCAGGGCTCTCACGCAGGTCATCAATGTCGGCTTTAAACGCCAAGCCTAAACACGCGATCACTGGCTTTTTAAATTCATCCGCGGCTTGTTTAACCTGATCAATCACCCAAAGAGGCTTGCCATCGTTAACTTCACGAGCCATTGCAATCACTTTTGCTTCATCTGGGCAGCTGTTGACGATGAACCATGGGTCAACAGCGATACAGTGTCCACCGACACCAGGTCCTGGATTAAGAATATTTACGCGTGGATGGCGATTAGAAAGCTTGATCAATTCCCAAACATTGATCTTCAACTTTTCACAAATAAGGGACAGTTCATTGGCGAAAGCAATGTTCACATCACGGAATGAGTTTTCAGTCAGTTTAGCCATTTCCGCCGTACGAGAATTCGTAAGAATACATTCTCCGCGCACAAAGGTTTGGTATAGTTCAACTGCACGCTTGTTACAGGCATCGCTCATGCCGCCAATCACGCGATCGTTGCTAACCAATTCCTGTAGAACATAACCCGGTAATACGCGCTCAGGGCAATGTGCAACTTTAATATCAGCAGCATCTCCGCTTTGCTGTGGGAACGTCAGCTCAGGGCGAGCTTCTGCTAACCAGCCAGCCATTTTCTCAGTAGCACCCACTGGTGACGTACTTTCCAAAACCACTAAGTTGCCTTTTTCAAGCACTGGTGCAATTGCCTTTGCGGCACTCTCTATGTAACTCAAATCAGGCTCGTGGTTGTCACCTTTAAATGGTGTTGGAACCGCAACCATAAACGCATCGGCTGCTTCAGGAACGGTTGTTGCCTTTAGTTTACCTGTCATTACAGCACTGCGAACAACGATATCCAAATCCGGCTCAACGATATGAATCTCACCTTGATTGATGGTGTCCACCGCATGCTGATTGACATCAATACCAATAACTTCAATTCCGCGTGAAGCAATAACCGCAGCTGTTGGTAAGCCGATATAGCCTAAGCCTACAACTGAAACCTTGTTAAACATTGTGTGTTCCTTAATCTTTAAAGCGCTAAAATATCTGCAATTCTTTGACAAGCCTGCCCATCACCATACGGGTTGTGGGCCTGACTCATGGATTCATAGGCTGTTTGATCAGTCAAAAGCTGAGTGAGCTCGCGACAAATCAAATCGCTGTCCGTACCTACCAGTTTGACCGTTCCCGCTTCCACAGCTTCAGGTCTTTCAGTGGTATCTCGCATAACCAAAACGGGTTTACCGAGAGATGGAGCCTCTTCCTGTATACCGCCAGAGTCCGTCAATATGATGTGAGCCTTATTCATCAGATAAACAAATGGCAGATACTGTTGAGGCTCCACTAAATGGATGTTTGGAATGTTTTTGAGTAAGCGATTGACTGGTTCTTGTACGTTCGGGTTTAGATGAACCGGATACAAGATCTGGCAATCTGGATGACGCAATGCCGTATCAGACAGCGCCTGACAGATACGCTCAAAGCCGCCACCAAAGCTCTCTCTTCTATGACCAGTCACCAGAATCAGTTTCTTGTCGGATTCAAGCATTGGGAACACGCTGTCTAGTGTCGCTCTAAGATCTGAATCGTTTTCAACCTTGTCGCGGATCATGAACAGCGCATCGATAACCGTATTACCCGTCACATGAACATCCGTGGCAGGCACGTTTTCATCAACCAGATTCTGTAAAGAGGTTTTTGTGGGCGCGAAATGGAATTTCGTTAGGCAACCTGTAAGTTTTCGGTTCCCTTCTTCAGGCCATGGAGAGTAGATGTTTCCAGTTCGAAGACCAGCTTCAACATGGCCAACCTGAATTTGCTGGTAATACGAGGCGAGCGTCGCGCCCAGAGTTGTTGCCGTGTCACCGTGAACCAAAACAACATCAGGTTTAAATTCGCTAAGAACCTTTTCCATCCCCGTTAAAATCTTGGTTGTCACCGTTGTCAGTGTTTGACCCGGTTCCATAATATCGAGGTCATAGTCCGGTTCGACGTGGAAAAGCTCTAATACCTGATGCAGCATTTCTCTGTGCTGCCCAGTTACACATACTTTGGTTTCAAATCGAGAATCACTTTTCATTTGATGAACCAAAGGCGCCATTTTTATTGCTTCTGGTCGCGTACCAAACGTAATCAAAACCTTTTTCACAACACTTGTTCCCTGAATTAAGCCAAGAGTCATTTATCGCTATCGATAAAAATTCAAATAATACTTACCCAACCGAACCTGAGCCCGGCAAGACAATAGGAAAATAAATACAAAAATAAAAAAGAGTCTTATATATAAGAAAGACTCAATATCAATTAATAAACAGTTCTTCTGATGTGTCTCATTTTTAATAACTGGAAAAATTAAATTTATGCCGCTATTGACGTAATATAATTGAGTACACCGTCACTTCCCTGTTCAATCAGCTCAAAGGCCTTCTGGTGACGAACTTGACTCCCTTTATATGGGTCGGGGATTTCTTTTTCATCAACATCGGAATACGAAAGAAACAACGCAAGTTTGTTTCTGTACTCCCTAGGGCAGAGGTCATATAACGCAGCCAAGTTTGCCTTATCTGCTGCTAACACCATGTCATAGTTAGAAAAATCATTTTTCGTCACTTGTGTTGCAGTCAAACCATTCAGGTCATAACCGTGCTGGCTCGCTAATGATTGAACCTGTCTGTCTGGCGAGTTGCCAACCTGATCTCGAATAGTGCCAGCACTGGCAATATTGAGTACTAAGCCACGCTGCTGTGCTTTTGTTTTCAGAACAACTTCAGCAAGTGGTGATCGGCATATATTACCCATACAAACAATAAGGATCGAAGGCATACTTTCCATAGCGACTAACCAAATTTTATATATATTTTTCCAAACTATAAATCGGCTATAGGTTATCTTATTGATGTAATCTAAGTTGTCTCAATTTTGAGTATATAAAATAATTGCTAAACAATATTTGAGTTATTATTCCAATTATAATCCGCCACACTTGTATGCAAATACATTCTTCTACTAAGAAGAACGACTTTCCAAAAGCACATTACAACTTAGCCGCTACTTATCTATAGCGTTCCAATTGTGTGAAATTATTGTTAACCGTCAGTAAGTTGCATTGATATCCCTGTGAGCAACGTCTTAGAAAGCACTTTCCATTTTTGCTCATCTGTATTGTGTGACCATCAGCGAAGAAATTATCCGTCAGCTTCTGACAATGTCATTATCCACAATAATTTTAAGGAATTACTCTATGTTGTATTTTGAGTTTCTCTTCCTGCTGTTAATGCTCTATATCGGTTCACGCTATGGTGGTATCGGTTTAGGTGTCGTATCAGGAATTGGGTTGGTGATCGAGGTCTTCATCTTTAAGATGCCACCAACATCGCCACCTGTGACGGTCATGTTGATCATCCTTGCGGTGGTAACCTGTGCCTCTATCTTGGAAGCTGCTGGTGGCCTGAAGTATATGCTGCAAGTGGCAGAGAGACTTCTGCGCAAAAATCCCAAACGCGTGACACTCATCGCTCCTTTCGTCACTTACTCAATGACTTTTCTCTTAGGTACTGGTCATGCTGTCTATTCGATCATGCCTATCATTGGGGATGTGGCGTTGAAAAATGGTATTCGTCCTGAGCGACCCATGGCTGCTTCTTCAGTGGCTTCTCAGATAGCGATTACCGCGTCACCTATATCGGCGGCTGTGGTCTACTACCTCGCTCAGCTTGCTGACATTCAGCATGACATCACTTTGCTATCCATCCTGATGGTGACAGTTCCTGCAACGCTGTTTGGTACTCTGCTGATGTCTCTCTATAGCCTGAAGCGAGGAAAAGAGCTGAACGATGACCCAGAATATCAAGCGAGACTCCAAGATCCCGAATGGCGCAAGCGTATCGAGAGCACAACAGCTACTTCTCTCGATGAAGTGCTACCTGCATCGGCTCGCAACGCAGTGCTAATCTTCCTTGCATCTATCGTAACCATTGTCATTATTGCGATGGTGCCGGAAATACGCACCGTTGTTGAGGGCGATAAGCCAATAAAAATGTCCGTCATTATCCAGATGATGATGCTGTGTTTTGGTGGTGTAATCTTGTTGGCAACCAAAACCGACCCCCGCGATGTCCCCAACGGCGTGGTTTTTAAGTCTGGTATGGTCGCAGCTATTGCCATCTTTGGTATTGCATGGATGTCCGACACATACTTTAAATATGCCATGCCTCAATTCCGTTCGGGTATCGTCGAAATGGTGACCAGCTACCCTTGGACATTCGCTCTGGCGCTGTTCATCGTCTCTGTTGTGGTCAACTCTCAAGCAGCGACTGCTCGTATGATGCTCCCTGTCGGTCTAGGGCTCGGCTTAGATCCTGCCCTATTGATTGGTTTGATGCCTGCCGTTTACGGCTATTTCTTCATCCCGAATTACCCTTCAGATATCGCCACGGTAAACTTTGATACTTCCGGCACAACTAAAATCGGTAAGTGGTATTTCAACCACTCATTTATGTCTGTCGGCTTGATAGGTGTGATTGGGGCATGTTGCCTAGGGTACGTGCTAGGCCAGGTTGTTATCGGTTAAAAGCATGAGATAAAACAAAGCGCCCTCAACCTAGCCTGAACGAGGTTGAGGGCGCTTTTCTATCCAGAATTACTGATCGTGGACGATAATGTGCTGATCAAGCAAAGTCGATATAATTTGCGACGAATCCATGCTGTTGAAGTCAATTTGTTGACCTAAATCCTCCACCAGAATAGTTTGCTCTCCATTTCCATTGCCATCAGGGTGCACTTTAAGTTCAATATCATCTCCATCAACTAACTTTGCATCCAAATGGGACAGTAAAGTATCCATATCCACATTAGCTTGCTTCAGTTCAGGTAACACTTCACGCAGGTCAATCTGATCTCCTTCAGCAATACTGAAATCGGTAATAGTGTCCGTCGCACCATCATCAATTTCATGCCAAATAAAGGTATCTTCACCAGTTCCACCTGTCAGAATGTCTGAACCTAAACCACCATCAAGAATATCGTCACCAGCACCGCCTAGTAAGGTGTCGTCGCCAGCACCACCAATAAGCGTATCATTGCCAGCTCCTCCTTCGATTCGGTCGTCACCGGAACCCGCCTGCAACTCTATACCTTCGTCACTTCCCAATAGCTGGTTATCTTGGCTAGAGGAAGAAACATCAATATCGGAGATATCATTGGTCACGTTAAGGTTGATATCAATAGGTGCTGATTCAGCCGTAGAGCTATCCGTTTCAGTCGACACCGCTGTCAATTGAATGGTATGTGCCCCTTCCTGTGCACCGACGATAGAGACGCTATCAATATCATCTGCAGGCACAACAACTTTACCGTCCACTGGAACCAGTGTTCCTGACGATGTTTCCACCGTTGATCCAGCAGGAAGTCCCGACAACTCCAGAGATAGAGCTTCATGGACATCCGTGAGTGCCGCAACGATCCCCAGTAGAGCGATACCATTATTGCTTGCTGTAAGGCTGGCATTAATGTTCTTCACATAATTGTTATCTGGCGCAATCGATAGAGTTGGCGCGTTGGCAACAGGCGTAATCGTGATCGGTTTTTGCGTTGTTTCCGACATCACCATGCCTGAAGGGTTGCCTGAATCCGTTGCAGTAATGGTGAGCATCACGCTGTCAGATGGGGCGTGCGTCGCATCAAAGGTTACACCTGTGCCGGCAGATGGAGAATCCAGCAGGGCATTCAGTTCACCAATAGTGCCCGTCAATGTAATTGAACTGCCTGACGACGGAGTCGCTGTGATAGAAGAGCCCGCAGGTATGGTTACATTCAGCTGTCCAAAATCGACACTGAGCGTGACAGTCATAGCATCATTAGCAAATGCATCGACATAGTCAGCATCGCTGACGGAGATTCCACCGATCAACTGGCCCGAAGATTCATTGATGATGGTCGTAATGTCGTCCACATCAATCTCAGGCTTATCATTTACCCCTATCACAGACAATGAAACCGTACCTGTATCTTGAAGGAAGTCATTGACCCCGTTCGTTGCACCATTGTCCTCAATGGTATAGCTGATGGACACATCACCATTAAAGTCATCTGCTGCCGTAAACGTCCAAGAAACACCGTCTGGGTTAAGAGTCAGCGTACCTTGCTCTGCGGGGACAGAGATTGACTTAACCACCAAATCATCACCATCAATGTCATTGCTGGCGGCAATCAACTGCGCGGCGGTGATCTGAATACTGCCTTCTTCAAGAATATCCCCTAGGTCAAGATCACCCGCTTGAGGCTCGTCATTCACTTCAGAGACATGAATAACGAATGACGTTTCGTTGGTGTTTGAGGTATCTGGGTTTGCAGCATCCACCGAACCCACGTTGCCTTGATCGTCGATGTGGGCCGTCACTTTAACGCCATCAGTGTCGATCAAATCATTGCTGTTTTCATCCGGCTTGAATGTAACAAGGTCTTGAGCAAGAGCCGTATTGACGTCAGCGACTTTACCCGTAATTGTCACAGTCTGGCCTGATGCATCCACCGAGACGGTGAGCCCATTGTTAGCTGCTATCGTGGTGTTTTGGAATAGCTCGCCGCTATCTACATTTAAAGTCAACGTGTATTCAGCATCGGGATCATCAAGGCTAGAATCCACATCGGACACCGTGAAGCCTTTAATCGCCACGACAGTATCTTCTGCGGTCTGAATATCAGCGATATTGTTGAACTCTGGGCGGTCATTCACCGCTTCAACATCAACGGCGACATCAAAGACCTGATTCGTTGTCGGACCAAGATATTCATTGCCATCCGCATCTTTATCCACCGATTGGACGGTAATTTTCAGGCTATCTTCATTCCAAGTCCCTTTGTTGTGATCCCCGGAATTAAACACAATCTTGTCGACTTCCTGAGCATCGACACGCAGCTCCCATTTACCATTGCCTAAATTGGTCGCAGGTGTCACACCATCTGGGTAGTAAATCGTCGCACCGTCCGGTACTTGCTCAACAGTAATTAACAATGTTTCTGGCTGATCCTGAGCAGAGTCACCTGGTAACAGATCGGTTTTATCAACGATACTCGCGTTGATCGCAATGTCGATATTCTCACCTTCATTACCAGTCACACTGCTTGTTGGGTCAATGTCTACCACATCGCCAACAGGGGTAACATCAATGCTGAATTGCCCTTGATGTGCAGTCGGCGCTTGTAACAGCTGCTCTTGTGTAAACACAGTAATTCCAATATCGGCAGTGCCACTGAAATGCTCAGCTGGGCGAATCGAAATCGCTGACATATCGATTTCTGTTACGCTCGGATCAGTCAATTGAATGACCCATTCACCACCACCACTGTTCTTAACTACAAAGTCAGACGAAGTACTGCTAACCGTAAAGTCATCAGGCACACCCGTTAGTTTGGCTGAAAGGAATTGCTCTGAGCCATCCGTGTCATTCAATGCGATCGACAATCCAGAACCACCTGAAGTGAGCGAAATGTCGGTATCTTCATCACCAACCACAACGATATTGTCCGCTGCGGTTGGCATAGTGACAGTATCTAGGACCGGCGTGATATCAATGTCCACGTTCTGCGTGAAGGTGCGCTCACTACTCGTATTGGAAACTTGCGTCGTACCTGTGGTATCAAAAGTGGTTTGGTCGACCACCGTGCCTTTCACTGTAAAGGAGATTGAATTACCACTGCTATCCGTAGGATAGTTTTCTCTAGGTACAAAGTACAAGCCATCCAATGCCGCCTGAATAACCGCAGGATCGTTAGAATCAACGACAAACACACTGCTGTCTGGCTGAATCGGGTCGCCATTCACATCAGCGAAATAACCCAAGCTAGAATCAGGTAACGTGATTTCAACTCTCGTCAGTGTTTCTTGGCCTTGATGACTATCGTTGCGAACATCTGCCAAATCAATATCAAGATCTAACTTGATAAGATTATCTTCCAGTGCATTAGCGTCCAGCTGAGTACCCGTGCCTTTTTCAACTGAAGTCGCACTCAGGCTTATTTCAGGAGTGACATCGCTGTCGAGAGGCTGCCCCTGCTCGCCCGCTCCCGGCGCTATATCAACTACCGGTGTCACAGCGACAGGGATATTAAGCTCAACACGATTCTCATCACCTGATGCTTTATCCGTGGTGACAAAGGTAATAGGCAAGTTGAAGTCACCTGCATAATCTTCAGGCAGTTCTAGTTTTAGGCCATCAGGAATAGAAATACTGCCGTCAGGGTTGATGGTTGCCTCAAACAGATAAAGATTATTGGCGAAATCGTACTCAGCCCCGATGACCTTCAGACCACTTACTTCTGCCGGAATATCGTTCGGGTCAATCACAATGGTGAACTGGTCCGCGACATGATCCGCAGTGCTCACATTGCTACCATCGACACCAATTTGGACAACATTGCTTAGCTGACTACTAAGGTCAACGTAGTTGTCTTCGACTCCTGTGATAATGGCGTCTGGAGTTGTCACTTGCTCAATAACCGCAGCTTCGCTGTTTTGCTCAATAACATCAGTCGGGAAAGTAAGATCCACAGTGGTCGATTTCTGACTCACTGGGCCATTCTCGTTTTCATCACCTTTATCGTAAACCTGAGCGACAAACTCAACGGTCAAGGTACTGCTCGGTAACCCATTACTATCGGTGTAATTTAGGCCATCAGGGGCGACAATGCTGAAGTTTTCTTCGTCAGTGACTGTCCAAGAGCCATCACCATTATTCACAGCACCTGTGACGAACAGTTGATCCAAATCATCGCCTGAAATACCGACAAAACGAACCACCACTTCTTTGACTAGTTCATCCGAACTCGGATCAAGATCTTCAAAGACAATAATATTCGCATCACCATTTTGATCGTTGATAGTGAAGTCTATACGACCATCATCATCTGCATCGTCAATCGTGGTAACAACAGCATTATTAGATTTAACCTGAAGATCACCATCACTCTCAACAATTGGCCTAACCACAACGGTGAGTGAACCCGTCACTTCTTTAGGGGCAACACTGTCCCCATTATTATCGGCGTCATGCTCTTCGATGACCAATTTGCTCTGTAAGTTCATGTCAACGCTAGAGTCTTCTGGCGGCTTAACACGCACGACAGGTTGGCTGGAGTTTTCGTCCAACCCAGTGATCGTCAATGTATTGGTAACGTCATCATAAATCGCGGTGCCGCCTGTGTAGTTAGCCACTGGAACGCCATCGATCGTAATCTCAACATCTTCAGGGAAACCTGAAATAGCAATGGATGAGACGAACTCATAATCACGATCATTGGTATCTGGTGCTCTGTCAGGATTCTCTGCATTTTGCAGATTCCAAGGGACGACGATAAAGCTGTCTTCGTTACCTGTAGAAGTCCTACTGTAAGCGTCATCACTACCACCGGCATCAATAACAGGAACAACTTTAACCAGAATACTGCCGTCAACTTCTCTGATGTGGCCGTCATTCTCCGTAACGATAACTTTCGTCGTTATGTTAATGTCTTCCGTCGAATGTTTTGGCGGTTCAACCGTAATACCTGAACTGTATTGCTCTTGAGTAATATTGGCCTGATAAATAGGGCCATTAGCATCACTACCTACATATACCAAGTCAATTGCACCACCATTACTGTCGTACAATTGAACGCCATCAGGAATATCCGAGAGAAGTACCGTTATCGATTCAGAGTTATCATTGACACCATCTTTTTCTTCACCCGACAGGACGGCAAAACTCAGCTCAATACTGGAGTTTTCATTAATGACAACCTGCGCACCTGCATTGCCATTACCGTCTGTGTAGCTGTACCAAGTATCAAGCTCAGCACCAGTGTCAGGAACATCTGGTACATCGGGAATGTAAGGGATGTCAGCGACACCTTTCACCGACACATGAACGGTTTTACCTGCACCCATTTCGACCACATCAGTGACCTGAGAACCGTCGCCAAGCGTTGCGGTATCTTTCACCACACCTGTCGCCTCAAAGGTAAAGTTCTCGTTGGAATGCAGAGGTGGCTGAATCTCGACTTTGTCTAAGTCAGATTGTGCAATCTCATAGTAGCTACCACTAGCATCAGTAATCAGGGGTAGTGGATCACCTGAACCCACCCAACGCACTTCAAAACCAGTTAGCGGCTGACCATTTTCGTCAGTGAAATCAGATAAACGGACATACAGGACTTCAGAAGTATCTCCCGGAGTATCGATGTCAGCCGTTGAATTGAGCGTGATGACTTTGTCGAGTGTAAACGGTTCATGATCTGCGTCGGGATCGACTGTGTTCTGACTCGCTGCATTATCCTCAAAAATGGAAATACGATTGACCGAGAAACTACTCTCATCCGCTACTGGCGTGACATTGAATACCAGCTCTTGCACAACGGACTCGGCAGTTTCTTTGCCAGAAACAGCATTGGAGCTTTCTTCGGTCAATGCTTTTGCGTCAAACTTAATCGCTCCAGAGAAGTTATCCCTCGGATTTAGCTGAACACTGTTGATGTCATCAGAGCTGATCAGATAAACGCCTGGAGATGACTCTGCAATGACGTTTCCTGATGCATCCAGTAACTCAAACTCGCCTTGACCTTGAGTCACTTCAAGACGGTACGTAATCGTCTCTGGATTACTGGTATCTTGTGTCACCGCACTCAAGTTGAGCGTCTGATGAGCACCATCCTCTGTTAGCGTGTATTCGTAGGTGCTATTGGCATCATCCCAGGTGGCAATATCGGCGACACTTTCCACTTCAATTCTGAAGCTCGAATTCAGCTTATGATCCAACGTACCATCATTGTCAATTTCAAGCTGGTACTTGATCTGGATACCTGATTCATCGGTCGAGTAGTTTCTGTCCGGTACAAAATACAGGTTGGTGATCGTGGTGATTTGATCGCCATCGCCATTCACACTCGATGTCTGATCAATCAAAGAGCCATCAATGTAGATTTTGCCTCTGTTGTTTGGTTCAAGTTCGACGTATTGGCTGCCGTCAAAGTAGTAGAAGGTACCGTGGTGATCTCCCGCCTTGATCGTCATGCCACCGATAGATTCGTTGTTATCCGCATCATACAAATTCGCTTGAAGCAAAATCTGTGTTGGAGAGTCAAGACCAGTGATACCGCTCTGGTTATCCTGAACGTTAGCGGTATCAACGGTATTCGGATTATTTGGATCGTAGTCAATCGACGGATCACGACCAGATTCTTCGAAAGTCGTAACTTTGAGAGCGATTGCTGACGCTTTCCTATCGACGATGGTCAGATCCAATTGCGCCGTTGAGGTATCTTTATCTCCATCCGTCGCAGTCACATCAATACTAAAATCAAACGTATCACCATCATGTTCTAGGTTATCGTACGCTTTGAAACGGATGTCACCATTAGAGTTGACTCTCAACTCACCCAGTTCACGGATATCTCGTGTTCCGTTACCAGTATCATACTCTTCGTAAACTTTGATCGTTTGATTGCCAGACTGAATATCGACACTATCGACATAGGTACCATTTTCACCGCCAAATTTAATCACCGAAGTACCGTCTGTAGTCCCTTCAATCATCGTAATAGCAGCGTCATCAGCCCCTTTATCAGTGGAGGCTTCAAACATATTCACTCTCTTGAAACCACTACCTTCAACTCTAGAAATCGAGTGGTCAGTCAACAATGGGACATCATCGACGACGGTAATAGGTAGAGTAATCGCAGCGGACTCATCTCCATCAAAATCTGTCGCCTTGATTGTAAAGTCTATTTGGACACTGTTTTCACCCGCACCGTCTGCATGATCAAGAGGTTTAAGTAATTCAAATTGATAGCTGTTGTCTGATGTATCAAAAACAATTCTAAATACTGGCTCATGACCATTTTCAGTCATTGCTGTATAGGTGAACGTCGTGCCACTGGTTTGGACAGCAGCCCACTCAAGCGCTTCGCCGTCAGCAGACAAACCATCTAACGTATCATCTGCATTAGTTAACTCATATTCCACAACACTGTCAGCGCCTTCAGCAATGACGAAGTTACCATTAATCGTGGTGTCTTCTGAGCGATCCGAGCCGATACCCGCTAGGTCATCTTCGTCGACAGATGTTTCCCCTGTCGTCCCCGTTAGTACAGGTTGATCATCAATGACTTCAATTGGTAGGCGGACAGCAGGTGAGATGTCGTTGTCTTTATCGATCGCAACCACATCGAACGGAATGGTCAACGTATCGCTGTTTTGTGCATGGTCCAAAGCTTTCAATTGGGTGTAAGTGTAATCACCGTTGTCAGACAGCACTAAAGTGAAGATCACTTGACCGCCAGCCACACCTTGATAAGTGGTCGTGCCAGCAACGCCGTTCACCTCAGAAATCGTAACGGCTTGCCCATTAGACGTTAGACCATCTTGTGCATCAGCTATATTTACCAACTCATAGGCAACAACACCATCAGCCCCTTGTGAGGTGACAAAACTACCTGTCGCAACGGCGACTGCACCAGACGAATCAGAACCTGCTGCCGTGTCATCTTCATCAACGACAAACGTGCTTGATGGGTCAATAGAGCGAATTGTCGGGCTGTCATCGCCAATCGTAACAGGCAGGGTAATACGGTCGGTGTCACCATCGGTATCAGTCGCCACCACCGTGAAATCAAGGCGTTCACTGTCGCTGTTAGCGTCATGGTCAATCGGACCTTTCAGCTCAAAGGTGTAGCTGCCATCAGGACGTAAAGTCAGTACAAACACATCGCCATCAGTGCTTGAAGCCGTGTACGTCGCCACACCATCAGCATCGATGGACTCAGAGAGCGTCACCGCTTTGCCCTGAGAAGTCAGGCCATCAATCGGGTTAGTGGTCAGGTCAAGCTTGTAGCTCACGACCTTATCCGCCCCTTCAAGCGTGGTGAAGTCTCCATCTTTGCTCACGCGTGTCGCGTCTGGGCTGGTGCCACTGGCTAAGTCATTCTCATTGAGGATTAACGCCTCAGCCGATGCGATGTTCGGGCTATCATCGCCAATCGTAACAGGCAACGTAATACGGTCAGTGTCGCCATCGGTGTCGGTCGCCACCACTGTGAAATCAAGGCGTTCACTGTCGCTGTTAGCGTCATGGTCAATCGGACCTTTCAGCTCAAAGGTGTAGCTGCCATCAGGACGTAAAGTCAGTACAAACACATCGCCATCAGTGCTTGAAGCCGTGTACGTCGCCACACCATCAGCATCGATGGACTCAGAGAGCGTCACCGCTTTGCCCTGAGAAGTCAGGCCATCAATCGGGTTAGTGGTCAGGTCAAGCTTGTAGCTCACGACCTTATCCGCCCCTTCAAGCGTGGTAAAGTCTCCATCTTTGCTCACGCGTGTCGCGTCCGGGCTAGTGCCACTGGCTAAGTCATTCTCATTGAGGATTAACGCCTCAGCCGATGCGATGTTCGGGCTATCATCACCAATAGTCACAGGCAGGGTAATGCGGTCTGTGTCGCCATCGGTCTCAGTCGCCACCACCGTGAAATCAAGGCGTTCACTGTCGCTGTTAGCGTCATGGTCAATCGGACCTTTCAGCTCAAA